>NZ_JABANZ010000005.1:0-636770 GCF_013074405.1 Erwinia sp. JH02
TTTGAGAAATTTTTTCCGGCGGTTCAGATGCTTCCTGAACCTCCTGAGCCGCTGGCCGTAAGCCGTTGTGCCGTCTCAGTGGTTGCGCATTATAGACAGGCGCTCCGGGAACGCAAGCAGTAATCTCAACTTTTTCACTGCCTGCTGAAAGTTCCAGCGAAACGCTGCTTTTTAGCCCTGTTTGATACGTCCAGGCAGCTCTTTCAGGCTATTAAGCACCCAATCCGCTGCACTCTCGCCTTCAGCAGTGACAGGCTTCCCGCTACGAACCAGTACTTTTTTACCGACTCCGGCAGCTAAAGCGGCCTGCATGTCCTCAATCTTATCGCCAACCATATAAGAAGCGGCCATATCGATGTTCAGCTCCTGCTGCGCGGTCAGGAACATTCCCGGCTGCGGCTTACGGCAATCACATGACTGACGTAACTCTTCTACTATTGCTTCCGGATGATGCGGACAGAAATAGATGCCATCCAGATCGACATCGCGGTCGGCCAGCGACCAGTCCATCCATTCGGTCAGATGCATAAACTGATCTTCGGTAAACAAGCCGCGCGCGATACCGGACTGGTTTGTCACCAGCACCAGCGCAAAGCCCATTTCTTTCAGTTCACGCATGGCATCAATCACACCATCAATAAACTCAAAGTTGTCGCTTTCAAACACATAACCGTGATCGACATTAATGGTGCCATCCCGATCGAGGAAAATTGCGGGGACTTTCTCAGCCACGTAGTAACTCCTGCTACAAAATTTGCCGTAGTGTATCGCATCACTACCATAAAAGAGAGAATGGCAGATTGAATGACTTCGATTGATTTAGACGTCTGGATGCCCTACCATCCATCCAGTCCCTTCAATGCGGGATGCCGTTATAATGAATGCCACGGATAACTCCCATCACGATAATAAATAAATCAATGATTAAACTTTCAAATATCACCAAAGTGTTCCAGCAGGGTTCACGCACGATTACAGCGCTGTCTGATGTCAGCCTGCATGTGCCCGCCGGACAAATTTATGGCGTGATCGGCGCTTCCGGTGCAGGTAAAAGCACCTTAATCCGCTGCGTCAATTTGCTGGAGCGTCCAACTTCCGGCAGCGTGCTGGTTGATAACCAGGATCTCACCACACTATCAGAAAGCCAGTTAACACTGGCGCGTCGCCAGATTGGCATGATCTTCCAGCACTTCAACCTGCTGAACTCACGTACCGTCGCCGGTAACGTTGCACTGCCGCTGGAGCTGGGCAACCTATCAAAGGCTGAGATTAAAGCCCGTGTCAGTGAATTACTTGACCTGGTTGGCCTGGCGGATAAACACGATGCCTGGCCTGCCAATCTCTCCGGCGGGCAGAAGCAGCGCGTGGCCATTGCCCGTGCGCTGGCCAGCAACCCCAAAGTGTTGCTGTGTGACGAAGCCACCAGCGCGCTGGACCCGGCGACCACCCGTTCCATTCTTGAATTGCTGAAAGACATCAACCGTCGTCTTGGGATCACCATCCTGCTGATCACTCATGAGATGGACGTGGTGAAACGTATCTGCGATTGCGTTGCGGTCATCAGCAACGGTGAGTTGATTGAGCAGGATACGGTGAGTGAAGTGTTCTCTCATCCAAAGACGCCGCTGGCCCAACAGTTTATTCAATCAACGCTGCATCTGGATATCCCGGAAGACTACCTGAAACGTCTCTCCCCAGAACCCAGCGCAACAACCGTTCCTTTATTACGCCTGGAATTCACCGGTCAGTCAGTGGATGCCCCGCTGCTGTCTGAGTCAGCACGCCGTTTCAATGTGAACAACAATATTATCAGCGCGCAGATGGATTACGCCGGTGGCGTGAAGTTCGGCATTATGCTGGCCGAAATCCACGGTGAGTCAGCCGATACTCAAGCGGCCATCGCGTTCCTGCAAGAGCACCATGTGAAGATAGAGGTATTAGGTTATGTCTGAGGCGATGATGTGGTTAATGGGCCGCGGCATCTGGGAAACCCTGATGATGACCTTTGTCTCCGGCTTTTTCGGTTTTGTGCTTGGGCTGCCCGTTGGTGTGCTTCTTTATGTTACCCGTCCTGGGCAGATCGTGGCGAACGCGAAGCTTTATCGCGTGCTGTCAGCCGCGGTGAATATCTTCCGCTCGATTCCTTTCATTATTTTGTTGGTGTGGATGATCCCCTTCACCCGGATTATCGTCGGTACCTCAATTGGTCTGCAGGCCGCGATTGTTCCGCTCACCGTAGGCGCAGCACCCTTTATTGCCCGTATGGTTGAGAATGCCCTGCTTGAATTACCTACCGGCCTGATTGAAGCATCACGCGCCATGGGTGCCACACCATTGCAGATTATCCGTAAGGTTCTGCTGCCTGAAGCACTGCCAGGTCTGGTGAATGCCGCTACTATTACTCTGATTACTCTGGTCGGCTACTCAGCAATGGGTGGCGCAGTCGGCGCAGGCGGTCTGGGTCAGATTGGCTATCAGTACGGCTATATCGGTTACAACGCGACAGTGATGAATACGGTATTGGTTCTGCTGGTTGTTTTGGTGTATTTGATTCAGTTCTGTGGCGATCGCATTGTTCGTGCGGTTAGCCACAAGTAAACACAACAGTAATTTCTCTCTATTTAAGGAAGGGATATGTCTTTTAACGTTAAAACGCTTGCCGCTGTTGGCGCACTTATCGGTACTCTGGCACTGGCTGGCTGCGATCAGAAAGAGAAAGATCCAAACCACATTAAAGTGGGTGTGATCGTGGGTAGCGAGCAGCAGGTAGCTGAAGTCGCCGCGAAAGTGGCAAAAGATAAATACGGCCTGGATGTTGAGCTGGTGACCTTCAACGATTACGTACTGCCTAACGAAGCATTGAGCAAAGGCGATATCGACCTTAACGCCTTCCAGCATAAACCTTACCTGGACCAGCAGATCAAAGATCGCGGTTACAAGCTGGTTTCTGTAGGCAGCACCTTCGTTTATCCGATTGCGGGTTACTCGAAAAAGATTAAAACGCTGGATGAACTGCAAAACGGTGCACAGGTGGCTATCCCTAACGACCCAACCAACCTGGGTCGTTCACTGCTTCTGCTGCAGAAAGTGGGCCTGATCAAACTGAAAGAGGGTGTTGGCCTGCTGCCAACCTCACTGGATGTGGTTGAGAACCCGAAAAACCTGAAACTGGTTGAACTGGAAGCACCGCAGTTGCCACGTTCCCTGGACGATCAGCAAATTGCCCTGGCAGTGATCAACACCACTTACGCCAGCCAGATTAACCTGACGCCAGCAAAAGACGGCATCTTCGTTGAAGATAAAAACTCGCCGTACGTAAACCTGCTCGTTGCCCGCGAAGATAATAAAGACGCGGAAAACGTGAAGAAATTCGTACAGGCTTATCAGTCAGATGAAGTTAACGACGCAGCGAACAAAGTGTTCAACGGCGGCGCAGTGAAAGGCTGGTAATTTAACCAATGCGGGTGGCTTCTGCCGCCCGCTATCACATTCTCATCGTCCATACGTGCCAGACTGTACGCTCTCCGCTTGTTATTTCCCTCCCGGCTTGCTTCAATAACGCCACTTTTACCGATCGTGAGGATTTTCCCATGCGTGTTTTACCGCTCTGTTTGTTAGCGCTAACGCTGACAGGGTGCTCGTTGGTACCACGGCCCTATGAGCCTGTGAAACCTTTTCCACAGTCTACGCAAACTGGCGCATCTCAGTCGAAACCCGCAGCCCGCCCTGCCCCGGTAAAACTGTATACCGACCCTGCTGATCTCGTTAGCAAACCTTTTGCTGACCTGGGCGAAGTCTATGGCGAAGATTGCCAGAGCAGCGCACAGGATTCACCACCGAATCTCGCCACCGCACGTAAACGTCTGCAGATCCGGGCATCCGGTATGAAAGCCAATGCGGTGCTGGTACATAAATGTGAGATCGTGAGTGGCGCTCAGGGCTGCGTGCGTCAGGCCGTATGCCAGGGTTCAGCCCTCAAAGTCAGCAATCAATGAGTCGTTTCTCCTTCGATCAGATTGGCGTGATCCATTCACCGTGGAAGGAGAAATTTGCCGTTCCCCGTCAGCCTGGTTTGATACAGGATGGTGGCGGCGAGCTGCATCTGCAAGCGCCTTATAACCAGCCGGAAGCCGTACGTGGGCTTGAAGCATTCAGTCATCTCTGGCTGTTGTTTGTTTTTCATCAGACGATGGAAGGCGGCTGGCGGCCTACCGTACGGCCACCGCGGTTAGGGGGTAATGCGCGCATGGGTGTGTTTGCCACCCGCTCAACCTTCCGTCCAAATCCTATCGGCATGTCGCTGGTTGAGTTAAAGGGCGTTCGTTGTGAACAGCAGCAGGTGATCCTCGAATTAGGCAGCCTCGACCTGGTTGACGGCACGCCCATCGTGGATATCAAACCTTATCTGCCGTTTGCCGAGGCGCTCCCCGAAGCGCGCGCCGGGTTTGCCCAGCAAGCCCCCGATGCCGATATGCCGGTCTGCTTCAGCCTCCCGGCACAACAGCAGTTACAACAGCATCAGCGGCACTATCCGCACCTTGAACGCTTTATCGCTCAGGTGCTGGCTCAGGATCCCCGGCCAGCATATCGCAAAGGCGAAGAACCGGACCGGGAATATGCCGCCTGGCTGCTGGAATTCAATGTACGCTGGCGCGTGACCCAGTCCGGTACGGAAGTTATCGCCATCGACCCGCGTTAATTTCTCCCGGCATCTTTTGACTCACCTGACACGCTGGTACACTAGCGTCCACGTTTTTTGGCTTTATGCGTTCATATGGAATCGTAATTCATGCGTACTACTCAATACCTGCTCTCCACTCTGAAGGAGACACCTGCCGACGCTGAAGTGATCAGCCACCAGCTGATGCTACGCGCCGGGATGATCCGTAAACTGGCCTCCGGTCTGTACACCTGGTTGCCGACCGGTTTACGCGTGCTGAAAAAAGTTGAAAACATCGTGCGCGAAGAGATGAACAACGCCGGTGCAATTGAGATTTCTATGCCCGTCGTTCAGCCTGCGGATCTGTGGCAGGAGAGTGGTCGTTGGGAGCAATATGGCCCGGAGTTACTGCGCTTCGTTGACCGTGGCGAGCGCCCGTTTGTTCTCGGCCCAACGCATGAAGAAGTGATTACCGATCTGATCCGTAACGAACTCAGCTCCTATAAGCAATTACCGCTGAACCTGTTCCAGATCCAGACTAAATTCCGTGATGAAGTGCGTCCACGCTTTGGTGTAATGCGCTCACGTGAATTCATCATGAAAGATGCCTACTCGTTTCATACTTCGCAGGAGTCGCTGCAGGAAACCTACGATGCGATGTATCGTGCCTACAGCCAGAGTTTCAGCCGTATGGGGCTGGACTTCCGCGCCGTTGATGCAGATACCGGCTCTATCGGCGGCAGCGCCTCCCATGAGTTCCAGGTGCTGGCGCAGAGCGGTGAAGACGATGTGGTGTTCTCTACCGAATCTGACTACGCCGCCAATATTGAAAAAGCAGAAGCAGTCGCCCCTGCCGGTGGCCGTGCAACCGCCACGCAACCGATGGTGCAGTTCGACACGCCAAATGCAAAAACCATCGCCGAACTGGTAGAACAGTTTGGGTTGCCGATCGAGAAAACCGTCAAGACACTGATGGTGCAGGCAACCAAAGAGAGCGGCCATACGCTGGTTGCCCTGCTGGTTCGTGGCGATCATGAGCTGAATGAAGTGAAAGCGGAACATATTGATATCGTTGCTGCCCCGCTGACCTTCGCAACAGAAGAAGAAATCCGTGCGCTGGTTAACGCGGGCCCTGGCTCCCTCGGTCCGGTAGGCCTGAACATGCCGATCATTGCAGACCGTACTGTGGCAGCGATGAGCGATTTCAGCGCAGGTGCCAATATTGACGGACAGCACCTGAAAGGCATCAACTGGGAGCGCGATTTGCCGCTGCCACGCGTTGCGGATATCCGCAATGTGGTCGAAGGTGATGCCAGCCCGGATGGGAAAGGTACGCTGTTGATCAAACGCGGTATTGAAGTTGGCCATATCTTCCAGCTGGGCACCAAGTACTCTGAAGCGATGAAAGCATCGGTACAGGGTGAAGACGGCCGTAACCAGATTATGACCATGGGCTGCTACGGGATTGGTATTACGCGCATCGTTGCGGCGGCCATTGAGCAGAACCACGATGAGCGCGGCATTATCTGGTCTCCTGCGCTGGCACCTTTCCAGGTGGCCATCCTGCCAATGAACATGCAGAAGTCATTCCGCGTGAAAGAGCTGGCGGAAGAGCTATATGCCACTCTGCGTGCTAAAGGGATTGATGTGATCCTCGACGACCGCAAAGAGCGCCCGGGTGTGATGTTTGCCGATATGGAACTGATTGGCGTACCGCATACCATCGTGATTGGCGACCGTAACCTCGATAGCGAAGAAGTTGAGTATAAAGCGCGTCGTGCCGGTGAGAAACGTATGATCAAAACCAATGAAATCGTTGATTTCCTGGTGAGTGAGCTGGCGGTTTAAGATCCACGACTACTGACCAAAGCGATCAGACATAAAAAAGCCACCGCATGCGGTGGCTTTTTCGTTTTAGCTTTTAGCTTTGCGCTGCCAGAGCCTGGTCTTGTTCCTGTAACGCCCGCATTGTCTGATGGCGCTGCCAGTAGTGACTCAGTGTGTATTTAAATACCTCAATATCCTTCTTCACCCCAGGCAAACGGATCTCAGTGCGTTTTTTACCCGCTGCATTAGGCTGAACATGTTGTAGATAAAGCACGTCAGTGCCGAAACGGCGAATCACATTGATATTTTTAATATTATCCCACGGTAACAGTTCAGCGGTCCCTGGCTTCACAATCCCCTGATACGTAATCTCAATCGGGTTGCCGTCTTTCAGCGTCCAGGCCGCCGGTGGGAAATGCTTCAGTACCAACGCCGTCTCTTCTTCACCTTCCGGCTCATAACGCCATGCAAGGCTCTGTTCATGAGCAGATGAGAAATCCTGCTCATATTTCTGCCAAAGGTGTTGTTCAATGTCTGACGCCACTGGCATCAGGTCGACCCAGCTCTCCGTCGGCAGTTCCGCCGCGATTGCGGCATAACACGTTTCGTCGATCGTATAACCGACATTGCGCATGCGATCGGCCAGCGGCGGATGCGAATCGAACGGATGCGGTACGTTCTGTTCACGCATCACGCTAATAAAGTCAGGTGAATTAACGTGCTGAGGCAGGCCAATGGCAATCGCTTTACTGATCCCCAGCTCATTCCCATGCAGGGTTTTATTTTCAAACAGCATTTGCTCAACTTCACTACGATAGCTGGCATAGGCCGAGATTTTAATCAGCGACTCGACGATCGCCGCCGGGGTAATTACGTTTGCGGCACTGCGGTCAGCCACAAATTCGCGCTCACGGCTGTTACGCTGCCACGCCAGTTCAAACAGCATGCGATACAGGCAGAGCGGATAGAACACCACCAGCGTAGACACATCGCTGCTCATCAGATGAATGTACTGATCGAAGCGATGCAGCTTCGGCCCCAGCAGGGCACCCGAGGCGGTATCCCCCTCATGCAGGTGCGTTAATTCATGCACCATCACGCCATCTGCCTGTGCCGTAGTTAGCTGGCGCAGCAAGGGAATACTGACGTACAGTTTGCGACCATTCAGTGCCTGCTCATTCACGCTGAGAGGCGCTTCAGTAACATAAAAGTTGGTATCGATACCCGCAATAATATGATCCGGCGGCGTGGTCCCCACCTGCGACGCCAGTGCATCAATGCGTGCCCAGAGTTCAGGTGCGGCTTCGCGCGTGACCACTTCACCTTCAACATCCTCATCACGTGGCAGCTTTTTGAAGATGCCTCTGATCATATAGAACATCGCGACCAGCACCAGCAGGCCCATCGCCATAACCAGCTTCGGATAATAGGTTTGGGTAAAGAATGCCGTTCCCCAGAAGGAGAGCCAGACCAGCATACCTCCCTGCACCAGCACTTCCAGCGCACTGGCCAGCATCAGGAAGGGACGTGCCAGCGTCAGGCTTTGCAACTGTCCCTGACGATTTTTAAATGCCAGCACGCTGAACAGAACAATCATCAGCAGCATGGCGACACCGCCCACCAACGTCCAGAAGGCAACTTTATCCATCATCCAGAACTGCCACAGCTCTGACTTCTCTGCACAAACCGCCCCCTGATAGTCGAGCAGATCGTCCGGTACCACACCACAAACGCTGGAAGGGGGATTCTGTTGCAGGAAAGCAGTCAGTTTATTGACGTCCTGACCTTGCCCGCGGGCATCATCAATAAAAATTTCGCTGTATTCCTGATCGAGCTGGCGTGTGCCGTATTCAGCAAAAACCAGCGTAATAGTGGGGATCAGGAAAAGCGTGACTAAAAGCCACAGGAAGACTTTTGCATAGCCTTTTTTCAATGCCGTTAATTGATTCAAAATTATAAACTCGCAAACTGTGTGTAAGAAGACAAAGCTGCTTATATCAGGCAATACCGAAAGAGTGATCTCCCGACATAATGGGAAATGGCGTGAGATCCTTCTCTGGCGTGCTTCAGCTATATTGGATAATAAAGGTCAGAACGAGGATATAAAACGATAAATGAACCGAAGCAACAAGAGGTTAGCCACGTTTTAGGATTATTTACCTGGGGAAGTGCGCCATGACCATTGCAGAGAATCGTTCTGTTCTACAATGGCCATATTAATTTGAGTTAATTCCACTTAATCCCGGAAATGCATCACGTTAATAAATACGGGATGATTTAAGGGACTTTTATAACACCTTACGGTTATTCGCCGTGAGATGATAAGGATGCTGACTGTTCATTGCCACCGAGCGCCAGGAAATCACGTCGAGGCCATTTTCCGTGGGGCGAAAACGTTGTTTCTCACCGTTCATGGCCACCAGCGTCAGCGTATCAGCCGTGCGCGCCCATTTACCATACTGCGCACTACGTAGCGTACTCTCTCCGCCCGCACGCTGCTCCAGCACATAACTGCCATCGGCCGCCAGGAACAACGAGGATTCACTGTCCTGACAGGCAGGTCCGCAGGGCAGCAACCCGCTATAACTCTGCTGCATCGGCTCCAGCGGTGAGGGTTGTTGTGCGTTTTGTCGGTTATTACAGCCAAATAACGCGCCCAATGCCAGTGTGGCAAACAGCGTGAGAACAACAGCTTTCATAGTCGCTCCTGCAAAAAATAAACAAGTCAGTCGCCGCGAACTTTACCCCGCAGCGATTTGGTTGAGGCCTTATGCGCTTTACCTTCCAGCCGACGCTTTTTTGATGCCAGCGTCGGACGCGTTGCGCGGCGGGTTTTCTCCACCACGGTAAGCTCAAGAATCAAATTCTCCAGCCGCTTTAATGCCGCCTCACGATTCATCTCCTGGCTGCGATATTCCTGCGCCTTAATAATCACAATGCCTTCGGGAGTGATCAGATGGTGGCTGACAGCCATCATCCTTTCCTGATAAAACACCGGCAGGCTGGAGCGCCGAATATCAAAGCGCAAATGGATTGCCGTCGAACTTTTATTCACGTTCTGACCACCGTTTCCCTGCGCTCTGATCGCGGTGATTTCGATTTCGGCATCAGGAATAGTGACGCTACGTGATAATACAATCATACCCTTTTTCCTGCCTCCAGCCACTGCTCAAACTGAATTTCCAGATGATGAGTCTCATCAGAGAGCCAGATAGTGCCGTCCTGAATAGTGGCCTGTAACGTCATTGAGCGTGATGCCAGTTGCGTCAGAGCACTCAGTTGCTCGTCATTGAGGTAACGTATCGTCAGATTATCATGCTGGGTCAGTTTGTTTTGATGCTGCTGCCACCAGGGCTGTGCCGCGCGCCAGTTATAGGTGTACAGCCAGACATGTTGAGAGCGACTACAGGCCTTTTTAATTCTGCGCTCATCTGGCAGACCGAGATCCACCCAAACATCAATCCCACCATGATCGTTCAGCTGCCAGATTTCTGGCTCATCTTCTGCGCTCAGTCCACGCGTAAAGGTCAAACGCTCATTCGCATGAACCAGCCAGGCCAGCAGACGCAGCATCAAACGCTCTTCGGTTTCCGAAGGGTGGCGGGCCAGCGTCAGGGTATTATCGATAAATACATTGCGGTCCATGTCTGCGACGTTAACCGTGGCTTTATAAATCGTTGCTTTCAGTGCCATAAGGATCCTTATCTCAGTTACCCGCTATTGTAACCTGATGACGAAGCAAATCACCCGCTCGCAGGCTGATTTCCCGTAAATGCCTGTGCTATAGTCGGATAATCGCCAGAGAAAACTCGGAAGGGGGTGCATGTGCAAAAGTATTGTGAATTAGTTCGCCGGAAATATGCCGAAATAGGCAGTGGCGACCTGGGATACGTGCCTGACGCATTAGCGTGCGTGTTGAAAGCGCTTGATGAAGTAGCGGGCGATCCTGTGCTACCGTCTTCCATCAGGGAAAAGGCAGCGTTTGCTGCCGCGAACTTATTGGTGAGCGACTATGTTGACGAAAGATGAAGCCTACAAACCGATCAACTGTGATGACTATGACAACCTGGAACTCGCCTGCCAGAACAACTGGATGCTGACACTGGCGTTAAAAGACGGTGAACAGCTTAAGGCAAAGGCCAAAGATATGGTGTCGCGAAAGAACGTGGAATACCTGAGCATTGACATTGCCGGAGAAAACCGCGATCTCCGCCTCGACCATATTGCCAGCTTCAGCCACCCCGACCTCGGTACCGTGGTGGTGAGTGAATCCGATTAGTCTCCCAGTCAGGCGGATCGTCGATCCGCCTCTCTTCTCAGGGCTTCAGCCCCGCATAATACGCTGCTAAATCATCAATATCGTCATCACTCAGCCCGGCAACAAACGCTTTCATCACTTCCGCCTGGCCGCCGCTGCGTGCCCCACTTTTATACGCCTGCAATGCCTGAGCCAGATAAGGCGCATGCTGCCCGGCAAGGTTGGGGTAGATCGGTGCCGATGCTTTTCCTTCTGTTCCGTGGCAGGCCATACAACGCGCTGATTTTTCCTGCCCGGCGCCGCTGTCTCCTGCGGCCAGGGCGGGCAGGCTACCACTCAGCAGCAGCAACACCATCACTCTGATAATTATCATGACTCTCTCAATATTTAGCGACGCCAGTACACAAACCAGTCCGTATCCGCAGCCGTTGGGGCACCGTCACGGGTGACAAAAAAATCAGCGGCGGCAATCAGACGGTCGCCATAAAAAATCAGCGGTATTCGACCCCGCTGCCACGGCGGCACCGCCAGTTCCTGCCACAGTTTTTTCAGCGGGCGACTGCCTGCGCGTCCGACGATATGCAACGATCCCTGTGCCTGGAAGCGTACGCTGACCGCCTCACCGGAAAGGGGGCGCCGCAGCGCCAGACCATCATTATGCTGTTCCAACTGCCCTAGCCCGTCAGGCAGCTGTAGCGGTTGTGCTCTATCCGGCCACGGCAGCGCGTGCTCGCTTAACGATGTCAGTAATGGCAACCAGTAAAGACGGCCACGAAAACGGCGTACCTCGTTCTGCCCGAGCCGAAAACGCGGCTCTGCATCCTCACGGCTACAGGCCACCTCCTGCCATACACGCCGCAGCGCATCGCGCGAGGGCATACTGCCCTGCTGATGCGCAATCCAGCGCCGCAGCAGGGCAAAGCGCCGGGCTTCACTCATCTCCAGCATCGGGAGAATCGACAACGTGCCGGATGCATCCATCAGCGAATCCAGTGACTCCGCCAGTAACTCATCCAGAAGTTGTTCCTGCTCGCCACACAGCGCTGCGCTGCGGGCCACCGCACGTGAGAAGTGCGGCCAGCGGGCATTCAGCATTGGCATCACCTCGAGGCGCAGAAAATTCCGGTCATAGCGCGCATCGCTGTTGCTGTCATCCTCAATCCACATCAGCTGGTGCTGTTCGGCCCACTCCTCCAGTTGCTGACGACTGTGTGTCAGCAAGGGACGCAGATGCCGGTGTTCGCCCAGCCAGTGTTGTTCCGGCATCGCCGCCAATCCAGCCGGCCCACTGCCCCGCTTCAGCGCCAGTAACAGGGTTTCGCTCTGATCGTCCTGATGCTGGGCGGTTAACAGCGTTTCCCCCGCCCGCAGCCGCTGACGGAAGGCCAGATAGCGTGCGGTACGTGCGGCTGCTTCAACCCCCCCCTGACGTGCATCCACACTGACATAGACCACCTCCAGTGGCACCTGCCAGCGTGCACACTGCTGCTGACAGTGCGCGACCCAACTCTCCGCCAACGGGTTGAGGCCATGATGAATATGCACCGCCCGCAGCTGCAACGCCGGACGCTGCTGTCTGAGCAACACCAGTTGATGCAGCAATACGCTGGAGTCGAGCCCACCACTGTAGGCCAGCAGCAGGCTGTGCTCATTCGCCAGTGTGGCTTCAAGATGGGCAAGGGATGACATGGCTTTCCTGAAAGAAGAACCCGACAAAAAGCCGGGTTTAGCAGAGGGGTATTTTAAGCCTGATACAACTCTAACGGCAATCCATCCGGATCATTAAAGAAGGTAAAGCGCTTACCGGTCAGCGGGTCAATACGGATCACCTCACAGGACACGCCGTGTGCTTCCAGTTGTCGTTTCGCCGCATCAACATCCTCCACGCTAAATGCCAGATGGCGCAGACCGCAGGCTTCAGGCTGAGTTGGTCGTGCAGGGGGGTGCGGGAAGGAGAACAGCTCAATAATGTACTCACCGTTTAGCGTCAGATCCCCTTTCCACGAATCGCGCTCCTCGCGATACACTTCGCCCATCAGGCCGAACCCCAGGATATCGCAGTAAAATGCCTTACTCACCGCATAATTCCCGGCAATGATTGCCACGTGATGGACTTTTTTTAACTGTAAACCTGACATTGTGGCTCCTGAATGCTCCTGATAAATACATGCCTGACGACCTTAACCGCCAGGCCTGACAGCGACAATGGCACGATTCTGGATCTTGGGTTAAATCTCTACGTCGTCCTTTAGCACGCGCACCAGATATTGCCCCTCATCGGTGAGCTTCGCGCCGTGAATATCGGTCTCAAACCCCGGATAGTGTTTGCCGATAGCGCACAACATCAGGAGAAAATCGAGCACTGCCCTGCTCTGCTCGGTGATCATCTCGCCCGGCATCACCACGGGTACGCCGGGAGGATAAGGCAGGATCATATTGGCCGAGACACGCCCCACCAGCTCACTGATATCTACTGTTTCGATATTGCCCTTCACCTGCTGCTGAAACATATGATGTGGTGTGAGCTTCATCTCGGGCAATGTGGCAAAGGCCTGTAACATCAGACGCGGCAGATCGTGTTGGCGGATCAGCGTATGGATCCCCTGCGCCAGATCCTGAATACGCATAGTGCGGTAAAAATCGGGATCTTCTGCATACAGATCCGGCAGCATGTTTTTCACCCGGAGGTTAAGATCGTACGAGCGCTTAAATTCGGTCAGCCCGCGCAGGACGCTCATCGCTTTGGTCTTATCAATACCGATGCTGAACAGGAACAACAAATTGTATGGCCCGGTTTTTTCCACCACCACACCACGTTCATCGAGGAACTTCGCCACCAGCGCCGCCGGTATCCCCTCTTCTGCCATCTCACCCAGTTCGCTCATCCCTGGTGTCAGGATCGTGACTTTGATCGGGTCGAGATACATATGGTCAGCATCTGCATCGCGGAAACCGTGCCACTCCTCGTCCCCGGGCTGAATCGCCCAGCATTCTGGTTCATCGACGCCTTCCGGCTGCCAGATATCAAAGAACCAGCCCTCAGACTCTTCGCGCAGACGCTGAACTTCGCGGCGAAAATGCAGTGCCCGCTCCACCGATCGATTAATCAGACGCTTACCCGGATTACCACGCAGCATCGCTGCCGCCGTCTCAATAGAAGCCACAATCGCGTAGTTGGGGGACGTCGTGGTGTGCATCATGTAGGCTTCATTAAAGGTTTGCTCGTCATAGTCACCTTTAATATGAATCAGCGAGGCCTGTGAAAAGGCCGCCAATAGTTTGTGCGTCGACTGGGTTTCATAGATCACCTTACCCGGCGTGCGCTCTCCGCTCATACCGCTGAGTCCCTGGTAGATCGGGTGAAAGTTGGTATAGGGCACCCAGGCAGAATCAAAGTGGATAGACGGCACATCCAGCGTCTCTTTGATGTACTGCGTGTTATACAGCAATCCGTCATACGTCGAGTTGGTGATCACCGCATGGACCGGCCAGCTGGCACGCGGTGTCTGCGCGACTTTCAGGGCAATACTCTCTTTGGTGAATTCACGTTTCGGGATGCCGCCAAGAATACCCAGCGCGTTACGCGTCGGTTTCAGCCAGATCGGGATGATATCGCTCATCATCAACAAATGGGTGAGCGACTTATGGCAGTTACGATCCACCAGCATGGTGCTGCCTGCGGGGGCGGCGTACATACCGACGATCTTATTCGAGGTCGAGGTGCCATTGGTGACCATATAGCTCTGCTCGGCCCCAAACGTGCGCGCCACATACTCTTCAGCTTCAAGATGCGGGCCGGTATGGTCGAGTAGCGAGCCCAGTTCAGTAACGGAAATCGAGATATCCGCCTTCAGCGTATTGGCACCAAAGAAATCATAGAACAGGCTGCCCACCGGGCTTTTCTGGAACGCCGTTCCTGCCATATGCCCTGGCGTACAGAAGGTGTATTTACCCTCCTTCACATAGGTAAACAGCGCTTTGGTCAGGGGTGGCGTGATGGTATCGATGTATTCATCGGTGTAGTGCCGTATGCGCTGAGCAATGTCATCGGCCGCATTCAGGGCATATTCAAAGAACCAGAGGGTCATGCGCATTTCGTTAATGCTGACATCCATCGTCGAGTGGGTGTTGATAAAGGCGTATAGCGGCAGATACTCATTTAACTGGTTGATATCACGGCAGAGTTCGAGACTGTATTCGTCCCAGTCAAACACCACGCCACAGATGCGCGGGTTGTGTTCAATCAGCTTCAGCAGGTCGCTGGCATCGTGCGGATAGATGGTCTGAAAACCCTGGTTTTTTAACGTAGCGTCGAGTTCACGGATGGGTTCATCTTTATAGAATGCGTTATGCGGTCCCATGATCGCGATAATATTCAATGTGGCCTCCTGGTCGGTTTGCTCCAGTGTGTAAGCATAGTGGACGCAAAACAAAAAGGGCCAGACAATGTCTGGCCCTTTGGGTAACGAATGCTGAACGATCAGGCGTAGCCGTAGCTCATCAGACGTTGGTAGCGGCGATCCAACAACTCTTCTTTCGTGAAGGTATCGAGATCGGCCAGATCGGCAAGCAGCTGGGCCTTCAGTGACACACCAATCGCCAGTGGGTTGCGGTGTGCGCCACCCAGGGGTTCCGGGATCACAGTATCAATCAGCTTCAGCTCTTTCAGACGCGGTGCAATGATGCCCATCGCTTCTGCGGCCAGTGGCGCTTTGTCGGCGCTTTTCCACAGAATAGATGCACAGCCTTCCGGCGAAATCACCGAGTAGGTGCTGTACTGCAACATGTTCACTTTGTCACCGACACCAATGGCCAGTGCGCCACCGGAACCGCCCTCACCGATAACAGTACAGATAACCGGCACGGTCAGGCCAGACATCTCACGCAGGTTGCGTGCGATGGCTTCAGACTGACCGCGCTCTTCTGCGCCCACACCAGGATAGGCACCCGGGGTGTCGATAAAGGTGATGATCGGCATATTAAAACGCTCGGCCATCTCCATCAGGCGCAGCGCTTTACGGTAACCTTCCGGCGCAGGCATGCCGAAGTTACGACGAATTTTCTCTTTGGTTTCACGCCCTTTCTGATGACCAATGATCATCACCGGACGGCCATCGAGACGCGCAGTACCACCAACGATAGCTTTATCATCGGCATAGGCGCGATCGCCCGCCAGCTCGTCAAAGTCAGTGAACACATTGCGAACATAGTCCAGCGTATACGGGCGCAGCGGATGACGCGCAAGCTGCGCGATCTGCCAGGCACCTAAATCTGAGAAGATTTTACGGGTCAGCTCAACGCTTTTATCGCGCAGACGCTGAATCTCTTCATCCAGATTAATATCCAGTTTTTCATCCTGACGGCCAACCGACTTGAGCGAATCAATTTTCGCTTCAAGCTCAGCGATTGGCTGTTCGAAATCCAGGTAATTAAGACTCATAATAATCCTGTTTTAGTCAAACTCCAGTTCCACCTGCTCCGATCCTATCAACGATCGCAGATCGTTCAGCAAACGATCGCTCGGCGACACGCGCCAGGTTGCACCGAAGCGCAACTTCGCCCGCGCATCCTCTCTCTGATAGTAGAGATGTACCGGAATTGTCCCCGAACGATGGGGTTCCAGGGATTGACGGAGACGGTTCAAAAGCTGGTCATCAATTTGCCTGTCCGTCAGCGAGATAGCAAGCCCACGTGCATATTTTTCACGTGCTTCATCAATGTCCATCATCTCGCGGGCCATCATTTTAAGCCCGCCGTTGAAGTCATCGAAGCTGACCTGCCCACTGACGATCAGGATACGGTCTTTCTCCAACATATGCTGGAACTTATCTAACGCATCTGTAAATAACATCACTTCCAGACGACCAGAACGGTCATCCAGGGTGCAGATGCCAATACGGTTACCGCGTTTTGTTACCATGACGCGGGCCGCCACCACCAGACCGGCTGCGGTGATCATCTTACCACGCTCGGTCGGGTGCATGTCTTTCAGGCGCAGTCCACCGACGTAGCGCTCAATCTCTTTCAAATACTGGTTGATCGGGTGACCCGTTAAGTAAAGCCCTAACGTCTCTCTTTCGCCATCCAGTTGAATCTGTTCCGGCCATGGCGTGACGTCCGAATAGGACTTCTCTACCTGTTCCGGGGCTTCTGCCAGCACACCAAACATATCTGCCTGGCCGATAGCTTCGGCTTTGGCATGTTGGTCGGCTGCTTTCAATGCATCCGGTAAGGCGCTCATCAAGGCGGCGCGGTGCGGGCCTAAACGGTCAAACGCACCGGACATAATCAGTTTTTCCAGCACCCGCTTATTCAGCTTTTTGGTATCAGTGCGTGCGCAGAGGTCAAACAGCTCGCGGAAATATCCGCCCTCGTTACGTGCGTCAATGATGGCTTCGATCGGGCCTTCGCCCACCCCTTTGATCGCGCCAATGCCGTAAACAATCTCACCGTTATCGTTAACGTGGAACTGGTACTGCCCGGAGTTAATATCCGGTGGCAAGACCTTCAGCCCCATGCGCCAGCACTCATCCACCAGGCCAACTACCTTTTCGGTGTTGTCCATATCGGCAGTCATCACGGCGGCCATAAACTCAGCCGGATAGTGTGCTTTCAGCCACAGCGTCTGATAAGAGACCAGCGCATAAGCGGCGGAGTGAGATTTGTTAAATCCGTACCCGGCGAATTTTTCCACCAGGTCGAAGATTTTAATCGCCAGCTCGCCATCAATACCGCGTGATTTCGCACCATCTTCAAAGCCGCCGCGCTGCTTGGCCATCTCAACCGGGTTCTTTTTACCCATCGCACGACGCAGCATATCCGCGCCGCCTAAGCTGTATCCTGCCAGCACCTGGGCGATCTGCATCACCTGTTCCTGATAGAGGATAATGCCGTAGGTCGGCTCCAGCACGGGCTTCAGCGACTCATGCTGCCACTGAATATCCGGATAAGATATCGCCTCACGCCCGTGTTTACGGTCAATGAAGTTATCCACCATGCCGGACTGAAGCGGGCCGGGACGGAACAAGGCAACCAGAGCGATCATATCCTCGAAGCAGTCAGGCTTCAGGCGTTTGATCAGGTCTTTCATGCCGCGTGATTCGAGCTGGAACACCGCCGTGGTTTCCGAGCGTTGCAGCATATCGAAACTTTTCTGATCTTCAAGCGGGATCGCCGCAATATCGATCGGATCTTTACCTTCTTTCGCACGACGGGCGTTGATCATCGCCAGCGCCCAGTCGATGATCGTCAGCGTGCGCAGCCCCAGGAAGTCAAATTTCACCAGCCCGGCATATTCCACATCGTTCTTATCGAACTGGGTAACCGGATGGTGGCCATTTTCGTCACAGTAGAGCGGGGCAAAATCAGTAATTTTGGTCGGCGCAATCACCACGCCCCCGGCATGCTTACCGGCGTTGCGCGTCACCCCTTCCAGAATGCGCGCCATGTCGATCAGCGCTTTAACCTCTTCATCTGCCTCATAGATTTCTGGCAGCTGCGGTTCTGCGGCAAAGGCTTTTTCCAGCGTCATACCGGGGTCAGGTGGCACCAGTTTGGAGATGCGATCCACGAAACCGTAAGGATGCCCCAGCACGCGGCCGACATCGCGGATGACCGCTTTTGCCGCCATGGTACCAAAGGTGATGATCTGTGAAACCGCCTGGCGCCCGTACATCTCAGCCACATGCTCAATCACCAGATCGCGTTTTTCCATACAGAAATCGACGTCGAAGTCGGGCATCGACACACGTTCCGGGTTGAGGAAACGTTCAAAGAGCAGATCAAATTCGAGAGGGTCGAGGTCGGTAATTTTCAGCGCATAGGCCACCAGTGAACCGGCACCCGATCCACGTCCCGGCCCCACTGGCACATCGTTATCCTTCGACCACTGGATAAACTCCATCACGATCAGGAAGTAACCAGGGAATCCCATCTGGTTGATAACGTTGAGTTCAATATCCAGGCGCTCATCATAGGCGGGGCGGCGTTCGGCGCGCACCTGCTCATCAGGGAACAGAAACGCCAGGCGATCTTCCAGCCCTTCTTTCGATTTCACCACCAGGAAATCTTCCGTTGTCATGTCACCCGTCGGGAACTGCGGCAGGAAGTACTCACCCAGACGGATAGTGACGTTACAACGACGGGCAATTTCCACGCTGTTTTCCAGCGCTTCCGGGATGTCCGAGAACAGCTCGCACATCTCCTCACTGCTACGCATATACTGCTGCGGACTGTAGTTGCGCGGACGTTTTGGATCGTCGAGGGTAAAACCATCGTGGATGGCGACGCGGATTTCATGTGCATCGAATTCTGATTCCGTCAGGAAACAGACTTCGTTGGTGGCGACCACCGGGATCGCGTTCTCCATCGCCAGCGCAACGGCAGCATGCAGGTACGTTTCTTCGTCCGGGCGACCGGTACGAATCAGTTCAAGGTAGTAGCGATCGGGAAAATGATGCTGATAAAACGCCAGACACTCTGCGACCTGCGCCGTGTTGCCGCGCAACAGCATTTTACCGACATCGCCACGTCGTCCGCCTGACAATAAAATAATCCCCTGCTGATGCTCAACCAACCAGTCCCGATCAATCGTCGGGCCCGCCGGACCGTAGCCACGTTGGTAGGCTCGGGAAATCAACAAGGTGAGGTTTTGATAACCGTCGTTATCGGCGGCCAGTACGGTGATTTGGGACAGCTCATCACCCATGGCTTCACTACTGACGTTGAAATCTGCGCCAATAATCGGCTTCATGCCTTGACCGTGTGCAGTGCCGTAAAATTTTACCAGCCCACACAGGTTGGTGAAATCCGTGATCGCGATGGCTGGCATGCCCATTTTTGCCGCGTTTTTCACCAACGGGCCAGTTTTGGCTAGCCCATCGATCATGGAGTAGTCGCTGTGGACGCGTAAATGAATAAAACGAGGTTCGGCCATCGGTGATCCTGTTAAAACAGAGGAAGAAGATTAACTATTCTGCAAACGTGAAACGGCAGCGCTGCCACCGTAACCGTTATATCGGCTCACGCGTACGCGCAACCGTAGCGGCAACATCGGCATCCATTAAGACATTGCGTACCGGAGCGAAACTGCGCCGATGCTGCGATGTCGCGCCAAACTGAGTCAGTTTTTCCATATGCAATGCGGTCGGGTAACCTTTGTGCTGGGCAAAACCATATTCAGGATAGAGCCGATCCAACTCAGCCATTTCGCGGTCGCGTGTCACCTTCGCAATAATTGAAGCGGCGCTGATTTCTTTCACCAGGCTATCACCTTTAACCACTGCCTGACTGGGCATGGCCAGCGCCGGGCAACGGTTACCGTCAATCAGTACAAAGTCTGGCGTCAGGTGCAAACCGGCCACCGCACGCTGCATCGCCAGCATGGTGGCATGCAGAATATTCAGCTGATCAATCTCTTCCGGTTCTGCCCGGCCCAGGCTCCAGCTGAGTGCCTTATCTTTGATCTCATCGTACAACGCCAGCCGGCGTTTTTCCGACAGTTTTTTCGAGTCGGCAAGCCCGACAATAGGCCGCGCCGGATCGAGGATCACGGCGGCAGTCACCACGGCGCCCACCAGCGGGCCACGGCCAACTTCATCAACGCCCGCAATCAGCGCGGCATTGGGATAAATAAATTCACTCATGGGCACAGCTCCAGTACGGCTGCCGCTGCCTGCTCATCGGCATTCCAGCGGATCTGATGATGGAGTTCAGCAAAAGTCGCCAGCAGTTTATCGCGGGTTTCACCTTGTGCCAGCAGCGGTTCTAATGCTGCGGCCAGCCGCTCGGGCTGACATTCATCCTGAAGCAGTTCTTTCACCAGCTCACGGCCCGCCAGCAGATTGGGGAGTGAGACGTAATCCGTTTTTACCAGGCGTTTTGCCAGCCAGAAGGTGAAAGGCTTCATACGATATCCCACCACCATCGGACACTTCGCCAGCATACACTCCAGCGCGGCCGTACCGGAAGCCAGCAGTGCGGCATCACTGGCGACCATTGCCTGTCGCCCTTTACCATCCAGCAGATGCATGGTCAGGTCAGGTGCAACCTCGGCTTTGATTTTCTCAAACTGCTCGCGACGGCGCGGATTCACCAGCGGCACCACAATTTCCAGCGCCGGGTATTTTGCCCGAAGCAGCATCGCCGTTCGCAGAAAATCGCCACTGAGCATCTCGACTTCAGCCCCACGACTGCCAGGAAGCAGTGCCAGACAAAGTGCATCCGGGGCAATGCCCAGCTCGCGGCGTGCAGCCTCTTTATCCGGTTCTATCGGCATCGCATCAGCCATGGTATGGCCAATAAAGCGACAAGGCACATTAAAACGGTCGTAGAAAGCTTTTTCAAATGGCAGGAATGCCAGCACCAGGTCAGTGGAGCGACCAATCTTAAACACCCGTTTCTGACGCCATGCCCAAACGGACGGACTGACGTAGTGAATTGTCCGGATGCCCTGCTGTTTCAGACGCCCTTCCAGGGTGATATTGAAATCTGGCGCATCAATGCCGACAAAAACGTCAGGCTTTAGTGCAGTAAAGCGGCGGGTCAGATCGCGGCGTATATGTAACAGGCGACGCAGGCGGCCGAGCACTTCAACAATGCCCATCACCGCCAGTTCTTCCATTTCATACCAGGCTTCACAGCCTTCAGCCTGCATCAGCGAGCCAGCCACCCCAACAAAACGGGCGTCAGGATGCTTTTCTTTCAGCGCACGAATGAGACCTGCACCAAGAATATCGCCGGAGGTTTCTCCGGCGACAAGGGCAATCGTTAAGGGATGCTTTGGCATGAGTTAACGAATCAAACCCCTTGTAGAGCGGGCAAAGAAGTCATAGAACGGCTGAACTTCAGGATGCGCTTTCGCGATTTCCTCAATTTCAGGTTTCACTTCGTCCAGTGTTTTGCCACTGCGGTACAACAGCTTGTAGGCGGCAGTAATCGCATGCAGCGCGTCTTTGCTGAACCCACGGCGCTTCAGGCCCACAAGGTTAATACCAAACGGCGTCGCATGGTTACCCTGCGCAATCACGTAGGGTGGCACATCCTGGGCAACGCCAGAACAACCACCTACCATCACATGAGCACCGATGATGCAGAACTGATGCACTGCCGTCATCCCCCCAATGATCGCATGATCATCGACGGTCACATGGCCGGCCAGCGTTGCGTTATTCGCCAGGATGCAATGACTTCCTACCACACAGTCGTGCGCCACGTGCGCATTGACCATCAGCAGGTTGTCATCACCGACTTTCGTCAGCCCACCGGACTGCGCCGTACCACGATGGATGGTGACGCTTTCACGGATGCGGTTACGGTCGCCGATCTCAACTCGCGTCGGTTCACCAGCGTATTTCAGATCCTGATTCGCTTCACCAATTGAAGCAAACTGGTAGATAGTATTGTCTTTACCGATAACGGTGTGACCATTGACCACTACATGGGACTTCAGAACCGTGCCTTCGCCGATCGAAACGTTCGCACCAACGATGCAAAACGGACCAATCTGGACACCGGCACCAATAATGGCGCCTTCTTCTACGATCGAGCTGGGGTGAATTACGGCGGTGCTATCAATCACGAATTAAGCCTCCCGGCTGCGGGCACACATCATCGTTGCTTCGCAGACAATTTTACCGTCAACAGTGGCCACACCTTTAAAGCGTGTCACACCACGGCGGGTTTTTTCGAAAGTGACTTCCATGATCATTTGGTCGCCTGGTACCACGGGGCGCTTGAAGCGCGCATCGTCAATACCGGCAAAGTAGTACAGCTCACCCGGCTCAAGTTTACCAACGCTTTTAAACGCCAGAATACCTGTTGCCTGTGCCATTGCTTCCAGAATCAGCACACCGGGAAAAATCGGTTTACCAGGGAAATGGCCCTGGAAAAACGGTTCGTTGACCGAGACGTTTTTTACTGCACGCAAGAACTTGTGTTCTTCAAACTCAAGGACGCGATCAACCAGTAAAAACGGATAACGGTGCGGTAAAAGTTCAATAATCTCTTCAATCTTCAGAGTATGAGTTTCAGTAGTCAAAATACTCTTCCTGTCCTAAAAATTCTGATGGCATCAATGACACGGCCCGCAACGATCATCCCATCGTCTGCAGGCCGCAAATTTTTCTGTACGCTAACGCTTTCGCATATTGTATTTATGAAAGCCGGGCAGCGTGATGTTGACGAGCTTAGTCTTTGCCGACCTTGCGTTCGATGGCTTTTAAGCGTTTGCTTATTTCATCGATGTTCATCACCAGAGCTGCAGTTTTGCGCCAGGATTTGTTGGGCTGTAGCGGAATCCCGGAGGAGTATACTCCAGGTTCAGTGATTGGCCTCATCACCATTCCCATCCCTGTGACGGTAACTTTGTCACAAATTTCCATATGACCATTAATCACGCTGGCACCACCAATCATGCAATAGCGGCCAATTTTCAGGCTGCCAGCCATAATTACGCCACCGGCCACTGCGGTGTTGTCGCCAATCACCACATTGTGAGCAATCTGGCACTGGTTATCTATGATAACACCATTCCCTATTTGGGTGTTATCGAGAGCACCGCGATCGATGGTGGTACAAGCACCAATTTCTACACGATCGCCAATGATCACCGTGCCAAGCTGGGGAATTTTCACCCAATTGCCACGATCGTTAGCATAACCGAAGCCATCAGAACCGATCACTGTGCCAGACTGAATCAGGCAATCACGGCCAATCTCAACTTCATGGTAGACAGAAACGTTGGCCCACAAGCGGCTACCGGCACCAATACGTGCCTTTTTACCCACAAAGCACCCCGGGCCGATAACAACATTATCGCCAAGGGTAACATCAGATTCGATCACCGCATTCGCGCCAATCGAGACATTATTGCCAAGCTGTGCGCTCGCATCAATCACGGCGCTGGGGGCGATATTTTTGGCAGGTTGCGGCGTAGTATCCAGCAACTGTGCCATACGGGCGTAGGTCAGATACGGGTTTTTAACCACCAGCGCTGCGCCAGGGAAAAATTCCAGATCCGCTTCAGTGAGCACCACGGCTGAAGCCTGACAGGCTGCGAGCTGCTCGCGGTAACGGCTGTTTGAAAGAAACGTGATCTGACCGGTTTGGGCGGATTGCATAGAAGCAATGCCGGAGATGGCGATATCGCCATCTCCGTGCAATTCTGCATCCAACTGCTGGGCTAAATCAGCCAGTCGAATTGAAGACATGAATTATTTAACCTGTTTCAGAACATCAGCAGTGATGTCTTTAGATTTAGCAGAGTATGCAACCGCATTTTGATCGATTACAACATCGTAACCTTCGCTATCAGCCACTTTCTGAACGGCGTCCTGGATACGGCTCAGGATCTTGTTACGCTCTTCCATCTGACGACGACGGTTGTCCTGCTCGAAAGCCTGCGCTTTCGATGAGAATGCTTCACGCTGCGCCATCACGTCTTTTTCCATGCGGCTGCGGTCGGCTGCCTTCATGGTAGAACCGTCACGCTGCAGACGCTGCATTTTAGTTTGCAGATCACGTTCCATACCCTGCAACTCAGTTGCACGGCCTTTGAATTCATTCTCCAATTGCTTCGCAACGGTCGCACGCGCTGGTAACTGTTGGAAAATGCTGGAAACGTTCACCACTGCAATTTTATCAGCAGCCTGAGCACCGGCGGAAACCGCCAGAGCAATACCCAGACCTGCGGCACACAACAACTTTTTCACTATAAAACTCCTCACCATCAACGTTTGTGTCACGGACACATGTGTTGCGCTTACCCGCTCTTTTTTCAAACAGAGTAAGCGCGATACTCTCTTGCAGTGCTTCCGTGCAAATCCGAATTACCAGGTTTTACCAATGTTAAATTGGAACTGTTCGGCCTTATCTCCATCATACTTTTTGAACGGCTGGGCGTAAGAGAACACCAGCGGGCCCAGAGGGGACATCCATTGTAATGCCAGACCTGCTGACATACGGATGTTGCTTGGATCGCTGTAGTCCGGGATACCTGCTGCACGGGTGGCGGCAGTGTTTTC
Source organism: Erwinia sp. JH02 (assembly GCF_013074405.1). NCBI lineage: Bacteria > Pseudomonadati > Pseudomonadota > Gammaproteobacteria > Enterobacterales > Erwiniaceae > Erwinia > Erwinia sp. JH02. The sequence continues at coordinate 24,767 of NZ_JABANZ010000005.1, forward strand.
CCATTTGGTGTCCCACACAGTACCAGCGTCCACAAACAGGGACGTACGTACAGAGTTAGCGTACTTCTCACTCAGGAACGGCGTTGGGGTGATCAGCTCTGCGCTGGCAACCGCCATGGCGTTACCACCGATAGCATCATCGGAGTTACACACCTTATTCACATCGGTACCTGAACAGTCCGAAGAACCGTTATTCAGGTAAGCCGCTTTAGGACCAATGTTATTGGAACGGAAACCACGAACGGTGCTGGAACCACCGGCATAGAAGTTCTCATAGAACGGCATTTCTTTACCGCTCAGGCCATCCCCATAGCCCACACGGCCACGACCTAACAGAACCCAGGTACGATCCTGGTTCAGTGGCAGATACTGTTGCGTATCCAGCGTCGCTTTGTAGAAGGCATTATCGGAACCTGGGATGGTCACTTTACCGTTCAGGTTGGTACGGTTACCCGCCGTTGGGAAGAACCCACGGTCAAGGGTGTTATACGTCCAGCCATAGTTAAAGGTGAAGTCATCTGCGGAGTAGTCTTCATCACCAGACAACGTCGGATTCTGCCCCACAGAACGCAGGTAGCGCCACATGGCAACCTGAGGCTGCATATTAGACAGGCTGTTATGAACATAGCCCAGGCCAACACGCAAACTGTTGTTCTCATTGATTGGGAAGCCCAGCGTTCCATCCACACCATAACTTTTATTGGTGTAGTCAGACAGGTCAGCATCGTCCGCTTTAAAGTCATTATAGAAGACGCGGCCACCCAGGCTGACACCATCAACCGTGAAGTACGGGTCAGTCAGTGAGAATTCAGCATAGGTTTGGTAATCGTTCTTGGTTCCGCTGATGCCAACGGTATTACCCGTACCCAGCCAGTTATCCTGGGTGACGCCGACCTGGAAGCTCACGCCACTCTCGGTGCCGTAACCCACGCCGAAGTTCAATGTACCGGTGTTGCGTTCTTTCACCTTGTACACGACGTCGACCTGGTCAGGCGAACCTGGCACACGCTGAGTGTCAGTGTCGACGGTTTCGAAGTAACCCAGACGGTTCAGACGCTCTTTACCCTGCTCGACCAGGTCGCTGCCTAACCACGCACCTTCCATCTGGCGCATTTCGCGGCGCAGAACAGAGTCTTTAGAGGTGTCGTTACCTTCGAAGCGGACTTTGCGCACATAGAAACGGTTGCCCGCATCCACATTGATACGTAATTTTACGGTTTTGTTCGCATCATCAATTTCTGGCTGTGTCTGCACACGCGGATAAGCGTAGCCATAACGACCCAGCAGTTTCTTGATATCGTCTTCGATGCGCGTCACTTTCGAACCGTTATACAGTTCACCTGGGGTGATTTTACTCAGCGTTTCGATTTCTGCTGAGTGCCCGGCCAGATTACCCGTCACCGCAACACCGGAAAGCTTGTACTGCTCGCCTTCATTGATGTTAACGGTAATGTAGATACCTTTTTTATCTGGCGTCAGGCTGACCTGGGTTGAGTCGATATTGAATCGTGCGTAACCGCGATCCAGATAGAAACTGCGCAGGGTTTCAAGGTCACCCGCCAGTTTCTGTTTCTGGTATTTACGATCGCCGACGACGTTCCACCATGGCACATCATCACGCAGCTGGAAGCGCGAGATCAGTTCATCTGAACTGTACGCTTTATTACCCACGATGTTGATCTGTTGGATCTGAGCAGAGACACCTTCAGTAAACACCAGCTTCAGGTCAACACGGTTACGTGGCAGTGGCGTAACCACTGCTTTCACGCTGGCACTGTATTTACCGACGCTGTAATAGAAGTCTTCCAGGCCTTTCTCAATGGAGGAGATCGTGGTGCGATCCAGAGCTTCACCCACTCGCACACCGGATGCTTCAAGGTTCTGCTTGAGCATGTCCTCTTTCACCGCTTTGTTACCGGAGAAAGTGATACTGGCAATGGTCGGACGCTCTTTCACCTGGACGATCAACGTATTGCCGTCGCGCAGGACCTGAACATCTTCAAAATTCCCGGTGGCAAACAGTGCACGAATGGTGTTACTGAGATCTTCATCGGAGACAGTATCTCCAACGCGGACTGGCATACTGAGCAATGCCGCACCGACGGCGACTCGCTGCAGGCCTTCAAAGTGAATATCATTCACCACGAATCCGTCTGCACCGTATACGGTAGCGCTGCTAAGCAGCAGCGACGCTATGAGCAACTTTTTCATCGCCATCGTTTTTCTGCAATCTTCCTAACTAGTTCTCACAGACAATTTACCGATTGGTAAACTATAGCCTTGAGAAGTCATTGAATAGCGCAAGCCCCATTAACAGCACCAGCAAAATCGAGCCGATACGATAACTGAAGTCCTGAACTCGCTCGGACACCGGCCCTCCCTTGATCTTTTCGATCAACAGGAACAGCAAATGGCCACCATCTAACACCGGCAATGGGAACAGATTGATAATTCCAAGGTTCACGCTAATCAGAGCGAGGAACATCAGGTAGTAAATCAAACCGTATTCCGCTGACATCCCAGCACCCTGCGCGATCGAAATCGGCCCGCTGAGATTGTTCAACTTCACATCACCAACAATCAGTTTGCCCAGCATGCTGACCGTAAGCTTCATCAGTTGCCAGGTTTTCGCGCTGGCCTCACCGATTGCGGCAAACGGGCCATACTGGCGCACCGTTCTGTACTCTTCAGGCAGAGGAATAATGCGCGGTATCACTCCGGCAAACCCTTCGGCCTTGTTATGAGGATTAACGTCCGGTGTCAGTGTCAAACTGACCGTACTGCCCTGACGCTCCACCTCAATGGCTATATCTTTACCTGGATTATCGCGCACTGTGGCAACAAAATTTTGCCACTGGTCTAAAGGCTGACCATCGACTTTAACGATCCTGTCGCCAGCTTGCAAACCCGCTCGACTTGCAGCGGAATCCTTTTGCACCTGTGCCAACACCGATTCGATCTGTGGTCCACGCGGCTGTATCCCCAATGACGTCACGGGATCCTGCTTGTCTGGCTCAAACTGCCAGCCGTGCAGATTCACTGTCTTATCACTGGTTTTTTCACTGCCGAATGGCGCAAGGGTTAACGTGGTGCTTTCGTCACCAATCTTCGCAACCAGTGCCATACGCACAGCATCCCAATCAGGCGTTTCGATACCGTCAACGGCTTTAAGTTCCGTGCCTGGGGTAATTTGCGCTTCAGCAGCTGGCGATCCGCTCACTATTTCGCCAACAACCGGGCGTACACCCGGAACGCCGATGATAAACACCAGCCAATAGGCGAAGATGGCAAAGATGAAATTTGCGATAGGGCCGGCACTGATGATCGCGGCACGCTGGAGGACCGTTTTGTTATTGAAGGATTGATGGCGAAGTTCTGGCGGTACACTTTCTACACGCTCATCGAGCATCTTGACGTAACCGCCCAGCGGGATCAACGCGATAACGTACTCAGTGCCCTGCTTGTCACGGCGCCGCCACAGCGCTTTACCGAAACCAATGGAGAAGCGCTCAACTTTCACGCCGCAACGGCGGGCTACCCAGAAATGGCCAAATTCATGCACGGTGATTAATATCCCCAGTGCAACAATAAAGGCAGCAAAACTCCAGAGTACGCTCAACATAATGTTTCCCTACAGCGTCCCAAAGACCAGCAGCAACAGGCAGGCAAACACCGGTACAGCTGCCGTGAGGCTGTCAATGCGATCAAGAATACCGCCGTGACCTGGAATAAGACTGCCGCTGTCTTTAATGCCCGCTTCGCGTTTAAACATGCTCTCGGTTAAATCACCCAGGACCGATGCAAGCGCGGCAGTAATTGAACAAATCAGCAATGTCGACAATGGCACCTGAAGCGGAGCGAACACGCTAAACAGCCATGAGAGTACTGCTGATGTCACCAGCCCGCCGAAGAAACCTTCCCACGTTTTACCTGGTGAGACCTTAGGTGCCAGCTTGTGTTTGCCGAATAATTTGCCAAACATATACGCGCCAGAGTCAGCTCCCCACACGAGGAACATCACATAAAGCAGCCACCATGCACCCGCATAATGGTCAGCTTCGTAGTGATACTGACGCAGCGCCAGCATCCCCCAGAAGAACGGGACAATGGTAAGCAACCCAAATACCAGACGTAATGGGCGGGAATTACGCCAAAATGCGGCAGAACCGGGATAGGACAAGACCAAAAGTAGCGCCACAATCCACCAGCCAAGTGACACCCACAAGGCGCCACCAATCTGCGGCAGATGCACGGAGTGCTGATATGCAGGCAATGTAAACAGCATAAAGGCCAGCAGCAGCCCACACAGCAGTGCAAGCCAGATGCGCTGTGAGCGGGCAGCAAAGCCCGCAAACTGGCCCCATTCCCACGCGGCCAGCATGCAGATCGCTAAAATTGTGATGGCAAACCCTAGCGGCGGCAGCATAAACAGCGCTGCAATGACGATAGGTATTAATATAAACGCGGTAATCAGGCGAGACTTTAACAAAGATTACCCCCAGTGCGCTTATGCGCCGCCGGGTGCTGCGCCGCCAAACCGACGCTCTCGTTGTGCAAACGCATTCAGTGCACCTTCAAAAACTTGTTCATCAAAATCAGGCCAAAGAGTATCGGTAAACCAAAACTCTGCATAGGCGACTTGCCACAGCAGGAAGTTACTAATCCGATGCTCTCCCCCGGTCCTTATTACCAGATCCACAGGTGCCAGTTCATTCAGGCAGAGATACGGGTGCAAGGTCTCTTCTTCGATCTGATCCGGGCGAAGAAGTCCTTCCTGTACCTGTTCTGCTATTTTTCTGACTCCGTGGATAATATCCCAACGTCCGCCATAATTCGCGGCAATGTTGAGTGTTAGTCCATTATTTTGTTGAGTAAGTTCTTCAGCACGGCGAATACGCTCTTGCAAACGTGTGTTGAACCGACTGATATCACCGATAATTTTCAACCGGACATTATGTTTGTGCAGGCTTTTTACTTCACTGTCGAGTGCCCAAACGAACAACTCCATCAGCGCCAGAACTTCCTGCTGAGGACGGTTCCAGTTTTCACTACTGAAGGCATAGAGTGTGAGCGCATCCAGCTTATTGCTCACCGCAAAACTCACGGCGCGACGCACGGATTTCACTCCCGCTTTATGACCAGAAATACGCAGCTTGCCCTGGCTTTTAGCCCAGCGACCATTGCCATCCATAATGATGGCCACATGGCGGGGGCCTGCCCCCTGCTGGTCATCGGTTTGTAATTGATTTTCGGACGACATAATGCGTAATTATTTCCTTATTCAGAAATATACCCTTCATATTTTAAGCTGCTGCTGCGCCGACCGCCGACATTCGCGCCTGTCACTTACTACTGTAAGCGTAAACAGAACAATGCCTTGCCGCCTTGCTGCAGCGCCAATGATTTGGGTATGCAATGGCTTCTGAAATATCTCACCCGCCCGGCGTAAATAGACTGTAATTGCACGAACTTATCCGCTTAATCACGCACTGGCACCGGAACGGTGGGGCAAGACTATACCACCTCCGCCCAGCGCTCACAAATAGCGGCGCGTTAAATCGCGCTGGCTCTGCCTGCAGAAAAACGTGGCAGTAAAGCACTTGCCATCGCGCGGGCTTCCCGGTCAATGGCAATCACCGCGTCGACGCTAGAAGGTTCCTGGCAGGACAGTGTCTCCAGTACCGCAACATTCAAAGCAGCAATATCGGTAAAGCGGATCTCAGACGCAAGAAACGCGGCAACCGCAATTTCATTCGCCGCATTCAGCATGGTGGTCGCCGCCTGCCCGGTAATACTGGCATCAATAGCCAGTTTCAGGCAGGGATAGCGCGCATAATCAGGCTCAGAGAAGGTCAATGCCGACATACGTGTGAAATCAAGCGGTTGGGCACCTGAAGTCACGCGCTGCGGCCAGGCCATCGCGTGAGCAATTGGCGTACGCATATCCGGCGATCCAAGCTGGGCAATCACACTGCCATCACGATAACGGACCATTGAATGAATAACGGATTGCGGATGCAGAACCACTTCCATCTGCGCATCAGTCGCATTAAACAGCCAGCGGGCTTCAATATATTCCAGGCCTTTGTTCATCATGGTGGCCGAATCGACAGAGATTTTTCGCCCCATCGACCAGTTCGGATGCGCACACGCCTGATCCGGCGTCATATGGCGTAACTCTGCCAATGGCGTCTCACGAAACGGGCCACCTGACCCCGTGAGGATAATGCTGTCAATGCCATTATCTTCTAAAGAAGCGTACCCTAACTGCTGCTGGAGGGAAGCAGGCAAACTCTGAAAAATGGCGTTGTGCTCGCTATCGATGGGCAACAACTGCGCTTTCGAGGCGCTTACTGCCTCCAGGAATAGGCGGCCGCAGGTCACAAGCGACTCTTTATTGGCCAGTAAGACCTGTTTTCCAGCGCGAATTGCAGCCAGGGTAGGCAATAATCCTGCTGCACCAACAATCGCGGCCATTACCTGGTCCACACCATCCAACGCGGCCAGATCGCAGGCAGCCTGCTCCCCGCTTAACACTTCAGTGGCCACATTCAGATCTTTCAGACGAAGACGCAGTGTTTCAGCCGCTTTACTATCTGACATTGCGGCGTAATCCGGGCGAAATGCCAGGCATTGTTCGGCCATCAGTTCCACATTGCGCCCGGCAACCAGTGCCTTCACGGCAAACAAGTGAGGGTTAGCACGTACCACGGCCAGCGTGCTGGTCCCGATAGAGCCGGTCGAACCGAGGATCGTCAAGTGTTTCATGAGGCTGCTCTGTGTAATGACCCGGCGCAGGCAGCAATCAGGAGAAGGGAGAGAAACCTGCCGGGGAAGTTAACAAATGCAAAACGCCGTAAGACCGACCCTTCATGTGAATGGCAATCTGTACGGCGTTTCATTGGGTGATGACGAACTCAGAAGTCCATCAGCTCCGCTTCTTTTTCGGCCAGCGCAGTATCAATTTTCTTGATAAATACGTCAGTCATTTTCTGTACATCTTCCTGTGAACGACGATCATCGTCTTCACTGATCTCTTTGTCTTTCAGCAGTGCTTTCACTTTGTCATTCGCATCACGACGAACGTTACGCACAGACACACGACCCTGCTCAGCTTCACCGCGCACGATTTTGATCAGGTCTTTACGACGCTCTTCGGTCAATGCTGGCAATGGAACACGGATGTCTGTGCCTGCTGACATTGGGTTCAGACCCAGATCAGACGCCATGATCGCTTTTTCAACGGCAGCGCTGATAGAGCGGTCGAAGACGTTGACTTTCAGCGTACGCGAATCTTCTACCGTCACACTGGCCAGCTGACGCAGCGGGGTTGAAGAACCGTAATAATCGACCATGATACCGTCGAGAATACTCGGCGATGCACGGCCGGTGCGGATTTTGCTGATATGGCTTTTGAATGCCTCGACGCATTTATCCATGCGCGTTTCTGCATCTTTCTTGATGTCGTTAATCACGTGGGAACCCTTGGATTCTGTTTGATCCACCAGCCTCTGGCATCGCCAGAAGCCGTTCAAATACATTTAAAGATAATCCTGACATGCAGAATATACCTTATTTTAACCCTTTTAACCGCAGACTGATATTAATGCGTAATCAGTGTGCCTTCTTTTTCACCCATCACTACGCGACGCAATGCGCCCGGCTTGTTCATATTGAACACGCGGATTGGCAGTGAATGGTCACGCGCCAGGGTAAAGGCGGCCAGATCCATCACTTTCAGTTCTTTATCCAGCACTTCAGTATAGGTCAACTGCTCGTGCAGGACCGCATCCGGGTTCTTCACCGGGTCGGAGGAGTACACGCCATCCACTTTGGTGGCCTTCAGCACCACATCGGCTTCGATTTCAATGCCACGCAGGCAGGCTGCAGAATCTGTGGTAAAGAACGGGTTACCGGTACCGGCGGAGAAAATCACCACGCGGTTATTACGCAGCAGGCTGATGGCTTCTGCCCAGCTGTAGTTGTCACACACACCGTTCAGCGGAATAGCCGACATCAGGCGGGCGTTAACATAGGCACGGTGCAACGCATCACGCATCGCCAGGCCATTCATCACGGTTGCCAGCATACCCATATGGTCGCCAACAACACGGTTCATACCAGCCTGAGCCAGACCAGCACCGCGGAACAGATTACCACCACCGATAACCACACCTACCTGAATGCCCAGTTCTACCAGTTCTTTCACTTCCTGAGCCATACGATCCAGCACGCTGGCATCGATACCGAAGCCTTCAGCACCTTGCAGGGCTTCGCCACTCAGTTTTAGCAGGATACGTTGATATACGGGTTTTGCATTGGTCGCCATGGTTTTTTTCCTGGAAGATATCGTCGAAAAGGGGTGTTAACTGTGTGCGGTATCATCCTAAAAGCATCAGAGAAATACTATTGGGATGAGACTGAAAATGCGCTGCCAAAAGCAGGCAAAAAAGAACCGCCATTTGGCGGTTCTTTTCGGATCATTAAGACTGCTTGGACATGGCAGCAACTTCTGCCGCAAAATCTGTCTCAGCTTTCTCAATGCCTTCGCCCACTTCAAAGCGGATGAAGTTGGTCACGTCTGCGTTTTTCTCTTTCAACAGTTGGCCCACAGTTTTGCTTGGGTCAATGACGAAAGGCTGGCCGGTCAGAGAAACTTCGCCGGTGAATTTCTTCATACGGCCTTCAACCATTTTCTCTGCGATTTCTTTTGGCTTGCCAGACTGCATAGCGATGTCCAGCTGAACCTGGTACTCTTTCTCTACCACTTCAGCAGACACGTCTTCAGGCTTAACGAATTCTGGTTTGCTTGCAGCAACATGCATTGCCAGCTGCTTAACCAGCTCTTCGTCAGCGCTTTTAGCCGCGATCAGAACGCCGATGCGAGCACCGTGCAGGTAGCTACCCAGTACTTCGCCTTCCAGAGTAGATACGCGACGAATGTTGATGTTTTCACCGATTTTAGCAACCAGTGCAACGCGCTCTTCTTCGAACTGTGCTTTCAGCACTTCAACGTCAGTGATTTTGCCTGCAACAGCAGCATCCAGCACTTTGTCAGCGAAAGCCTGGAAACCAGAATCTTTAGCAACGAAGTCAGTCTGGCAGTTAACTTCCAGAATCACTGCGTAGTTGCCGTCGATCTTAGTTTTGATCACGCCGTCAGCAGCAACGTTGCCTGCTTTCTTAGCGGCTTTGATCGCGCCAGATTTACGCATGTTCTCGATCGCCAGCTCGATGTCGCCGTTGGCTTCGGTCAGTGCTTTTTTACAATCCATCATGCCAGCGCCAGTGCGCTCGCGCAGTTCTTTTACCAGAGCAGCGGTAATATCAGCCATTCTCTAATCCTCGGTTAGCTTGCATCTGCCAGCTCGCCTTGCGGCGTTCGCTTGAGATGCCTGGTCTCGGGAGAAACATTCTGCCCCGCCGATTGTGACAACCGGCAAAGCGAAGTCGAAAAAATAAAGGGGCCAATCAAGGCCCCTTCCTTACAGATTCACATCTGATGTACAAGGGCTCTCTAAAGAGCAAGCCTTATTACTCAGCTTCAGCGAAGGTTTCTTCAGCTTGCTGAGCCAGGTCCTGAGAGCGACCTTCACGTACAGTGGTAGCCACTGCAGTCAGGTACAGGCTAACAGCACGGATTGCATCGTCATTACCAGGGATAATGAAGTCAACACCGTCTGGATCAGAGTTGGTATCAACGATAGCAAATACTGGGATACCCAGGTTGTTTGCTTCTTTGATAGCGATGTGTTCGTGATCTGCATCAACAACAAACAGTGCGTCTGGCAGGCCGCCCATATCTTTGATACCGCCCAGGCTGTTTTCCAGCTTGGCCAGTTCGCGGTCGCGCATCAACGCTTCTTTCTTGGTCAGTTTGTCGAAAGTGCCGTCCTGAGACTGAATTTCCAGATCTTTCAGACGTTTGATTGACTGACGAACAGTTTTCCAGTTAGTCAGCATACCACCCAACCAGCGGTGATTAACGAAGAACTGGTCGCAGCTCAGAGCGTGCTCTTTTACCGCTTCGCTTGCAGCGCGCTTAGTACCAACGAACAGAATCTTACCTTTACGGGAAGAGATCTTGCTCAACTCAGCCAGAGCTTCGTTGAACATTGGTACAGTTTTCTCAAGGTTGATGATGTGAACTTTGTTACGAGCGCCGAAGATGAATGGCTTCATTTTCGGGTTCCAGTAACGGGTCTGGTGACCGAAGTGTACACCGGCCTTGAGCATGTCGCGCATGGAAACAGTTGCCATGATTACCTCTATAGATATAGTTTGGGGTTAAGCCTCCACGTATCCCATACAACCGACCCATCGGCTCTTTCGAACCAGCAAGGCACCCCGGCGTAGGTGTCGATACGTGTGTGTTATTTACACATAGTGAGATTTATGCGTTTCTCTCATCGCAGTGAGAATCACCGAACAGAGAATCGTCGGCGCGCTTTATACCATAAATGAGGCATTGAAGCCAACTGGTAGTTGCCTTATTCACCGAAATGGGCTGACTCACGTCTGCGCCGCGGTTTACGCTACAAACTACAATTGGCAGCGTCCGGGGGGACTGCTACCATTGCAGCACTTTCTTTATTATTGTCGAAAATGACGACAAATGCGGACCTGATGAATGGCTATTTCAATTAAAACCCCGGAAGAAATCCAAAAAATGCGCGTGGCTGGCCGCCTGGCCGCCGAAGTTCTTGAAATGATTGAAGCGCACGTTAAACCGGGCGTCAGCACCGGTGAACTTGATCGCCTGTGTAACGATCATATTGTGAACCAGCAGCATGCGGTTTCTGCCAGCCTGGGCTACCACGGTTTCCCTAAATCTGTATGCATATCTGTGAATGAAGTGGTGTGCCACGGTATTCCCAGCGACGAAAAAATCCTCAAAGATGGCGATATCGTCAATATCGATGTCACCGTCATTAAAGATGAATACCACGGTGATACCTCTACCATGTTCATCGTCGGTAAACCGACCATTCAGGGCGAGCGTCTGTGCCGTGTGACTCAGGAAAGCCTGTATCTGGCTCTGCGCATGATCAAACCCGGCATTCGCCTGCGTACCCTGGGCCGCGAAATTCAGAAATTTGTTGAAGCACAGGATTTTTCTGTTGTGCGTGAATATTGTGGTCACGGTATCGGTAAGGGCTTCCACGAAGAGCCACAAGTATTGCACTACGATGCCGATGACGGCGGTGTCGTCTTGCAGGCCGGTATGGCTTTCACCGTTGAGCCAATGGTCAATGCCGGTGATTACCGCATTCGCGTCATGAAAGATGGCTGGACGGTAAAAACGAAAGATCGCAGCTTGTCCGCTCAGTACGAACACACTATTGTGGTGACAGAAAACGGCTGCGAAATTATGACGCTGCGCAAAGATGACACCATTCCGGCCATTCTGGTCGCAGAATAATGCGTAGGGGCTGACCTTATCTTCCGGTCAACCCGGGTCAAATTTAAAGCCGGCGCCAGCCGGCTTTTTTACGTGTTCAGTATGATCAGATCCACATTGGGGCGGTGAAATGAATAAAGACGTACCTGAAGCCAGCATCCTGAAAAAACTCACCAAGGCCCCGCGCCGCTGGGAAGATGCCGAACTGAACCGCGATACGCTCAGGCATCACCTGGATGTTTTCCAGCAGCATCTCGCTGCCGCTTTTGACGCCGGGCAGGATGCAGAAAGCCTGATCGACGCCCGTACCCTCTTCATCGATCGCCTTCTCCGGCGCCTGTGGCGCTTCTTCGGATTCCCGGAAAAAGACGGCATTGCACTGGTTGCGGTCGGTGGCTACGGTCGGGGTGAACTGCATCCACTATCGGATATTGATGTCCTGATCCTCAGTCGTAAACCCCTGTCCGAGGAAGATGCCCGTCGTACCAGTGAGCTGCTGACCCTGATGTGGGACCTCAAGCTGGAAGTCGGTCACAGCGTGCGAACGCTGGAAGAGTGTTTGCTCGAAGGGTTGTCCGACCTCACCGTCTCAACCAACCTGATTGAATCGCGCATGTTGACCGGCGATCTCACGTTATTTCTTGAGATGCAGAAGAACGTCTTCAGCGATGGCTTTTGGCCGTCAGACCGCTTTTTCGCAGCAAAAATTGATGAACAACAGGTACGTCATCAACGCTATCACGGCACCAGCTACAATCTGGAACCGGACATCAAGAGCAGCCCCGGTGGCCTACGCGACATTCACACGCTGTTGTGGGTGGCACGCCGTCACTTCGGCGCGACCTCACTGGATGAAATGGTCGGTTTTGGCTTTCTGACGGAAGCCGAGCGTAACGAGTTGAACGAGTGCCAGAGCTTCCTGTGGCGCATCCGTTTTGCCCTGCACCTGACACTGACGCGCTACGACAACCGCCTGCTGTTTGATCGTCAGCTCAATGTTGCCCAACGCCTGAACTATCAGGGCGAAGGGAACGAGCCGGTTGAGCGCATGATGAAGGATTTCTTCCGTGTCACACGCCGCGTTGGCGAGTTAAACCAGATGCTGTTACAGCTGTTTGATGAAGCCATTCTGGCGCTGCCAACCGACGAGAAACCCCGCCCGCTGGACGATGAATTCCAGCTACGCGGCACGCTGATTGATCTGCGTGATGATACGCTGTTTGCACGTCAGCCAGAGTCCATCATGCGTATGTTCTACACCATGGCGCGTACACCGAAAATTACCGGTATCTACTCCAATACGCTGCGCCATTTGCGTCACGCGCGCCGTAACCTGAAGCAGCCCCTGTGTACCATCCCAGAGGCCCGGGAGCTGTTCCTGTCGATACTGCGCCATCCAGGTGCAGTCAGCCGGGCACTGGTGCCTATGCACCGCCACAGTGTGCTGTGGGCTTATATGCCGCAGTGGAGCAACATCGTTGGTCAGATGCAGTTTGATCTGTTCCACGCCTATACGGTCGATGAACACACCATTCGCGTACTGCAAAAGCTGGAAAGCTTTGCCGACGAACGTACACGTCAGCAACATCCGCTGTGCGTTGAACTCTGGCCACGCCTGCCGCAGTTGGAATTACTGCTGATGGCGGCGCTGTTTCACGATATCGCCAAAGGGCGCGGCGGCGATCATTCCATTCTCGGGGCCCAGGATGCGCTGGAGTTTGCCGAGATGCACGGCCTGAACTCACGCGAGACGCAGCTGGTTGCCTGGCTTGTGCGCCATCACCTGCTGATGTCGGTCACCGCCCAGCGCCGCGATATTCAAGACCCGACGGAGATCCAGCAGTTTGCCGAGGTGATGCAGAATGAAAACCGCCTGCGTTATCTGGTATGCCTGACCGTTGCCGATATCTGTGCCACCAATGAAACCTTATGGAACAGCTGGAAGCAAAGCCTGTTACGCGAGCTGTTTTTCGCCACAGAGAAACAGCTGCGCCGTGGAATGGAAAACAGCCCGGACCTGCGCGAACGCGTGCGCCATCATCGGCTTCAGGCGCTGGCCTTACTGCGCATGGATAATATCGACGAAGAAGCGTTGCACAGCATCTGGGGCCGCTGCCGCGCCGACTATTTCCTGCGGCACACGCCAAACCAGCTCGCGTGGCATGCGCGTCATCTGATGAATCACGATCTCAACCAGCCCCTGATCCTCGTTAGCCCGCAGGCGACACGCGGCGGTACCGAGATCTTTATCTGGAGCCCGGACCGCCCGTACCTGTTTGCCACTGTAGCCGGTGAGCTGGATCGTCGTAATCTGAGCGTCCATGATGCCCAGATCTTCACCAGCCGCGACGGCATGGCAATGGACACCTTTATCGTGCTGGAGCCGGATGGAAGCCCGCTGGCGACTGACCGCCATGAGATGACACGCCAGGCGCTGGAACAGGCGATCTGCCAGACCAGCTGGCAGCCTCCGCGCACGCGCCGTCAGTCAGCTCGTTTGAAGCATTTTAATGTCGATACCGCGGTCAACTTCTTACCCACACACACTGACAGGCGAACTTATCTGGAATTAGTCGCGCTGGATCAGCCGGGATTGCTGGCGCGCGTTGGCGAAGTTTTTGCTGACCTGAACGTGTCGCTGCACGGTGCGCGCATCAGTACCATCGGTGAACGCGTCGAGGATTTGTTTATTCTCGCCAATAGCGAGCGCCGGGCATTGGATGCCGATTTGCGCCAACGGCTGCAACAACGGTTGACAGAGGCCCTTGTTCCAAACGATAAAGTGTGACCCAGATTTACTTTTCATCCCTAAAGAGTGACACAGGCGTCATTGTCGCAGGCAGTTTGAGCGCAGACAGCGCAGCGTACTGAAGTACGTGAGGATGGCGAGCACTGCCTGCGTTCAAAATGGCAAGTAAAATAGCCTGTTACACCGAACTCACTGAAATTGAGAGATCTAATATGCAACAGTTACAGAGTGTTATTGAAGCGGCCTTCGAACGCCGTGCGGACATTACCCCAGCAAACGCTGACGCCGCAACCCGCGAAGCCGTCAACCAGGTTATCGCCCAGCTGGATAGCGGTGCCCTGCGCGTCTCTGAGAAAATCGACGGCGAATGGGTTACGCATCAGTGGTTGAAGAAAGCGGTCCTGCTCTCTTTCCGCATCAATGACAATCAGGTAATTGATGGCGCAGAAAGCCGTTATTACGACAAAGTTCCGATGAAATTCGCTGACTACGACGAAGCACGCTTCAAAAAAGAAGGCTTCCGCGTTGTTCCACCAGCGGCAGTACGCCAGGGCGCATTCATCGCACGTAACACCGTGCTGATGCCTTCTTACGTTAACATCGGCGCTTACGTTGACGAAGGCACGATGGTTGATACCTGGGTCACCGTAGGTTCCTGCGCGCAGATCGGTAAAAACGTTCACCTGTCTGGCGGCGTTGGCATTGGTGGCGTACTGGAGCCATTGCAGGCCAATCCAACCATCATTGAAGACAACTGCTTCATCGGTGCGCGTTCAGAAATCGTTGAAGGCGTGATCGTAGAAGAAGGTTCCGTGATTTCAATGGGCGTTTATATCGGCCAGAGCACCAAGATCTTCGACCGCGAAACCGGGGAAGTGCATTACGGCCGTGTCCCTGCGGGTTCCGTTGTCGTTTCAGGCAACCTGCCATCGAAAGACGGGACTTACAGCCTGTACTGCGCCGTTATCGTGAAAAAAGTCGATGCGAAAACGCTGAGCAAAACCGGCATCAACGAACTGCTGCGCACTATCGATTGATCCTCCTGCGGGCCACACCAGTGGTCCGCACCTTACTGTAAAGTAAGTTTTACACTCCTGCCCTGAACTACCTCTTTCACGTCACGAAACAAGTGGTGCTATTGTGCACAATCTGCGCCATAATCCGCGCCAGAAAATACTGTATTTAAATTAAACGATCCTTTTCCGTTTCTCGGATAGCGACTACTCTGATCGCATCTGGATCGATAGTCTCTTAAAGGAAAATACCATGTACGACAATCTCAAGGGTTTGGGCATCGCGACGCCGGAAGATATCGACCGTTACAGCCTGCGTCAGGAAGCCAACAATGACATCCTGAAAATCTATTTCCGTAAAGATAAAGGCGAGTTCTTTGCCAAAAGCGTGAAATTTAAATATCCGCGCCAGCGCAAAACCGTGGTAGCTGACAATGCCAGCCAGGGTTACAAAGAAGTTCAGGAAATCAGCCCGAACCTGCGCTATGTGATTGATGAACTTGACCAGATTTGCCAACGTGACCAGGTAGAAGTTGATCTGAAGCGCAAAATTCTTGATGACCTGCGTCATCTGGAGAGCGTGGTCTCCAACAAGATTGCTGAAATTGAATCAGACCTGGATAAACTGACCCGCGGCGGTCGTTAATTCCTTTTCTGACATAAAAAGGGGTGACCAGAATACTGGTCACCCCTTTTTTTTGTCCGGTGCCGCTCTTATTTTCGAACGGCACTTTTCAGCATAACTTACTGCATCAGCAAATAAATACTGGCATCGCCACGCTGGATATTCAGCGCCAGCACTGACGGTTTGGTATCCAGGATTTTGCGCAATTCGCCCAGATTCGCGACCGGCTGTTGGTTAACGCCTAAAATCACATCATCTTTCTTCAGGCCAACGCGCGCTGCCGCAGAACCCGCTTTAACGCTGTCCACTTTCACACCCTTAACGCCTTTCGCATCAAAGTTGCTCAGGTCAGCCCCTTCGATACCGTTATAGATAGTGCCAGAATCGACTTTCGCTGCGGCGCTTTGTTGCAACGCCACGTTCACTTTCATTGGCTTGCCATCCCGGATCAGGCCCAGTTCCATTTTGGTGCCAACCGGCAACGACCCCACTTCCGCACGCAACGCAGAGAAACTGGAGATCGGCTTGTTGTTGATCGACACAATCACGTCACCGGCTTTAATGCCCGCCTGCGCCGCTGAAGACTTCGGCAATACCTGACTGACGAACGCACCGCGCTGGGCATCAACTTTCATCGCCTTCGCGAGTTCGGAGTTCAGTTCGGTGCCCATGATCCCCAGCTCACCGCGTTTCACCTGACCGAATTCAACCATCTGTGACGTCAGGTTTTTCACCATATTACTTGGGATGGCGAAGCCAATACCGATGTTGCCGCCGTCTGGCGCGAGTATCGCCGTGTTAATCCCAATCAGCTCACCATTCAGGTTCACCAGCGCCCCCCCGGAATTACCCCGGTTAATCGCGGCATCAGTCTGGATAAAGTTTTCGTAGTTTTCCAGGTTCAGACCACTGCGGCCAAGGGCAGAGACAATACCGGAGGTAACCGTTTCCCCCAGACCATACGGGTTACCAATCGCTACCGTGTAATCGCCCACGCGCAGATTATCGGAGTCAGCAAGCTTAATCGCGGTCAGGTTTTTCGCCTCTTTCAACTGGATCAGCGCAATATCAGAACGCGGATCTTTACCAATCACTTTTGCATCGTATTTACGACCATCGCTCAATTGAACCTGAATTTTTGTCGCATTGTCGACCACGTGGTTGTTGGTTACGACGTAGCCTTTAGCGGCATCAATCACCACACCGGAACCCAGTGCGCGGAATTTCTGCTGCTGGCTGTCAGCGCCGCCGTTGCCCTTCCCTTCCGGGCCACCTTCCTGACACATCGGCGATCCCTGGAATGGAGAACCGTCCTGACAGAATGGGGAATTATCGCCAAAGAACTGCTGGAACTGCTGAGGCATGCGCGGCGTACGTACCGTCGTGCTGCCCTCAACATTAATGCTGACAACCGAAGGCATCACTGTTTCCAGCATAGGAGCCAGACTGGGTAATGGCTGGCTTGAAGAGGAAGAGGCCGTTTCAGCAGCACTCGCCGCTAAAGGGTTTAACGCCAGCCCAAGGCTCAGAGCCAATGCGCTCAATACTAACGTGGTTTTTTTCATTCGTCGGATTCTCAAGTGATTCTGTGGGATAACCATTGCTGTGGTTGTGAAGGTGAGATTAATTTTTTATCCCTAAGTTCATATTTAACCACTAAGAAAAAGTAAAAAAATATTGTTCTTCTTTACAAATCATCACGACTGATGGATTTATTCCACGGCCATTAACCGTCGATACTCATCCCAGGCATACAAATCTGTCATCCCGCTAATGTAGTCCTGCAATAAACGAACGCGATAATAGTATTCCCATATATTCTCTTCGTCGGGATTTTTATCCAGAGACTCCACCGCTTCGCTGTAAGCAAGACGAAAACGCGTCGAAAGCTTATGGAACAGGCGTGTTTCAATCGGATAACCTTTTAAATAATCCTTTTCCGTCAATTCGCTGAACTCTTCGCGCGTCAACAGCAACAGTGGCTGGTAAATATCCAGCAAGCCGCTGATCACCCGATACCCTTGCAACTCTAACTGTTCCACTTCAGGATGGTTAAACACATGACGAAAAGCGACTTTTTTGAAAATATCTAATAGCTGACTATGCGGGCTACCATCTTCCAGCAGCGCCTCATTAAACTCGCCGTGGTACACCGCAGGCAAATGCTCGATAAAACGGCTGGCCGCATGGGGCACCAGTTCTGCCACCGTATTCACACGTAAATACATAAAGAACTGGTCTTCACTGCTGCGATTTGTGCGGCGACTGCGTGATTTATCTAACGCGCTGGTCACCACGGTGGCAAACAGATCGCCTGCCTGATGGTCAGGCCAGAGTTGGAATAAATAATGATACAGTTGCTCAACAGTAAAGATATTTTTTTCTACGGCATCTTCTAAATCGGCTACGCAGTAAGAGATATCGTCAGCAGCTTCCATAATATAAGTCAGCGGAAAACGGCAATGCGGCTGAAGATCTAATTGCTCACGCAGTCGCGCGATATATTCCTCTTCTGCCAGGTAGTATCCCGGTTTCTTCATTAAATAATCATGGCTGGCGGGAATGGCTCCGCTATGCCAGGCAGGACGCGTGTATTTTAAAATACAGCCGACCTGCGCCCAGGTCAGGTTCATCTTCATCAGCGTATGCACCGTGCGGATTGCCTGCGCGTTGCCTTCAAAATGAGACAGGTCCTGACGGACTTTAGCCCGCAGCGCATTCAAGCCATCATCCTGATGGCGTAATACCTCGGGTACACAGCGATCTTCCCGTCCGCTCTCCGGCTGCCAGCTTGTATCAAACTGCTGACGGAACCAGTCATTGATCGCTGCCTCACCAAAGTGACCAAACGGCGGATTGCCAATATCGTGCATCAGGCAAGCCATCTCGACGATACTCTCAAATGGCCCGGTCAACTGCGCCAGCCCCAAAGAGACTAAACGGTCAGCTTCCTGCAAGCGTGTCAGTACTTCTTTTGCGATATAGCGCCCCACCTGCTGCACTTCCAGCGAATGCGTCAGCCGGGTGCGAACGGCGGCATTACGCTCAAGCGGGAAGACCTGGGTTTTCTGCTGCAGTCGGCGGATAGCTGCTGAATTAATAATACGACCACGATCGCTTTCAAATATGCGCAGGATTTCATGTTCATCCTTCGGTCCCTGATAGGGGCGATAGCGCCGCTGCCAGTTGATTTTTATGCGAAAATCGATCCCAGTCATACCTTATTCCCTCTGATAAATGGCGCAGTCATTCTCGCAGTATACCCAAAATAATTCGAGTCCCCTCATGGGGCCTACTTTTGATGCAGCCAACGCCTGTGCAGCTTGAAGTATGACGGGTATAGCGATGATGTTTGTCATGATAAACTATGCGCCGCAATGAATAATACATTCCACAACTTCAGAGAGTATCCCTATGAAAGCAGGCATTATTGGCGCAATGGAACAGGAAGTGACGCTGCTGCGTGACAAAATTGAAAACCGTCAGACCCTCACCCTGGCGGGCTGTGAAATTTACACCGGTACACTGAATGGCGTTGAAGTTGCTCTGCTGAAGTCGGGCATCGGTAAAGTGTCTGCGGCGCTGGGCACCACCCTGCTGCTGCAACTGTGCAAACCCGATGTGGTCATCAATACCGGTTCAGCTGGCGGCCTGGCCCCTACGCTGAAAGTGGGTGATATTGTGGTGTCTGATGAAGTGCGTTATCACGACGCCGATGTGACGGCCTTTGGCTATGAACCTGGCCAGATGGCGGGCTGTCCGGCGGCGTTCAAGGCGGATGATAAGCTGATTGCCGCTGCCGAACAGTGCATTGGCGAACTGAACCTCAACGCAGTCCGTGGTCTGGTGGTGAGCGGCGATGCCTTTATCAATGGCGCAGCGCCGCTGTCACGTATTCGCAGCACCTTCCCGCAGGCCATTGCGGTTGAGATGGAAGCGACCGCGATTGGCCACGTTTGCCATCAATTCGGCACACCGTTTGTCGTGGTCCGCGCTATCTCCGATGTAGCCGATCAAGAATCACACCTCAGCTTTGATGAATTCCTGGTGGTGGCAGCACAGCAATCATCACTGATGGTGGAAACCCTGCTGACCCATCTGTCTCGTGGCTAAACGCCTTGTTTGCCTGCTGCTGTGGCTGGCCTGCGCCGCCACAGCTCAGGCCGCCCCCCGCGTGGTCACGCTGGCACCCAATATTACCGAACTGGCCTTTGCTGCCGGAATTACTCCGGTGGGCGTCAGCGCTTATTCCGATTACCCTGCCGCCGCACAGCACATCGAACAGGTCGCTAACTGGCAGGGGATCAACAGCGAAAAGCTACTCAGGCTGAAGCCGGATGTCGTGGTTGCCTGGAAAGGCGGCACGCCGCAACGCCAGGTCGATCAGCTTCAGGCGTTGGGCATCAGGGTGGTCTGGCTGGCACCGGATTCTATCGATCAGTTGATTGCCAGCCTGCGTCAGCTTGCCGCCTGGAGCCCGCAACCGCAACAGGCAGAGCAGGCGGCTGCCACGCTGCAACAGCAGTTTGCTAACCTGCGCCAACGCTATCAGCACTCACCCAGGCAGCGCGTCTTTCTTCAGTTTGGCCTCAAACCGCTGTTTACCGCATCGGGCAATACCTTACAGGATGAAGTTCTGCGCTTATGTGGCGGAGAGAACATCTTTGCCGATGCCCGCGTGCCCTGGCCACAGGTGAGCCGCGAGCAGGTATTGTTACGCCATCCCGCCGCTGTCGTCATCCCCGGCGATCATACTCATGCACAGCAGATTGTGCAGTTCTGGCAACCCCAGCTCACACTCCCGGTCATCGCCATCAATGATGACTGGATAAGCCGAGCCGGACCGCGTATGATTCTGGCCGCACAAAAATTGTGCAGTGAATTACACACCATCGGCACGTCAAAACCGCAATAATCGCCGCCAAAGGTGAGTAAAGTTCTGACAAAAATTGCCGTTAACCAAAGATAACGGGCGACTTTACGCTCGTTTTTTATTCAGGGCTTTTTGCTCTGATTTTGACCAGGAAATTGCAACATGAAAACCGTTTATCTGGCCCTCGGGCTGATGATGACGGGTCACGCCTTTGCCGCTTCGATTACCGGCAGCATTGGCGTGAAATTAACCATCTACTCACAGTGCAGCGTAGAGAGTCGCAGCTTGTCTGCTGTCAATTTACCCGGTGTTGTGTGTGGAGCTCAGCCTGATGCGCAGCCAAAAGTGACGCAAAGCGTTATATCACGTAATGCGGATACGCGGCAGGAAGCAAGGTTAGTGACCGTCGAATGGTAAGTTCTTACTAAACAGTATCTGTTTACCCAGAATAATTGGCGGTGCAGCAAGGCGGAAAGTGCTTGAATCCCCGGGAGCTTACATCAGTAAGTGACCGGGGTGAGGGTTCGCAGCCAACACAGCAGCGGCGTCAAGTATGAAGGGTAAATCAGATACTGAAGGACGATCCGCAGCCACAGGTGGTCTTGGCATTCGGGTTGGTCACAATAAAGCGCGACCCTTCCAGCCCTTCGGTATAATCCACTGCGCCACCCACCAGATATTGCAGACTCATCGGGTCAACAACCAACGCCACGCCCGCTTTCTCAATGGTCATATCACCATCGTTAATCTTATCGTCAAAGGTAAAACCGTACTGGAAGCCGCTGCAACCGCCGCCGGTGATGTAGACGCGCAGTTTCAGATCCGGATTGTTTTCATCGGAAATCAGGTTTTTGACTTTACTGGCCGCTGCTTCAGTAAATTGCAGGGGCAGTGCTACATCGTCGCTCATAGGTAACTCCAGTATACATACGTACAGGCCGGGTGCCTGACAGGTCACAAATCGACCATAATTGTTGTTATTATCTTACACACTGGTATAGCAATCAAGCTCAGGCTGTACCACCCTGTGCGGTAGCATTAGCCGTTTCCTGCTGCTGTTGTTTCGCCAGAGTGCGGGTAAGCAGTGACGAATACAAGGGTTGCCCCCCAAGAAACTGGGCTAATAGCGTCGCGCCAAGGCAGGTAATAATCATCGGTAAAATCAGCTGATAGTTATCCGTCATCTCCAGTACCAGTATAATACCGGTCAGTGGCGCACGTACCGAGGCGGCAAACAGCGCGCCCATCCCGGCAATGGCAAAGGTGCCAGCCTGCAAGTGATACTCCGGGAGCCAGCTTGAGGCGCACAGGCCAAATGCCGTTCCCAGCAGCGTGCCGAGTGCCAGCATCGGGGCAAAAATCCCGCCGGGTGCGCCGGAACAGAAGCACAGTAAAGTGGTAATCAGTCGAACAATAAACAGAAACAGCAACATGCCGATAGAAAAGTTTCCCGCCGCCGCCAGTGGGATCAGGCTGGCTCCCCCTCCGGCCGCCGCGGGCAGAAACACCCCCAATACGCCGCACGCCCCTCCCAGCACAGCCCCCACCAACAGTATTTTACCTAAACGTCCGCCGTGGAAACGCTGGAACAGATCCTGGATGCGGAAAATCAGCTGATTGAACAGCACCCCCACCACGCCAAACACCATACCGAGCAGCAGATAGAGCCACAGAGTATTGACAGGGGCATCGGTCAGGCGGCCTATCTCGATCACCGCATGTTCACCGTTAAAAATCCGAAACACCACGCTCGACATAATCACGCCAACGAACACGGCTTTAATGGAAATCAGACTGTAGCGAAATTGCAGACGCATCTCTTCAATAATAAACAGGATCCCGGCAAGAGGGGCATTAAAGGCAGCCGACAGACCCGCCGCCGCGCCCGTTGCCAGCAGCGTGTGCCGCGCCTCAGTGCTTCTCATCCTGAAAATATCCAGCATCATGCGGCCAATATTGCCACCCAACTGAACCGTTGGTCCTTCACGTCCCAGCACCATCCCCGCTCCCAGCGTGCCCATCCCGCCGATAAACTTCACTGGGATCACCCGCCACCAGCGCACCGGACGCAGTTCCTCCAGGGCACCTTCAATCTCCGGAATCCCCGACCCCGCCGCCTCTGGTGCAAAGCGGCGCACCAGGTAATAGCCGATAGTGGCCAATAGCGCGGAGACCAGAAATGCGCACAGCACCATCACCCCAGGATGGCTTTCCAACGTGGCAAGCCAACGGGTGCGCTGGTGAATAATCTCGTTGACGGCCAGCTCGAAACCCACGCCCACCAGGCCAGTCAGTGTGCCAACAATTCCCGCCATCACCAGCACCGCCAGCGGCGTTTTATCGCGGCGTAACAACATCCGCAGGAAATCACCGCGCCGGGCAGGCACAACATTCAGTTCGTTGGTAGAAAGTGATTGTTGATTCATGAGCCATTCATAACATTGTCAATCCATGTCAGCATTTTACGTATTCTCACGCTGAATGCCCGCATTTAAGGCTCTCTAATCGTGTCGCAGATGCGAGTAGCCTTTCGCTACCCCATGATGTTCACTTAGAATAGAGGGGTTTTTAAATGAATGATCAGGAGCGGTTCCATGAGTAAGTCTGAAAACCTGTACGCCCAGGCGCAGCAGTTAATTCCCGGTGGCGTAAATTCACCGGTGCGGGCCTTTAACGGCGTGGGCGGCGTGCCGCTGTTTATCGAACGTGCTGACGGTGCCCTGCTGTACGATGTCGATGGTAAAGCCTATATAGACTATGTCGGTTCATGGGGCCCAATGGTGCTGGGTCACAACCATCCCGCCATCCGTCATGCCGTTATCGACGCTGCCGAACGCGGCCTGAGCTTCGGCGCGCCGACGGAGATGGAAGTCAAAATGGCCGAACTGGTCACCCAACTGGTACCGACCATGGATACCGTTCGCATGGTCAACTCCGGTACAGAAGCCACCATGAGTGCCATTCGTCTGGCACGCGGTTTCACCCACCGTGACAAAATTATTAAGTTTGAAGGCTGCTACCATGGCCACGCTGACTGCCTGCTGGTGAAAGCGGGCTCTGGCGCACTGACGCTGGGCCAGCCGAACTCACCGGGCGTGCCCGCTGACTTTGCCAAACATACCCTGACCTGCACCTTCAACGATCTCACCAGCGTACGCGCCGCCTTTGAGCAGTACCCGGAAGAGATCGCCTGCATCATCGTTGAACCGGTCGCGGGCAATATGAACTGCATTCCACCGCAGCCGGACTTCCTTCCGGGCCTGCGTGAACTGTGCGACGAATTTGGCGCGCTGCTGATTATCGACGAAGTGATGACCGGTTTCCGCGTTGCGCTGGCAGGTGCACAGGCCCATTACGGTGTGAAACCGGATCTGACCTGCCTGGGTAAAATTATCGGTGGCGGTATGCCAGTGGGCGCCTTTGGTGGTCGTCGCGAAGTGATGGATGCGCTGGCACCGACCGGCCCGGTATACCAGGCGGGTACGCTGTCCGGTAACCCGATCGCGATGGCAGCGGGCTTTGCCTGTCTGACGGAAGTCTCCCGCCCGGGCACGCATGAGACGCTGACCCGTCTGACCACCCAACTGGCCGATGGCCTGCTCGCTGCGGCAAAAGCCGAAAATATCCCGCTGGTGATCAACCATGTCGGCGGGATGTTTGGGATTTTCTTCACGGATGCAGACAGCGTGACCTGCTATGCGGATGTGACGAAGTGCGATGTTGAGCGTTTTAAGCGTTTCTTCCATCTGATGCTGGAAGAAGGTGTGTATCTGGCACCGTCCGCCTTTGAAGCAGGCTTTATGTCGCTGGCGCACAGCCCGGATGATATTCAGCACACCATCGATGCGGCACGCCGTAGTTTCGCGAAGCTGTAACATCCAGACGGGCGGGGCATGCCCCGCCCCGACCCGAAGGGGTCAGGCATGCCTGACCCTTTTTTTTATACCTTACGCAGCAGATAGATAAAGTACGGTGCACCGATAAAGGTCGCCAGCAGCCCTGCCGGGATCTGATCCGGGAACGAGAGCATTCTGCCGCACCAGTCTGCCGCCACCATCAATCCACCGCCCAACAGTGCCGCCATCACCTGCTGCGGCAATGCCCGGCGGAAACCGAGCATCCGCGCAATATGCGGTGCCATCAGCCCCACAAAGCTTAATGGCCCAATGGTCAGCGTTGCGGCAGCAGTCAGCACCGCAGCCAGCAGCAGCAGCGTCAGACGCGTTGGCGTCAGCGCCATACCGACTGCGCGCGCCGTGGCACCGCCCAGTGGAAGGATGGTCAGCCAGCGACGGCATAGCGGCACCAGCGCCAGCAGCACGACCATAATGATCAGCGTGCGCTTCGCCTGCAAAACATCAATGTTATAGGTTGAGCCGGAGATCCACGTCAGCAGATTCGCCATACGCGGGTCACCGCTGGCCAGCAGCAGCATCATCAGCGTGGTGAAGGCCGTGCTGAGCGCCATCCCGGCCAGCAGCATCCGTTCCGGTGAAAAACCCCCGCGCCCGGCAGCGATCGAGATCACCAGCAACGTCAGGGCCGCGCCAATACTCCCGGCAGGCAGCAGCCAGCCAAACGCATCACCCGGTACGATAAACAACATCACCACGACGCCAAATGCCGCCCCGGAGCTAATCCCCAGCACTTCAGGGCTGGCCATCGGGTTGCCTGTCAAACGCTGCACGACGCACCCTGCCACACCCAGCATCATCCCGGTCGCCATCGCGGCCACCAGACGCGGCCAGCGCCACGGCAGAAGTTGCTGCCACAGTTCACCGCTGGCCCATACCCAGCCGTGAGCATCGCGTCCAAAGCTTAACGCCACCGCCATCAGCAACAGCAGAGCACCGCCCCCGATGAGCGCCCACCACAGTACCCGGTGACGTTCTGTCGGCACATTGTCACCCTGGTTCATCGCTGGCGGCACCGAACCGGTTCGCAGACGCGGCAGCAGCCACAGCAGCAGCGGCGCACCGATAACCGCAGTGATGGTTCCCGTAGAGATCTCTCCCAGACGACTGGTCAGCCAGAGCACCGACTGATCCGCCAGCCACAGGAGTAGCGCCCCAATAATCGGCGCCACCAGCAAACGGCTGATCAGACGACGGAAGCCCAGCATCCGCGCCAGCAGAGGAGAGAACAGCCCGATAAAGCCGATAATACCGACAGCATTTACCAGGGAAGCACTGATTAAAATCGCCAGTGCCAGCAGGCCAAAGCGGGCCAGCGAGATCGCCAGGCCCAGGTTCTTTGCCACACCATCATCCAGCCCCATCAGGGTCATCGGACGTAACATCAGTAGCGTGAGCAACAGGCCGCCGAGCAGCCGTGGCCAGAGGAACTCCACGTTGCTCCAGTCCATCTGATTCAGTGAACCGGTGCTCCACAGAAACATATTCTGGAGCTGGTCGTGATTGAAAATGGCAAAAATCTGGTTCACCGCACCACAGTAAAGTGACACCACCAGCCCGGCGAGGATCAGCGTTACGGGCGACATCCGTTTGCCCCAGGCGACGCCGAACACAATCAGCCCCACCAGCACCGCACCGATCATCGCGGCCAGCTGCTGCGTGACCATACCGCCCGGCACGCTCCACAGCGTGACAACGGTCAGCCCCAGTTGCGCACCGCTGGCGACGCCCAGGGTTGCCGGTTCGGCCAGGGGATTGCGCAGCACCTGCTGAAACAGCAGGCCCACCAGCCCCAGGCCTGCGCCCGCCAGCAATGACAGCGACAGGCGCGGCATCAGGCTGTAATGAAACACCATCTGCTCAATGCGGTTGGTGTCCGGGGTCAACAATGCTGTTAACCACTGCGCACCAGGCAGCCGCTGTTGCAGGTTAATCAGCGTCAGAGTCAGTGCACTGGCAAACAATGCTGTTAACAGCAGGATGGCTAAACGATAGTGACGCATCATTTCACCTCCAGCGCATGGTCAAGGCTGTGGATCAGCTGCATTGCCGACAGTGTGGCACCGTAGAACCACACGCGCGGCATCTGCCTGAAACGCCCGGCACGCACAAACGGCAGCGACTGCCAGAGTGCGGTCCCCGTCACCTGATCAACAATCGCCTGATTGTCATGTTCGAAGCCGATGGCATCGACATCCCCCAGATCGGCCAGACGTTCAATGCCAATGATCACGCTCCCCCAGAAAGTGCTTTCTGCTTTCCAGGCATTTTCCAGCCCGAGATTATCCAGCACTTCCTGGAACAGTCCGTTTTCAGTGAACACAATCACATGACGCGGATCGACAATCGACAACAGCAGCAGCGGGCGCTTCGGCCTGTTTGCCAGTTTGGTTTTCAGGCGCTCAGTCTGGCTATCCAGTTCGGCCAGATTCGCCACGGCCTGCGGGACGCGATCGACCCGCTTTGCCAGCTCCATGAGCGCGTGACGCGCACTGGTCAGCGGTTTCCCCTTCCCGCCTTCGTTAAAGGCAAACCCCATTCCCGGGGCGATGCGCATAAAGCGAGTCGGATCGGGCCCATAGCCCTGTGAAAACAGGATCAGAGAAGGCTTCATCTGAGTTATCAGTTCAAGATTAGGTTCGGTTCGCAGCCCGACATCGACCACGGAGGCGGGCAACTTCGGTTCACCAACCCACTGGCCATAACCGTAAAGCTCGGCGGCGCCGATCGGCATCACGCCCAGCGCAAGCAGCAGCTCAAGGGGATACCACTCGAGTGCGATAATGCGCTGTTCTGTCGCAGCACGCAGCGGGAAGGGAAACTGGGCCAGCAGCGGGGAAAAAGCCAGTGCCGTCAGTAAACGGCGACGCAAAATATCCGGCATCACAACATCCAATTCTCAGAGCCTAAGCGCTTAGTAAACAAAGCTTACCGGCGCGCCACCTTGTGGGTGCGGTAAAATTCCCATAGGAATGCCATAAATCTGTTCCAGCACATCCCCGTTCATAATCTCAGCAGGCTCGCCCTGAGCAATCATTTCGCCACCGCGCAGCGCCACCAGGTGGTCGCAATAACGCGCAGCCATATTGATATCGTGCAGTACCGCAATCACCGTCAGGCCACGTTCACGGCTGAGACGCTGGATCAGCGCCAGCACATCGACCTGGTGGGCGATATCCAACGCGGAAGTGGGTTCATCCAACAGCAGGCAACGGCTGTTCTGCGCAACCAGCATGGCAATCCATGCACGCTGACGCTCACCGCCGGACAGACTGTCCACCAGGCGATGGGCAAAAGGCTTCAACCCGACAAGTGCAATGGCTTCATCAACACGTTCGCGATCTTCCACACCGTAACGCCCCAGCGCACCGTGCCACGGATAGCGGCCAATGGCGACCAGTTCACGTACTGTCATCCCTTCCGCCGCAGGCAGTTGCTGAGGCAAATAGGCAACTTCACGGGCAAAGGCTTTACTCTGCCAGCTGGCCACCGGCTGCTCATTCAGCAGCACCTGCCCGGCCGATGCCGCGTGATGGCGGCCGAGCATTTTCAGCAGTGTGGATTTTCCTGAACCGTTATGGCCGATCAGCCCACAGACTTTTCCGGCGGGAAAGGCCAGCGACAACGGTTGTAACAGGGTACGGCCTGGAACGCTAAAACTGACACGGTCCAGGGTGAAGGTCGTTTCTGACGTGTGCTGTTGTTGCATGGTGATCTTCTGATTGGCGGGCGCGGCGAACCGCGCCCGGATAGATATTTAGAAACGGAAGGTGGCAGTACCGACAATCTGACGCTCTGCGCCCCAGTAGCAGGCATAGTCGCGGTAGCAACTGGCGACGTATTCCCGATCAAACAAGTTGTTGATGTTCACACCAACAGAAGATCCTGGTAAACCGAAACGGCCTAGATCATATTTGATAGCGGCATCAATCACGCTGTAGCTGGCGACACTGAAGTTCTTGTTATTCTCAGGTCCAGTGGTGTACTGACCCACCGTGTTACCCACATAACGCACGCCGCTGCCGATGGTCAGGCCGCTAAGTGCGGTTTCATTGAAGGTGTAATCGGCCCACAAGGACGCCATATTTCGTGGCACTTGCACAGGGCGCTGCCCCTGAAGATCGGCATCTTTGGTGTATTTGGCATCGGTGAAGGTGTAAGACGCCAGCACATTGATATTGGCATTCACCGCTGCCTTCGCTTCCAGTTCAACGCCGCGTGAACGAATTTCGCCACCCTGTGAGCTAAAACCAGGATGCTCAAGATCGGTCGTCAAATTCTTGTCTTTAGTCAGTTGATAAACCGCTGCCGTCATCACAATAGGACGATCTTTCGGTACAAACTTCACACCAGCTTCGTACTGTTTTGCACGAGAAGGATCAAAGGCGCGCGCGCCGTATCCTACGCCTGATGTTGGAATAAACGACTCGCTGTAGCTGGCATAAGGTGCGATACCATTATCAAAGACATAGTTTACGCCACCACGCCAGGTGAAGGCCTGGTCGTTACGTTTGTCCAGTGCATCAGTACCCGCAGATGCATTACGATTGTACGCAGAGGTCATAGCATAATCGTAGCGACCACCCAGAGTCAGCACCCAGCGATCCCATTCCATCTGATCCTGAGCATACAGACCGGTTTGCTGCTGTTTATTGACAGCGCTGTTTGCGTAGTTCGTGTTCATTGGATCGGTAGAATACTGCGGGTTCAGCAGATCCAATGAGCTTCCCAACAGATAGCCAAAGTTAGCATCAATGTCATTACGCATACGCTGATAGTCAACACCCAGCAAAAGCGTATGATCCACTGCACCGGTGGCAAATTTAGCCTGCGCCTGAGTATCAACGGCGAAAGTCGTCAGTTCTTCTTTGGACAGTGCCGTTGAGCGCTGCAAAGTCGTGGTACCAGGGACAACCCCATAGCCATAAAGACTACGATAGTCGGTGTTCACTTTGGCGAAACGCAGATTCTGACGGAAGGTCCAGGTATCATCAAACTCATGATCCAGACTGTAGCCAACCATCTGTTGTTTACGGGCAATCTTGTTGCTGCCATCACCATCATCAAATTTAGTCGACAGCTTGTGCTGATTACCATCTGCATCAACTAACGGTACAACAGTTCCTTCACGTGGCAGCCAACCATAGAAACCTGTTTCCGGCTCATTCTGGAAGTAGCTCATGAAAGTCAGATTGGTTTTATCATTCGGCTGCCAGCTGAAAGCAGGCGCGATGGTGTAGCGTTTTTCTTTGTTCTTATCCTGCTGGGCATCCGCACTGCTGGCTTTCCCCGTCAGGCGGTAGGAGAACTCGCCGTTGTCATCCAGCCCTCCACCAAAATCAAACCCCGTGGAGTACAAATTGTCAGACCCCATCTGAAACTGCACTTCGCGCAGAGTCTCAGTGGTTGGGCGTTTGCTCACCAACGCCATAATGCCGCCAGGATTGCTTTTGCCGTACAGGACAGACGTTGGCCCGCGCATCAGCTCGGCGCGCTCAAGGAAGTAAGGGTCAATACTGAATTCTGAATAATAATCAGCGGGTAATTTCAAACCATTGAGGTATTGATTCGTGTTGGTTTCACTGAAACCACGGATCGCCAAAGCATCAATAACATTTGAGGCACCACGGTTACCCACCATCACACCCGCGGTGTAGCCAAATGCTTCTTTCACCGATTGCGGCTGACGCATCTCCATTTCCTGACGCGTCACAATCGACACAGACTGCGGATTCTTCTCAATCGGTGTATCGGTTTTGGTGCCGGTGGCGCTGTGTTTTGCCGCAATGGTCGGGGCCGGGCCCCAGGCACTTTCCTGCGGCGCACTGCCAGCATCCGCCGTGACATTAATCGTCTGCTCAGCGGCAGCAAAGGCTGCACCACTGGTGAGTGAGAGAGCGACCAGCGCCGCCAGTTGTCGTTTTGCTGTTTTCAGGTGTGTAAAATCAGTGGATAAATCGCGCACATTGGCCATTTAGCTTTTCTCTGAACAAGGATTGTTGAATGTGAAACGAAACGATAATTATTATTATAACGCTCGGATAATATGCGAAACAAAGTCCGTTCTGCAAGGAAAAACGCCCCACATGATCTGCCACACAAGCGGCATGGGCATTGACCTGGCGCGGAAAAAAGCCAAAAAAAAAGCCGGTTTCCCGGCTTTTTCATTCAGATAACAATGAAGGCTACTGACCAAACATATCTTTGATCCAACCAGCCACACCATCGCCATCCTTTTGCTGATTCTGCGGTTGCTGCCCTTGTTGCTGATTCTGTTGCTGATTCTGCTGTTGATTCTGCTGCTGCAACATCTGTTGCTGCTGCTGAACCTGCTGCTGTTGCTGCTGGCACAGGGCGTTAGCATCCGTGGTCCAGACCGGCAGGCTACGCCAGCTGCTGCTGGCACTACCGCAGACAAAGTTACCGGCAGAATCGACGTTCATCAGTGCAATATCTTCTGGTGGCGTGAGAGTTAACGGCATCGGCGCCTGCATTTCCAGATAACGACGATACAGCTGCATCGCCCCGCTGGAACCATACAGTTTGGTCGGCTGGTTGTTATCACGACCCACCCAGGTGATGGCGACTTCTTTGCCATCGATCCCGGCAAACCAGGTATCTACCTGATTGTTGGTGGTGCCGGTTTTGCCTGCCAGCGTCGCTTTCGGATACTTAGCCCCAAGCGCACGCGCCGTACCGTGATCCACCACCTGCTGCATGCTGTAGAGCGTCAGGTAAGCCCCCTGCGCCGGAACGGCACGTTCGGCCTGCGGGAAGCTCTGATACAGCACGCTACCATCTTCAGCAATCACGGAACGTACGGCCGACAGCGGCGCACGGCTGCCGCCGCTGGCGATAGTCTGGAAAGCCTGTGCCACTTCAATCGGTGTCAGGTTCAGTGCACCCAGTAACATCGCCGGCACCGGATTCAGCTGATCTTTCGGTACACCCAGCTTGGTCCAGGTATCCACCACCTGCGGCAGACCGAGCGTCATCCCCAGGTTCACCGTCGGCACGTTCATGGAGTTGGTCAGTGCATCCACCAGCATCACCTGGCCGCTGTAACGACGGTCGTCGTTCTGCGGTTTCCACACCTGGCCGTTAGGCTGTTTCAGCGCAATCGGATTATCCGCGAGCCAGGTATTCAGACGGTAGGTATCCGGCTGGCTCAGCGCGGTCAGATAGGTCGCCGGTTTTGCCAGTGAACCAATCGAACGACGCGCCTGCAAGGCACGGTTGTAGCCCGCGAACTGTGGATCGGCACCACCGACCATGGCGCGCACTTCACCGCTGAAGCGGTCCACCACCACCATCGCCGCTTCCAGATCGTTGACCCCACGCTGTTTACGCAGCGCCGGGATCCCCTCTTCGACTGACTTCTCAGCAGCATCCTGCGACACCGAATCCAGCGTGGTGAAAATTTTCACCCCGGAGAGATCCTTCACCTTATCGCCGAGTTTGCTCTGCAACTCGTTACGCACCATCTGCATAAACGCTGGCTGTGGGGTGATCACGCCGCCTTTCGGCTGCACGCCAAGCGGACGCGCACTCAGCATGTCGTAAAGCTCCTGGTCGATCACCTTCTGCTGCTGCAACAGGCGCAATACCAGGTTACGACGCTCCAGTGACAACTGCGGGTTGCGCCACGGGTTATACAGCGATGCGCCTTTCACCATGCCCACCAGCAGTGCCTGCTGGTCAAGGCTCAGCTCATCCACGGGACGGCCAAAGTAATAGAGGCTGGCCAGCGGGAAGCCACGGATCTGATCGTTGCCTGCCTGGCCGAGATACACCTCATTGAGGTACAGCTCCAGAATGCGGTCTTTGCTGTAGCGCGCATCCATGATCAGCGCCATATAGGCTTCGTTGGCTTTACGCCACAGCGAGCGTTCGTTGGTGAGGAACAAGTTCTTCACCAGCTGCTGGGTCAGCGTACTTCCGCCCTGCACTGCACGTCCGGCAGTGATGTTGGCGACAAAAGCACGGCCAATCGAATAGAGGCTGATGCCATCATGCTGATAGAAATGACGGTCTTCGGTCGCCACCAGCGTATCCACCAACAGGTCCGGGAACCCGGCGCGTGGTACAAACAGGCGCTGTTCGCCGTTAGGCGACTGCAACATGGTGATCAGACGCGGGTCGAGGCGGAAGAAGCCGAAGCTGCGTCCATTGTCGAGGTTCTTAATATCGCTCAGCCGATCGCCGCTGAAGCTCAGACGTGCGCGGATCTGCCCCTCTTTGCTGTCGGGGAAATCAAACGGACGACGGATCATCTCAATGCTGTTGGCCTGCACGGTAAATTCGCCCGGGCGCGTCATGCGCGTCACTTCGCGATACTGTGTGCCTTCCAGCAGCGTGATCATCTCTTTTTTGTTGTACGACATACCTGGCTCAAGGTTGACCATGCGGCCATAGACCGTGGCCGGTAGCTGCCAGACTTTGCCATCAATACGGCTGCGGATCTGTGAATCGAGGTAGAAACCATAAATGGCCATGACCACCGCGAAGATCAGGAAAAGCTTAAACAATAAGCCTATCCAGCCTCTTTTTTTACGCGTCCCGCGCCCTTTTCCTTTACGTGGCATCGAAGTTACCTCTTCCTCATCCAGATCTTCATCATCCTGATCGTCATAGTCATCATATTCTTCTTCCCTGCGGCGACCACGCCCCGCTTTGTTGCGCGCAGGCTGGGGCTGTTTTCCTTTACGCCCGATAGGTTCGCGATCGTCAGACATCTTGTTTATTTCTCCAGAAGCAGGCGTCGGCCGGGCCGACTACTTTCGTCGTATGACGACAGTTGCGGAACCAGAACCTTCTGAAAGCCTCTGGCAGTCACACAAGCGCGACAGAATACCATTTATTACTGGCGAGCATCTATTGTGCCTTTGCAACAAAAAACCTTAATTCTCCTGATGCAGGGACTGCATCACACGCGCATGTTCATTCGCATCAAGGCAGATAAACTCCGGGAGCAGGCTGGCAGCCGCCTGTTTCAAGGCATCGATCAAGGCCAGAACGCTGGAACGCGGTGGGCGGGATTGCGGAGTGGTGACCCCAAAGTAATAAGGAATGTCCACATCCAGCTCTCTGATCACCACACCTGCCACGGGCAAACCGTAAGCGGTGACGGGTTCCATAATCGCCACGCCTAATCCCGAACGAATGCAGGAGAGAATATTCACCGATGAGTTCGTTTCAATCACACCCGCCGGTTTGACCTTTGCCTTACGTAATACCTGCTCATAGCGCCTGCGCAGGCGATACGGGTTGTAAGGTGTGATCAGCTTGCGTGACGTTAAGTCGGTTAACAGCACCTGCTCTTTCTGGGCCAACGGGTCATCTTCTCTCAGCGCCATGACGCAGCGTGATTGACCAATCCAGTGAACCTGCGCCCCCTGATGCTCCAGCGGCAGGCTGCTGATCCCCAACTCCGCCTGGCCGGTAATAATGGCGTGCGCCGTTTGTTCTGCGGAATCACTCAGGATTTGCACCGAGTCATCCAGATTCACCTGCGCCAGTGCCACGGGCAGCAGGCCGGAGGACATTGATGGCGTAGCGGCAATCAGCAGCGGGGTTTTTTCTTCTTTCCAGATCTCATTGGCGCGCAGGCGTATCTGTTGCAACGACGTCAACGCCGTCTCAACGTACTCATGCAGACGCAGTGCCTGCTCGGTCGGGTAGATACGTGGCCCGTTACGCAAAAAAAGCGGATAACCAAGGGTGTTCTCCAGATCCTGGATCAGCCGGGTCACGGCAGGCTGCGAACGTTGCAGAACTTTAGCCGCTGCCGTCACACTGCCGGACGAGATGACCGCCGAGAAAGCCTGTAACTGGCGAAGGTCAAGATCGTTAAGTGAAGCCAGGTTCTGCATACGGGAATCCTTTATTTTTCAACAGCCATAATTATCAAGTGCAATTTTTGAATAAGCTAATTATTAATTAGTATTAAGAATACGCATACACACTAATTCATAATGCGTTTTTCATATAATCCATTATATGCATTGAGATGACGAAAAGGGGCTTAATCATGTCAGCAAAGGGTGCAAACAAAACCGGTTTAGACGCGTTGCAACAACGCCTGGCTGAGGATTTGTCTTTGCTGGAACTGCCCGCCAGGCCCTGGGTTCCCACACGTGTTTACCATGGTACCGCTGTGCGTGACGTGGTGGTGATTGGTGGCGGTATGTGCGGCCTGGCTACCACGGCAAAGCTGATCCTGAGCGGGATCACCAATGTCGTTGCCTATGATGCCGCGCCTGCCGGGCTGGAAGGGCCGTGGGTAACGTTTGCCCGTATGGAAACACTGCGATCCCCCAAAACGCTGCACGGCCCGGCACTCGGCCTGCCGCAACTGACCTTTCGTGCCTGGTTCACGGCGCAGTGGGGAGCAGAAGCCTGGGAAGCGCTGGATAAAATTCCGAAAGGTCAGTGGATGGATTATCTGGTTTGGTATCGCCAGGTGCTGGCGCTGCCCGTGCGTAACAATGTGCGCATGACCAGCATCACTGCAGCGGACGATCTGATCGCTATCGATCTTGAGGGCGCAGAAACGGGCCGGGTCTATACCCGGCATCTGGTGCTGGCAACGGGACGTTCAGGGCTGGGCGGCTTTGCCGTTCCTGATTTCCTGCAAGGGGTCGACCACGCCCTCTGGGCACACTCTGCCGATGATATCGATTTCGCTGCACTGAAGGGCAAGCGCCTGGCGGTGATCGGGGCGGGTGCATCATCGATGGACAATGCCGCTGCGGCACTGGAGTCCGGTGTCGGCTCCGTTGACCTGCTGATCCGCCGCAAAGAGATGCCACGCATCAACAAAATGACCGGCATCGGCAGCCAGGGCGTGGTGCACGGTATGCATCTGCTGCCTGACGCGTGGAAATGGAAGTTTGTCGACTACACCAACACCACCCAGACGCCGCCGCCACGCTCCTCCACCCTGCGCGTTTCCCGTCATGCAAATGCCCGCTTCCTGCTCGATTGCGGTATCAGGGCGGTTGAAGAAAACGCGGGCGCGCTTCGCATTGACACCACTCAGGGTCCGCTGCATTACGATTTTCTCATCGCCGCCACCGGCTTTTCCAATGACTTTAACGGCCGCCCGGAATTTGCTGCCATAGCGCCGCATATCCGCACCTGGTCGGATGGCCGCTACACGCCGGAAATGGGTGCACCGCGCCCTGGCATGCTGGCGTCACCGGACCTGGGGCCAACGTTTGAATTCCGAGAGCGTGTACCGGGTGCCTGCCCGATGCTGGCGAATATTCACTGCTTTAACGATGCCGCCATGCTGACGCACGGGAAGGTGTCCGGTGATATCCCGGCGGTCAGCGCCGGGACAGAACGTCTTGTGCGCGGCATTGCCGCTGCATTATTTGCTGAAGATGTCGATGCACACTTCACCAGCCTGATGGCTTATGACATCCCAGAACTCCAGGGAGATGAATGGACTGATTCCACTCCCCAACTTCAAAAGGATAACGCATTGTGATTGATGCTATCGACAAGGCGGCAGGCCTTGCCGCCGAGGATGCACTGTACGCAACCCGGCGTTTTCGCCCAGAATTTGTTCAGGGGGCCGAACTGTGCCGTCTCTCGGTGCTGCACCCCGAAAACGATCAGGGTCTGTCTGCGGCATGGCGCCATGCGGTGGCCCTGCGCATCGCCACATTGAATGCGGATACAGCACTGATAGCCGAATACAGCGCACAGCTGGCGGCGTTGACGCCTGACGACACGCTGCTGGCTTTCGCCAGTGGAGCATCCGTCTGCGACGAACCGCTGGCGACCCTCGCTCGCCATGTTGACCGGATCACACTGACTCCGGGTGAAGCCAAAGCCGATGATATCGCCCGGCTGGCCGGGGCGGGCTTCAACAATCCGCAGATCGTCGCGCTATCTGAACTGATTGCCTTCGTGAATTTCCAGACCAAAGTGGCCAGCGGTTTGCGCCTGATGAGGTTGTTATGATCCCATCTGTTACCCTGAAGCCCCTGACCTGGCACCCGCATATCGCTCCGGTCGAGCTGTCTGAAGCCACGCCACAGCAGATTGAAGCGATGAAGGTCACGCCATCGAATAAGAAGGTCTCGGAATATGTGCGCACGCTGGCGCACGACCCCGAGAGCTACGTAGCCCGTACCGTGCTGTTCAATGCCATTATGTATGTTGACGGCGGTTTGCCCCATGCCGACCGCGAACTGGGTGCGCTTGGAGCGTCAATGGTGAATGGCTGCAAGTTCTGCGCCGTGGTTCATGCGCGCCGCCATGCCAACCTGACCAAAAGCAACGACGTAGTCAGCGCACTCTATTTCGATAAACCCGAGCAGCTCGGCCCACGCGATGCGGCGATCCACCGCTTTGCCCGTCGTCTGTCGGCCGTGCCCTCGGAAGCGACGGCGGAAGATATCGCCCTGCTGAAATCCGTTGGCATGGATGACGTCGACATCGTCGACCTGATCCACGCCATCTCCATCTTCGGCTGGGCAAATCGCCTGATGCACGTTCTCGGCCACGCCGATAGCGGAAACTGAAGCACCTTAACGCCACCTGTGCCAGGAAACTGACCAACATGCTTGAACTTGACAATATTAAGCTCGCCTACGGTAGCTCAGAAATTCTGAAAGGCGTGAACCTCTCGGTGAAACGCGGTGATGTGCTGTCGATTATTGGCCCAAGCGGCACCGGGAAAACCACGCTGCTGCGCTGTATTAACTATCTGGCAAAGCCTTCATCCGGCAGCATCACGTTCGATCAAATCCGCATGGATTATCAGTCCGTCGACAAAAACGCCGTTCAGGCGATCCGTTTGCGTACCGCCATGGTATTCCAGCAGTTTAACGTGTTTAAAAACATGACGGTCATTCAGAACGTGATGGATCCGCTGATTGTCGTACAGCGTAAGTCTGCTGATGAAGCGCGTAAAATTGCCCTTGAAGAGCTGGATCGCGTCGGTTTGTCTGACAAGCGCGACCACTATCCGTCTCAGCTTTCCGGCGGGCAGCTTCAGCGTACCGGCATCGCCAGGGCGCTGGCCGTGCGGCCAGATGTGATCCTCTTCGATGAACCGACCTCCTCACTGGACCCGGAGCTGGTCGGCGAAGTACTGAAAGTGATCAAAGAGGTGACTTCATCGGGGATTACTTCGCTGCTGGTCACCCATGAGATGCAATTTGCTAAAAATGTCTCAAACCGCATCGTGTTTATGGATCAGGGCGTTGTCGCGGCGGAAGGGAGCCCAACGGAGATTTTTGACACGCCGTCAAATCCACGACTCGCGCAGTTCCTCCAGTCCGAAACAACGCTCTACTAACTAAAAGGATAATAACAATGCCTGCAAACACTACCCCTTTCCGTCGTCTGACCCTGGCATTACTTGCCGGTGTCGCCATCGCGGCATCCGGCATGGGTTCCGCCTCTGCACAGACGCCTGTACGCGTTATTAAAGTGGCTACCGCTGCAGAATCTAAGCCGCTCTCCTGGGGCGCCATCGGCCATGAACCCCAGGGCTACGAGCCCGATCTGTTGAG
The DNA here is from genome assembly GCF_013074405.1 of Erwinia sp. JH02. NCBI lineage: Bacteria > Pseudomonadati > Pseudomonadota > Gammaproteobacteria > Enterobacterales > Erwiniaceae > Erwinia > Erwinia sp. JH02. The sequence continues at coordinate 62,874 of NZ_JABANZ010000005.1, forward strand.
AGCGATTAACGCCAAACTTCCGCAGTATCGCTTCGAGCTGGAAGGGGCCGCGGATATTGCCCAGGAAACCGGGCTGGCCACCGGCAAATACGATATGGCGACCGGCGGTTTCTACACCGCTCCGGCACGCAGCAAGCAGTTCCTGATCCCGGCCACCCCGATGGGGGCCAGCATGATGAAAATCTACAGCCGCAAGGACAGCAACATCAACACCATGAAGGATCTGGTGGGTAAGAAAATTGTTCCGGTCACTGCCGGCGGTGGCGTCTATAAATTTGTGACTCAGTGGCAGCAAGAGAACCCGAACGATGCGGTGAAAATCTCAGCGTCCAGTGCCGGTATTCCTTACCCGGACCGTCTGAAAGAAGTGCAGCGTGGTAAATACGATGCCCTGATCCTGCCTTCAAACCTGGGTGAGCAGACGGTTATCGAAACCCAGAAACTCGATATCAAAGCCAGTGAGCCGGTGTCAATCAACAATACCTACGTGCTGATCCACCGCTCAGAAGAGAACCAGCGTCTGTCAGACGATATTGATGGCGTGCTGAAAACGCTGAAAGCCGATGGCACTCTCGACAAACTGTCGCAGAAGTGGTTCGGCGAAGACGTGGTGAAGTACATCAAGTAACTCTGACGATGGCCCGGCGTTGCCGGGTCAACGGTCAATGCCGACATTATTAGCAGGAGTGTTTCACCATGGATCTTACCGTCATGATCCCAGAGCTACTCTCGGCCTTGCCGTTAACGCTCGCGATTATGTTTGTAGCGCTCATCGCTGGCTTCGTGCTGGCACTGATTGCCACAACCTTCAGGGTTCGCAGGGTACTGGTGCTCAGCCAACTGGCCGACCTTTACGTCTCCTATGCCCGCAGCGTGCCGGTGGTATTGCAGCTGTTCGTGGCGTTCTACGGCCTGCCTGTTTTTGTTGCCTTGTTTGATATGAAAGATTTCGTCACGCCCACTCTGGCATCAATGGTTGGGCTGAGCCTGTATCACGGCGGCTATCTGTCAGAGGTGATTCGCCCGGCCTGGCTGGCGGTTGAACGCGGCCAGCATGATGCCGCAGACAGCCTGGGCTACAGCTTCTGGCAAAAACTCACCCGCGTCGCCGGGCCACAGGCATTGCACATTGCGTTACCGGGTTACGGCAATGCGGTGATCTACATGATCCACAATGTGGCGCTGGTGATGTATATCGGGGCTGCCGATATCATGGCGACCGCGCACCTGGTGATGGAGCGGGATTACAACCAGTATCAGTTCAGCACCTATCTGGTGTTGGGGGTGATTTACTCCCTGCTGTGCCTGATTTCCTGGCTGATTGTGCGCGTCTTCGAGCGTCGGTTCTCTCGCTACACCTCGAAAACCGCCCCGTCCAGAATTAAGCTCACGGCGAGCATCTGACTGAAGAAGGTGATTAACCATGTTTGATTTAGATGTCTTGCTGCCGGATTTTTTAAGCATTATGGACGCTGTGCCATTAACGTTGATGATGGCCGTGACGATTTTTATCTTCTCGACGCTGACAGGGGGTCTGTTTGCCCTGATCGAATACCGACAAATCCCGGTGCTGCGGCAACTGGTTGTCGGTTATAAGGTGGTGTTTAAAGGCGTGCCGATGGTGGTGATGATTTTCCTTGCCTACTACGGCCTGCCTCCGGCACTGCATTTCAGCGCATCGCTGGTCGGTGTTGATTATAACGGCCACTCCATGCCGAACTGGGTGATCGTTATCGTGGCGCTCACGGCCTGCGTGGCCGCCTTCCAGGCCGAAGTGATCAAAGGGGCGCTGAACTCCTTTGATACCGGGCAGTCGGACGCCGCGCGTTCGCTGGGCTACTCCAACGGCCAGCTGTTCCGCCGCGTGCTGTTTCCTCAGACGATCATTGCCGCGATCCCGGATCTGGCAAACTCCTTTATGGTGATCATGAAGGCGCTCTCGCTGGCCTTCGCCATTGAAGTGGTGGATATCTTTGCGCAAGCACAGCTGACAGCGGCACTGAACTATTACTACCTGGAAGCGTTCCTGGTGGCGGTGGTGTTCTATATGGTGATCGCCTGGGTAATCACCAAAGTGGCCGATAAACTGGAAGCACGGCTCAGGATCAGAACCTGATTATTGCGGGTTTCACAAAGGATCATCGCCCTGGCAGGTTACCGGGGCGATTGTCGTCAGGCGCACTGACAGCAGAAAGTTACTTCTTGGTTGCAGACGGGGAAAACCGTTTCACCCGGCTGGTGGGGAGGGTATTGGCGGGATCATCAGGCCACAAATGCTTTGGATAGCGCCCTTTCATCTCTTTTTGCACTTCCCGATAGGCACCCGACCAGAATGCCGCCAGGTCACGCGTGATCTGCAACGGCCGATGCGCCGGGGATAACAGCTCCAGTACCAGCGGCACGCGTCCGTTCGCCACGCTTGGGTTCTTCGCCTCGCCGTACATCTCCTGCAAACGCACCGCCAGCGCCGGGGGCTTATCCTGATGATAGTGAACAGGTAAGCGGCTGCCGGTGGGCACGACATAATGAGTCGGCAGTACCGCGTCCAACTGCTGGCGCTGCGCCCAGCTCAGCAGCTGCGCTAGCGCGCTGGTCACGTCGAGCTGTCGCAATCCTTTACCATCACGCACACCGCTCATCGCCGGCAGCAGCCATTTTTCCAGCGATGCCAGCAACGCAGGCTCCTCTGCATCGGGCCAGCCCCCTTCGGGCAGCCATTGCGCGGCACACACCAGACGTAACCGCAGCTGTTCTGCCTGCGGGGTCCAGTTAAGCACCGACAGCCCTTTCGCCCGCACCCAGCGCAGCATCGCGGTATGCAGCTCACCCTCTTCGGGTTTTGCCAGCGGCTGGGATTTCAATACCAGCTGGCCGATCTGTTCGCGCCGCCAGGCACGTAGGGTGCCTTTTTCTTCATCCCATTCAACGTCAGTCTGCTGCTGCACCAGCTCAGGACACTGGCTGACCAGACGCTCAATATCCAGCGGTAACGCCTGTAACATACGTGCATCCGGCTGGCTGTTTCCCTGCAACAGGGCGGGGGCGATCAGCCATTCATGGCGAGTTAAACCGTCTTCACGATCGAGCGAAGCACCGCTGCCGTTCGCTAACTGATAGCGCCCGTCCACACCCCGCCGCCGTGCAATCCGGTCTGGAAACGCCGCCGCCAGCAACGGCGCAATAAGATCGTCGTCAGCCCGTCCTCCGGTGATGTTTAACCGTTGCTGAAGCTGACGTGCGCGGCGCTGCCACTGTGGCAGGCGGCGATGAAAACTGTCACGCAGATCCGTGCTGCCGCGCACCGGCTCCTCCAGCATCGCCACCAGCTCCGCAGCGGTGGTAACCGCATTCGCCTCCTGCCCGGCCGCCATCAGCAGCGCGGCAAAGCGCGGCTCACTGCCCAGCGTCGCCATTTTTCGCCCGCGCGACGTCAGGCGGCCTTCATCATCGGTTGCGCCCAACTGGCGCAGTAACTGACGGGCGGCCGCAATCCCTGCCGCCGGAGGCACATCCAGCCACTTCAGCTGGCTGACCTCCTGGCATCCCCACTGCAACAGATCGAGCCACAGCGCAGCCAGATCGCTGTTGAGGATTTCCGGTTCGCTATGGGCAGCGGCACGCTCCGCCTGTTCACGGGCAATCAGATGCAGACAGATGCCGGGCTCCAGACGCCCGGCACGTCCGGCGCGCTGGGTCATTGATGCCTGGCTGACGCGCTGCGTTTGCAGGCCGGTCACGCCGCTGCGCAGATCAAACTGCGCGCTACGTTCCTGAGCGCTGTCCACCACCAGGCGAATGCCTTCAATCGTCAGGCTGGTTTCCGCAATATTGGTCGCCAGCACCACTTTACGCCGCCCGCCAGGGGAAGGCAGGATCGCCCGGCGCTGTTCCGCCAGCGACAGCGCGCCGTAAAGCGGGCAGAGGTCAACGTCGCTGGCGACTCGTTCGGCCAGCTGCGTTTGCACGCGCTGAATTTCGGCCACGCCGGGCAAAAAAAGCAGCATCGAACCCGACTCTTCATTCAATAACTGGCTGGCCTGCCGCGCCACCGCCTCTTCAAAACGCAGGTTGGCCGCCAAAGGCTGATAACGGCGCGCCACCGGAAACGATCGCCCTTCTGAGCTGATCAACGGTGCCTCGGGTAACCTTTCGCGCAGCCGTGAATTGTCCAGCGTCGCAGACATGATCAGCACTTTAAGGTCATCACGTAATCCGCCCTGCACATCCAGCAGCAGCGCCAGCGCCAGATCGCCTTGCAGGCTGCGTTCGTGGAACTCATCGAGGATCACCAGCGACACACCGTCCAGCATCGGGTCCTGTTGCAGCATGCGCGTCAGTATCCCCTCCGTCACGACTTCCAGGCGGGTATGTTTTCCGCTGCGGCTTTCACCCCGCATGCGGTAACCCACGGTGGCACCCGGCTCTTCCCCCAGCAGTTCGGCCAGCCGTTGCGCCACATTTCGCGCCGCCAGCCTGCGGGGTTCAAGCAGCAGAATACGCCCGTCAAAACCGGCCTGTTGCAGGATCTGCAGCGGCAGCCAGGTGGATTTCCCGGCCCCGGTGGGCGCAGCCAGCAATACCTGCTGTGATGTCTGCAAGGCGGCCAACAGCTCAGGTAATACGACACTGACGGGTAATGAACTCACGTTTTGCTCCAGAACAACATGGTCTAATTTTTGCGGGCATTGTAGCATTGCCCGCGAGGGATTGACCGCAGGACGCAATGCGTGTTTGCAACTATCCACCCTATTCATCTGCCTGTCACATTTCTGCGCAACGCTACGCAGCCTGACGTGCTGCTGCCGGGCAATTTACGATAAGGAATTCCTATGGAATTTACGCCCGGACTGCTGTCAGCACGACTGGTTAAACGTTATAAACGCTTTCTGGCCGATATTGTGACGCCCGAAGGAGAGGCCCTGACCATCCATTGTGCCAATACCGGTGCGATGACCGGATGTGCCACGCCGGGCGATACGGTCTGGTACTCGACATCGGCCAGCCTGACGCGGAAATATCCGCACAGCTGGGAGCTGACGCACACGCAGCAGGGGCACTGGATTTGTGTTAATACCCTGCGCGCTAATGGACTGGTACGTGAAGCACTCGCCGCCGATCGGATTCCAGAGTTATCCGGTTACGATAAAATCGTACCTGAAGTGAAATACGGCAGCGAAAACAGCCGGATTGACTTCCTGTTACAGGCGGATAATCGCAGTAACTGCTATATTGAAGTCAAATCCGTGACGCTATTACAGCAGGGTAAAGGGTATTTTCCGGATGCGGTGACCGAGCGTGGCCAGAAGCATTTGCGCGAACTCATGCAGATCGCGCAATCGGGCCATCGTGCGGTACTGTTCTTCGCCGTTCTGCATTCGGGGATTGAGGACGTTTCCCCGGCGCGTCATATCGATGTACGCTACGCGGAACTATTGGCACAGGCACAACAGAGTGGCGTTGAACTGCTCTGTTATAAGGCGCAGTTATCACCCGAAGGGATCAACCTGCACAGCCCCCTGACGGTAGAGTTGTAAAATTTAGCGCAATTTGTTTTGATACGGCAAATCTGCATTTCCAACCGATTTCAAACGGCAGAAAAAGGGCAACCGAAAGAATCTCCCAATGCTTACATCATGTTAAGTGCAGGGGGAAAAAGAAGAAGCCAACATCGCTGTGGATTGAGAGAGGAAGATGAGCCGCGCTAAATACGCTTTTCCTCACATGCTTGTCAATAGATGTTCAGGAATAATTGCTAACCTTGACCGCTTCTGTTATTTATAGCGGCCTGTTTTTTCCCCTTAGTGGGATCGATACCCGAAGATTCGGGTTGCAGGGTGGCTGCTAACGCACCTGCAGCTTAAAGACAAAGGGTGTAGTGCGTGTTATCCAGGAGAAACAACATGCAAGAAGGGCAAAACCGTAAAACATCGTCCCTGAGTATTCTCGCCATTGCTGGTGTGGAACCATACCAGGAGAAGCCGGGCGAAGAGTATATGAACAAAGCCCAGCTGGAGCACTTCAAGAAAATTCTTGAAGCCTGGCGTAACCAGCTTCGGGATGAAGTGGACCGCACTGTTTCGCATATGCAAGATGAAGCCGCTAACTTCCCGGACCCCGCTGACCGCGCAACTCAGGAAGAAGAGTTTAGTCTTGAACTGCGTAACCGTGACCGTGAGCGCAAGCTGATCAAAAAGATCGAGAAGACGCTGAAGAAAGTGCTGGATGACGATTTTGGCTACTGTGATTCCTGTGGTGTTGAAATCGGTATTCGTCGCCTTGAAGCACGTCCAACGGCTGATCTTTGCATTGACTGCAAAACGCTGGCGGAAATCCGCGAAAAACAAATGGCCGGTTAACGGCGCATTGATTGTGCAGTGAAGCAGGGAGCGGTTTCCGCTGCCGCTTCACTGCCTCTCTTATTCATGATGTCATCATCTTATATTGGGCGCTTCGCCCCCTCCCCGTCTGGCGACCTGCATTTCGGCTCACTGATTGCTGCTTTAGGCAGTTACCTACAGGCACGTGCGCAACGTGGCCTCTGGCGTGTCCGTATTGAAGATATCGACCCTCCCCGCGAAATTCCCGGCGCCGCAACGCGTATCCTGAAGCAGTTGGAAGATCACGGGCTGGAATGGGATGGCGATGTGCTGTGGCAGTCGCAACGCCATGACGCTTACCGTGCAGCACTCCACGATCTGCAACGGCAGGGTCATTGCTATTACTGCACGTGTACCCGTAGCCGGATCCAGCAAACAGGCGGACTGTATGACGGCCACTGCCGCACGCTAGGTCATGGCCCGCATCAGGCTGCGCTGCGTTTAAAAGTCGACCATCCGGTGCTGGCGTTTAACGATCGGCTGCGCGGGCGGGTTGAGGCCGATCCTGCACTGGCACGTGAAGACTTTATTATTCATCGCCGTGATGGGCTCTTTGCCTACAATCTGGCGGTGGTGGTCGACGACCATTTTCAGGGCATCACTGAAGTGGTGCGCGGGGCAGACCTGATTGAACCCACGGTGCGCCAGATAACGTTGTATCAACAGTCTGGCTGGACTGCGCCCGCACATTTACATCTGCCGCTGGTGCTTAATCAAGACAGCAATAAACTGTCCAAGCAAAATCATGCCCCGGCATTGCCCGCAGGCGATTCGCGTCCGGCACTAGTTGACGCATTGCGTTTTCTCGGCCAGACCGTTACCGCTGGCTGGCGCGATTTAACGCTAACAACACTATTACAGCAGGCCGTTGATGGCTGGGATTGCGAAAAAATCCCCATTAACGATGCCAGGCTGGCGCATACCGCGACTTCGGCATTCTCAAACGGCTCACTCTGAGCTATGATTAGCCGCTGTTTTTACTGACCAGATTTCAATGTCACTATCGAGGTGTCCCATTTTTACCCGAGTTGCTAATTTTTGCCGGAAAGTCCTCAGTCGTGATGAGGTGGCGCCAGCCGTGGTCGAGGAAGTGCGCCAGATGGCCATCGTTCCGCGTGACGCCCATAACATCTCGCGCAAGGACATCAGTGAAAATGCCCTCAAGGTTCTGTATCGCCTGAATAAAGCCGGATATGAAGCCTACCTGGTAGGCGGCGGCGTGCGCGATTTGTTGCTGGGTAAAAAACCGAAAGACTTCGATGTGACCACCAATGCCACGCCGGACCAGATGCGCAAGCTGTTCCGCAACTGCCGCCTGGTTGGCCGTCGCTTTCGTCTGGCACACGTGATGTTTGGCCCCGAAATTATCGAGGTTGCCACCTTCCGTGGGCATCACGAAGCCGAACAACAGGTCGCCGATGACCGCAACAGCTCGCAGCGCGGCCAGAACGGCATGCTGCTGCGCGACAATATTTTTGGTTCAATTGAAGATGACGCCCAGCGCCGCGATCTGACCATTAACAGCCTGTATTACAGCGTGGCTGACTTCTCCGTACGTGATTACGTTGGTGGGCTCAGCGATCTGCAGCAAGGCATTATCCGCATGATCGGCGACCCGGAAACCCGCTACCGTGAAGACCCGGTGCGTATGCTGCGCGTAGTGCGTTTTGCCGCCAAACTGGATATGAGCATCGCGGCCGAGACAGGTGAACCTATCCCGCGTCTGGCAACGCTGCTGAATGATATTCCCCCGGCGCGTCTGTTTGAGGAAACCCTTAAACTGTTGCAGGCGGGCTACGGCCACAATACCTACCTGAAACTGCGTGAACACCAGTTGTTCCAGCCGTTGTTCCCAATCATCACTCGCTACTTCACCGAACAGGGTGACAGTAATATGGAGCGGATGATCCTTCAGGTGCTCAAAAACACCGACAGCCGCATCCACAACCAGATGCGTGTTAACCCGGCGTTCCTCTTTGCCGCCATCTTCTGGTACCCACAGCTGGAAGCGGCACAGAAAATTGCTCAGGAAAGCGGCCTCGCTTATTACGATGCCTTCGCCCTGTCGATGAATGATGTGCTGGATGAAGCCTGTCGTTCGCTGGCGATCCCGAAACGTATTACCACGCTGGTGCGTGACATCTGGACGCTGCAACTCCGCCTGTCACGCCGTCACGGCAAACGTGCGTGGAAGCTGATGGAGCATCCTAAGTTCCGTGCCGCCTACGACCTGCTGGCACTGCGTGCTGAAGTGGAACATAACCACGAGCTGCAACGACTGACCACATGGTGGAGCGAGTTCCAGGTTTCTGCGCCACCGCAGCAGAAAACCATGCTCAATACCCTGGGCGACGATCCGGTGCCACGCCGTCGTACGCGCCGTCCGCGTAAACGCGTACCGGGCAGCCCACGTCGCGATCATAATAACGACGCATGATCCGCGTTTATCTGGCGCTGGGCAGTAATCTGGCCGACCCGTTGCATCAGGTGCAGTCTGCACTGAATGCGCTGGCGGCCATTCCCGATACTACGCTGGTTGCCACCTCGTCCCTCTACCGCACCCCACCTTACGGTCCGCCGGATCAGCCTGATTTCCTCAACGCCGCCGTGGCGCTGGATACCCGACTTGACGCTGAATCCCTGCTGAAGCATACCCAGCGTATTGAGCTGGAGCAGGGCCGCGTACGTAAAGCACACCGCTGGGGGCCACGCACCCTCGACCTGGATATCATGCTGTTTGGTGAGCAGACGCTGAACACGCCGCGCCTGACAGTGCCGCATTATGATATGCACAACCGCGCCTTTATGCTGCTGCCGTTACTGGAGATAGCGCCAGAGCTTTGCCTGCCAGATGGCACGCGGCTGGCGGATATTCTGGCCACCCTCGACAGCAGCAGTATCCGGCGCTGGTAAAGCATAAGGGTCGGGCATGCCCGACCCCTACGGAAAAATCGCACGTCTGTTCCCACCCCAACGGAAAAATCGCACGTCTGTTCCCACTCCACGGGAAAATCGCACGTCTGTTCCCACCCCACGGGAAAATCGCACGTCTGTTCCCACTTCTACGGGAAAATCACACGTCTGTTCCCACCTCTACGGGAAAATCACACGTCTGTTCCCTTACCCGTAGGGGCGAGGCACGCCTCGTCCGCGACAGTGCTGACATGCCTCGCCCGCGACCATGCTGACCTGCCTCACCCGCGACCATGCTGACCTGCCTCACCCGCGACAGTGCTGACATCCCTCTTCCCTTCCTTTAAGATACTGCCCAACTGGATTTTATTAGGTGGAATGATGAAACCGACAACTGTCTCGACCCTGCATCAGTGGAAACAACAGGGGCGTAAATTCGCCTCAATTACCGCGTACGATTTCAGTTTCGCCAAACTCTTTGCCGATGAAGGCATTGAAGTGATGCTGGTCGGGGATTCGCTCGGCATGGTCGTACAAGGCCATGACTCCACACTGCCCGTGACGGTTGCAGATATTGCCTATCACACTCAGGCAGTGCGCCGTGGCAGCGCCAATGCCCTGCTGCTCGCCGATCTGCCGTTTATGAGTTACGCCACACCGCAACAGACTTTTGATAACGCCGCGCAGTTGATGCGTGCCGGGGCCAATATGGTCAAACTGGAAGGCGGGAAATGGCTGGCAGAAACGGTAAAACAGCTGACTGAACGCGCAGTGCCCGTTTGCGGGCATCTGGGTCTGACGCCCCAGTCGGTCAATATTTTCGGCGGCTACAAAGTCCAGGGGCGCTCCAGCAGCGATGCTGAACGCCTGCTGGATGATGCGCTGGCGCTGGAAGCCGCAGGTATGCAGCTGGTCGTACTGGAGTGCGTGCCGGTTGCACTGGCGCAGCGTATTACCGAAGCACTGACCATTCCAACCATCGGCATTGGTGCGGGTAACGTTACCGATGGTCAGATCCTGGTGATGCACGACGCCTTTGGCATCACCGGCGGCCATATCCCCAAATTCGCCAAGAACTTCCTCGCTGAGGCTGGAGAGATCCGCGCCGCAGTGCGTCAGTATGTGGCCGAAGTGGAAGCCGGAAGCTATCCGGCTGCCCAACACAGTTTCCAGTAACCGAGGAGTAAGCCGTGCTGATTATTGAAACCCTGCCAATGCTGCGCCGTGAAGTGCGGCGCTGGCGCCAGGATGGCAAGCGCATCGCGCTGGTTCCCACGATGGGTAACCTGCATGACGGGCACATGACGCTGGTCGACGAAGCACGCGCGAATGCCGATATCGTCGTGGTGTCGATTTTCGTTAACCCGATGCAGTTCGAACGCGCTGATGACCTGGCACGCTACCCGCGTACGTTGCAGGAAGATTGCGAAAAGCTAAATCGCCGTGGCGTTGACCTGGTGTTCTCTCCTGCCCCTGGCGACGTTTACCCGCAAGGCCTGGGTGAACAGACCTTCGTTGAGGTTCCCGGCCTCTCCACGCTGCTGGAAGGTGCCAGCCGTCCCGGTCACTTCCGTGGCGTCTCCACCATCGTCAGCAAGCTGTTTAATCTGGTGCAGCCCGACCTCGCGTGCTTTGGCGAAAAAGATTATCAGCAACTGGCGCTGATCCGCAAAATGGTGGCGGATATGGGCTACGATATTGACATCGTTGGTGTGCCAACCGTGCGCGCCAAAGATGGCCTGGCGCTCAGTTCGCGTAACGGCTATCTCACCGCCGATGAGCGCAAAATTGCGCCCGTGGTGAGCAAGGTCATGAACGGTATTGCGGAAAAACTGAGCCAGGGTGAACGCCATGTGGACACACTGATTGCAGAAGCCGAAAACGCCCTCAGCGATCAGGGGTTACAGCCTGACGGCCTGGCGATTGTCGATGCCGATACGCTGCGACCGCTGAATGTCGACAGCCAGCGCGCAGTCATCCTGATGGCGGCGTGGTTGGGTAAAGCGCGTTTGATTGATAACCAACAGGTTGATCTGACGCAGTAGACAGCCGCGCCCTCTCAGGCAATACTGACGACCGTTTTTTTGAATTGATTGCAGAGTGACTTTTTATGAACCGTACTATGTTGCAGGGCAAACTTCACCGGGTCAAAGTGACTCAGGCGGACCTGAATTACGAAGGTTCCTGCGCCATCGACCAGGACTTCCTCGACGCTTCCGGCATTCTGCAATACGAAGCGATTGATATCTATAACGTGAACAACGGCCAGCGTTTTTCCACCTATGCGATTGCTGCCGAACGGGGTTCAAAAATCATTTCGGTGAACGGTGCGGCAGCGCGCTGTGCCTGCGAAGGGGACCTGCTGATTATCTGTTCTTACGTGCAGATGTCCGATGCCGAAGCGCGTGAATGGCAGCCTAAAGTGGCCTATTTTGAAGGCGACAACCAGATGAAGCGCCTGGCGAAAGCCGTGCCGGTTCAGGTCGCGTAAGTGATATTTAACGGGCCGATCGGAAAAATGATCGGCCCCTTTGTGACCTGTAGGGGTTGACCCTCTTTTTCGGTCAACCCGCTATCTCACATTAAGTACGTAACCCGCGTCCCCGCTGAATTAACACCCACACCAGCGCATAGAACACCACGATAAACGCCACCAGCACGCCCAGCGTAAACACCAGAGGCACATCGTTAATCCCCAGGAAACCATAGCGGAAGCCACTGATCATATAGACAATCGGGTTCAGCTTAGACACCATCTGCCAGACCGGTGGCAACAGCGTCAGCGAGTAGAACACGCCCCCCAAATAGGTCAGCGGCGTCAGCACAAAGGTCGGGATCAGACTGATATCATCGAAGGTCCGGGCAAATACGGCGTTCAGCAGACCCGCCAGTGAGAACAGCACCGCCGTCAGCACCAGCGTAACCGCCACCATCAGCCATGAATGCACCTGGAACGGCACGAAGAACAGTGAAATCGCCGTCACCAGCACACCCACACAGATACCGCGCGCCACACCGCCGCCCACGTATCCGGCAATGATCACGTGCGTCGGCACCGGTGCCACCAGCAGTTCTTCAATGTTGCGCTGGAACTTGGCGCTGAAGAAGGATGAGGCCACGTTGGCATAGGCATTGGTGATCACCGCCATCATGATCAAACCCGGCACGATAAACTGCATATAGCTGAAACCGTGCATTTCACCGATGCGCGAACCAATCAGGTTGCCGAAAATAATGAAATAGAGCGTCATAGTGATCACCGGCGGCACCAGCGTCTGAATCCAGATGCGCGCGAAACGATTCACTTCCTTGCCCCAGATGCTTTTCAGCGCCACCCAGTACAAATGTGTCATGCTTTATCTCCTTTGCGACCGTTCACCAGGTCGACAAACAGCTCCTCAAGACGGTTGGCTTTGTTGCGCATACTGAGCACCTGCACCCCCTGATGGCTCAGCTGGCTGAACACACTGTTCAGCCCCTGCTCACGCAGCACTTCCACTTCCAGCGTTGAGGTATCCGCCAGACGATACTGGAATCCTTCCAGCTTCGGCAGCGGGCTTTTTGGCGCGAGGTCGAGGATAAAGGTTTCTGATTTCAGCTTAGAGAGCAGGCCTTTCATCGAGGTGTTTTCCACCAGCTCACCGCGCTGGATAATGCCGATATTGCGGCACAGCATCTCGGCTTCTTCCAGATAGTGGGTGGTGAGAATAATGGTGGTGCCCTGGGCGTTCAGCTCCTGCAGGAAAGTCCACATTGAGCGACGCAACTCGATGTCGACACCCGCGGTGGGTTCATCGAGGATCAGCAGCTTAGGCTCATGCATCAGCGCACGGGCAATCATTAAACGGCGCTTCATCCCACCGGAGAGCATCCGCGCACGTTCGTTGCGTTTCTCCCACAGATCCAGCTGTTTGAGATACTTTTCAGCGCGTTTCTGCGCTTCCGGTTTTTCCACGCCGTACAGTCCAGCCTGGCTGACCACAATCTGTAGCACCGTTTCAAACTGGTTAAAGTTGAATTCCTGCGGCACCAGGCCCAGTTGACGCTTAGCGTTAACCACATCCTGCTGGAGGTCGTAGCCAAACACGCGCACCTTACCGGCGGTTTTATTGACCAGCGAACTGATAATGCCAATGGTGGTGGACTTCCCTGCGCCGTTAGGCCCCAGCAGTGCATAGAAGTCACCGGCTTCTACCGCAAGGTCGATTCCTTTGAGCGCCTGAACCCCACCTGCGTAGGTTTTGGTTAGCTTTTCAAGCTCCAGTGCATAAGTCATAGATTAAAGAGTGCCCTGTTTTGTTGTGGTTTCTTGTTTGTCATTTTCAATTGCGCCGCATTACCCTATATTACTGTACGCATTTCGAGTTATTGGCCGACACCATTATGAAAGACATTGATACCCTTATCAGCAACAACCGCCAGTGGTCCAGGTTGCTGAAAGAGGAAGATCCCGGTTTCTTTGAGCGCCTTGCTCAGGCACAAAACCCCCGTTTTCTCTGGATTGGCTGTTCAGACAGCCGCGTACCTGCCGAGCGCCTGACCGGGCTGGAGCCGGGTGAACTGTTCGTTCACCGTAACGTCGCTAACCTGGTGATCCATACTGACTTAAACTGTCTTTCGGTCGTGCAATACGCGGTTGAAGTGCTGGAAGTGGAACACATTATTATTTGTGGTCACTACGGCTGCGGCGGCGTTAAAGCGGCAGTTGAAAATCCAGAGCTTGGCCTGATCAACAACTGGCTGCTGCATATTCGCGATTTGTGGTACAAGCATAGTTCGTTACTGGGTGAGCTGCCGCCAGAAAAGCGTTTCGACAAACTGTGTGAAATCAACGTGATTGAGCAGGTGTATAACCTGGGTCATTCGACCGTGATGCAGTCAGCGTGGAAACGCGGGCAGAAGGTCAATATTCATGGCTGGGTTTACGGCATCATGGATGGTTATCTGCGCGATCTTGGCGTCAGCTCAACCAATCGTGAAACCCTGGAACAGCGCTATCGCCAGGGCATTGCTAACCTGCTCAATGACCCGGACCTTAATCCTTAAGCGGCACATATTATTATAGGCCGGAGGATCCGGCCTTGGTCGATTGTGCTCTGCCGGATTATTCGTCCAGCATGACCACTTTGCCCACATAGGGCAGGTGGCGATAGCGCTGAGCGTAGTCAATACCGTAGCCCACCACAAACTCATCGGGGATGGCGAAGCCGACATATTCGACTGGCACATCCACTTCACGACGCGACGGTTTATCCAACAGGGTACAGATCGCCAGCGACTTCGGCCCACGCAGGCTAAAGATCTCACGCACTTTGCTCAACGTATTGCCTGAATCGATAATATCTTCAACGATCAGCACGTCTTTGCCACGGATATCTTCATCCAGATCTTTCAGGATTTTCACATCACGCGTGCTTGAGGTGCCATTGCCGTAGCTGGACGCCGTCATAAAGTCGACTTCGTGAGAAACATCAATGGTGCGGCACAGGTCGGCCATAAACATAAAGGAGCCACGCAGCAGGCCCACCAGCACCATGTCGCTGCCGCTGTCACGGTAGTGGTCACTGATTTGCTTGCCGAGTTCGGCAACGCGGGATTTGATCTCAGCTTCGGAGATCATCACTTCAACGGTGTGTTTCATAGATAGTGGTTCGTCGATTGCTCAGGGAAAGCGGTGAAGTTTATCACACTTCAGCGCTTTCCCTCACTGTTGCGCAACGTCGCTTACTCACTTCTCGCCACAGACATATAGACTGCCATACGTTCAGATAGCCCTATTTCATATGGCTTTTTGATTTAACCATAGAGCGATTATTCATTTATCTCTCACTCCTGCCCCATGCTAGCTTATGCGCAACAATAATAAGTCACAGGCCTGATAGCCGGAGTTTGCATGCCTTCTTCACATTCGAAAAAAACACATATCGGTAACCGCGAGCTACATCCTGAAACCCAGATGCTCAACTATGGCTATGATCCGTCATTGTCAGAAGGCGCGGTCAAACCGCCGGTGTTTCTCACCTCCACGTTCGTATTTAACAGCGCAGAAGAGGGGCGGGACTTCTTTGACTATGTTTCCGGCCGCCGTGAACCGCCTGCCGGCGAGGGCAACGGGCTGGTCTACTCGCGCTTTAACCATCCGAACAGCGAGATAGTTGAAGACCGCCTGGCAATTTATGAACGCACCGACAGCGCTGCGTTGTTCTCTTCCGGCATGTCAGCGATCTCCACCACGCTGCTGGCTTTCGTCAAACCGGGCGATACCATCCTGCATTCACAGCCGCTGTATGGCGGCACAGAGACGCTGCTGAGTAAAACCTTCCGTAATCTGGGCGTTTCGACGCTTGGCTTTGCGGATGGTGTGAACGAAGCCGTGGTGCAAGCCGCCGCTGAAGAAGCGATGAAGCTGGGACGGGTATCGGTGATCCTGATTGAATCCCCGGCAAACCCGACCAACAGCCTGGTGGATATTGCGCTGATTAAGCGTGTAGCCGACCATATTGAGCGCCAGCAGCAGCATCGCCCGGTGATCGCCTGCGATAACACCCTGCTCGGCCCGGTGTTTTCACGCCCGACGGAACACGGTGCCGATATTTCTCTCTACTCACTGACCAAATACGTAGGCGGCCACTCCGACCTGATTGCCGGAGCCGCCATGGGCAGCAAGGCGTTAATCCGCCAGGTGAAAGCCCTGCGCAGTGCCATTGGCACCCAACTGGACCCGCATTCCAGCTGGATGATTGGTCGCTCGCTGGAGACGCTGGCGCTGCGTATGGAGCGCGCCAACGATAACGCCACGGCGGTTGCTGAGTTCCTGCGCAGCCATCCGCAGGTGGAGCACGTCCATTATTTGCCGTTCCTGGACCCGGCCTCCCCAGAGGGCAAGGTGTATACCACTCAGTGCAGCGGCGCAGGCTCGACCTTCTCCTTTGATATTCGCGGCGGCGAGGCAGCAGCGTTCCGTTTCCTCAACAGTCTGCAACTGTTTAAGCTGGCGGTGAGCCTGGGCGGCACCGAATCCCTCGCCAGCCACCCGGCCAGCACCACCCACTCCGGCGTACCGCTTGATGTGCGCAACCGTTTTGGTATCACCTCATCCACCATTCGTCTGTCGATTGGTATTGAGAATAAAGATGATTTGATTGAAGACGTCAGGTTATCGCTGGGCTAAACGTGTTATCCGCAGCGCAGAGAAGCTCTCGTTTGTAGAGCGCGAGATATAACGTTTTGCGCTGCGCCAGCCCAATGCAGGGGCGGACCCTTTTTCCGGTCCGCCTTTTCTAAGCTGCCTGTACGGCAGTGAACGCAGTGTTTCATAATCGTGGAAAAGGAACGTATTTCTAAGCTGCCTGTACGGCAGTGAACCCGTTAGCTTACAACGCTAACCTGTTAACTTAATTACCTTTTATCACTTTTTATCATGCCAGACCCTTTTTTCATCGCCATATCCCTATACTGATATAAATCAGTTAGATAAAAACACATCTAAAAAAAGGGTCTGTCACACCGTGGTGATTACGCCACGGTAAAGCCCAGCATCATGCCGGTATCTTCATGCTCCAGCAGATGGCAGTGCGCCATATAGGCATTGGCGGCATCGGCCTGATGGTTGAAGCGCACCAGCACCTCGCTGCGCCAGCCCTCAACACGAACGGTGTCTTTCCAGCCGCTGCGATGTGGCGCAGGGGGTTTGCCATTTTCCGACAGGATACGGAACTGGGTGCCGTGAATATGGAACGGATGCAGCATCTCATCGCCTTCACCTGAAATGGTCCACTTCTCATACACGCCCTTCGCGACCTCAAACGAGGGTTTATCCATATTAAAGGCCACGCCGTTGATCTGATTACCGTTATGGAAATCATAGCCTTTCACCGGTTTTGCATGATCCATTCCGGCCATGTTGCCGTGATCCATTCCAGCCATATCAGATTTCGCCGGGCTTGCCGGTTTATCGCTGTCGTGCCCGTCCATCGCCATACCCGCCATTGACGCATGTCCGTATTTTTCCATCAGCGCCATCATGCCGCGACGGTCGAGTTCCGGATCCATCATTAATTGCATCCAGCGAGTTTTAAGCCCGTCAGTCGCAGGAACAGCGGGCATATCCACCAGCTTGTCCGGTAGCGTTCCGCTGGCCAACACCCGCAATGGGTTGATCGACAACACCGGCAACGGCTGATCAAAGGGCTTCAGTGTCATGCCCATCTGACGCACCGGCAGCGTTTGCAGATCGAAAGGTTTACCGTCAGAGGTATCTACCAGCACTTCATAACGTTCACCCGGCAGCATCGGCAGCTCGCTGACCTGCACGGGCTCAGCCAGCAGGCCGCCATCACTGGCAATCACATACATCGGGCGCTGATCGCTGGTGGTCAGATTGAGCGAACGGGCATTACAGCCATTTAGCAGACGCAGGCGCAGCCAGCCTCGCGGTACGCCGGTCTGCGGGTAGATAGCCCCATTCGTCAGCATCGTGTCGCCAAACCAGCCCACCGCCGCACTCATAATATCCAACTGGTAATCGATCTGGCTGCCGTCAGCACTCAGTCGCTTATCCTGTAAAATCACGGGAATGTCATCAACGCCCCACTGTTGGGGCAGCAGCAGCTTGCCGCTTTCCGGGTCGTTGATCAGCACCAGCCCAGCCAGTCCTTGCGCGACCTGGTAACCGGTACGGCCATGTTGATGCGGATGGAACCAGCAGGTCGCCGCCGGTTGATCGGGCGTGAATGTCACCCGGCGGCTGCTGTTCGGCGCGATCCGCGCCTGTGGCCCACCGTCGACGTTGCCCGGCAGTTCCAGACCGTGCCAGTGCACCGTCGTCGTTTCGGGCAGACGATTATGCACGGTGATGTTGACCTCTTTGCCACGATCCAGTTGGATCGCCGGGCCAAGCAGGCTGCCATTATAGCCCCAGCTTGGCACGTTTTTACCGCGCCACAGGCTGTTACCGGTCTGGGCAATCAGGGTGATTTCACTGCGCGCATCGGCCGTCAGTAACGTGGGTATCGGCAACAGCGGGCGCTGTTCAGCCGCCATTAATGAACGGCTCCACAGTGGCAAGGCACTGGCTGCGCCGATAGCGGCGCTTAATTTGATAAAATCACGACGTTGCATCATCCATTCCTTATTCAGTCCTTGTGTAAGATGTCTGTGTCAGATATCGATAGCGACCGACAGCATAAACCCTGCCCCAGCGGGAAGGTCAAGCCCGTTAAAAGATTGCGGGATAAGCCCTTCAGGACTTTTCTGTCTTAAAAGTGGCTGGCACCCGGCCTGAACTGTGCTAACGTCAAGCTATTGCACACGTATGAGATAAACCATGAAGAAAAGCATCAAGGCTCTGTTGCTGTTAGGGCTGTTTGGCTTCTCCTCCACCAGTTTCGCCCTCAGCGAATCGGAAGCAGAAGATTTGGCAGATTTAACCGCCGTATTTGTTTATTTGAAAAACGATTGTGGTTATCAGGATCTCCCCGACGGGCAAATTCGCCGTGCATTGGTGTTTTTCGCACAGCAAAATCGTTGGGATTTAACCAATTACAACAGTTTTAATATGAAAGCATTAGGTGAAGACAGCTATCGCGATCTCAGTGGTATTGCCGTACCGAACGATACTAAGTGTAAATCTCTGGCG
This sequence comes from Erwinia sp. JH02, assembly GCF_013074405.1. Taxonomy (NCBI): domain Bacteria; kingdom Pseudomonadati; phylum Pseudomonadota; class Gammaproteobacteria; order Enterobacterales; family Erwiniaceae; genus Erwinia; species Erwinia sp. JH02. Next base: position 81,801 of record NZ_JABANZ010000005.1, read on the forward strand.
CGTGACTCTCTGAGCCTGCTGGCCTACGTGAAGTAATTGTTCTCTCGCCCTCCTGCTGCTGATTTGACCGTGCAACTGCGGTCATTAATCGCTATGATACTGGCCCATTTTTCGCGGCTGTTATATTCGCCCTGATTCAGCCTGCACCTGCGCAGGCCACGTTTGCTCCCCCGTCACACAGTGTTCACACGGGTGCCGCCGGGCTGCAACGTGCATGACGGAGAGTATATGAGGATGAAAACCCCCACCATGACCGATAAAGAAATGTGGTATGAAACGCTTCATGCCGGATTCGGGCAGTATTTTTCTGTCGACAACGTACTGTATCGCGAGCAGACCGAACACCAGGATCTGATTATCTTTCAGAATGCGGCATTAGGCCGGGTAATGGCGCTGGACGGCGTAGTACAAACCACCGAACGCGATGAGTTTATCTATCACGAGATGATGACACACGTTCCGTTGCTGGCCCACGGGGCCGCAAAGCGAGTGCTGATCATCGGCGGCGGTGACGGAGCCATGCTGCGTGAAGTCTCCCGGCATAAAAACATCGAACAGATTACGATGGTTGAAATCGATGCTGGCGTGGTGACCTTCTGCAAAGAACACCTGCCGAACCACAGCCAGGGCGCCTATGACGACCCGCGCTTTACCCTGGTGATTGACGATGGCGTGAACTTCGTTACACAGACCAGCGAAAAATTCGATGTGATTATCTCTGACTGCACCGACCCGATTGGGCCGGGAGAAAGCCTGTTTACTTCAGACTTTTATGAAGGCTGCCACCGCTGCCTGAACCCGAATGGCATCTTCGTGGCACAAAACGGCGTCTGTTTCCTGCAGCAAGATGAAGCGGTGAACAGCCATCGCAAACTCAGCCACTATTTCGCTGATGTCAGCTTCTACCAGGCCGCGATCCCGACCTACTACGGCGGCATTATGACCTTCGCCTGGGCCAGTGATAATCCGGCGCTGCGCCAGCTCGATGCCGCGACGATTGCTTCACGCTTTGCACAAGCAGGCCTGAACTGCCGTTACTACAATCCGGCGATCCACACTGGCAGCTTTGCCCTGCCGCAATATCTGTTAAATGCGCTGGCCGACTAACCAGGTATTTCAAGGGGGTGAACTAAATTGCAAAAGCTTAAACTACATGGCTTCAACAACCTGACGAAAAGCCTGAGTTTTTGTATCTACGATATCTGTTACGCAAACACCGATGCGGAGCGTGACGGATATATTGCATACATTGATGAGCAGTATAATGCTAACCGCCTGACCGAGATCCTGAGCGAGACCTGCTCAATTATCGGTGCCAACGTGCTGAATATCGCGCGTCAGGATTATGAACCCCAGGGGGCCAGCGTTACGATTCTGGTCAGTGAAGAGCCGATCGATCCGCGCGACATCGACACCTCCGAACATCCTGGCCCGCTGCCCAACTCCGTTGTGGCGCACCTCGACAAAAGTCATATCTGCGTACACACCTACCCGGAAAGCCATCCTGAAGGCGGTCTGTGTACCTTCCGTGCAGATATTGAAGTCTCGACCTGTGGTGTCATTTCACCACTGAAAGCGTTGAACTATTTAATTCATCAGCTGGAATCCGATATTGTCACCATCGATTATCGCGTGCGTGGGTTTACCCGCGATGTGAACGGGGTGAAACACTTCATCGATCACGAGATTAACTCTATTCAGAATTTCATGTCGGATGATATGAAATCGATGTACGACATGATGGATGTGAATGTGTATCAGGAAAATATCTTCCACACCAAAATGCTGTTGAAAGAGTTCGATCTGAAACACTATCTGTTCAATACCGAACCCGCCGATCTGAGTCCACAGGAACATAAACGCATTACGGATTTACTGTGGAAAGAGATGCGTGAGATTTATTACGGCCGCAATATTCCGTCGTTGGGATTAAAAACGCAGTAACTGGTTGGGTGTATTGATATCCGCAAAAAGGCGACCTTCGGGTCGCTTTTTATCAAAAAAAGCTTTTAATGATAAACAAATTCATACTCAACGATATAAGAACCAATATGATTCACTTTTGCCGTCACCCATACACGATCCATCCCTTGCCTACGTTTATAGCTTAGCTCTTTTTTATTAGTACAAAGTTGTAACCATCTGTTGGTGTGAGGATCTTTAATCCAGAGTCCTGCTTCGCAATGACCAGATTTTCCTCTCGATGGACCAGGAAAAACCACCTCATACTCTGACTCATAACGGATTAAATTATCAGGGAAGCAATAAATATAGACATCGAAAATATTCAACACGCAGATAAAGCCAAAACAGAAACCACCAAAGAACATCTCCAGAACATACTTCGGTGTTTTATTGACTGGGCGTCTGTAAACCGTTCTCCCCGCAAAAAAAAGCCCAATAACTGCTCCAGTGGTGATATACACCATCCATTCAGGAACAAACTCCATCAAAACAGTTCGATGTGATAGGATGGAAGCCCATATCATGTACCAGAACCAAAGACCCATTACCAAAAACATGGCCAAAACTGTCATGTTCACTTTTGAAAAAATACTTTTTTTAGAATAAAAAAATGGGTTCATCCCTATCCCAACTCATTCCCTTAAAAGGGATAATTAATTCAGAACCATCAAATATTACACAGCTTTATCTGGCTATTCAAAAAAAATTGCCATCGGGTAAAGTTAAACATAGTGAAAAAAGGTTTATCAGGTGCGCATGACTACACAGTGATGATATTCAAAGTTGGGATTAATCCCAACTTTGAGGACGGAAGGCTTAAGGTTTTCAATCGTGGAGGTGAGTTCAGAGCCTTGTGGTTACAGCGCCAGCCTCAGCGTAAAGTCCTGCTCACTCAACTCACTCTGAGATTCATCGGTTAGCAGCCTGTCGGTAATAATATCCGTCAGTTGCTGAAGCGGTGCCGCCTGAAACAGCGACCAGGAACCGTACTTACTGCTGTCGGCCAGCAGCACCCGGCGGCGCGCATTGGCCAGCAGGTCCTGCTTCAGTCCGGCTTTCTCTTCCGTCGGTGCCGTGATGCCCTTCTCCAGGCTCCAGGAGTTACAGCTGACAAAAGCGATATCCGGATAGATATTACGCAGCAGACGGCGTCCGTGCTCACCAATACAGGACTGACTGGAGTCGTCGATGCGCCCGCCGATAATCGTCACTTCAATCTGCTTAAACTCGGAAAGAAACAACGCGATATGCAAATCAGCCGTGATCACCCGCAGCGGCAAATGCGTCAGCTGACGTGCCAGCTCCAGCATGGTGGTGCCGGCATCCAGCACCACAGCATCACCGGATTTCACCAGGCTGGCCGCGGTATGCGCAATAACCCGTTTCTCTGCCAGATGGCGCTGCATCTTCTCAACCGTGGTGGGCTGATTGGGAATAAAGCGGTTCAGGGTTACCCCACCGTGGCTACGGCTGATCACCCCTTCCTGATCGAGTTTTATAAGGTCGCGTCGGATGGTGGCGGGTGACGCCGCAATGGCAGCCACCAGCTGTTCGACCGTGACCAGATTATGACTTTTCAGATAGTCCATAATCTGATCGAGGCGGCTTTGTCCCTTCATATGTCCTTATGCAAGCTGCATCGCTAACTGAATAGAGATCGCCATGCTGGCAGAGTTCGCTTTTCCTGTCCAGGCAATATCAAACGCCGTGCCGTGGTCTGCCGAGGTACGAATAAACGGCAGCCCGGCGGTAATATTGACCCCATCGTAAAAGCCCAACAGCTTAAGCGGAATGTGCCCCTGATCGTGATACATCGCGACGACAATATCGTACTGGCCTTCCTGGCACTGGAGGAAAACGGTATCCGGCGGGCACGGCCCGGTCACGTTCAGCCCTTGCGCTTTCATCGCCTCTACCGATGGGCCGACGATAGTGATCTCTTCATCGCCAAACAGGCCATTTTCACCCGCATGCGGATTCACCCCGGCCACGGCAATACGCGGGTTCTCAAAACCAACGCGCCTGAGGAAAGTATCTGCCATACCGATCACCGTCTCAACGCGTTCGCGCCCCAGGGTATCAAGGAACTGACGTAGCGCAATATGCGTGGTGACGTGGATCACCTTCAGCTTGTCGGTATACAGCACCATCGCGTAATTTTTGCTGTCGGTCAGCTTCGCCAGCAGTTCGGTATGCCCGGGATAAAGATGCCCGGCAGAGTGCAGCGCTTCTTTATTTAACGGGGCGGTGGCAATCGCCTGTACTTCCCCCGCCAGCGCCAGTTCCGTGGCACGTTTAACGCAGCGGTACGCCAGATCACCCGCTTCCGACTGCACGACTCCGGGCTTCAGGGCAGCCGGATCGGTCAGCGGTTCATCGATAACATTGATAATACCAGGGGCGAAGTGAGCATCGGCCACGCGATCCAGCACGCGCAGTTCTGCCTGTGGGGTAATATTCAGGCTCAGCACGCGCCGCAGGGTACTGGCACAGCCCACCACCACTGCCGGAACCCCGGACAGCTCACCGCTGGCCAGTGATTTGATAATGATTTCCGGACCGATACCTGCCGGGTCGCCCATAGTGATCGCAATAATTTTACTCACTCGATTTCTCCTCAATAAAACGAATAACGTCGACCAGGGTGTTTGCATCACCGAAGCCACCGGCTTTGGTCATCACCAGCAAGGGTTCAGTCACATTTAATAAGCGGCCCCAGGGCACACAGCCCGCAATCTGGCCTTGAATCTGGAATCCACTGGCACCCAGCCCGCGCGCCACGGCGATCGCCACGTCACCGCCGGAAAGATACAACCCGCCAGGCTGGGCTTCTGCCAGCACTTCAGCCGTGAGCTGTGCCAGTAGCTGGCAAATTTCTTCACCCAGTTGAGCACGGCTCAGCTGATGTTCTTCACACAGTGCAGCAATCGCTTCACGCTGCCCGTTATGCTGGCAGGTGCGGACCACACAGTGCTGCCCGGCGCGCAATGCCTTGGTCACGGTCTGGCGCCAGGTGGGAAACGATACCCAACGCGGGCGAGAAAACAGTTCGGCAATATCGATATCCACCAGCGTCACGGGATGCTGCTGCTGAATCCGGTCAATTTGCTGACGGGCAATGTCACTCATCGAGCCCACCACTGCCAGCAGCGGTGACGGGTGGCGATCCACCAGCAACGCCGTCAGAGCATCACTCAGCCCGGCAGCACCGACCAGCAGCGGACGCTGTGCCAGGTGGGACGCTGCCTGCGCAATGCGCTGTAAGTCATCATCGGTTTCTGCATCCACCACCAGCAGCGACGGTGTGCTGTCGGCGGCCTGTTGCATCAGCGCCAGCAGCTGTGGCCCGCGCACCTGCGCCAGCGTCAGGCCGCCGCAAGGCAATGTGCTCTGCTCCAATAACCGCCGGGCAATGTTCGCTGTTGTCACCGGCGTTTTCGGGTCGCTGGCAAATTCGGTCTCGGTCAGTCGCAAGCCGTGAATAAAGCACTCGCCGTCGCGGGTAATGCGCCCCAGCCGTGGAACCGCCGGAACTACCAGCGCCAGCGATGCACCGCTGGCCAGCAGAGCCGCTTCGGTTTCTGCGCCCAGATTGCCGCGCAGAGTGGAATCCATCTTCTTAAACAGCCAGCCTTCGCGGGCAACCGGCGACCAGTGCATCAGCGCACGATGCACCCGCTCTGCAGCATCCTGGGCAGAGAGCGCGCGGCTGTCCGTGCTGACCACCCAGACGTCGGCCTGCTCGTCACCACGCGGTGACTGGCTGTCAAAAAGCACATTCACCCGCGCTCCCGCTCTGGCCAGCCCGCTGCCCGCATCATTGGCCCCGGTAAAATCATCCGCAATCACCAGTACCGGCGTTTGCCATTTACGCTGCGTCATCGCCACTCCTGTACGGAACATTGAGGTGCCTGTCTGTGAAGAGAGGTTCAGGACACCACTCATTATCTGAATATGATTATATTCAATCACATTTGATTAAATGTGAGCAAGTTCAAATTAATCAGAATCAATATGCCCTATAAATTACCCATCAAAGTCGGAAAGCCCTTACAAATGACGAAATACAATCACCCGTAACTGAAAGCGGCGTGATGAGGAGAAATCAGGCATGAACATAAACAGTACCGTGATCGCGGGCTACCAGACACTCAATGACATTGGCTACCTGTTAAAAGGTAAGCAGCGTGTGTTGCTGGTCACCGATAAGAATATTGCGGCGATCCCGGCAGTGCAGACGCTGACGGAGCAGGTACGCCGTCAGGTCTCAACCTTACATACCGTCAGCAACGTGCCACCCGAGCCGAGCCAGCATGATGTAGCAGAGATCCTCGCCGGCCTGGCCTCGCGCGATGTGGATCTGGTGATTGGCGTAGGCGGTGGCAGCGTGCTGGACGTGGCAAAACTGCTGTCGGTGCTGTGCGTTGAGAATGCACCTACGCTAGAGGCCCTGCTGGCCGGAGAGAAACCTCAGAGACGCACCTCCTCGTTGCTGATCCCGACCACTGCAGGTACGGGGTCAGAAGCCACGCCAAACGCCATTCTGGCCATCCCGGAGAAAGAGACGAAAGTCGGCATTATTTCCCCAGTGATGCTGCCGGACTATGTGATTCTGGCCCCGGAACTGACCACCAGCATGCCGGCACATATTGCATCTTCAACCGGGATTGATGCGCTCTGCCACCTGATTGAGTGCTTTACCGCGACGGTGTCAAACCCGGTGAGTGACAACTACGCGCTGATCGGGATGAAGAAGCTGTTTGCCAGCCTGGAAACCACCGTGGCTGAACCCGGTAACCTGGAAGCCCGACTGAATATGCTGTGGGCGTCTTATTACGGCGGGGCGGCCATCGCCCATGCCGGGACTCATCTGGTGCACGCCATGTCCTACCCGCTGGGAGGCAAATATCACCTGCCGCACGGCGTGGCGAACGCCATTCTGCTCGCTCCCTGCATGCGCTTTGTGCGCCCGGCGGCGGTAAGCAAATTCGCCGAAGTCTACGATCTGTTGCCAGAGGCTAACCCGCAGCTCAACGCGGAGGAGAAGTCTCACGCACTGGTGGATTACTTCGCGGCCCTGGTCCAGCGACTGAAGCTGCCTGCCAGCCTCGACGAGCTGGGGATCACCTCAGAACACCTGCCTTATTTAGTGGAAGCGGCACTCGATGTGCAGCGCCTGATGAAAAATGTCCCGGCACCGGTGAGCGCAAACGACGTGCGTAACGTGTACCTGACGCTGTTTCCGGCACTGAATCACTAACAGAGAGATTATGATGAGCAAAACTATTCAGGGCGTACTGACCGCCATCGTCACACCTTTCGATCATGACGGCGCCTATGCTGAAGCAGCCATGCGCCGTCAGGTGCAGCGCCAGCTGGCGGCCGGAAACGGTATTTTCTGCGGCGGCACCAACGGTGAGTTCTTCGTATTAAACGAACAGGAAAAGCTGGCTGTGACGGCCACCTGCGTCGACGAAGTGGCCGGAAAAGCCAATGTGGTGGCCCACGTCGGCGAGATATCCACACGTGAAACCATTCGCCTCGGTAAACAGGTTGCCGCGCTGGGTGTGGATGCCGTGTCGGTGATCACTCCGTACTTTGTTCCACTCAAACAGTCAGAGCTGATCGCCCACTACACCGCCGTGGCCGATGCACTGACGGTGCCGGTGTTTCTCTACAACATCCCGGCGCGTACCGGCAATACCTTACAGCCGGAAACCGTTCGCCAGCTGGCTGCCCACCCCAACATTATCGGCATCAAAGACAGCGCAGGCAGCTATGAGAGCCTGAGCGGCTTCCTGAAAGCAGCCGAAGGTATTGATCACTTTAACGTGCTGAACGGTCCGGACTCGTTGATCCATCAAGGATTCGTGGACGGCTGCTCGGCGTGTATTTCCGGTCTGGCTAACGTTGCACCGCAAGAGATCAACGCCATCTGGTCGCACTTCCACGCGGGCGATATCGCGGCCTCACGCAAAGCCCAGGAGAACGTCACCGGACTGCGTACCGACCTGTATGCCGTGGCCTTCTCACCCGCAGCGGTGAAAAAAGCCGTGGCACTGATGGGCTTTGACGTGGGTGACAGCCGCTACGCGGTGCAGTTTAGCGCGGAAGAAGAGCAAAAAATTCGCCAGATCGTTAACCAGTATCTTCAATAATTTTCCGGCAGCGGCACTGCGATGCCGCCTGCTCTGACACCGGGGATCCCTGTCATGAAAGTGATTTGTACTTCACCGTCTTTTGCTAAATATGATGCCCAGCCTATCACCACATTGCGTGAACAGGGCTTCGAACTGATCAGCCTGCCTGCGGATGCACCGCTCAGTGCACTGGAGCCACATCTGGCCGATACCGTGGCGATGATCGTTGCCTTTACGGACGTGAATCAGGCACTACTGGCGTGCGCACCAAAACTGGCGATCGTCTGCAAGCACGGCGTGGGCGTCGACAATATCGACCTGAATGCTACCCGCGAACGCGGCATCTATGTCACCAACGTACCGGATGCCAATAAACATGCGGTGGCTGACTTTGCCTTTGCCTTGATGCTCAACAGCGCCCGGCAGCTGAATCAGGCCATCAACGACACCCGCTCCGGGCAGTGGCCACGTATTTTTGCCACCGATATGTACGGCAAAACCCTTGGCATAGTGGGGCTGGGCAATATTGGTAAGCAGGTGGCACTGCGGGCACGCGGTTTCAATATGCGCGTGCTGGCATTTGATTTCTATCCTGACCAGCAATTTGCCGCCGACCATGACATTCAATTCGTCAGCATGGACCATCTGACGCAGGAGAGTGACTTCATCACCCTGCACACGCCACTGACGGCCGAAACCCACAATCTGTTTGATGCTGTCCGCATGAAGCGTATGAAAAAATCCGCCTTCCTCGTGAACGTGTCACGCGGTGGCGTTATTAATGAAGCCGACCTCTATCAGGCGCTGGCCGATAACGTGATTGCCGGTGCGGCAGCCGATGTCTTTGAGCATGAGCCGCTGGAAGCCCACCCCCTCTTTACCCTGAATAATTTCCTGCCGACGTCGCACATTGCCGGCTATACCGACGGTGCCATTGGCGCGATGGGTGAACGCTGCGTGCAGCAAATTATTCAGTGCATTAAAGCACGCCAGAAGCCCGTCAATATTATGAATCAGCTCTGAAAATTACAACGCTGCTGTTAAATCAGTAGCCTACGATAACTTTGACCTCGGTTACTACGATGAATAATGTTGCAAGCAGCACCAGAATTCGCTGGTGGATCGCCGGGTTGATGTGGCTGGCAATTGCCATTAACTACATTGACCGCACCGTGCTGTCAGCGGCGGCTCCGCACCTGATCGATGAACTTAGCCTGAATCCGGAAATGATGGGCTTTATTATGGCGGCCTTCTTCTGGTCCTATTCGCTGTTGCAGATCCCGGCGGGTTGGTTTGCCGATCGCTACGGCCAGAAAAAAGGGCTGGGGATTGCCGTTGCCTGGTGGTCTATTGCCACCTCAATGATGGGCCTGGCCACCGGGTTTAAATCCCTGCTGGCATTACGCCTGGCGCTCGGCGTGGGTGAAGCGGCGGCGTATCCAAGCAATGCCGGGATCACCGCGCGCTGGTTCCCGGATAAAGAGCGCGCCACCGTCTCTGGCTTGTTTGACAGTGCCTCGAAATTTGGCGGTGCCGTGGCGATGCCGCTGATCGTCTGGATGATCTATATGGTCGACTGGCGCATGACCTTCCTGATCATCGGTAGCGTCGGCCTTCTGTGGGTGATCGCATGGTATCTGATTTACGCCGAAAACCCGGAAGATCATCCGAAAATCAGCAAGGCAGAAGTCAGTTTGATCCGTGATGGTCAGGCTCAGAAGCATGGCGATAAAAACGTGTTGCCGATGAAGTGGTACAAGCTACTGCGCTACCGCAATATCTGGGCGATGTGCCTGGGCTTTTTCACCATTAACTACACCTCCTATTTCTTTATCACCTGGCTACCGACCTACCTGGTGAAAGATAAAGGCATGGATTTCATCAAGATGGGGATGGTTGCCGCTCTGCCGTTGCTGTGTGGCATGGTGATCGAAGTGATCGCGGGCTGGGCATCCGATCGTATGGTCCATAAAAAAGTGCTGTCGCTGACCGCCACCCGCAAACTGTTCCTGACGATTGGCCTGCTGATGGCACTGTGCATCGGATTCGCGCCTTTCACAGATTCCGTCTTTATGACCGTGTTCCTGCTGTGCGTTGCCAAATCAGGCACCACGGTAGCGGCGTCTCAAGTTTGGGCACTGCCGGGCGATGTGGCACCAAAAAATAGTGTGTCGATGGTCGCCGGGCTACAAAACACCGTCTCCAATATGGGCGGCGCGGTCGGCCCGATTATCACCGGTGCCATCGTCGCCGCGACAGGATCCTTTACTTATGCACTGGTGTTCTCAGCCGCGTTGGTGGTGTTGGGGATCCTGAACTACCTGTTCCTGCTGGGTAAGGTCGAACCCATCATCGATGAGGATCAACCTGCTCTTTCTCAAACTTCAGCCAGTCACGGCTAAATCAGACACGAACAGCAATACAGGCACACCTTCCTGTGAGGTGTGCATCGCTCTCTTTTGCCTTTGTACCCTACTGAAGCGCCACAAGAGCCTGAAGGCCAGCGCGCTTTTTACAACTTAAGAGGTTGTTATGAAAGAATTTACCACGCAAGGTACGCTGATCATCGTCGGGATGGTGCTGGTGTACATCCTGTTTACCAGTTGGCTGACCTGGCGACTGCGCAGTAAAACCTCCGGTGAACATATGGAAGGCGCACGCGCCATGCCCGCGTTTATCGTCGGCATCCTGCTGATGTCGGAATATATCGGCGCCAAATCCACCATTGGTACCGCACAGGCGGCGTTCGAAGATGGCTTCGCGGCCTCCTGGTCGGTGATTGGTGCCGCCATTGGCTTCCCGATTTTCGGTCTGCTGCTGGTAAAACGCATCTATAACACCGGAAAAATTACTATTTCTGGTGCCATTGCCGAGAAGTACGGCAACACCACCAAATGCATTATCTCGCTGATTATGATCTACGCCCTGCTGCTGGTGAACGTGGGTAACTACGTCAGCGGTGCGGCGGCGATCTCCACCGTGCTGAAAGTGAACCTGCCGGTGGCGGCCTTTATTACCGCCATTGTCAGCACCTTCTACTTTGCCTTTGGCGGTATGAAGGGGATGGCCTGGGTCACGATGCTGCACAGTGGCCTGAAGTACATCGGTATTCTGATTATTCTAGGCGTGGCACTGAAGATGACCGGCGGGATTACGCCCATGGTTGAGAAAATGCCATCGTTCTACTGGACCTGGGATGGTCACGTTGGTGCCAGTACGATTATGGCGTGGCTGATCGGAACTATCGGTTCGATCTTCTGTACCCAGTTCGTGATCCAGGCGATCTCCTCCACCAAAAGCCCGGCCTCTGCGCGCCGTGCCACCTGGGTGGCCTTCTTCTTCTGTCTGCCGATTGGCCTGGCGATTGCGGTGATTGGCGTGGCGGCCAAATTCCTGCATCCGGACATCAACAGTCTGTATGCCCTGCCCGTGTTTTTACAGGATATGAGCCCGTGGCTGGCGGGTGTGGTCACGACATCGCTGGTGGCCTCGATCTTCGTCAGCGTCAGTACGGTAGCGCTGGCGATTGCATCGCTGATTGTGAAGGACTTCTATGTGCCGATGCGTAACCCAACGCCAGAGCGTGAGTTCAAAATGACGCGCTGGCTGTCGCTGGCCATCGGCTTTGCCCCACTGATTTTTGTGTTGCTGGTGCCGGAAGTGTTGAAACTATCGTTCTTCACCCGTGCTATCCGTCTGTCGATTTCCGTGGTGGCGATTATCGCCTTCTACCTGCCGATGTTTAAAAGTGCGCGCGGCGCAAACTGGGGGCTGATTGGTTCCTGCGTCGTGACCTCGGTCTGGTTTGTCATGGGCGATCCGTTCGGCATCAATAACATGTACATCGCCCTGATTGTTCCGGCGCTGGTGATGGTGATTGATCGCATGATCCCATCGCGGGACAGCCAGAAAAAAACCGCACACCAAATTCAAAAAAGTGGAGCCTGATATGACACTGGAAACGCTCACCGTAGAACGTAACGGCATTATCGCTACCGAGGGTGACAGGCAGCAGGCGATGCTGCCCTCATCCTGCCCGCAAAATCATGCGGCTAACCTGCTGCCGCTGCCGGATGGCGATGTGCTGTGCGTATGGTTTGGCGGTACTCAGGAAGGGATCGCCGATATTTCTGTCTGGTGCTCACGCCTGGAGAAAGGGAGCGAGCGCTGGTCCGACGCGGTAAAACTCTCGGACGACCCGACCCGCTCGGAGCAGAACCCGGTACTGTTCCTCGACCCGGACAACGTGCTGTGGCTGCTGTACACCGCGCAAAAGTCCGGCAATCAGGATACGGCAATTGTGCGCTACCGCCAGTCAATGGACTTCGGCCAGAGCTGGGGACCGATTGCCACGCTGCTCGACCAGCCCGGCACCTTTATCCGTCAGCCAGTAGTCGTGCTGGCTAACGGCGACTGGCTGCTGCCGGTGTTCTACTGCCGTACCCAACCGGGTGAAAAATGGGTGGGCAATAATGACGACAGCGCGGTGAAAATCTCGCGGGATAAAGGCAAAAGCTGGCACGATGTGGCCGTGCCGGACAGCACCGGCTGCGTCCATATGAATATTACGCTGCTGAAAGATGGCTCGCTGCTGGCGCTGTATCGTAGCCGCTGGGCAGATCATATCTATCAAAGCAGGTCCGACGACGGCGGGCAAAGCTGGTCCGCCCCACAGGCCACCGAACTGCCAAACAATAACTCGTCGATTCAGGTGACTACGCTGGCGAACGGTGACCTGGCGTTGGTGTTTAACGCCATGAGTGCCGAAGGGGCCAGCGAACGCCGCACCTCACTGTATGACGAAATTGAAGATGAAGAGGATGACGTGGCGGTCGCCGCCGAACCGGTGATCCACAGCGGTAAAACCGCCTTCTGGGGAGCACCACGAGCCCCCATGACGCTGGCGATTTCACGTGATGGCGGAAAAAGCTGGCCGTTCCGGCGTAATCTGGATGAAGGCGACGGCTACTGCATGACGAATAATTCGCAGCAGAAGCTGAACCGTGAGTTCTCCTACCCCAGTATTAAGCAGGGGCTGAACGGGGAGCTGCATATTGCCTACACCTATTTCCGCCAGGCGATTAAATATGTGCGTGTGGAAGAGGAATGGGTGACAGGAGATCGCCGATGATCGCCGGTAACCTCAACCATCTGACGCTGGCTACCCTGCCTGCATCGCTGTTTCAACTGCTGGCGCAGCCCGCGCACAGCCTGGCGGCATTGAGTGCACTGCCCGATGGGCGATGGCAGCCGGAGGGGGCCGCCTGGTTCTGTCATATCGGCTCACAGCAGAGTGCACCAGCGGTCACACGCCATACCGAGTTTCACCGGGAATATCTCGATATTCAGATCGTGCTGACGGGCGAGGAGGTTATCCGCTACGGACTGACCGATGCACGCCCGGCCGGCGGTGAAGAACGTAAAGCGGATCTGTATATCGTCGCCGATCCACAGCTGACGCAGCAGGTCCATCTGCGTCCCGGCGACTTTGTAACGTTTGCACCAGGCGAAGCGCATCAGGCACTGTGCGCCATCGGGCAACCGATGATGGTCCGCAAGGCCGTTTTTAAGATCCCGGTGGGAATGCTGGAGGGCACACTATGAGCCGTCATGCGCTGGTGACCGGCGCCAGTTCAGGCATTGGGGCGGCGATTGTTGATCATCTGTTAGCAAAGGGCTGGCAGGTGACTGGATTAAGCCGTAGCCACATTGAACATGATAACCCGCAGTTTCGGTCTGTCAGCGTGGACCTGTTCGACAATGCCGCGCTGGCCCGGGTACTTGCCGGGATGGAGACACCGCAGGCCATTATTCACGCGGCCGGGATGATGAAAGCGGCATTGCTGGGGGAGCTGGATGTCACGGCCAGCCAGCAGCTATGGCAACTGCATATTGCCGTAGCGGAAACGCTGGCCAATACCTTTGTGCCGCATATGCGCAGCGGTGGGCGCATCGTGCTACTGGGCAGCCGCACGTCACGCGGGGCAGCAGGCCGTAGTCAGTATGTCGCCACCAAATCGGCCATGATAGGTATGGTCCGCAGCTGGGCAGCAGAGCTGGCACCACGTGGGCTGACAGCCAATATCGTTGCGCCTGGCGCCACACAGACACCGATGCTGAACAGCCCCGGACGCGAAGGTTCGCCGCCAAAACTGCCACCTATCGGCCGCTTTATTCAGCCACAGGAAGTTGCCGAACTGGTGGGCTATCTGCTGTCACCTGCCGCCGCCGCCATTACCGGGCAGGAGCTGGTGATGTGCGGTGGAGCATCGTTATAAACCAGGCATGTATTGGCAAGGGCCGGGCATGCCCGGCTCCTGCGGGGCTTCGGCGTGAACGTTAACGCCCCTGTAAAAATTCCCGGTAGGCGGCAATCACGGCCAGAAAGTCTTCCACTCCGCAGAATGACAGACTCTCTTCATCGTAGTAATTCATCCCCTCTTCCATCTCATCGCCTTCAAAGTTGAGCTGGTTTGAACGGATCATCACTTCTTCTTCATCCAGTAACAGCGTGTACTCTTTGCCCACGCGCTGCCACTGACGCACGCTGCCTTTGACGTCTTCGGCAGCGGCTTCGACCTCATCCAGCAGGGTGAGGTCTTCATTCACTTCATCATTAAACCAGTGACCGACGGCTTCATGGCCCATCGTCATGCGAACCTTCACACCACCGGTGATATCTCTTAAAAATTCATATTCCATCGCGCTTTCCTCCCGGCCAGCCTGCTCACAGGCTCAACCACATTTTGCGCGTCTGCCGCGACAATACTGAGCTTTGGCGCGCATTATCGCAGCCCGGCGCGGGAAAAGCAGGAGGTTTTACGTAGCGCTTTCCAATATTGATAACGGAACAGTGAAAATACTGGCCTGTCCGCTTTCCCCCATGGCATGTTCTGCCCGGCACAACGGTAATGCCCGTTCACCGGCAACATAAAATTACGTAATCACGGAAAAACAGTTGCTTAAAATTACGTAATTCCGTAAATTCATCAACAGGGAAGAATCGAATGAAAAAGATCTGTTTTCTTGGTAGCTCGTTGAGCGACCTTAAACACTTTCCCAGGAATGTGATGCATGATGCGGGTTATCAACTCGCTCAGCTACAGGCGGGTGCGACACCTGCAGATTTTAAATCACTGGCTGCTGTTGCCAGTGGGGTGTGGGAATTGCGAATACATGATGGTGACAGCGGGACATTTCGCGTGGTCTACGTGTCAAAGCTCCGCGATGCTATCTATGTACTGCATGCTTTCCATAAGAAAACGCTCAAGACCAGCCCGCAGGATGTGGCACTGGTCCGCCAGCGTTATCAGCAACTGATACAGGAGTTCAGCTCATGATCCAGCGTTTCGACAGTGTCTGGGATGCCCTTGCCGACACCCCGAAAGAGGCCGAACAGCTCAAAGCACGCTCACAATTACTGATGGCGTTGCAGGAAAAAATTGACGGCATGCCGCTCAAAGAGGCCGCCGTACTGCTCGGCGTCACCGTCTCACGTATTTCCGAAATTCGTAGCGGAAAGTTTCATCTTTTCAGTCTGGATAAACTCGTCACACTGCTTGCCAAAGCCGGCTATCAGGTGAAGTTCGAGATCGCAGCCATCCACTGAGCACATAAAAAAACCGGGCCATGTGCCCGGTTTCTTAGCGCTAACTGAAGATTAAACCGCAGTCTGGAAAATCACGCCGTCGGCTTTGTCGGTGTACTGACTCAACTGGTCGAAGTTCAGATAACGATAGGTGTCCACAGCGGTTTTATCCACCTGGCCCATAAACGTCAGATACTCTTCCGGCGTTGGCAGTTTACCCAGCAGAGAAGCGACTGCGGAGAGCTCAGCAGACGCCAGGTACACATTTGCACCCGTTCCCAGACGGTTAGGGAAGTTACGCGTGGAGGTCGATACCACCGTTGCGCCATCTGCCACACGTGCCTGGTTACCCATGCACAGTGAACAGCCCGGGATCTCAATGCGCGCGCCGCTCTTACCGAATACGCTGTAGTAGCCTTCCTCGGTCAGCTGTGCCGCATCCATCTTGGTTGGCGGAGCCACCCAAAGACGCGTAGGCAGCTGGCCTTTATGCGCATCCAGCAGTTTCCCAGCCGCACGGAAGTGGCCGATGTTGGTCATGCAGGAACCGATAAAGACTTCATCGATTTTAGTGCCCTGCACATCAGACAGCAGACGGGCATCATCCGGGTCATTCGGTGCACACAGAATCGGCTCTTTAATATCTGCCAGATCGATGTCGATCACCGCAGCGTATTCCGCATCCGCATCGCCTTCCAGCAACTGCGGGTCGGCCAGCCATTTTTCCATGCCCTGAACACGACGTTCAAGCGTACGACGATCGCCGTAACCTTCAGAGATCATCCATTTCAGCAGCACGATATTCGAGCTGAGATATTCGATGATCGGCTCTTTATCCAGCTTGATGGTACAGCCGGCTGCGGAGCGCTCTGCTGAAGCATCCGTCAGTTCGAATGCCTGCTCAACTTTCAGTTTCGGCAGGCCTTCGATTTCCAGCACGCGACCTGAGAAGATGTTTTTCTTCCCTTTCTTCTCAACGGTCAGCAGGCCAGCTTTAATCGCATACAGTGGGATCGCATGCACCAGATCGCGCAAAGTGATACCCGGCTGCATTTCACCTTTGAAACGCACCAGCACGGACTCTGGCATATCCAGTGGCATAACGCCGGTCGCAGCAGCAAAGGCCACCAGACCTGAACCCGCCGGGAAGGAAATACCAATTGGGAAGCGAGTATGTGAGTCACCGCCTGTACCTACGGTATCCGGCAGTAGCATACGGTTCAGCCAGCTGTGGATTACCCCATCCCCCGGACGCAGCGACACGCCGCCACGGTTCATAATGAAGTCAGGCAGCGTATGGTGCGTGGTCACATCGACCGGCTTCGGATAAGCCGCGGTATGGCAGAAGGACTGCATCACCAGGTCTGCAGAGAAACCGAGGCAGGCGAGGTCTTTCAGTTCATCGCGGGTCATTGGACCGGTGGTGTCCTGCGAGCCAACCGAGGTCATTTTCGGTTCGCAGTAGGCGCCAGGGCGCACACCGTCAACGCCGCATGCACGGCCGACCATTTTCTGCGCCAGTGAGAAGCCACGGGTACTGGCTGCCACATCTTTCGCCTGCTCGAACACATCACTGTGCGGCAGATTCAGAGATTCGCGGGCTTTGGTGGTCAGGCCACGACCGATGATCAGTGGAATACGGCCACCAGCACGAACTTCATCCAACAGTACGTTGGTTTTTAGTTCAAAGTTAGCCAGAACTTCGTTGGTGTCGTGATTGCGGACTTCACCTTTATACGGATAGATGTCGATAACATCGCCCATATTCAGACGGTCAACATCGACTTCAATTGGCAGTGCGCCTGCATCTTCCATCGTGTTAAAGAAGATAGGTGCGATTTTACCGCCGAGGCAGACGCCACCGCCCTTCTTGTTCGGCACGTAAGGAATATCGTCGCCCATAAACCAAAGCACCGAGTTGGTAGCGGATTTACGCGAAGAACCTGTACCGACCACATCACCAACGTAGGTCAGTGGGAAGCCTTTAGCCTGTAATGCTTCGATCTGTTTGATCGGGCCTACGTTACCAGCATCGTCGGGTTCGATGCCTTCACGGGCGTTTTTCAACATCGCCAGCGCGTGCAGTGGAATATCCGGGCGAGACCATGCATCCGGCGCCGGAGAGAGGTCGTCGGTATTGGTTTCGCCGGTCACTTTGAACACGGTTACGGTGATTTTTTCTGCAAGTTTAGGGCGTTTCAGGAACCATTCAGCATCAGCCCACGACTGAATAATCTTTTTCGCGTGTGGGTTGCCTGCTTTAGATTTTTCTTCGACATCGTAGAAATTGTCGAACATCAGCAGCGTGTGGGACAGCGCTTCAGCGGCAATCGGTGCCAGCTTTTCATCGTCAAGCGCGTCAATCAGCGCATGGATGTTATAACCGCCCTGCATGGTGCCCAGCAGTTTGACTGCCAGTTCAGGAGTAACCAGAGGAGAAGTTGTTTCGCCTTTCGCGACAGCAGCCAGGAAACCCGCTTTGACATACGCCGCTTCGTCAACGCCCGGCGGCACTCGATTGATTAACAGATCGGACAGAAATTCTTCTTCACCCGCTGGAGGGGCTTTTAGCAGTTCAACCAGCGCGGCCATTTGGGAAGCATCTAACGGTTTTGGAACAATCCCCTGGGCAGCACGCTCGGCAACGTGCTTACGGTATTCTTCTAGCACGACGTTCTCCTCGCTCTCATTGTATTTAGCATCCCGGGCTACCTGAGTTCACCGCAAAGTGAAAACCATCCATGTGTAGGGTAAGGTGCCCGGTTCCGCGAGGGCCAGCATAGCAGGATTTCGGTTGCGTGTTAATCCGTTTACAAAAAAGCAACATCAATAGCCTGACAGTTTTTATGGGCAAAAAAGCCTTTTTCCAGCGTTTTAAGCTGCTTTTTTAACATGACCATATTGGATGTTCTTCACTTGCGACTAAAAAACCGCATTCCTGCCGCACAGCAATCTCCCGCTACTACCTGTGGAAATAAATGCAGCTTATTTTAAACAGCGGTTCGATGACTTATGGAGAGGGGCACACAGGGGATATTTTTTTGCGGGGAGAAAAACAAAAAAAGCCGCACTTGGCGGCTTTTTTATCACTAACACATCACTGCTCAGGCTAATGCCCTCATCGCTGTCGTCGGTGTTAGCGAGATTATCGCAAATTACAGAGCGATAACGTTTACAGCTGATGGACCTTTAGCGCCGTTCTCGATAGAGAACTCAACTTTCTGGCCTTCATCTAAGGTTTTGAAATCGCTGCTCTGGATAGCAGAGAAATGTACGAATACATCTTTGCTGCCGTCTGCTGGAGTGATGAAACCGAAGCCTTTATCAGCGTTAAACCATTTTACTAAACCAGTCATTTTGTTAGACATAGATATTTCCTTTCAATTTTTGAGCCACTTAACATGGCGAACATGGCCTGTTCATCAGATTTAAACTTATGGGCACTTAGGAGGAGGCTCTCGATGAAGGGATATCTTTGATAACACTTGTACTGAGGACTGCTTTACTAAAACTGCTTTCATAAGGTCTGTATTCCAAACCGATGAGGCATAGTAGACCGGATAAGACTCAACAAGCAAGGATTCATTTCACTTATATTTTTTGAACTTTATGGTTCACGTCTGGTCAGCGGGTTGTACTGAAGGATAAGTGCTCATGTGGGTGAGCTCATGAAAATGTCACCAGGCTTAAATGATAAAAGCCCTGACAGAGATTGCCAGGGCTTTTAAGGTACTGCTAACTCAAACTTTAACATTAATGAACTTAACGAGTAATGACTTCTATTAGTACTTCGTCAAATGTACGTGTTTATTACGGATAGTATAAGTGACTAAGATTCTAGCTTACCTCCATAAATGACAGTTAACATCATCATGCCTGTCGAAAGACATGGCCGGTTAAACAAGTACACACCCAACGCGACGTAGACTCTTTGATACGTGGCTTGACTTCCATTGTGACTTATTAACACACATCACAACATTCGGACTCGCTTATATCGGTAAAACATAGCCTTATGTCATCGCGCTTACGTTCCCACCCTGCGATTTCGCAACTGACTGCGTGGCCTTAAGCATCATCGAAGCGAGTGGATAACAATAACTAAACTCACAACGACTCTCCCATACAAAAATACTTCGTGACCTTCATCGCAAAATAAACATTAAACTTTATCTGACACAACCCGGTAATATTCCCGTGCTGTGAGTTCTAATCTACTGCTTTAAAAACAAGAGTCAATACTGTTTTTAATGCCATGTGATTATTATCAGTGTTTATCACCTCAATTGTCAGGCAGGGAGAAAATCTGGTGATATAAACGCCAGCTGTCCGCCAAACCGGGTAGAAATCATTATAAATGGGCAAAAAAACAAGGTAAAAATCAATATCCATGCCAAGAAAGCCATTACTCGAAAATAATTTAGGCTACGTTCAACTTTTTCCTGCATTTATTTTTAACATGCACATGCTTCAGTCAACGCGTGGCCCTTCAGGATTGCCAAACAGCAAACGCTGCGCCCACGGGTGACATTATCGACATGATAATGCTTAGCGGGGTAAATCGCTTTCCACCAGCGTAAGCTCCTGTGCCGTATAGCGTTCACCGATAATATTCTCCGCCGCAAACAAACGATCGAGCAGTGCCAGGTCATCCTCTGCCAGACGGATATCGACGGCACGGCAGTTATCTTCCAGATGGGGAATTTTGCTGGCACCTGGAACAGGCACAATGTTCTCACCTTTCGCCAGTACCCAGGCCAGCGCCATCTGCGCCGCGCTACAGCTATAGCCGTAAGCCACGTCTTTTAGCTGCTCGACTAACAAAAGATTGTGGGCCAGCGCCTCTTTCTGGAAACGCGGCAGATAATGACGGAAATCATCGGCTGCCAACACGGGAAGCTTTCCTGAAAGGAAACCTCGGCCCAATGGACTGTAAGGGACAAAACCGATGCCAAGTTGACGACAGGTTGAGAGCAAGCAGTGTTCAGGCTCACGTGACCACAACGAATACTCACTCTGCACGGCGGTAATGGGATGCACCGCATGTGCACGCTGTAATGTTTCGCTGGAAATTTCTGACAAACCCAGGTGCAGAACTTTCCCCTCACGTACCAGGTCGGCCATTGTTCCCACCACGTCCTCCACTGCTACGCTCGGGTCGAGGCGGTGTTGATAGTAGAGGTCAATCACTTCTACCCCCAGACGCTGTAAGGATGCCTCTACCGAGGCACGAATATTTTCAGGCTGGCTGTTCACGCCTTTAATACGTTCCCAGCCTTCCCCCTCATCTGTGATATGAAAACCAAATTTGGTAGCGACCTTTACTTTACCCGCGTGGCCTTTCAGTGCTTTTCCAATCAGAGACTCGTTGGTGAACGGCCCGTAAACTTCCGCAGTATCAAGGAAATCTATGCCCAGATCGAAGGCGCGATGCAGCGTTTTGATCATCTGCTGTTCATCGCCCGGCTGCCCGTAGGCAAAACTCATTCCCATGCATCCCAGACCGAGAGCGGAAACGTGAAAATGTTCACTGCCTAATGTTCTTTGTTTCATCATTTTTATCCCGTTGATTAGCGACAATGTCGTTATACTTTCCCCGGTTAAAATCAACAATTGACGCTAATTAAGCGCTTTAATGAAAAATAATCATCAATATGAAAAATCGCACTACGCTACAGGAATTAGAGATTTTCGCTGCCATCGCCCGCCATCTCAATTTCCGCAAGGCGGCGGAGGAGCGTAATGTCACACCTTCGACGTTGAGTCATACCCTCACAAATCTGGAGCAGCGTATCGGTTTGCGGCTCCTGAACCGCACCACGCGCAGCGTATCGTTAACTGAGGCGGGTCGTGCTTTTCTGTCGCGTATTGAACCGGCACTGGTCGATTTGTCCAGTGCGGTGGATGAGTTGAACACCTGGCGTGCCGATCCACGAGGCACACTGCGTCTCAATATGCCGCGCAATGCGGAAGCCCTTGCTCTGCACCCTGTATTGCTGCCGTTCCGCCAGCAGTACCCCGACATTGCCCTGGAGATAGCCACCAGCGATGGCTTTGTGAACATTGTGGAAGAGGGTTTTGATGCCGGTGTACGTTTTGGCAACGTCATTCCGCAGGATATGGTGGCGATCCCCTTCGGCATGCCCGTCACTGGCGCAGTGATTGCCAGCCCGGCGTTTGTTGCCCATCACGGTGCGCCGCAGCATCCGGATGAACTGCCAGACTATCCCTGTATCCAGCGGCGTTTTCCCAGCGGAATGCAATATAAATGGGAGTTCCAGGTGCAGAGCAAATTGAAGGAGATTGCGGTCAACGGCAATCTGACACTGGATAACGATCAGATGATGATTAAGGCCGCACAAGCCGGGGCCGGCATCGCCTTTGTGCTGCGCAACCTGAGTGAAAGCGCGCTGGCAAGCGGGGAACTGGTGGAGCTGCTGACTGACTATGTGGCGCCAGCTGAAAGTTTCTGGCTCTATTATCCCAGCCGTAAATACCACTCCGCCGCGATGCGCTGCTTTATTGAGTGGGTACAACAGGCCAATCGCGGCGTGATACACTCAAATTCCTTGCTGAATCACGCTGAGCCACGATGAATAGCGAACAACCGAATACGCAACTGGTCCGCTGCGACCGCCCCATCCCACACGTTGCGCGGCTGACGCTCCACCGCCCCGCCGCGCGTAATGCCTATAATGCCGTCATGATCAGCGAGCTGGAACAGTGCCTGAACTGGTGCGAACAGCAGGCCGATATCCGCACCGTTATCCTTACTGGCAGCGGAACCGTGTTTTGCGGTGGGGCCGATCTACAGGAGGCCTTTACCGACGGTGGCAAAGGCCTGATCAATTCGCACGGTGGGTTTAACCCGTTGCAACATCTGCCACGGCGCAAAATCTGGATAGCGGCACTGAATGGTCATGCCTTTGGTGGTGGACTGGAACTGGCGCTGGAATGTGATTTTATTATTGCCGCTGAGCAGGTGAAAATTGCGCTACCCGAAGTGAAGCATGGCCTGCTGCCGCTTGGCGGGGCCATCGGCCAACTGGCAACACGGCTGCCTGCGAGCGTTGCACGAGAGATGCTGCTTATTGGTGAGCCCATGGACGCTCAGCGTGCGCTGGCGCTGGGCCTGTTTTACCAGGTGACCACAGCGGAAGACCTTTTGGAAAATACACTGACGCTGGCTGCCAGCCTCAACCGCAACGCACCGCTGGCCGTTCAGGCCTGTAACGCCCTGCTGAAAGCAGCCAACGCCCGGGATCTTTGTCAAATCAGCGCTGCAGAATTGCAGCAGCTCCAGGCGAGCCAGGATTATCAGGAAAGTCTGCTCGCCTTCAGCGAAAAGCGCGCTCCGCAGTGGCGCGGAAAATAGGTTTAAAGCCGCACGGCTTTAAATAACGCACTTAATCCCAGCCCTCCGGCGATGCCCAACATCGCCAGACCAAAGCCGCCACTGTGCGGTTGGCCCAGAAGCTGGCTGAACAGACGCGTTACCATTATCGCGCCTGATGCGCCATAAGGATGCCCCAGAGCAATAGCGCCGCCCTGGCGGTTAATCCGCATCTCATCAATATGCAAAGCATCAACAGACCCCAGAACCTGGGCAGCAAAAGCTTCGTTAAACTCAATGACGTTGACCTGATCCAGCGTCAGACCCGGCTGGCGTGCCAGCAGTTTCTGCGTGGCGGGCACCGGCCCGAGGCCCAGCAGATTAGGATCGACGCCTGCGCTACAGGCATCCGCAAACAGCAGTCCTTCGGTAAAACCACTGGCACGTGCCCTGCGGCGGCTCATCACCAGAAGCAACGATGCGCCATCATTCAGCGGGCAACAGTTGCCCGCCGTTACTGTTCCGTCAGCGGCAAACACCGGCGACAATGCCGAGAGCTTAGCCAGCGAGGTGTCGGCACGCGGACACTCATCGTTCTCCACCAGACGCCCCCTGACGCTAACCGGGACAATCTCTTGCCGAAATGCCCCCTGCTGCTGTGCCGCCAGCGCACGCTGATGGCTGCGCAGGGCAAACTGATCCTGACGCTCCCGGCTGATGCCACACTGGCGCGCCACATTCTCGGCCGCCATGCCCATCTCCGGGTCACCGATATCATCCGGTGAAAACTGCGCGCGTCCGAAGAAACGCGGCATCTGTTTCAGCGATGCGGGTTTTTCCACGCGCCACGGTGCAGTACTGACACTTTCAACGCCGCCCGCCAGATAACACTCCCCTGCTCTGGCCTGCACCAGACGGCAGGCATTAATCACCGCTTCCAGCCCGGAACCACACTGGCGATCCACCGTGACGGCAGGAACAGAGAGCGGCAAGCCCGCCGTCAGCGCTGCCAGCCGGGCAATATTGCCGCCGCCGCCCGTCGCATTACCGATAATCACTTCATCAATCGCGGTAAACCCCGCTGGCAGGGTCGCCATGATGTGCTCAAACAGCGGTGTCAGCAGCGCGGCCATCGGCACACCGTCAAAGATGCCATAAGCTCTGCCAACCGGAGTACGTCGTGCAGCGACGATCACCGGCTGCCAGTCATCCTCTGGCTGGTAATTCAGTAAGCTCTTTGCTGCTGCCATGTTGTGCGATCCTTTTTTCCAGCTCGGTGCGTTTTATTTTACCGCTCGGCGTCAGTGGCCAGTGTGTAATATGATAAAACTGGCGCGGAATTTTATATTTCGCCAGCAGTGAGCGACAACGTTGTGATAACTGTGTCAGTTCTTCTGGTGCGCCCTCAACAATAGCGACCATTTTCTTACCCAGATAATCATCATCAACCGCAATCACTACGGCTTCAATAATTCCCGGCAATGATTTAATCGCTGACTCTATTTCAGAGAGATAAATATTATTGCCACCGCTGAGGATCATATTTCCCCGACGGCCAATGACATGCAGGCGATCATCATCATCGAGATAACCGATATCAGCCACCGTCGCCGTTGACTGATCTTTTACAAAGGCGCTGCCGTCATCGCCCCACAAATAACGGTCGATAATTTGTTCGCTGGTAATATAAATGGTGCCCGGCTGGTTCGCGGGAAGAACCTCTCCCTGATCATTACGGATGCTAATCTCCACGCCGGGAAACGCCTGGCCGACCGTTGCCAGCGATGCGCTGATATCGGCATCCTCCAGGGTGGAAACGGCAATAAAGCCCAGCTCTGAGGCACCGTAATATTCCTGCATTCGCGCGACGGGAAACAGTGTCCGCGCCTGACGGTAGTGATTTAGCTCCAGCTTGGCACCCGCGCTTAACAGACGCTGGAGGCTGGGATATGCGCTGCCTTCTGCCACACGAGCAAACCCGGCGATCATCGTGGGGACGACCACCAGCCGTTCGATCTGTCGCTGCGCAATCAACGCCAGCGCCGCCGCAGGCTGCCACTGCCCGGGGCTGTAGAAGGTTCCTCCGGCGTACAGCGTTTCATTCAGGCAGTAAAGGCCAATACCGTGAGAAAGGGGACCGGGAAACAGCGTTGAGGGGGCATGTTTTAACCCAAAGAGCGCTTCACCGTTTTCAAAGCTACAGCGCCAGGATCGTCGCGATCGGATAAAGGCTTTCGGCAGACTGGTGGTGCCGGAGGTAAAGTTGATCAGAAACGGCGTTTCAGCCTGCATCCCGGCGGTAAATGCGGGATCGTCTGGCAGAACACGTGGCGCGGGTTCGCTATCGACGGCCAGCCAGCGGATCGCCAGCTGCTCGGCCTGTGCGATCAGCGCCCGATCCTCTGCTTTCAGCAGCAACAGATCCGGCGCCAGCCGTTGCAGCATATCGTGGCGTTGTTCAACGGGCACCTGAGGATCGATAATCGCCGCCGTAAAAGGCTGCGCAGTGGCCGCCAGCCAGGCAACGGGGAAGGTAATATCGTTACCGATGGCTATTGCTACAGTGCGGTTTTCACTAGTGGAAGGCATCCGGCACAGCTGCTGGTACAGCACCTGCGCACGCTGCCACAGCTGCTGCCAGCTCAGCGTGTAACCTTCAATATCAACGGCGGTCAGGTCGGGATGGTTTTCTGCATGCTGCTTAACTCTGTCGTGAACCGGCATGACGATCAGGCCCCGACAAACGGAAAGTGCCGGGTGAGCGCCTGACGGGCTTCATCCGGGATCGGGCACGGCTTATTATCCGTCAGACTTACACAGACCCAGATGAATTTGCCTTCGGCGCACAGCGTGGTTTTATCATCGAGCATTAAACGGATGGTGAAAATTAAACTGCTGTTACCGATTTTCTCAATCAACACCTGAGGTAACACCACATCATCCACTGACAGCGGATGAGAGAAAGTGGCTTCGCATTTTTTCACGTGGTAGGCCACACCCGCAGTGTGTGGTCGAAATAAAGGCAGAATATCAGCGCGGCGAAACGCATTAACCACAGCATCTTCACAATAGTCTAAATAAACAGAATTATGCACGTGACCGTTTAAATCTATATCGCGCATTGATACGCGAAATGTTTCGCTATTATACTGTTCCTGCATAAAAAACATTAACCTGTCAACCGGACAACACTGAAGAAAATATACCATGAAAGAGACTTTATTCACCAGAGCAGTCGTCCGGGAGTTCGGCAAAATCGGTGAGGTGATGCAGCTTGAACAGAGTCCACTCACAGAGTTAACCGCAGGCCAGGTGCGGGTGAAAATGGCCTTCGCCACCATCAACCCCTCTGATATTATTACTATTTCTGGTGCCTATCGTTCACGTATCGCCCTGCCCTTTGTGCCGGGCTTCGAGGGAATGGGCAGAATAAGCCAGAGTAATGAGGCCGGGTTGCCTGTTGGCCAGCGTGTGTTACCCGTTGGCAGCATGGGAGCCTGGCAGCATTATAAGGACTGCGATCCGCAGTGGTGTTTTACGCTGCCAGACTTCGTGACTGACCAGCAGGCGGCGACCAGCTACGTCAATCCAATGACCGCGCTGCTGATGCTGACCGAGGAAATGCATTTCACCCCGGGGATGCGCATTATCATCAATGCAGCAAACTCGGCCATCGGTAAAATGCTGATCCGCATTGCCAATCATCTGGGGCTGAAGCCGATTGCAATTGTGCGTAAAGCAGAGAACCTCGACATCTTCGGCGGGTATGCCACAGAGCAGGTGCTGAACAGCAGCGCACAAGATTATCCGCAGGCGCTGGCCGCGTTAGCACAACGCGGCGGCGTAGCGACTATTTTCGACTGCATCGGTGGTGAAGAGTCTCTGGCGCTGGCCCAGGCACTGACGCCGGGTGGGCAGTTTATTCACTATGGCCTGCTGTCTGGTCAGCCGATCCCGGCGACCTTCTGGCGCAGCCGCCCGGATATTCGCTTCTCTAATTTCCATCTGCGTCTGTGGGTGCACGGCCATGAGAAGACGCGGGTTCAACGCAAAATCAATGAGGTGATGGCGCTGATCCGCGACGGCGTGATTGCCACCGAGATTGTCGCCGAATATGAGCTGGAGGAGATCGACCAGGCGGTCAAAGCCGTGCAGTCAGGGGAGTTGAAAGGGAAGATTTTATTGCGGATGTAACCATTATTCCGGGAAAAAACCCGGGCGAGGCTTGCCTCGCCCCTACGCAGATCCCCGTAGGGGGCGGGCATGCCCGCCCCGTTTACAACGTCAGATAAGCCCCCACGCAGATCCCCGTAGGGGTCGGGCATGCCCGACCCGTTTACAACGTCAGATAAGCCCCCACGCAGATTCCCGTAAGGGGTCGGGCATGCCCGCCCCGTTTACAATGTCAGATAAGCCCCCACGCAGATCCCCGTAGGGGTCGGGCATGCCCGACCCGTTTACAACGTCGGATAAGCCCGGCGCACCGCGCGAATGATCAGCACCGCCAGCACCACTTTGACAATATCGCCCGGCAGGAAGCCCAGTGAACCCAGCGCCGCCTGCTTTAAAGATAACCCGGCCACTGCCGCAATCCACGGAATACCTGCCGAGTAGATCAGTACTACCCCGCCCAACACCAGGAACAGCACCTCTTTAACCAGCGTCAGTGAACGCAGGTTACGCTGATACAGGAAGCCAATCAGTAATGCTGCCAGCGGCCATGCCAGAATAAAGCCACCGCTTGGACCGAGGAAAATCCCTAAACCACCGCGACCGCCCGCCAACAGCGGCAGGCCAATCGCCACCAGCACCACAAACAGCACCAGTGCCAGCGCACCGCGCTTCGCCCCGGCAATGGCACCGGCCAGCATCGGGCCTAAAGTCTGAGCGGTGATCGGCACAGCAATCACCGGCAGACTGAACGCCGGAAACAGACCCAGCGCGGCAGTGATGGCGGCAAACAGCGCAATATAAACAATATCTCGGGTGGACATTAAGATCCTCTCACTTTCTCAGCATCGGTGCGCTCACGGCGCAGTTGGGGGTCATAAGCGCGGGCTTCAAGCGCCGCCGCAATATCATCAGCCATTTTCAGGGTACGAACGATCACCGGAATGGCAATGGCGATCAGGCTGCGATCCAGCCCACGCGCTTTTTGCGCCTCCCGCACTTCAGCAACAATCGCTGCCAGTACCGGAATAAAACGCATCGCCAGCGACAGCGCCAGGCTGACCTTCGCCGGATTAATACGTACATAACGCAGCCAGAACAGGCCTTTCTCCAGGGCGTCAATCATCTCAGTGGTGCGCGTGGTGAGCGTCACCAGCGCCGCCATCAGCATCAGCGCCGCCAGCCGTGCAATCACCAGCACGCCGGACTGCCAATTGACCATCCACCACTGCACGGCAAACAACAGCACCAGTACCCACAGCAGCGGTTTAAGCTGCAACAGCATAATGCGGGGTGAGATACGCGCCAGTGGATAGAGCAATCCTACCAGCAGAAGAGCCACCAGCGAGGTTTCCAGCCGGGGGAACACAAACAGCAGCGTGCCCAGTAACGCCAGCGAAAGGATCTTCAGGCCGGGGGGCAGCCGGTGGATCATCGAATTTCCCGGGATGTAATCGCTTAATATCATGACATCATCCTGACGTACTCTTTCAGTGCCACTGCGGGCACATCATCAATCACCACCTGCCCGCGCTCAAACACCAGCACGCGATCGAAATCCTGTAAAAATTCCAAATCGTGAGACACCACGATCGCTGTCTGATCGAGATCGGCAATCGCCTGCGCAATACGCCGTTTATTACGCAGATCGAGTAACGTGGTTGGCTCATCAAAGACGATATATTCCGGCTCCATGACCAGCACGCCAGAGATAGCCAGCAGTTGCTTTTGCCCGCCGCTTAACAGATGAGCCGGATGCTGACGCAGATCCTGCATATCGTAACGTGCCAGCGCCGCATCGGTGCGTTCGCGGATCACCTGCTTTGACAGCCCAAGGTTTTTCATGCCGAAAGCGAGATCTTCTTCAACCACCGGAAAGACAATCTGGTTGTCCGGATTCTGAAACACGAAGCCGACTTTACGCCGTACCGCTTTCCCCTGCTGACGGGTGTTCAAGCCATCAACCAGCACCTCGCCCTGTTGCGGCAGCAGCAGGCCGTTCAGCAGACGGGCAAAGGTACTTTTGCCGCACCCGTTGCTGCCGACAATACCAATGCGCTTTTCTGCGAGTTGCAGAGTGATGTTATCGAGGACCTTACGCTCACCATAAGCATGCGATACCCCTTTCAGTTCCAGCATAACGTCTCCTGGGTCAGACGGGTTTACGTGGACGATACTGCCGCCCGATGGTGAGTTGCTCCACAACCGCAGCCGGAGACAATGACATCACGAAATCAACCGCGCGGCACAGATCGTCGGTACTCAGCATCTCATCGGCTGCCAGACCGGAACCCTGCGCCATATCGGTATCCACCACATCGGGGCACAGCGTGGTGACTTTAATCCCCTGAGCTCCCAGTTCACGTGCAATGGATCGGCTGTATCCGACCAGCGCATGTTTGCTGGCGGCATAGCTGGCCACGCTGCCATAAGGCTGCACACCGCTCACCGAGGCGAGATTAAAGATGCGCCCCTCAGGCGATTTCGACAGCCAGGGAACACACAGCTGGCAAAGATGATGGATAGCAGTGACGTTAGTCGCCAGCATAGCGCTGAAATCATCCAGCGCGGTCTGCGTTGATCCGCCACGGAAGATCCCCGCCGCGTTGATCAGCACATCAAGCTGTGCGTGCACGCTCAGTGCCTGCTGCACCTGTTGTGCCACCGCCGGATAATCGCAAACATCCAGTGCCAGCGTCTGCACGCGTGCAGAGCCGAGAGTGTTTGCTAAGGCGTTCAGCGCCTGCGCATTCCGTGCAATGAGTATCAGGTGATAGCCCGCAGCATGGAGATGGCGGGCAAGATGGTGACCGATACCACGTGAGGCACCGGTGATCAGGGCAACTTTATTCGACACAACGAGCCTTTTGACCGGTCAGAAATTGCCAGCAAAGATACGCGATTTTGCGGCGCCCTGCGCGGTTTTTTACGGAAAGACAGAAAGCAAAACGGCCCCCGCAGGAGCCGTTTTTACACACCAAAGCGAGTTATTTCTTTTTCGCTTTCGGGTTTGGCAGGTCGGTAATGCTACCTTCGAAGATTTCCGCCGCCAGACCCACCGATTCGTGCAGGGTTGGGTGAGCGTGGATGGTCAGAGCCAGATCTTCAGCATCACAACCCATCTCGATAGCCAGACCGATTTCACCCAGCAGCTCGCCGCCGTTGGTGCCGACAATCGCACCACCGATCACGCGGTGAGTGGTTTTGTCGAAGATCAGTTTGGTCATGCCGTCTGCACAGTCGGAAGCGATAGCACGGCCTGATGCTGCCCACGGGAAGGTGGACGTTTCATAGCTGATGCCTTTCTCTTTCGCTTCTTTCTCGGTCAGACCCACCCAGGCAACTTCTGGCTCAGTGTAGGCGATCGATGGGATCACTTTCGGGTCGAAGTAGTGCTTCAGACCAGAAATCACTTCTGCTGCAACATGGCCTTCATGCACACCTTTGTGTGCCAGCATTGGCTGACCCACGATATCGCCGATGGCGAAGATGTGTGGCACGTTGGTACGCAGCTGCTTGTCGACACGGATAAATCCGCGCTCGTCCACTTCCACGCCCGCTTTGCCTGCATCCAGACCTTTACCGTTAGGTACGCGGCCAATGGCTACCAGAACCGCATCGTAACGCTGTGGTTCTGACGGCGCTTTTTTACCTTCCATCGTTACATAGATGCCGTCTTCTTTGGCTTCAACAGCGGTAACTTTGGTTTCCAGCATCAGGTTGAACTGCTTGCTGATACGTTTGGTGAAGACTTTCACCACGTCTTTATCAGCCGCCGGGATCACCTGGTCAAACATCTCGACCACGTCGATCTGAGAACCCAGCGCGTGATACACGGTACCCATTTCCAGACCGATGATGCCGCCGCCCATAACCAGCAGACGCTCAGGCACTTCTTTCAGTTCCAGCGCATCAGTGGAGTCCCACACGCGTGGATCTTCATGGGGAATAAACGGCAGTTCAATCGGACGGGAACCCGCAGCGATGATGGCATTGTCGAAAGTGATGACGGTTTTAGAACCGTCTTCAGCGGTGACTTCCAGGGTGTTAGCACCGGTGAATTTACCCAGACCGTTGACCACATTCACTTTGCGGCCTTTCGCCATACCTGCCAGACCACCGGTCAGTTGGGTGATGACTTTCTCTTTCCAGGTACGAATCTTG
Source organism: Erwinia sp. JH02 (assembly GCF_013074405.1). Lineage (NCBI taxonomy): Bacteria > Pseudomonadati > Pseudomonadota > Gammaproteobacteria > Enterobacterales > Erwiniaceae > Erwinia > Erwinia sp. JH02. The sequence continues at coordinate 113,161 of NZ_JABANZ010000005.1, forward strand.
TTGATGTCGGTTTGCGGCTTGCCGAACACGATACCGTGCTCTTCCAGCGCTTTGGCTTCTTCAATCACCTTCGCCACGTGCAGCAGGGCTTTAGAAGGGATACAGCCGACATTCAGACAAACACCACCGAGGGTGCTGTAACGCTCAACGATCACGGTCTCCAGACCTAAATCCGCTGCACGGAAGGCTGCAGAGTAGCCTGCAGGACCTGCCCCAAGTACCACGACCTGAGTTTTAATTTCTGTACTCATCATGACCTCTTATTTGATTGTCCGGCGGGTCAGAGCAGATACCCGTCATACTTGAATCTGCATCTGTGTTGGCTACGCTCGCTCACCCGAATCACTGACTTATGTAAGCTCATCGGGATTCCCTCGCTTGCCGCCTTGATGCAGCTCCAATTATTTTGGGTATATATTTCAACGCCCTTCATCCACCGGGACGCGTTCACCGCAAGAGTTTACAGAATTGTTAATAAACTGCAAAGCGCGGCGCCACGAATCACTACAACAACTTACCAGAAGGCCGGCTTACGCCGGCCTTCTTCAGGATTACATCACCAGGCGGCGAATGTCGGCCAGTGCGTTGTTAATGATGGTGATGAAACGCGCACCATCAGCACCGTCAATAACACGGTGGTCGAAGGAGAGTGACATCGGCATCATCAGACGCGGCGTGAACTCTTTACCATTCCAGACCGGCTCAATCGCAGACTTGGACACACCGAGGATAGCCACTTCCGGCGCGTTAACGATAGGCGCGAAGTGGGTCGTCCCGATACCACCGAGGCTGGAGATGGTGAAGCAACCGCCCTGCATTTCGCCCGCAGTCAGTTTGCCATCACGTGCTTTTTTGGAGATAGCCATCAGTTCGCGAGACAGCTCAGTGATGCCTTTCTTGTTCACATCTTTGAACACTGGAACCACCAGACCGTTTGGCGTATCAACCGCCACACCGATGTTGATGTATTTCTTCAGCGTCAGTTTCTGTGCGTCTTCAGACAGCGAGCTGTTGAAGCGTGGCATCTGCTCAAGCGCAGCCGCGACCGCTTTCATGATGAACACCACCGGGGTGAACTTCACATCCAGCTTACGCTTCTCAGCTTCGGTGTTCTGCTGTTTGCGGAACGCTTCCAGCTCAGTGATGTCGGTTTTGTCGAAGTGAGTCACGTGTGGGATCATCACCCAGTTACGGCTCAGGTTCGCACCAGAGATTTTCTGGATACGGCCCAGTTCAACTTCTTCGATTTCACCGAACTTGCTGAAGTCCACTTTCGGCCAAGGCAGCATGCCTGGCAGACCGCCGCCAGCAGCAGCAGGTGCTTCAGCGCGTTTCACCGCGTCTTTCACATAGCTCTGCACGTCTTCTTTCAGAATACGGCCTTTACGTCCGGTGCCTTTGACTTTCGCCAGGTTTACACCGAATTCACGTGCCAGACGGCGAATAACCGGGGTGGCATGAACGTAAGCATCATTTTCTGCGAATTCTGACTTCGCATCCGCTTTTGCAGGCGCAGCAGCCGGAGCCGCTTTCTCTTCCTGTTTAGCCGGAGCAGGTGCAGCGGCAGCAGTGGTCTCGGCAGGAGCGGCGGCTGGCGCAGCGCCCTCCACTTCAAAGACCATCACCAGAGAGCCAGTGCTGACTTTATCGCCAGTGCTGATTTTGATCTCTTTAACCGTACCCGCGAATGGTGCAGGCACTTCCATTGAGGCTTTGTCGCCTTCAACGGTGAGGATCGACTGTTCAGCTTCAACTTTGTCGCCCACTTTCACCATGATCTCGGTGACTTCAACTTCGTCGCCGCCGATATCCGGTACGTTAACCTCTTTTGCTGCGCTGGCCGCCGGGGCCGCTGCAGGTGCGGCTTCCGGAGCCGCTTCTTCTTTCTTCTCTTCGGCTGCTGCCGGTGCTGCTGCACCGCCTGCCGCTTCGAAGATCATGATCAGTTTGCCGGTTTCGACTTTATCGCCGGTAGCGACTTTGATCTCTTTAACCACACCAGCCTGTGGGGACGGCACTTCCATTGAGGCTTTATCGCCTTCAACGACCAGCAGTGACTGCTCAACTTCTACAGTGTCGCCCACTTTGACCAGAATCTCGGTGACTTCAACTTCGTCTGCACCGATGTCCGGGACATTAATTTCGATAGCCATTACTCTATTACCTCTTATGCCAGACGTGGGTTGACTTTATCAGCGTCGATATCGAACTTAGCGATAGCGTCTGCCACCACTTGTTTGTCGATTTCGCCACGTTTAGCCAGTTCACCCAGGGCTGCAACCACCACGTAAGATGCGTCCACTTCGAAGTGGTGACGCAGATTCTCACGGCTGTCTGAACGACCGAAGCCGTCAGTACCCAGTACGCGATAATCGCTGGCAGGGATATAGCTGCGAACCTGCTCGGCGAACAGTTTCATGTAGTCAGTCGATGCCACAGCAGGTGCATCGTTCATCACCTGAGCGATGTACGGCACGCGGGCTTCTTCTGTTGGATGCAGCATGTTCCAACGCTCACAGTCCTGACCATCACGGGCCAGTTCGGTGAAGGAAGTCACGCTGTAGATGTCAGAACCGACACCGTAATCTTTCGCCAGGATCTCTGCCGCGTCACGCACGTGGCGCAGGATAGAACCTGAACCCAGCAGCTGAACTTTACCTTTGCTACCTTCTTTGCTGTCCAGTTTGTAGATACCTTTACGGATACCTTCTTCTGCACCGGCCGGCATTGCTGGCATGTGGTAGTTTTCGTTCAGTGTGGTGATGTAGTAGTAAATATTTTCCTGAGCATCGCCGTACATACGCACCAGACCGTCATGCATGATGACCGCGACTTCGTAAGCGTAAGCTGGATCGTAAGAGATACAGTTCGGGATAGTCAGAGACTGAATGTGGCTGTGACCATCTTCGTGCTGCAGACCTTCACCGTTCAGGGTGGTACGACCGGAAGTCCCGCCGACCAGGAAGCCGCGAGCCTGCTGATCACCTGCTGCCCAGCACAGGTCGCCGATACGCTGGAAACCGAACATGGAGTAGTAGATGTAGAACGGAATCATTGGCAGGTTGTTGGTGCTGTAAGACGTTGCCGCCGCCAGCCATGATGCGCCTGCACCTAGTTCGTTGATGCCTTCCTGCAGGATCTGACCTTTCTCGTCTTCTTTATAGTAAGCAACCTGCTCACGGTCCTGCGGGGTGTACTGCTGGCCATTCGGGCTATAAATACCGATCTGACGGAACAGACCTTCCATACCGAAGGTGCGCGCTTCATCGGCAATGATTGGCACCAGACGATCTTTGATCGACGGGTTCTTCAGCATCACGTTCAGGGCACGTACGAAGGCGATAGTGGTTGAGATTTCTTTGTTCTGCTCATCCAGCAGCTGACGGAAATCTTCCAGTACAGGCATGGACAGCTTCTCGCTGAAGTTCGGCTCACGGGTTGGCAGGTAGCCGCCCAGTTTTTCACGCTGACCATGCAGGTAGTTGTATTCGTCAGACCCTTTATCGAAGGTCACGTACGGCAGTTTTTCGATGGCTTCATCGCTGACCGGCACGTTGAAACGATCACGGATATAGCGTACGCCATCCATGTTCATTTTCTTCACCTGGTGCGCAATGTTTTTGCCTTCAGCAGTCTCACCCATACCATAACCTTTAATGGTATGTGCCAGAATCACCACAGGTTTACCTTTGGTATCCTGCGCTTTTTTCAGTGCAGCGAAGACTTTCTTCGGATCGTGACCACCACGGTTCAGAGACCAGATCTCGTCGTCGGTCAGATCTTTCACCAGCTCAGCCGTTTCCGGATATTTACCGAAGAAGTGCTCACGAACGTAGGCACCGTTACGGGATTTGAAGGTCTGATAGTCACCGTCAACGGTTTCGTTCATCAGTTGGATCAGTTTACCGCTGGTATCTTTACGCAGCAGCTCATCCCAACGACCACCCCAGATCACTTTGATCACTTCCCAGCCAGCGCCACCGAAGATGCCGTCCAGTTCGTTGATGATCTTGCCATTACCCGTCACCGGGCCATCCAGGCGCTGCAGGTTACAGTTGATGATGAAGACCAGGTTATCCAGTTTTTCACGGGTCGCGATAGTGATCGCCCCTTTGGATTCCGGCTCATCCATCTCACCGTCGCCCAGGAAGGCGTAAACGGTCTGCTGAGAGGTATCTTTCAGGCCACGGTGTTCCAGATATTTCAGGAATTTAGCCTGATAGATCGCACCCAGTGGGCCCAGGCCCATAGATACGGTCGGGAACTGCCAGAAGTTAGGCATCAGTTTAGGATGCGGGTAAGAGGACAGGCCTTTACCATCAACTTCCTGACGGAAGTTGTTCATCTGGTCTTCGGTCAGACGACCTTCCAGGAAGGCACGCGCGTAAACGCCCGGAGAAATGTGGCCCTGGAAGTAAACCAGATCGCCGCCGTCTTTTTCAGTGCGCGCACGGAAGAAGTGGTTGAAACACACTTCATACACGGTGGCAGAAGACTGGAAGGAAGACATATGGCCGCCCAGATCCAAATCTTTCTTGGAAGCACGCAGAACGGTCATGATGGCGTTCCAGCGAATAGCGGAACGGATACGACGCTCTAAAGACGTGTTGCCCGGGTATTCCGGCTCATCTTCAACAGCAATAGAGTTAATGTAGTTATTGGCTCCCGCGCCGGCAGCCACTTTAACGCCACCTTTGCGTGCACCGCTCAATACCTGGTCAATCAGATACTGTGCGCGCTCAACACCTTCTTCACGGATGACCGATTCGATCGCTTCTAACCAGTCGCGAGTTTCGATCGGATCCACGTCATTATTTAAACGTTCTGACATGGGGGGTATTCCTTATCTGTGTCTAATTACGTTGAATTGTCTGGAGCCTGTCTCTTTGTGCTCTGTGGGCAAAACACAAAGAGACAGGCCCGTCGTTTATACCTTTATAGGTACGTGCCGCGTTATATTTACGCGTTAATCCTTACGTTGCTGTAAACGTCGCAAGGAGCGCTCTCTACGACTTTGCTCCCGACTTCTGTCCAGCAATACTTCCTCGATAAACGCCAAGTGGCGGTGTGAAGCCTCGCGTGCCTGCTCTGGCTCACGTGCCACAATCGCCTCAAAAATACTGGCGCGGTGGCTACTTACTTTCTCCAGCATCTCACGACGCGTGTAGAGCATTTCGAAGTTCTGTCTGACGTTCTGTTCCAGCATCGGACCCATGCTACGAAGCAAATGCAGTAACACCACATTATGCGCCGCTTCTGTTACAGCGATCTGATACTGCATCACCGCGCCCGCTTCTGCGTCGAGATCGCCATTTTGCTGGGCGGTCTGAATATGCAGATGGCAGTCGCGGATGCGTTCCAGATCGTCGTCAGTGCCGCGCAATGCGGCGTAATAGGCAGCAATCCCTTCCAGTGCATGACGTGTTTCGAGCAGGTCGAACTGGGATTCAGGATGGCCGGCAAGTAATTCTACGAGCGGGTCGCTCAGGCTTTTCCACAAATTGGTTTGGACGAAGGTACCACCGCCCTGACGGCGTAATAGCAGGCCCTTAGCTTCCAGACGCTGAATAGCTTCGCGCAGGGAGGGACGGGAGACATCGAACTGCACGGCCAGCTCTCGCTCAGGCAGCAGTTTTTCTCCGGGACGCAGTGTCCCTTCCATAATCAGGGACTCAAGCTGCTGCTCAATAGCATCAGAGAGCTTAGGTTGGCGGATCTTGCTGTAGGCCATCATCCCTTCTTTTCGATTTGCCAGAGTAAATTGGTAATACCAATTGCAAAAAGGTGCCCGTAAAGTAACAAAGTATTCACCTGATGTCCATATGGCAACTGCCCGAAACCAGACCGCCGTCTCCTTCTCTGTCAGGGCACAGGCACGCCGTTGACACGCGAATTTACCTGACGACAAATGTTAAATTTCGTCACTTTTTCGAAAGCAGGCAGCAGCTTAGTGGATAGAATACGATACCCATACCTTCGCAGATAAGGCGTTATTACCCTTTTCTGCATCTTGTTATTTACCTTATCGCACCCGGTGCGATCGGTGGTTTTTTATCCAACCCAGCACACATAATGAGAAAGAAAGTGCAAAGTACCGCTCCTAACATTATTCTCTGCGCCATACCAGACTCATACGCATTTTCGTACTGACATAAGTGTAAATATATCAGTACGTTATTGGTTTTTTAGCCGATGCAGTCATACACAGAAAGCGCATTACGAGGATTATTATGGAGCAACAACCGGGAGAGACGCTGCAGCGCGGATTAAAAAACCGCCATATTCAGCTGATCGCATTAGGCGGGGCCGTGGGCACAGGACTGTTTCTGGGCAGTGCATCGGTGATCAAATCCGCCGGTCCGGCAGTCATTCTGGGCTATGCCATTGCCGGGTTTATCGCCTTCCTGATTATGCGTCAGTTGGGTGAGATGGTTGTCGAGGAGCCAGTTGCCGGCAGTTTCAGTCACTTCGCCCACAAATACTGGGGCGCTTTTGCGGGCCTGGCCTCCGGCTGGAACAACTGGATGCTCTACGTGCTGGTGGCGATGGCTGAACTGACCGCCGTGGGCAAATATATCCAGTTCTGGTATCCGGACATTCCGACCTGGATGACAGCGGCGGTGTTCTTCGTGATCATCAATGCGCTCAACCTGACCAATGTGAAGGTGTTTGGCGAACTGGAGTTCTGGTTTGCCATTATTAAGGTTATCGCCGTTGTCGCGATGATTGCCTTTGGCGGCTGGCTACTGTTCAGCGGCACAGGCGGCCCACAGGCAAGCATCAGTAACCTGTGGAGCCAGGGTGGCTTTATGCCGCACGGCATGGGCGGGCTGGTGATGATGATGGCCATCATCATGTTCTCCTTTGGCGGGCTGGAAATGATCGGCCTGACCGCCGCAGAAGCAGAGAACCCGGAAAAAAGCATCCCGACGGCAATCAATCAGGTGATCTGGCGCATCCTGATTTTCTATGTCGGTTCACTCACCGTGCTGCTGTCGCTGATGCCATGGACGAGTGTGACAGCAAATACCAGCCCGTTTGTACTGATTTTCCACGAGCTGGGTGATGCTCTGGTGGCTAACGCACTGAATGTGGTGATCCTGACCGCGGCACTGTCGGTCTATAACAGCTGCGTTTACTGCAACAGCCGCATGTTGTTTGGCCTGGCGCAGCAGGGTAATGCACCAAAAGCCCTGCTAAAAGTTGATTCACGAGGTGTGCCGGTCGCCGCTATCCTGATGTCTGCCACTGCCACCGCCTTCGGCGTGCTGCTCAACTATCTGATGCCCGCTTCTGCTTTCGAGCTGCTGATGGCGCTGGTGGTTTCCACGCTGGTGATCAACTGGGCCATGATCAGCCTTTCCCACCTGCGGTTCCGCAAACGCCTCGTCGAGCAGGGGGTTCAGCCTCGCTTTAAGGCCCTGTTTTATCCGTTTGGCAACTGGCTGTGCCTGGTCTTTATGGCTGGGGTGCTGGTTATTATGGCAATGACGCCGGGTATGGCTATTTCGGTGTGGTTGATCCCGGTATGGATTGGCATCCTGGCTATCGGCTACCAGGTTAAGCGCCGCACTTCGCGCACCTGATCTCCCTCTCCTTTATCCACGTTCCGGCAGCCTACGGCCGGAACGTTCTTCAGCCCCACTCGTAACGCCCCGTCATAAGACAATGTTATTCGTCATTTTCGATAATTTATGACAAAACAAATACAGCGATAAATGAGACGCCGCGCTGCTTTTTTAGTCGTTCCTGCGCATGTTTATCAGAAAGCGAGTGCAAACCTCTGCACATAGCACTATTCTCATCCTGAGGCTACGCCTTGAATTATATTTACTTACACAGTGTCGTAAAGTTTTTAATACACCTGGATAACAGGGCCAGCCGTAGACATAAAAAATAATAAAACATCATGAGGTCATACATGGAACATCAGCAGGGCGAAACGCTGAAACGTGGCTTGAAAAACCGCCATATTCAGCTGATCGCATTAGGCGGTGCCGTTGGTACCGGTCTGTTTCTGGGCAGCGCATCGGTCATCCAATCCGCAGGACCAGGCGTCATACTGGGTTATGCTATTGCCGGATTTATTGCCTTCCTGATCATGCGCCAGCTGGGCGAGATGGTGGTAGAAGAGCCGGTAGCCGGAAGCTTCAGCCACTTTGCTTATAAATACTGGGGCAACTTTGCCGGTTTCGCCTCTGGCTGGAACTACTGGGTACTGTATGTGCTGGTGGCGATGGCAGAGCTGACAGCCGTAGGCAAATATATTCAGTTCTGGTATCCGGATATTCCTACCTGGATGTCGGCAGCGGTGTTCTTTGTGCTCATCAACGCCATCAACCTGACCAACGTGAAAGTGTTTGGTGAGATGGAGTTCTGGTTCGCGATTATTAAAGTCGTTGCCGTGGTGGCTATGATCCTGTTCGGTTGCTGGCTGCTGTTCAGCGGCACGGGTGGCCCACAGGCCAGCGTGCGTAACCTTTGGGAACAGGGCGGCTTCCTGCCCAATGGCTTTAGCGGGCTGATCATGATGATGGCGATTATCATGTTCTCCTTCGGGGGTCTTGAACTGGTCGGCATTACCGCTGCGGAAGCGGATAACCCGGAAACCAGCATTCCAAAAGCCACCAATCAGGTGATTTACCGCATTCTGATTTTCTACATTGGTTCCCTGGCGGTCCTGCTGTCGCTGATGCCATGGACCCGCGTGACGTCTGATACCAGCCCGTTCGTTCTGATTTTCCACGAGCTGGGTGATGCGCTGGTGGCGAATGCCCTTAACGTGGTGATCCTGACGGCTGCGCTGTCGGTATACAACAGCTGCGTTTACTGTAACAGCCGTATGTTGTTTGGCCTGGCGCAGCAGGGTAATGCCCCTAAAGCGCTGTTAAAAGTCGACAGCCGCGGCGTGCCGGTGATCTCTATCCTGTTCTCCGCGATTGCGACGGCATTGTGCGTACTGCTCAACTATCTGATGCCGGGTGAGGCGTTTGGTCTGCTGATGGCGCTGGTGGTCTCAGCTCTGGTGATCAACTGGGCGATGATCAGCCTCGCGCATATGAAGTTCCGCCGTAAGAAAGATCAGCAGGGTGTCACCACCCGCTTCCCGGCGCTGCTTTATCCGTTGGGTAACTGGATTTGTCTGCTGTTCCTCGCGGGAATTCTGGTACTGATGGCAATGACCCCAGGCATGGCGATCTCTGTCTGGCTGATCCCGGTATGGGTACTGATCCTCGCCGTGGGTTACTGGATTAAAAACCGCACACAGCGCGCGTAATCATCACGCCCGCTGTTGATTCGGCCAGCACTTGCTGGCCGAATTGTTATCTGCTTCACACTTTCCCCTCTCCAGGCGTTTTGTCCATCTCTGCGACGTTTTGCACCTGCGCACCGCATCCGATAAGCGTGAATACTCTCAAGCACTAAAGACACGCGGGAGAATTATCCATGAAGGGCTCAAAACTCTCAGTCAGAGAGAAAATTGGTTACGGAATGGGCGATGCCGGATGCAATATGATCGGCGGCGCCATCATGCTCTTTCTTAACTATTTTTATACGGATGTCTTCGGACTGGCGCCTGCATTGGTGGGCGTTCTCCTGTTATCTGTCAGGGTGCTGGATGCAGTCACGGACCCGATTATGGGTGCGATTGCCGACCGGACTCAGAGTCGCTGGGGTCGTTTCCGCCCCTGGTTACTGTGGGTCTCCGTACCCTATGTGCTGTTCAGTGTGCTGATGTTCACCACTCCAGACTGGAGCTATAACAGCAAAGTCATATGGGCGTTTGCGACCTACTTCCTGATGTCGCTGACCTATACCGCGATCAATATCCCCTACTGTTCCCTGGGTGGCGTGATCACCAACGATCCCGGCGAACGCGTCTCCTGCCAGTCGTACCGGTTTGTGATGGTCGGGATTGCCACGCTGATCCTGTCACTGACGCTGCTGCCGCTGGCAGAGTGGTTTGGCGGTGACAACAAGGCGCGCGGCTACCAGATGGCTATGGGTGTGATGGCGCTGGTGGCACTGCTGATGTTCCTGTTCAGCTTTGCCACGGTACGCGAGCGTATTCGTCCGGCAGTGCCCAGCAATGACGACCTGAAAGCTGACCTGCGCGACGTGTGGAAGAACGATCAGTGGGTACGCATATTGCTGCTGACCTTCTGCAACGTCTGCCCTGGCTTTATTCGTATGGCTGCCACCATGTATTACGTCACCTGGGTGATGCAGCAATCGACTCACTTCGCCACGCTGTTTATCAGCCTTGGCGTGGTAGGCATGATGATCGGCAGTACGCTGGCGAAGATCCTGACCGACCGCTGGTGCAAGCTGAAAGTGTTCTTCTGGACCAACATCGTGCTGGCAGCATTCTCCGGTGGCTTTTACTTCCTTGACCCGCAGGCAACGATGCTGGTGCTGGTGATGTACTTCCTGCTGAACATCCTGCATCAAATCCCGTCACCACTGCACTGGTCGTTGATGGCCGACGTTGATGACTACGGTGAGTGGAAAACCGGTAAACGCATTACCGGTATCAGCTTCTCCGGCAACCTGTTCTTCCTCAAAGTCGGGCTGGCGGTGGCCGGTGCCATGGTCGGTTTCCTGCTCTCCTGGTACGGTTACAATGCTGGCGCGAAACAACAAAGCCCCGCTGCGCTGAACGGTATCGTGCTGCTGTTTACCGTTATCCCTGCGGTGGGATACCTGATTACGGCTGGCGTGGTTCGCCTGCTGAAAGTGGACCGCACGCTGATGCTGCAAATCCAGAGTGACCTTGAACAGCGCCGTACAAACTATCAGGAGCTGAACGACTATCACGAACACAAAGAACTGAAAACCAAACCACAAGGAGCCGCACGATGAACCACTGGCCTAACCCGTTGATTGAACAGCGCGCCGATCCCTTTATTCTGCGCCATCAGGGGAGCTACTATTTTATCGCGTCGGTACCGGAGTACGACAGGCTGGAGATCCGCCGCGCCGCTACCCTGGCAGAACTGGCACAGGCCGATGCCGTCGTCGTCTGGCGCAAACCTGAGCATGGCCCCATGAGCGCCCTGATTTGGGCACCGGAACTGCATCTGATTGACGGCCAGTGGGTGATCTATTTTGCGGCAGCGCCATCACAGGAGATTAAACAAGGTCTGTTCCAGCACCGCATGTTTGCCCTCACCTGCGATGATATCGATCCACTGAAAGGAGAATGGGTCGAACGCGGACAGATCCTGACCCCCATCGACAGCTTCGCGCTGGATGCCACACACTTCGTCCATCAGGGGAAAAACTGGTATCTGTGGGCGCAGAAAGATCCGGCCATCCCCGGTAATTCCAACCTCTACCTGGCAGAGCTGGCTACCCCCTGGCAGATAAAAGGCGAGCCGGTGATGCTCAGCCGCCCGCAGTATGAATGGGAGTGTGCAGGATTTAGCGTCAATGAAGGCCCGGCGGCAATACATCACGGCAGGCGCCTGTTTGTCAGCTACTCGGCCAGCGCCACCGATGAGAATTACTGTATGGGGTTGTTGTGGATTGATGTCGATGCGGATCCGCTACAGCCAGAAAACTGGCACAAATCTGCTGCGCCCGTGTTTACCACCGACTGGGAGAACCATCAATATGGTCCGGGCCACAACAGTTTTACGGTCGGGGAGAACGGCGAAGACGTGTTGGTGTATCACGCACGCAATTACACCGAAATTGAAGGTGACCCGCTATACGACCCTAACCGCCATACTCGGGTGAAAACATTCAGCTGGAGTGCCGATGGCATGCCGCAGTTCGGCACACCACCTGCAGACAGCGTGTTACACCAGCGTGCCGTAAATAGTCAGTAACGCCACCACCACCACGAGGACCAGCGACACTTTTTTCGCCAGCATCACTGCCACACGCGGGGTCTCCACCTTATCCAGGTGGGGATCGCGCGCCAGTGAGAACTGGGCCAGACGTGTCAGCACCTGATACTGCGGTGTGTGGCGATCGCCCAGAGACGCAAACCACGCGGGTAATGCACGCTCACCGTGCCCCAGCAAGGCATAAGCTACGCCCACCAACCGTACCGGGATCCAGTCAACCCAGTGCAGAATGGCATCAACACCGGACTGTGCGCGCGCCAGCGGATTCTGCTGCCGCGCCAGCCAGCTCTGCCAGGCACGCAGGAACGCATAGCCCACCAGCAGCACCGGCCCCCAAGGCCCCCCCACCACGAACCAGAATAGCGGTGCCAGATAGAAACGGTAGTTAATCCACAGCAGCGCATTTTGCAGTTCAGACAAAAACTCACGTTCGCTACACTCGCCGGGTACGCCGTGGATCAACGTCAATTCCTCAATCATGGCGTTATGAGCATCAGTGTCGTTATGGCTGGCCGCCTTCAGATAAGCGTGATAGTGCAGACGCACCGACCCGGCGCCAATACAGAGCAGACCGATCAGTATCCAGAACAGCAGCTTAGGCACTCCAAAAAACAGCCCTTTTAGCGCCAGTAAGCACAGAGCGACGATAGCCATGATCATCACAACCATCAACAGCGTACGCACCAGAGAAAAACGCTGACGAGCGCGGAACAGTGGCACCAGATGATGATCCAGTTGCCAGTGTTCACCCATTTTAAATAATCGTTCCCATCCGAGAACCAGCAACAGGCTGAATAACGTCATGCCTTAACTCCCATTGAGTGTGGTCAGGGTGTTATGCCCAAGGTCGGCGCGAAAACGCGCCCAGTCGAAAGAGGGTCCAGGGTCCGTCTTACGTTCAGGTGCAATATCGCTGTGCCCGGTGATGTGCTGCGCCATCATCGGGTAGTGTTCAATTAACAGCTGCGTCACGGCCTGCAACGCCTGATATTGCGCATCGGTATAGGGCAGCGTATCCGTGCCTTCCAGCTCGATACCTACGGAGAAATCATTACAGACTTCACGCCCCTGATAGCGAGAAACCCCGGCGTGCCATGCCCGCAGATGAAAAGGCACATACTGCACGATCTCGCCGTCGCGGCGGATCAGACAGTGCGCAGACACCTGTAAATGACAGATATCAGCGAAATAGGGATGAATGCCAGGATCAAGCTGACCGGTAAACAGCGCATCGATCCAGGGGCCACCAAACTCACCGGGCGGCAAACTGATATTGTGCACCACCAGCAGTGAAGGTGCTTCATCGTCAGGTCGCTGATTAACATGCGGCGACGGAACATGCCGCACGCCAGCGATCCACCCATCTTGCAACTGCATACCGATCTCCTGTGTTCAGACTCTCGCAGATTAACATGGTTTTTTTCAGCTTAATCAAACTTATCTGTCGGCCTTTTTACTGTGGCAAAAAATATTTTCATCTTTTTGCATCCGATTTCCACTCTCAACCGTAGATAGATATAACCAGCATAATTGGGGTTACAGCAGGCCAGCATCCGATGATGCTCATGCCGTTGCCGCTTCAAACATGACGGGACTATGTAAGGCAAAAATGCCTTCTCTTACCCAAAGGAATTCATCATGAAAACGTTCATCCGTACCGCTCTGTGTCTCTCAGTGTTGTTCAGTGCCGCATCAATGGCTGAGATGTCCAAGAATACCGTGATGGTGGGTGGGGCCGCTATGCTCCCTTCCCATAATATCGTTGAGAATGCCCTGAACTCGAAAGATCACACCACGCTGGTCGCTGCTGTAAAAGCGGCAGGCCTCGCGGATACACTGCAAGGCCCTGGCCCCTTCACCGTCTTCGCCCCCACCAATGCCGCTTTCGCCAAGCTGCCCGCTGGCACGGTGGATAACCTGCTGAAGCCGGAAAACAAAGCAACGCTGACCAGCGTGCTGACCTACCATGTGGTGGCCGGAAAGTATGATATGAAGACGCTGGTGAAAAAAATCAAACAAGGCAACGGCAGCACTGAGCTGAAAACCGTGAATGGCGCCCCGTTGTGGCTGATGATGAATGGCCCACACAATATTCAGGTAAAAGATGATAAAGGCAATGTTGCCAATATCAGCACCTATGACGTGCAACAAAAAAATGGCGTGATTGATGTAATTGATACGGTACTGATGCCTTAATCCATCGTGTGCCAACACCAAGGGAAAAATTAAATATACCCGCTGATGTAAAAATAAAGGGTATATAATTGGTGCAGCAGGTTTTTTTCATACTCCTTCTGCACCTCTTTTTTTTCAGGACGTTTCATGACGGACGACGTAACAGATAGCCAGATTTTGTTAATGAAGGCCATTGCGGCCGGCGATAAACGGGCTTTTGAAGCGACCTACCACCGTTATTCACCCTACCTTTTTGCCATCGCATTGCGGATGTTACGCCGACGCGACTGGGCAGAAGAGGTTCTGCACGACAGTTTCCTTACTGTCTGGCAGCGTGCTGGCAGCTTCGACCCGGCGCTCAGTGCCCCCAAGACCTGGCTCACCAATATTGTGCGCAATCGCGCTATTGATTATCTGCGCCTGCAGGACAACCGCGTTGAAGAACTGGAAGAGGATGACACCCTTTTCGATGTTGACCGTTCACCAGCAGAGTTACCTTCAGGCTCGGAGTCGCGCAGGCTGGCAGACTGTATGACGCAGTTGACGTCTGAACAGCGGCAAAGCATCACGCTGGCGTATTACCAGGGGCTGTCGCACAGTGAAATTGCCCTGCACCTGGAGCAGCCTGCCGGAACCATTAAAAGCTGGATCCGCCGTGCATTAACTCAACTAAAAGAGTGTGTGGGCATATGAAAAGCAGACGCGATTTTGACTCAGCACTGGCCGCAGAATATGCCCTTGGCACCCTGCGTGGTGCAGCACGCCAGCGTTTTGCCCGTCGCCTGACGCAGGAACCTGAGCTGGCGGCAGAAGTCAGCCGTTGGCAGAATTCACTCTCTGAGCTGGATCAGCGGGTTACGCCTGTTATCCCGCCGGAAGCGGTGTGGCAACGCATCGCCCGTGGGCTTCCTGCCGATAAAATGCGTAAGAGCAGTGTGCGCTGGCCATGGCTCGGCTGGGCGCTGGCCGCCTCGTTTGCCGGGGCATTGCTGTATAACCAGTTTACTGTGCCTCCGGCACCGCAGACCGTGGCGGTCCTTAACGGTGACAGCCAGCAAGGATCCTGGGTGGTCAGCCTCAGCCCGGATAAAACGCAGCTCACAGTCCAGGCCATCAATGCCTCTGCCGTGCAGTCCGATCGCAGCTTGCAGCTGTGGCTGATCCCGCCAGGGGAAAAACCGCAATCGCTTGGGCTGATTGATCATTCAGCTCTTCAGCAGGTGGCCGTGAAGGAAATTCAGCTGGCCAGCCTGCCAACGCTTGCTATCAGTCTTGAACCGCGCGGTGGCTCCCCAACCGGGCAGCCGACCGGCCCCGTACTGTACAGCGGTAAAGTTATCCCGCTGTAGCGAGGCTGGCCTGCGGCAACACCGGGGCCAGCTGTGCAAGCAGTATTTCGCGTAAACGAGCGGCGGCAGGAGGTAAAATCTCCTGCCCCAGATGCAGCACCAGGCCTAAATCGGCCACTTGCGGCAACAGCGGATGCTGCAGTCGCTGTAGTCCGACTGGCAGGCCAAACCCGCTACGTAGCGTCACGCCCAACCCGGCGGCAGCGGCGGCCCAGATTCCACTCAGACTCCGGCTGGTAAATGCCACCCGCCACGGAATTGCAGCATGGTCCAGTGCATCAATAGCACGGGTCCGCATCACACAAGGTGCATCAAACAGCAGCAGCGGTAAAACATCACCTTGTTCCATCCATTGCGTAAACGGCGACTCATCACATCCTATCCAGCACAGCGGTGCAGCGGGTAGTGGCTGCATAAAACGTGAGGTTTCCTCACCCTGCCAGCACAGTGCCAGATCCAGCTCTCCCTGACGAATCCCCTGAAGTAGTTCGCTGTTACGCCCGATGCGCGCGGAGATCTGTATCAGAGGGTGTGCCCGGGAAAACTGCCCCAGCAGCGCTGGCAGCAACGTCTCGCCAAAATCTTCCTGTAACCCAATGCGCACGTTGCCAGCAATATCCCGCCCGGACAATGCGCTAAACGCTTCATCATTGAGCGCCAGCAGGCGCCGCCCGTAAGCCATCAGTAACTCTCCATCATCGGTGAGCATCAGGCGTCGCCCGCTTTTCTGCAACAGGAGTAACCCCGTTTGCTGTTCCAGTTTTTTAAGCTGTGCGCTGACGGCAGATGTCGAGCGGTTCAGGCGATCGGCCGCCTGCGCAAAACTTCCCAGTTCAATACCGAGAACAAACGTGCGTAACGCATCCAGATCGAAAGTCATACGTTTAAACGGTTGCATTAATCATCCTGTTTTTCGGGATTATTGATACCAATCTATGCGATTTTATAAACTATTTTCGCGTTCTATGCTGCTGACTTCTTCCTCACTACAGGAACAGCAACATGACCACCCCTCTTGACCGTCACAGCCTGGCCAGCGTCGCGCCCACGCTGGCAGCGATAACTGAGCAGACACTGTTCGGCACGATCTGGCAGAGACCCGAACTGAGTAAGCGCGAGCGCAGCCTGATCACGGTGGCGGCGTTAATCGCCCTCGGCCGAGACCAGCAGTTACCCTGGCACCTGGATTTTGCCCGGCAACATGGCCTGAGTAACGCCGAACTGGCCGAAGTGATGACGCACCTGGCGTTCTACTGCGGCTGGCCCGCTGCCGTCTCAGCCCTCGGCCATTTAACCCAGCCCGGTCATCAACCTCAGGAGTAACCGACATGCCTTTCAGCCGTATTGCCCTGCCCGCAGGCACAACGCCTGTTTTCCGTCAGGCGTTGTCTGAGATTCTGCACCGCACCCTGGTGGACTTCTTCGACGTCCCCACCGACGACTGTTTTCAGCTACTGGATGAATATGCACCAGGCCAGCGCGTGTTCCCGCGTCACTATCTTGGCGGCCCACGCTCGGAGGGATTTATCTGGTTCCATATCACTGCCGGCCGGCCCCGCTCGACACAGCAAAAACATCAGTTCTATCATCATCTGGCACACCGATTGGCCTCTGAACTGTCGGTGCGCCCGGAGGATGTGATGGTCACCCTGAGCTTTACGCAGCCAGAGGACTGGTCTTTTGCCAGCGGTAACGCCTTTCACTGGCCGGTGGAGAATGACGGATGATCACGTGGCGCTGGCTGGTATGGGTGCAGTAAACGCGCTAGCATGTCAGCCTCTGTTATCCGACCTTTCGGAGTTTGATCATGACCTCCCGCCGTTACGATCCGGACAGCCGCCGAGCTGAATTGATGGGCCGTATTGAAGATGATATTCCCCCTGGCGTTGCCCAGGCGCTGCGTGAAGATCTGGGCGGGGAAATCGATCCCTGTAAAGACATCACCGCCAGCCTGCTGTCTGCCGACACCCTGTCTCATGCGGTAGTCATCACGCGTGAACCCGGTGTTTTTTGTGGTAAACGCTGGGTAGAAGAGGTGTTTATCCAGTTGGGCGACAACGCGCAAGTGACCTGGCACGTTGAAGATGGTGATGCGATCACCGCCGATCAAATCCTGTTTGAAGTCACCGGCCCGGCGCCGTTGATCCTCACGGCTGAACGCACCGCGCTGAACTTTGTGCAGACGCTCTCGGGCGTGGCGACAGAAGTCAGCCGCTATGTTGCCCTGCTGGAAGGCACACGCACACAGTTGCTCGACACGCGTAAAACCCTGCCGGGGCTGCGCACTGCGCTGAAGTATGCCGTTCTGTGCGGCGGTGGAGCGAACCATCGCCTGGGTTTGTCCGATGCGTTTCTGATCAAAGAGAACCACATTATTGCCTGCGGCTCGATTGCCAAGGCGGTCGAGAAAGCCTCCTGGCTGCGCCCTGATGTACCGGTAGAAGTGGAAGTTGAATCGCTGGACGAGCTGGAACAGGCGTTGCAGGCCGGTGCTGACATCGTGATGCTGGACAACTTTACCGTTGAACAGATGCGTGCAGCCGTCACGTTGAGCGATGGCCGTGCACTGCTGGAAGTGTCGGGTAATGTGACGGATAAAACCCTGCGGACCTTTGCCGAAACTGGCGTGGACTATATTTCCGTAGGTGCTCTGACCAAACATGTGCGTGCCCTCGACCTGTCGATGCGCTTTCGCTAAAAGGTAACGACGCTTAAGAGACATCGCGTCAGACAATGTCCTCGTTGTACCCCAGGCCAGCCATACATGCTGGCCTTTTTTCTGCCTGCGTTTCGGTTTTGCGAGATGGCTTCCTGGTTACCCGCAACTCTCTGTAACGCCCAAAACTCTTTACGTCCCTCCTCTGAAAGCTGCCGTTTGCCGCTGGCTGACCGCACATCCCGGGTTTATGTTGCCAGCCTCAATACACAAGGAGGTTTACCATGAACTACCAAGAGGGCTTTACCCTGATCGAACTGATGATTGTCATCGCGATTATTGCCATTCTCAGCGCCATCGGCCTGCCCGCTTACCAGGGCTATCTGCAAAAAGCCGCACTCACCGATATGCTGCAAACGGCGATGCCGTATAAAACCGCCGTAGAGCTGTGCGCCATTGAACGCGGTGGCAGTGGAAACTGTAGCGCGGGGAGTAACGGGGTTCCGGCTCAACGGACCTCACGCTATGTTTCGGCACTGACCACCAATGCAGGAGTCATCACGCTTACCGGCCAGGAGAGCCTCAAAGGGCTGAGTGTGAAACTGAGCCCCCAGTGGAATAGCAATGATGGCCAGTTAAGCTGGCAGCGCAGTTGTAGCAGCACCAATAGCGGACTGAAGGACGCCTGTCAGGATGTATTCCGTTTTGATGAGGATGAGACGCCATGACAGTAGAGACACAGCGGGCGCTGGAGGCTATCTGCCACCGTTACCAAGCCGTAATTATTGAATGCAATCCGCAACGGCTTCACATTGCGCTGGCAGACTCACCCAGTCATGAAATGATGACTGAATTACGCTTCGCTACGCATAGCGCAATTAATGTCGAATGCTGGCCACAGGCAAGGCTGGAGCAGTTTTCCCGACAGACAATGACAACAGCCGCGCAAGAACCTGCCCCGGAAGAGCATAGCGGTACAGCGGTAGAAAAAGTGGATTATCTGCTGGCCCAGGCACTGCAAAAACGTGCCTCTGACCTGCATATCGAACCACAGGAAAATGGGTTACGTCTGCGCTTGCGCGTCGATGGCGTCATGCAACTGCTGCCGGCAACAGGCTGTGAAAATAGCGCAGCACTCATCGCACGACTTAAAATTCTTGCGGGCCTCGATATTGCGGAACGCCGCGTCCCACAGGACGGGCAGTTTTCACTGGCGCTGAACAATACGACGGAATCATTTCGCCTGTCGACGCTGCCCACCCGCTTTGGTGAAAAGGCGGTGGTGCGCCTGTTGCAAAGCGATACGCGGGCAATTGCACTGGAGAATATCGGTATGCCTGGCCCGCTTCTCAAGCGCTACCGTGATGCATTATCCCGCCCTCAGGGAATGATTCTGGTCACCGGCCCCACTGGAAGTGGAAAAACGTTCACGCTTTACAGTGGCCTCAGTTGGCTAAATGTCGCCACACGTAATCTTTGCAGCGTGGAAGATCCGGTGGAGATCCCCCTGGCAGGCGTGAACCAAACCCAGATTCATGCCCGATCCGGGCTCGATTTTCATCGCGTATTACGCGCCCTGCTGCGCCAGGATCCCGATGTCATTATGATCGGTGAGATCCGCGATGGAGAAACCGCTGAGATCGCCGTTAAAGCCGCTCAAACTGGACATCTGGTGCTATCGACTCTGCATACTAACTCCACCACTGAAACGCTGGTACGTTTGGGGCAAATGGGGGTGCCAGGCTATCTGCTGGCCTCTGCGCTCAAACTGGTGATTGCTCAACGTCTGGTTCGCAGGCTGTGCAAACACTGCCGCCAGCCCGCAGAAGCAACGGCCCATTTTCCGCCTCATATCTGGCCGGGTACCGTGCAGAACTGGCGTGCGGTGGGTTGTGAACACTGTTTTTCTGGTTTCTATGGGCGTCTGCCACTGTTTGAGCTACTACCCATCACTGCGCGGCTGCAAAATGCGCTGGCAAAATCGGCACGCCCGGAAGAGCTGGCAGATATTGCACGTCAACAAGGACTGAACTCACTGTTTGTTGAGGGGCTTCACTGCGTGAATCGTGGCGATACCACTCTGGAAGAGTTAACCCGTGTAGCGGGTGGTAGTGATGAATAAACGAACACTTTTCCGCTGGCAGTCGATTGACGACGACGGGCAGTTACATCAGGGAAGCAGTTTTGCCACCAGCGCCGGGCAGATTATTGAGGATCTTGCGGCTGTTCATCAGCTCCCGTTAAAGATCGCCCGTGGCCGCAGCTATGCTCCGCGTCACTGGCAGTGGCAACAGAAGAACGCATTTGTCCGCCAGTTGGCAACGTTACTGAAAGCGGGAATTCCCCTGACGGGCAGTTTACAGCTGCTGGGCGAAGATCACCCTGAACCCGGCTGGCAGGCGCTGTTGTTGCGGCTTCAAGCAGAGCATTTCCGCCGGAGAACCTTTCTCGCAGGCGTTGGCTGCATGGCCGGATGTTTTCCCACCGCTGTTTCCGGCACTGGTGCACATTGGCGAACTGACAGGGGAGCTGGATGAGTGCTGCCAGCAACTGGCAAGCCAGCAAGAACGGCAGCAACAGCTACAGCTGAAAGTGAAAAAAGCACTACGCTATCCACTCTTTATTCTGGCGGTCGCCCTGCTGGTCAGCATCGGTATGCTGGTATTTGTGTTACCGGAGTTCGTCGAAATTTACCGCACCTTCAACGCGCCACTCCCCGCCTTTACCTCCGCGGTCATTGCATTTTCTAAGCTACTACAGCAACAGGCACTGATAT
The DNA here is from genome assembly GCF_013074405.1 of Erwinia sp. JH02. NCBI lineage: Bacteria > Pseudomonadati > Pseudomonadota > Gammaproteobacteria > Enterobacterales > Erwiniaceae > Erwinia > Erwinia sp. JH02. Next base: position 133,972 of record NZ_JABANZ010000005.1, read on the forward strand.
TTATGGTGTTTATTGTGAGTATCGGTGTTTTTTGGAACGTTCAGCGCAGGACATCCCAAGCCTGGCAGCGGCGAGAACAGCGTCTGTTACTCAGATTGCCGCTGATTGCCACGCTGTATCAGGGCAGTCTGTTGACCCAGATATTTACCACGCTCTCCATGACTCAGCGTGCCGGGCTGACTCTGCTGCAAAGCCTTCAGGCGGTTGAGAAAACGCTTTCGCCCCTACTCTGGCGTGAGGCCATCATGCAGTTACAGCAACATATCGCTGCCGGTAATCCGCTGCATCAGGCGCTGAAGTCGCATACGTTGTTCACCCCACTGTGTTATCAGTTGGTCAAGGTGGGCGAAGAGTCAGGGTCACTGGATACGTTACTGGAAAGACTGGCAAGCTGGCATGAACAACAGACCCATCAGTTGGCAGACCAGTTGGCCGCCGCACTAGAGCCATTAATGATGGTGGTCATTGGGGGAATTGTGGGCACGCTGGTGGTGGCGATGTATCTGCCCGTGTTCCGGTTAGGGGATGCGCTCGGCTAAAAACCATGTCCCCGCCCGGTTGGGCGGGAGCACTTGTGGCGTTAAAGGCTATTCTTATCGGTTAAAAATGCGGTTTTCCTGCTCATTAACACGAATAAACGTCGTGCGCTTGGTCAGTTCTTTCAAGCGCTCAGCGCCCACATAAGTACAAGCTGAACGCAGGCCGCCGAGAATATCGCGTGCGGTAAACTCAACAGGCCCACGAAGCGGCAATTTAACGGTTTTTCCTTCAGCTGCACGGTATTGCGCAACACCGCCTACATGACGCTTCATGGCCGACTCTGAACTCATGCCGTAGAACAGCATAAACTGTTCGCCGTTCTCTTCGACCAGCGTCCCTTCACATTCATCATGGGCCGCCAGCATACCGCCAAGCATGACAAAATCGGCTCCGCCGCCGAAAGCTTTTGCAACATCGCCAGGCACCGAACAACCACCATCACTCACGATTTGGCCGCCCAATCCATGCGCCGCATCGGCACACTCAATAACGGCAGACAGCTGCGGGTAGCCAACCCCCGTTTTCACTCGGGTAGTACAAACAGAACCCGGGCCGATACCGACTTTCACAATATCTGCCCCGGAAAGGATCAGTTCCTCGACCATTTCGCCCGTCACGACGTTGCCGGCACAGATGGTTTTCCCCGGACAGGCTTCGCGTGCCCGCCGCAGGAAAGCCACAAAGTGCTCAGAGTAGCCATTAGCCACATCGATACAGATAAAATTGAGTGCCGGTGATAACGCCAGGATTTGTTGTAACTTCAGGAAATCTGCCTCAGACGTGCCGGTCGACACCATGACATGCTGAAGCACCGCAGGCGTGGAACGCTCAACAAATGCCCGCCACTGCTCAACGCTGTAATGCTTATGCACTGCGGTGAGGATATCGAATGAGGCCAGTGCTTGTGCCATGCTGAAAGTACCGACGGTATCCATATTCGCGGCAATGATCGGTACGCCTGACCAGGCAATACCTGAATGCTTGAAGGTAAACTGACGCTCCAGCTCAACCTGAGAACGGCTTTGCAGCGTTGAACGCTTTGGCCGGATAAGAACATCTTTGAAGCCTAACTTAATATCTTCTTCGATACGCATAACAGATTTCCTGGTTGATGGCGTTGGTGCAATAACGCACTCTGCGGGCAACACTTTTGGTCATAAGCAAATTGCCCGCTCCAGTGACGCTATCATACGCGCTAAAAACGCGCCGACAAGACTGCGAAATTTGATTTATTTAGGCTACAATTCGAGAAATTTACCTGTGAATTTGTCTTGTGATCTGTGCCTCAAATTTGCCTTCAACGCGCAAATTCCAGTACGACAAGGCAGAGAGAATCAAGACCTATGCGCTATACCGTAGCGCTGACCGGTGGTATCGGCAGCGGAAAAAGTACCATTGCGAATGCCTTTGCCTCACTGGGCGTTGATATTGTCGATGCGGATATTATCGCACGTCAGGTGGTGGAAAAGGGCCAGCCCGCGCTAGCCGCTATTCACGCCCGATTTGGCGACGATGTGCTGCACCCGGATGGCTCGTTAAACCGGCCGGCATTACGCCAGAAAATTTTCAGCTCTCCAGCGGAAAAACGCTGGATTGATAATTTGTTACATCCTCTTATCCATGCAGAAACCCGACAGCAGCTAGCATTAACCCAGTCACTATGGTGTCTGTGGGTGGTTCCTCTACTGGTGGAGAATAATTTGCAGCATCTGGCTGACCGGGTACTGGTGGTCGATGTAGACCGTGAAACGCAACTGGCCCGGACCATGAGCCGTGATAACATTAGCCGTGAACAGGCTGAGAATATTCTTGCTGCACAGGCAACACGCGAAGCGCGTCTGGCAGTAGCGGATGATATTATTGATAACTGCGGGTCGCTTGAGACGGTGACAGCGCACGTTGCCGAACTCAACCAGCGTTATCTGGCGCTGGCTGCGACACGCTATCGGGATTAACAGTATGAGTACAATGGTTCTATTTGAGCACCCTCTGAATGAGAAAATGCGCACCTGGCTGCGTATCGAATTTTTACTAAAACAGCTGACTGCCAGCCAGAAAATCACCGACCATTTGGGTGCCCTGACCTTTTTCCGTAATGCTGCCGAACTCCTGGACGTCTTTGAGCGCGGCGAGCTTCGTACAGATATCCTGAAAGAACTTGAACGTCAGCAGCAGAAACTGCTGGGCTGGGCGGAAGTGCCTGGCGTAGATATGGCGCGTATTAACACACTGCGCAGCGATCTTAAAAGTTTCGGTGCTACGTTGATGTCCGCCCCCCGCATGGGCCAGATTTTACGCGAAGAACGGCTGATAGCCCTGGTGCGTCAGCGCCTGAGCATTCCAGGAGGCTGCTGTAGCTTTGATCTGCCTACGCTACATATCTGGCTTCATATTGAACAGCACCTGCGTGACCAGCAGGTGACCACCTGGATGGCATCGCTCGTACCGATACAACAGGCGCTGACAATGATCCTCGATCTGATTCGCCAGTCAGGGATATTCCGTAATCACACCAGCCTGAATGGTTTCTTCCAGGATAATGCGGAAGGAGCTGACCTGTTGCGTATGCAACTCCGGTTGGATGATGCGTTATATCCTCAGATTTCTGGCCATAAAAGCCGTTATGCCATCCGTTTTCTGCCACTGGACAGCGAACGTGGTGAAGTTCCTGCCCGCTTCGATTTCGAGCTGGCCTGTTGTTAAGGTAAGTGTAATGAATGATGTAACCGTAGTGAACTGCCCGACCTGTAGTAAACAGGTTATCTGGGATGAACTCAGTACCTGGAGGCCATTCTGCAGCAAGCGCTGTCAGTTAATTGACCTGGGTGAATGGGCCGCTGAAGAGAAACGTATTCCCAGCAGCGGTGACCAGACTGACAGCGATGACTGGAGTGAGCAGCCATTTGATCGCGATTAATGATTAAGCGCTGGCTTTCAGTCGCGCAACAATCTCAACGTTTGCGGGGGGGAATGCCTCCGCATCCAGTTCGCTCTGCCTGACCCAGCGCTGTGGCTGCCCTTCACGCCCCCACGGCTCGCCATTCCAGCGATCGACAATGAAAAAGTGCAGCGTAACGCGCAAATCGTCATAGGTGTGATCGACAGTATCGTACGCCGTGGCATTCACCACCTCGATGCCGGTTTCCTCCAGCAACTCACGTTTCAGCGCCTGTTCGGGGCTTTCACCCTCTTCCATTTTCCCCCCAGGAAACTCCCAGCGGTTGGCCATATAGGAGTCTGCGGAGCGTTGCGCTAAAAAAATTTCTCCATCTTTACGAATAATGCCAACGGCCACTTGCAGGTGCTTCATGTTTTCCTCACTTCACTGGCTGACTTATTTTTCCCGCCACTATTCCAGCGTTGCCCCCCAATGACAAGTTGTTATGCGGGTAAGATCGGAAAGATCGAGCCTCGCCGCATGGCTGAAATGTAACATGGTGCAAATGCATTCAGCCCTGCCTTCACCCGGTATCCGGCGCTATAGTGCGCAGCATCATGGATGAGAGAGGGAGAAAATAATGCTGCAATTTGCGACGGAATCAGTATGGATTTACTGGGCATTGCTGGTGATGTCTGGACTGTGTGCAGGCAGTCTGCTGAATGTGGTGGTTTTCAGGCTTCCGCTAATGATACAGCGAAACGACCCTCACCGGTTCAACCTGGGATTTCCACGCTCTTATTGCCCACACTGTCAGATAACACTGACGATGGGCGATAACATTCCTCTGTTTAGCTGGCTGTGGCTGCGCGGGCGCTGTAGAGGATGCCAGGAAACCATTTCCTGGCGTTACCCCGCCATCGAAAGTCTGTCACTGCTGATCACATTACTGGTCGCCTGCCTCCTGCCTGCAGGACTGCTGCTGTTGGCCGCTCTGCTGCTGAGTTGGCTATTACTGGCGCTGGCGATCATCGACAGTATGCATTTTTTATTACCGGACAGCCTGACGCTTGCTTTGTTATGGGTAGGTCTGCTGTGCCATCTTGCCGGAGTGATGCCATCAGTGTCTCTGGAACAGGGGATTGCCGGCGCCGTGCTAGGTTATGGGTTATTTTGGCTACTCGCGTGGTGTTATCAGATCGTGCGTGGTGAAGAAGGTCTGGGAAGGGGCGATGCGAAATTACTGGCTGCCGGAGGGGCATGGTTGGGCTGGCAAACCCTTCCGCCATTACTACTACTGGCTTCATCTCTGGGTATCACTGTTTTCATGCTGGCGCGTCTGGTGGTTAAGCGCTCACTGTCGGCACGACTGCCCTTTGGCCCGGCGCTGGCAGCGGCGATCTGGATACTGTTCCTTTGGCAAAACACATAAAAAAAGGGCCGGAAAATTTCCGGCCCCTGGTGTTATCGTTCGTGGCTGACTACGCCAGGCGACCGTGACACTGCTTGTATTTTTTACCCGAGCCGCACGGGCACAGATCATTACGTCCGACTTTACGTTCGCCGGTCTGATCAGCCAGAGACTGGGCCGCTTCGGTATCGGCATCCACATGGCTTAACTGCTGTTGCTGTGCCAGGCGCTCAGATTCCAGACGACGCTGTTCTTCCATCTGTTCAACTTCTTCCGGCATACGCACCTGAACCTTGCTCAGGGTGCTGATCACTTCATACTTCAGTGATTCCAGCATTGCCGCAAACATAGCGAAGGACTCACGCTTGTATTCCTGCTTAGGATCTTTCTGCGCATAGCCACGCAGATGGATGCCCTGACGCAGGTAGTCCATTGCCGCCAGGTGTTCTTTCCACAGGGAATCCAGCGTTTGCAGCATCACGCCTTTCTCGAAGTTGCGCATCATTTCAACGCCAACCACTTCTTCTTTACGCTGATACTGTTCTTTCGCCTGCTCCATGATGCGGTCACGCAGCGTCTCTTCATGCAACTCTGGCTCTTTATCCAGCCATTCCTGAATCGGCAGATTGAGGTCGAAATCGTTGCTCAGGCGCTCCTGCAAACCAGCAACATCCCACATCTCTTCCAGAGACTGCGGCGGTATGTAGCTATCAATGGTGCTTTTAAACACATCCTCACGAATGCTGGCAATGGTTTCTGACACGTCAGACACATCAAGCAGTTCATTACGCTGTGTATAGATAGCACGGCGCTGATCGCTGGCAACGTCATCGTATTCCAGCAGCTGCTTACGGATATCGAAGTTACGGCTTTCTACTTTACGCTGAGCGTTGGCAATGGCTTTGGTCACCCATGGGTGCTCAATCGCTTCGCCAGGCTTCATACCCAGTTTACGCATCATATTGGTGACGCGGTCTGAGGCGAAGATACGCATCAGGGCATCTTCCATTGACAGGTAGAAGCGGGAAGAACCCTGGTCACCCTGACGGCCTGAACGGCCGCGCAGCTGGTTATCAATACGGCGTGATTCATGACGCTCAGTACCGATGATATGCAGACCGCCGGAGGCCAGCACAGCATCATGGCGAATTTTCCACGCGCTTTTGATTGCCTCAATTTGTTCAGCCGTTGGTTCTTCGATGGCAGCAATCTCTGACTGCCAGCTACCGCCCAGCACGATGTCAGTACCACGACCCGCCATGTTGGTTGCAATGGTAACCGCTGCTGGCTGGCCCGCCTGAGAGACGATATCCGCTTCGCGTGCGTGGAACTTGGCGTTCAGCACTTCGTGCTTGATGCCCGCTTTGGTCAGCTCATTAGACACCACTTCCGATTTCTCAATCGAAATGGTCCCGACCAGCACTGGCTGGCCGTTAGCGGTGCGCTCGCGGATGTCTTCGATGATCGCGCCGATCTTCTCCATTTCAGTCATATAGACCAGATCCGGCAGATCCTTACGAACCATTGGGCGGTTGGTTGGCACCACAATGGTATCCAGCTTGTAGATAGAGCTGAACTCAAACGCTTCAGTGTCGGCAGTACCGGTCATTCCGGCCAGTTTGTTATACAGACGGAAATAGTTCTGGAAGGTAATTGAAGCCAGCGTCTGGTTTTCGTTCTGGATTTCCACGCCTTCTTTAGCTTCAACGGCCTGATGCAAACCATCAGACCAGCGACGGCCCTGCATGGTACGGCCGGTGTGTTCATCGACGATGATCACTTCGCCATCTTTAACGATGTAGTCAACGTCACGGGTAAACAGCACGTGGGCGCGCAGTGCAGCGGTCACGTGGTGCATCATCATGATGTTACCTGGCGAGTAGAGAGACTCTCCCTCAGCCATAATCCCTTCACTGACCATCAATTCTTCAACGGCCACCAGGCCGCGTTCGGTCAGGTGAACCTGACGCGATTTTTCATCAACAGAGAAATGGCCTTCCCCCTGGAAGCTGTCAGAATCTTCTTTTTCCTGACGGATCAGGTTAGGAATGATTTTATTGACCTTGATATACAGCTCAGAGCTGTCTTCAGCAGGGCCGGAGATAATCAACGGTGTACGTGCTTCATCAATCAGGATGGAGTCAACTTCATCCACCAGCGCATAGTTCAGCTTACGCTGTACACGGTCTTCCGGGCTGAATGCCATGTTGTCGCGCAGGTAGTCAAAACCGTATTCGTTGTTAGTGCCGTAGGTAATATCAGCAGCATAAGCGGCACGTTTTGCTGGAGCGGGCATACCTGGCAAGTTGATGCCGATGCTCAGACCGAGGAACTCAAACAGAGGACGGTTGTTTTCCGCATCACGCTGGGCAAGGTAGTCGTTGACGGTCACCACGTGAACACCCTTACCGCTCAACGCGTTAAGGTAGGCTGGCAGCGTTGCGGTCAGGGTTTTACCTTCACCGGTACGCATTTCCGCGATGCAGCGATCGTTCAGCACCATACCGCCAAGCAGCTGTACGTCGAAGTGACGCATGGCAAACACACGCTTACTGGCTTCACGTACGGTTGCAAAGGCTTCAGGGATCAGGCTATCCAGCTCTTCGCCTTTTTCCAGACGCGCACGGAACTCGACGGTTTTCGCTTTCAGCTCGTCGTCAGACAGCTTCTCGAAATCCGGTTCCATCTTGTTGATCTGTTCTACAGATTTACGCATACGGCGCAGTGTACGGTCGTTGCTGCTACCAAAAACTTTGGTTAATAATTTGATTAACATAATAAATAATTTCTCTCAGCCATCATTGTTCATGATGGGCACTTAACGTTTGATTTTAAACAGACTGTTTTTTATGAATTAAGAGATGAGAACGGGTCCGGCACGAATGCCCTGAACCTGAGCCAGCCAGAGGCCGGTTTGATGACGGGGTGCAGCTTCGACCTGACGTTGGGCTGTATAGCGAATAATGACCGGCGGTTTGGCTTCGTGAGTCAGCAGCGCGTTGAGCGTATCCAGCAGCGCCAGTTTATGCGCTTCGTGGGGCTGTTCGGCAACCGCTGCGGGTGACACCGATGGTGTCAGCGTAAACGACAGATGGCGGATGACCGTGCGGATAGCATGCTGATGCCAGTAGTCTACGCTGAATGATGGGCGTCGAGCACTTTCGAGCAATGCCAGGCTGTCAAAGCGTGCGGCGGTGCCAATATTCAGGCTTCGTGACGAGGTTTCTGCTAAGGTAGTACGCTCGTGCGCTGACGCTTGAGGCAGCCCAAGACTCGCCGCGACCATCCCCAAAAGGAGATGCGGCCAGAAATAGCGTCTGCCAAATTGTCGCCAACGATTAAGAATACCGATCACTGTGTTCCGCCGGAGCTTGCTATGCGAGATAGTCGCCCACAATCAATTGAAAGTTTTTTCGATATGGCCCAGGACCAGAGCGTGCTGCAAAACGTGCAGCAACGTGCCATTGCCCTGAACAAATTGAATCGCGCAGTGCAGGGTGTCATCCCCGCTCAACTGCATCCCTGGTGCCGTGTGGCAAACTTCCGTCAGGGGATTCTGGTCATCGAAACGGCTAATGCCAGCTGGTTGATGCGCTTACGCTATGAACAATCCAGTCTGCTGTCAGCTTTACGTGCGCAAATATTACCATCATTGACGTCAATCGACATCAGGATAAATCCTTCGCTGGCGGCAAAAGGTCAGGAATCTGTACAAGAAAGAAGCAATCAGGCAAAGGACGCAGAAAAACCGCCGTTACGACAGATTAGTGAGCACAGTGCAGAAATGTTGCGAAGTGTCGCGAGCCAGAGCCCGGAAAAACTGAAGAGAATATTAGAACGACTGGCCTCGCTGGCCGGAGAGGGTACCAGCTCAACCAGTCGTAATAAGTAAGTTCAGGCTTACGCCAGAACCAGATTTGGTGCCTTGAATTTCACCGGGAGTGCAGCTTCGTCTTCAAACGTTGCCCATTCCCAGGCTTCCTGTTTCGCCAGAACAGCCTGTAACAGCTTGTTGTTTAGCGCATGGCCAGACTTGAATGCGGTAAACGCACCAATAATGTTATGGCCACACATGTACAGGTCACCGATCGCATCCAGCATTTTGTGACGGACGAATTCGTCTTCAAACCGCAGACCATCTTCGTTCAATACGCGGTAATCATCCACCACGATTGCACAGTCAAAACTGCCGCCAAGGCACAGGCCACGGGACTGTAATGCTTCGATGTCGCGCATAAAGCCAAACGTACGAGCACGGCTGATCTGACGCGCAAAGGCTTCTGCAGAGAAGTCCATGCGGTAGCGCTGTGAACTGGAGTCAATTGCCGGGTGGTTAAAATCAATGGTGAAATCCAGTGAGAAACCGTTGTGCGGCGAAAGCTCAGCCCACTTGTCGCCATCTTCAACCCGGACAGGCTGCTTGATGCGAACAAATTTCTTGGCGCTGTTCAGTTCTTCAATACCCGCGTCCATCAGCAGATAGATAAAGGGTGCGGCGCTGCCATCCATAATAGGAATTTCAGGCGCGTTCACTTCCACCACGATATTATCAATGCCAAGTCCCGCAAGGGCTGCATTCAGATGTTCGACCGTTGAAATACGTACGTCATGCTCATTAACCAGGCAAGTACAGAGCATGGTATCACGCACGGATTTGGCATCAGCCGGGAAATCAACCGGTGGATTCAAGTCAGTGCGACGATAGATGACCCCGGTATTAGCCGGCGCAGGGCGTAACGTCAGCGTGACTTTCTTGCCGGTGTGTAAACCGACGCCAGTCGTCTGAACAATACGTTTTAATGTCCGTTGTTTGATCATCGTATTATCTCGCAAAAATTAGTCATCCGACCGTCAGTTTACTTCACTGACGGGCAAACACTTTAACACAAAGAGCGAAGAATCCCAATTTCTCAGGTTATTCTTAGTCTGCCTGCTTACGCAGGAAGGCCGGAATATCCAGATAATCAGGCTCTTTGTTCGTCTGTGCACCCGGATCATTAACCACTTTCGCAGCAGGTTTTTGTTCCTGCGGCAGCGGGGCCATTCCGTGCTGCTGATAACGGTTGTCCATCAGCGGCTGAGTCGGCTGTTTGCTGGTCACCAGGGTAATTTCTGGACGTTTGTCCATGCCGATACCGGTTGCCACCACGGTGACGCGCAGTTCGTCATTCATTTCTGGATCGAGCGATGTACCGATAACAACGGTGGCATTATCAGAAGCGAAAGCACGGATAGTGTTACCCACGGTTTCGAACTCATCCAGACGCAGGTCAAAGCCTGCAGTGATGTTAACCAGCACACCACGTGCGCCTGACAGGTCGATATCTTCCAGCAGTGGGCTTGAGATCGCCATTTCAGCGGCTTCTTCAGCACGGTCTTCGCCACACGCCACGCCTGAACCCATCATCGCGTAGCCCATTTCGGACATCACGGTGCGCACGTCAGCAAAGTCGACGTTCATCAGGCCCGGACGGGTAATCAGTTCTGCGATACCCTGCACTGCACCTTTCAGCACGTCGTTAGCCGCACCGAATGCGTCCAGCAGAGAGATACCACGACCCAGTACTTTCAGCAGCTTGTCGTTTGGAATGGTGATCAGTGAGTCGACGTGCTTCGACAGCTCGGCAATCCCCTGCTCGGCAAACGCCATGCGCTTCTTCCCTTCAAAATTGAAGGGTTTAGTCACTACAGCAACGGTCAGAATGCCGAGTTCTTTAGCCACTTCCGCCACAACCGGCGCAGCACCTGTACCGGTACCACCACCCATACCTGCGGCGATGAACACCATGTCTGCACCTTCCAGTGCCTGACGCAGTGCTTCACGATCTTCTTCTGCAGAGTTACGGCCCACTTCCGGGTTTGCACCCGCACCCAGGCCTTTAGTAATGCCATTACCAATCTGAATGGTCTGGCCTACTGCCGTTTTGCGCAGTGCCTGTGCATCGGTATTTACCGCGAAGAACTCAACGCCTTCAATACGCTCACGCACCATATGCTCAACAGCGTTACCGCCGCCGCCGCCGACGCCGATGACTTTAATCACCGCGTCGTTGGTTAATTCCATAGGTTCAAACATAATTTCTCTCCGTTATGTGCCTGTTCGCCTGGAGATCACCAATAAGTCTATACCTGCAACGTAAAAATTGCTTAGGTACAGCATGATCCCCTTTGGTAAAAATTAAAACTCTTTTCTCAGCCAGCTGTTGATTTTCTTGAACCAATTACCCACTGAGGCTCTTTTTTCTACTTCTGCCTCACCGTTAAGGTGAGATTCTTTTCCGTAGTGCAGTAAGCCAACCGCTGTTGAGTAGTACGGCTCCTGCGCGTAATCCGTTAATCCCGTGATATTCAACGGCTGTCCGATGCGCACCTGCGTGTGGAATACACGCTGGGCGCAAGCCGCCAATCCTTCAATCTGTGCTGCGCCACCCGTCAGTACGATACCGGCCGCGAGGTGATGTTTAACGCCCTGCTGGCGTAACTGCTCCTGCAATTGCAGGATTTCGTCGTTCACCAGATTCAGCAGCTCGGTGTAACGCGGTTCAATAACCTCTGCCAGCGTCTGACGTTGCAGGCTGCGTGGAGGACGGCCACCCACACTGGGGACTTCCACATTTTCGTCTTTGCCGACAATGGAACCCAGTGCACAGCCGTGGCGAACTTTAATCGCTTCAGCATCTGTCGGCGGCGTGCCGAAGGCGTAGGCGATATCGCTGGTGACCACGTTACCCGCGTACGGGATCACTTTGGTATGGCGCAGCGCGCCACCGGTATACACAGCGATATCCATTGTGCCGCCACCCACGTCAACCACGCAGACGCCCAGCTCGCGTTCATCTTCAGTCAATACGGCAAAGCTGGAGGCCAGCCCGGCGAAAATTAACTGATCCACTTTCAGGCCACAGCGTTCTACCGCTTTGACGATGTTCTTCGCCATATCATTGTGACAGGTGATCAGATGCACTTTCGCCTGCATGCGCACCCCGGATAATCCGACCGGGTTTTTGATCCCTTCCTGATAGTCGATCGCATATTCTTGCGGAATAACATGGAGGATGCGGTGTTCATCACGAACACGGACGGATTTTGCGGTGTGTACCACATTCTCCACATCTTCCTGTGTCACTTCCTCTTCGGAAATAGGAACCATCCCTATTTCGTTCTGACAACTGATATGTTTGCCCGATAATGCAAGGTAAACAGACGAAATCTGGCAATCAGCCATCAGTTCGGCTTGGTCGATAGCACGCTGAACGCATTTGACTACCGATTCCAGGTCATTGACCCCGCCTTTATCCATCCCACGAGACGGGCAGCTGCCCACCCCGATAATATTCACCATGCCATCAGGCAGAACTTCCCCTACCAGGGCGGCCACCTTCGCGGTGCCTATCTCGAGTCCAACTACCAGTTTTCTGTCCGTCGACTTGATCATTGTTGTTTAGCCTGTGCCTGTGCCTGAGTTTGTTGCTGTTGCTGATTACTGTCAGCGGCCACGATAGGTGCTGGTGCCCATCCTACTGCTGCGCCAGAGTCGTAACGCAGATCAACGTAGGTAATAAGCTTGTTATCCAACTGGGCCTGCTGTTGCAGGGTGGGGTATAACTCGATAAAGCGTTGCAGCCGCTTCATGTCTTCGTTTCGCCCCAGCTCAAGCCGGATATCATTCTCTAGCACCAACTGCCATGAACGCCGTGCGGTCATGGATGCCGCTTTCAATTTCAATTTACTGGCCGCCAGAACATCACTCATCTGGTGGAAGCCGGTTAACACTTCGGACTCGCTGCCTTCAGGGCCATACAACATTGGCATCACTTCTTTGCCGAGATGACTGGCTGGAACGCTAAACGATTTACCCTCTGCATCAACCATATGCACATCATTCCAGCGTGCAACCGGGACATACTCAACCAGATGAATTTTTAATTCGTCCGGCCACTGCTTACGTACGCTCACCTGCTGAATCCACGGCAAGCGTTCAATCTGTTGCTGAATAACATCCACATCCTGCGACATAAATGTGCCGGGTTCACCCAGCGACAAAATCGCCTGGCGGATGTCATCGTTCGTGGTGTAATGCGTCTGCCCGGTGACCACCAGCTTCGACAACGGAAGCCTGGAGGCATCGTTCATCCACTTCAACACCACAAAACCGCCAGCCAGCATCACACCCATGACCATCAGCAGGAAAACGATCCCAGCAAGGCGCGAACCGTTGCTGCGCCCGGTACCGGGGCGTGCTTTTTCTTGCGCTTCACGGTTGCGGACATTCAGAGCAGCCTGAGACATATCAGTCGGCCAGTTCCAGAATGCGCGTCACCAGCTGTGAAAAGCTCATGCCAGCCTGTTTGGCCGCCATCGGAACCAGACTGTGGCTGGTCATTCCCGGGGAAGTATTGACTTCGAGCAGATAGAAACGCCCGTCGCCACCCATCATCACATCAACACGGCCCCAGCCGCTGCAACCCAGTGCACGCCATGCCGCGATCACCAGTTCACTTAATTCCGCTTCCTGCTCCGCACTCAGCCCAGATGGGCAGAAGTACTGAGTATCGTCAGAAATGTATTTTGCTTCATAGTCATAGAACTCACTGGCGGTCTGAATACGGATAGAAGGTAAGATTTCTTCACCAATCACGCCCACCGTATACTCCGGCCCGCTAAGAAATGCTTCAACCAGCACTTCATCGTCATGACGGAAAGCTTCATCCAGTGCCGCAGGGAATTGCCAGGCTTCATTCACCCGCGAAATACCTACGCTCGACCCTTCACGGCTCGGTTTAACGAACAGCGGCAGGCCAAGCGCATCGATGCTTGCCAGTTCCTCAGGCGTCAGGCCGTCATCCATCTGTTTACGCGTCAGGGCGACAAACGGCGAAACCGGTAAACCGCACCCCTGCCACAGATACTTACTGCGCAGTTTGTCCATGGTGATTGCGGACGCCATCACACCGCTGCCGGTGTAAGGAATGTTGAGAAATTCCAGCACGCCCTGCAATGTCCCATCTTCACCACCACGACCATGCAGGGCGATAAAGGCTTTATCAAAGCCCTGTTCTTTCAGTTGTAAAACAGGCACATCGCGGATATCTACCGGATGTGCATCAATACCCGCTTCCTGCAAACCTTTCAGTACCGCAGCGCCAGATAACAGCGATACGTCACGTTCTGCGGAGGTTCCACCCAGCAATACCGCTACTTTCTCAGCCATGATGTTCCTCATTAATCGTCTGCAGTTGTAACTTTTGCTCGGACAAGGTGCGGGCAATACGCCCAACGTTACCGGCACCCTGAACCAGAATCAGATCGTTGCCGGACAGTTTTGGCAACAGCATTTCCAATACCGCATCGTGATTAGAGACCAGGATAGGGTCAACCTTGCCACGACCACGAATAGTACGGCACAGGGAGCGACTGTCTGCCCCGGGAATCGGTGACTCACCAGCAGCATAGACATCCAGCATCAATAACACATCAACCTGCGACAAAACATTAGCAAAATCATCATATAAATCGCGGGTACGGGTATAACGGTGCGGCTGGAAGATCATCACCAGATTTTTATCCGGCCATCCTGCACGTGCTGCTTTAATCGTTACGTCCACTTCCGTTGGATGGTGGCCATAATCATCCACCAGCATCGCAGTACCGCTCTGCCCCTTCGCATCCGTCACCGGATACTCACCAAGGAAGTCAAAGCGACGTCCGGTGCCCTGGAAGCTCTCCAGCGCACTGAGGATATCTTCATCCTCAATGTTCTCTTCGGTCGCTACTGCCACTGCAGCCGCTGCATTCAGCGCATTGTGGCGGCCTGGCGCATTGAGCGTAACGTGCATCAGCGGCTTATCATGGCGCACCAGCGTAAAGTGCCCACGTGCACCGCGCTGTTCGTAGTTCTCAACGCGCACATCAGCGTCATCGCTGAAGCCGTAGGTGGTGATCTGGCGGCCAACGCGTGGGATCAAATCGCGGATCACCGCATCATCGACACACAGCACTGCACGCCCGTAAAACGGTAAGTTATGCAGAAAGTTTATAAACGTCTGCTTTAAGTTTTCGAAGTCGCCCTGGTAAGTATCCATATGATCGGCTTCGATATTCGTCACAATTGCCACCATCGGCTGCAAATGCAGGAACGATGCATCACTCTCATCGGCTTCTGCAATCAGGTAGCGGCTGCTGCCAAGGCGCGCATGCGTCCCTGCGGCTTTCACCAGGCCACCGTTAACAAACGTCGGGTCGAGGCCGCCTTCAGCGTAAATGCTCGACACCATCGCGGTGGTGGTCGTTTTGCCATGCGTACCCGCAATCGCAATGCCATGACGGAAGCGCATCAGTTCAGCCAGCATTTCCGCACGGCGGATCACCGGGATACGGGCTTCACGTGCGGCCACCACTTCCGGGTTGTCCTGCGATACCGCGGTAGACACCACCACGACGCTGGCATCACTGACGTTTTCCGGGCGATGGTTAAAGTAAATGGTCGCCCCCAGCGCGCTCAGATGCTGCGTCACCGCATTCGGTGCCAGGTCTGACCCACTGATTTCATATCCTTCGTTCGCTAACACTTCGGCAATACCACCCATGCCAGCACCACCGATGCCAACAAAGTGAATGTGCCGGACGCGACGCATCTCGGGCACGATCGAACGCAGTTTTGCCAGTTGCTGTGTATTCATCTCTTACCTGTGTTGCTGCGGGCCAGGCATGCCTGGCCCCTACTATTCTCAATCAGGTCGGGTATGCCCGACCCCTGGAAATTATTTTGCCGCTTTGCTGACTTCAGCTGCGACACGCTCAGTTGCATCCGGGATCGCCACCGCACGCGCTTTTTCAGCCATCTGCAATAACGTTGCACGATCCCAACGAGCCAGAGTGGCAGCCACTATCTCGGCGGTAAATTCCGGCTGCTCATAAATTTTGGCGGCTCCGGCCTGCTCAAGCGGCAGGGCATTCCAGTACTGCTGACGATCTTTGTGCTGGAATGGCACGAAGATCGCCGGTAAGCCTGCTGCCGCCACTTCACTGACGGTCAACGCACCGGAACGACACACCACCACATCGGCCCAGGCATAAGCACTGGCCATATCGTCGATAAATTCCGACACCCGATGTTGCGTCTGGTTCACACGAGCATAATGTTGATTGACCGCGTCGAGCGCGCCCTTACCCACCTGATGCCACAAACTGATGTCATCACCCAGCAACTCTGCCACCTGAGGCATCGTCTGGTTGAGCACGCGCGCGCCCTGACTGCCGCCAATGACCAGTATACGGGTTGGGCCTTCGCGTCCTGCTAAACGTACCGCCGGTAACGGCAGAGCCAGTACATCGGTCCGCACCGGGTTACCCACCACTTCCGCTTTGGGAAACGCGCCGGGAAAGGCTTGCATTACGGTGGTCGCAATCTTTGCCAGCCATTTGTTGGTTAATCCGGCAATCCCGTTCTGCTCGTGCAGCACCACCGGAATCCCACAGCTCCATGCCGCAAGGCCACCTGGACCGGACACATAACCGCCCATACCCAACACAACATCGGGCTTCCAGGCTTTCATAATTGCCCGCGCCTGGCGCCAGGCATTGAAGATACGCAATGGCGCAGCCAGCAACGCTTTAATCCCTTTGCCACGCAGTCCACTAATGCGGATAAAATCAATGTCGATACCATGCTTCGGCACTAAGTCCGCTTCCATCCGGTCAGCGGTACCCAGCCAGCGCACCTGCCAGCCCTGCGCCATCAGATGGTGTGCGACCGCCAGCCCGGGAAAAACATGCCCGCCAGTACCGCCTGCCATCACCATCAGTCGCTTTCCACTCATCGACTACCCTCTGCTAAACGCCTGCGCTTTCGCCAGGCGCGTTTCATAATCTATGCGTAATAAAAATACGATAGCGGTCGACATAATAATCAGACTCGATCCACCGTAACTGATCAGCGGCAACGTCAGACCTTTGGTCGGTAACATGCCCGCTGCGGCCCCAACGTTTACCAACGCCTGGAAGCTAAACCAGACACCGATAGAACACGCCAGAAAGCCCGAAAAACGCTGATCGAGCTCTAAAGCACGACGTCCGATGGACATCGCGCGAAAAGCGACGAAGAATACCATTAACAGGGCTAAAACCACACCGATATAACCCAGTTCTTCACCGATAATCGAGAAGATAAAATCGGTGTGTGCTTCAGGTAAATACTCCAGTTTTTGCACAGAATTACCTAATCCCTGCCCCCAGAATTCGCCTCGGCCAAAGGCCATCAACGATTGGGTTAACTGGTAACCACTGCCAAAGGGATCTTCCCAGGGATTCCAGAAGGAGGTCACACGACGCATTCGGTAAGGTTCAGCAACAATCAGCAAACACACAGCAAAAATGCCGGAGCCGATAATCGCCAGGAATTGCCACAGTTTCGCCCCCGCCAGGAATAACATGGCCAGCGTAGTAACAAACAGCACGACCACCGTGCCAAGGTCAGGCTGGGCCAGCAGTAACACAGCCAGCACCACCATCACACCCATTGGCTTACAGAAGCCCCAGAAGTTATTACGTACTTCTTCTACCTTGCGCACCAGGTAGCTGGCGAGGTAACAGAACAGCGTCAGCTTCGATAATTCTGCAGGCTGAATACGCAGTGGCCCAAGAGCGATCCAGCGCGAAGCCCCGTTGACCGAGCTACCCACCACCAGCACGATCAGCAGCATCAGCACGGAGGCCAGCAGCATGATGTTGCTGTAACGCTGCCAGAAATCCATCGGGATGCGCAGGGTGACCAGCGACATCCCCAGCGCCAGCGCAATGTAGAAGGCATCACGCTTGGCAAAATAAAATGGGTCGTCAGACAAACGCTGCCCTACCGGCATCGACGCGGACGTCACCATCACGAAACCAATAATCGCCAGGCCGAAGGTCAGCCACAGCAGGGTACGGTCATACAACACGATAGAGTTGGTATCGCTTTCACGCGATCCCATCACCCAGGATTTCAGGCGTTCGGAGAGGCCACCGGCCAGGCTCAGACCCGGTACACGCATCAGTTTGCCTCCCGCGCCAGTTGAGCAAAGACGTCACCACGCTGCTCAAAGTTCTTAAACTGGTCCAGGCTGGCGCAGGCGGGAGAGAGCAGCACCAGATCACCCGGCTGAACCTGGTCGGCAATCTGTTGCATCGCTTCAGCCATCGTTTCCGTCTGCACTGAAATCTCCGGACGCAAGGCGGCCAGCGCCGCACCATCACGGCCAAAGCAGTAAGTACGGATACGGTCGCCCTGCAAATAGCGGCTCAGCGAGCTGAAATCCGCCGATTTGCCATCACCGCCCAGCAGCAACCACAACGTTCCCTTCACCTGTAAACCATTCAGCGCAGCTTCTGTGCTGCCGACATTGGTGGCCTTGGAGTCATTAATCCAGCGTACGCCATTGTGTTCATGCACCAGCTGGAAGCGGTGTGGTAGGCCTCCAAAGGTGGTTAATGCTTTCAGGCTGGTGGCTCGCGGCAGGCCCACGGCATCGGCCAGCGCCAGTGCCGCCAGGGCATTGGTATAATTGTGCTGACCGACGAGGTGCATTTCGTCGGTGTTTAAGACTTTCTCGCCTTTCACGCGCAGCCAGACACTGCCCTGCTGGCGATTAAGATGATAATCGCCCACATCAGCACCAAAGCTGACACAGCGTTTATCCGCTCCGCGGACTGGCATGGTCATCGCATCGTCAGCGTTCACCACGCAGACGGCGGCATTTTCATAAATACGTAGCTTAGCGGCGCGATACTGCTGCATTCCCAGCGGATAGCGATCCATATGATCTTCAGTGACGTTGAGGATCGTGGCCGCTGCCGCCCGAAGGCTGACGGTGGTCTCCAGCTGGAAGCTGGAGAGCTCAAGCACATACAGCTGCGCGGGGTTGTCCAGCAGCATCAGCGCTGGCAAACCAATATTGCCGCCGACACCCACCTGCCAGCCCGCCGCTTTCGCCATTTCTCCCACCAGCGTGGTGACGGTGCTTTTCCCATTGGAACCGGTGATAGCCACAATCGGTGCCTGCGCTTCACGGCAGAACAGCTCGATATCGCCAACGATTTCCACCCCCGCATCGGCGGCATCCATCAGCGAAGGATGGCTCAGCGCCATACCCGGGCTGGCAACAATCAGATCGGCACTTTGCAGCCAGTCATCATTTAACGAACCCAACCAGCGCTCGACGTTTTCCGGCAGCTTTTCCAACCCCGGTGGCACGACACGGGTATCCATCACGCGTGGCGTTACGCCGCGTGAGACAAAGAAATCAACACAGGAGAGGCCCGTCAGACCCAACCCGATAATGACCACTTTTTTACCCTGATAGTCAGCCATAATTAACGCACCTTCAGTGTTGCCAGGCCAATCAGCACCAGCATCAGTGAAATGATCCAGAAACGCACGATGACGCGAGGTTCTGGCCAGCCTTTCAATTCATAGTGATGGTGGATCGGCGCCATGCGGAAAATACGTTGCCCGCGCAGTTTGAACGACCCGACCTGCAGGATCACCGACAGCGTTTCCACCACAAACACACCGCCCATGATCACCAGCAGGAACTCCTGGCGCAGCAGCACGGCGATGGTTCCCAGCGCGCCGCCCAGCGCCAGTGAACCCACATCACCCATAAAGACCTGTGCCGGGTAAGTGTTGAACCACAGGAACCCTAAGCCCGCACCGACAATCGCGGTACAGACAATCACCAGTTCACCGGCATGGCGCAGATACGGAATATGCAGATACTCAGCAAACTTCACGTTACCCGTTGCCCAGGCCACCAGGGCAAAGCCCGCAGCAACAAAAACGGTGGGCATAATCGCCAGGCCATCAAGGCCATCCGTCAGATTGACCGCATTGCTGGTGCCGACAATCACAAAGTAAGCCAGCAGCAGATACAGCAGCCCCAGTTGCGGCATCACGTCTTTAAAGAACGGCACAACCAGTTCGGTCGCCGGGGTATCTTTGCCGATCATGTACATCACGAAAGCCGCAGCCAGCGCAATCACCGACTGCCAGAAGTATTTCCAGCGGGCAATCAAGCCTTTGGTGTCTTTGCGCACGACTTTACGATAGTCATCCACAAAGCCAACGGCGCCATAGCCTAACAGCACGAACAGTACGCACCAGACATACGGATTGGAAGGATAGGCCCACAGCAGCACTGAAATCGTGATGGCAGTGAGGATCATAATCCCGCCCATCGTCGGCGTGCCGCGCTTGCTGAAATGCGATTCCGGGCCGTCGTTACGTACAACCTGACCAAAAGACATTTCCTGCAGGCGGGCAATCATTCGCGGCCCCATCCACAAGGAGATAAACAGCGCGGTCAGCAGGCTGACAATGGCGCGAAACGTCAGATACGAAAAGACGTTAAAGCCGGAATAAAATGTGACCAGATGCTCGGCCAGCCAGACTAACATGCGCCTTTCTCCTGTAAGGTTTGCACAACCTGCTCCATCGCAGCACTGCGTGAACCTTTAACCAATACGGTAATCTGTTGATGTTGTGACAGTAGCTCACGCGCACGCGCGCTGAGTGCTGCCTTATCACGGAAGTGCTCACCCACACCGCTGGCATCAGAGATGTCCTGGCTGAGTGAACCTACACTTAATACTTTGTCGATACCGGCGGCCTGTATGGCTGCACCCACCTGACGGTGGCACTCGGCGGCCTCAGCCCCCAGTTCGCCCATATCGCCGACGATCATCACGCGATAACCCGGCATCTCAGCCAGTACCTGTGCGGCGGCGGTCATCGAACCCACGTTGGCGTTGTAGCTGTCGTCCAGCAGCAACTGGTCCGCACCCAAGATCACCGGGAACAGACGCCCCGGAACGGC
Source organism: Erwinia sp. JH02 (assembly GCF_013074405.1). Lineage (NCBI taxonomy): Bacteria > Pseudomonadati > Pseudomonadota > Gammaproteobacteria > Enterobacterales > Erwiniaceae > Erwinia > Erwinia sp. JH02. The sequence goes on from NZ_JABANZ010000005.1 coordinate 154,652, forward strand.
TTGCAGCGAACTCAGCCCTTGTTTTACTGCACTCAGCGGCGCGCCAACCGATAACGCCAGTGCACTGGCGGCCAGCGCGTTGGCAATATTGTGACGCCCCGGCAGCGGCAGCATCACCGCCACATCGCCTTTCGGCGTATGTAAGGTGAACTGCGTGCCCTGAGTGCTAAATGTCACGTCCGTGGCATAAAAATCACTGTCAGCCTGCTGCTCGGGCGAAAAACGCCAGACCGTTTTGGCATGCAGCGCCTGCTGCCAGTGCGGCCAGTCGTTGCTGTCGTTGTTGATAATCGCAGTGCCATGCAGCGGCAGGCCGTTAAAAATCTCACCTTTGGCTTTCGCCACGCCCGCCAGCGACCCGAACCCTTCCAGGTGCGCGGCAGCAAGATTATTCACCAGCGCCGTTTCCGGCCGGGTCAGTTCAGTGGTGTATGCGATCTCGCCCTGGTGGTTAGCCCCCAGTTCAATCACCGCATACTGATGATCGGTTGTCAGACGAAGCAGCGTCAGTGGCACACCGATGTCGTTATTCAGGTTTCCGGCGGTATACAGCGTCTCACCACATTCGCGCAGGATAGCGGCCGTCATCTCTTTCACGGAGGTCTTGCCAGAGGAGCCAGTCAGCGCCACAACGCGGGCACCCGATTGTTGACGGACCCAACCTGCCAGCTGGCCCAGTGCAATACGGGTATCCGCCACCACCACCTGCGGCACGGCGACAGGTAAGTGCTTACTCACTAATAACGCAAGCGCACCCGAGGTGAGTGCATCAGCAACAAAGTCATGTGCATCAAAGCGTTCGCCTTTCAAGGCGATAAACAGACAGCCTGCGGTGACCTTACGGGTATCCGTGGTGACCGCATCCATCGTCAGGTCGCTGCCATACAGCGTGCCGCCGGTGATGTCTGCCAGTTGTCGTAGCGTAAAAGCAATCATGCGAGAACCCCCAGCAGACGTGCGACGGTCACACGGTCAGAGTAATCAAAGCGCTGGTTACCGATGATCTGATAATCTTCATGGCCTTTACCCGCCACCAGAACAATGTCGCCTTCCTGCGCCTGCATTACCGCGTTAGTGACCGCTTGCGCACGTCCCATCACCACGCGTGCACGGCCCGCATCCAGCAGTCCACTCAGCACATCGGCAACAATCGCCGCCGGATCTTCGCTGCGTGGGTTGTCGTCAGTAATCACCACGACATCGGCAAACTGCTCGGCAATGGCCCCCATCAGCGGACGTTTACCTTTGTCACGGTCGCCACCGCAGCCGAACAGGCACCACAGCTGACCTTTACAGTGCAGTCGCGCGGCTGCCAGCGCTTTCTCCAGAGCATCCGGCGTGTGGGCATAATCCACCACCACCGTTGGTTTGCCCGGTGCGCTGAACACTTCCATACGCCCGGTCACTGGCAGCAGTTGCTGGCCGGTTGAGGTCAGTGCAGCCAGCGGATAATCCAGAGACAGCAGCGTAGCCAGTGCCACCAGCAGATTGCTGACGTTAAATGCCCCCATCAGGCGGCTTTCAATTTCACCGTTCCCCCAACTGGATTCAAAACGCACAGAGGCCCCACCATCGTGATAGTTAACGTCTGTTGCTTTCAGCCAGCGCCCACGGCAGCCGGGCTGTAAATTATTTTCCATCGTGACCGCGACGGCATCGGGCAATTTTTCCAGCCAGCGACGGCCCACAGCATCATCAGCATTAATGATCGCCTGGCCTACCTGATGTTCGGAGAACAGCAGCCATTTAGCCGCTTCGTAACGCGTCATATCACCGTGATAGTCGAGGTGGTCGCGGCTCAGGTTGGTGAATGCTGCTGCCGCAAACGGCAAAGCAGCCACACGATGCTGTACGAGGCCGTGTGAGGAGACTTCCATCGCTGCCAGCGTAGCGCCTTTGTTCACCAGCGAGGCCAGCAGGTGCTGCACATCCACCGCCGAGCCTGTCGTATTTTCCGCAGGTGCCAGTTGTCCGTAGACACCGTTACCCACCGTGCCCATCACCGCACCGGTTTCGCCCAACAACTGCGCCCACTGAGCCAGCAGCTGGGTGATGGTGGTTTTTCCATTCGTTCCCGTGACGCCAATCAGCTTCAGTTTCTCACCTGGCTGCTGATAAAAACGCCCGGCCAGCGCAGACAGACGCTGAGAAAGCTGTGCGAGGAAGATCACCGGCACACCGTGCATCTGCACGATCTGTCCGTCTTCTGCTTCACCTTCGGCTTCGGCAATCACTGCCGCCACGCCTTGGGCAATCGCCTGAGGAATAAAACGGCGCCCGTCGGCCGCGTGGCCTTTTATCGCCACAAACAGATCGCCGGATGCCGCAATACGGCTGTCCAGCGTCATTTCACGCAGTGGGAGCTCCGGTGCGCCAGGCACCCAGGGGGCCAGTAAGTCGCGCAGATTACGATCGGTCACTCGATCCCTCATTCTTGTTAGTTACCATCTCGTTCTTGTCACTGGTGGGTAGCGCATCCGGTTCAACATTCATGGTGCGCAATACACCGCCCATGATGGCGCCAAACACGGGCGCAGATACCGCACCGCCGTAATATTTTCCTGCCTGGGGATCGTTAATCACCACCACCAGTGCAAAACGAGGGTTGCTGGCGGGCGCAACACCCGCGGTATAAGCAATGTATTTGTTCACGTACTTGCCGTCCGGACCGACTTTCTTCGCCGTACCGGTTTTAATCGCAATACGGTAACCCTTGATCGCGGCTTTCACGCCACCGCCACCGGGCAAAGCAACGCTTTCCATCATGTGCAACACGGTGCGCACCTGCGCTTCAGGGAAAACGCGTTGACCCGCCACCGGCGGGTCAACTTTGGTAATCGACAATGGGCGATAGATGCCGTAGCTGCCCATTGTTGCGTAGACTCGCGCTAACTGTAACGGCGTTACCATTAGCCCATAGCCGAAAGAGAAGGTGGCCCTCTCTATGTCAGACCACCGTTGTTTTTGAGGATATAAGCCACTGCTTTCTCCGACCAACCCCAAATTGGTCGCTTTGCCGAACCCAAAACGAGAGTAAGTATCCACTAACGCATTGGACGGCATCGCTAACGCCAGTCGTGAAACACCGACGTTAGACGACTTCTGTAGTACCCCGGTCAGGGTCAATTCGCTGTAACGCGCCACGTCTTTAATCTCATGGCCGTTAATCCGGTAAGGCACCGTGTTGAGTACGCTACCTTCACGAACCACGCCACGTTGCAGCGCCGTCATCACCACCATCGGTTTGACGGTGGAACCCGGTTCGAAAATATCGGTGATAGCACGGTTACGCATCACATCTTTGGTGGTACCAGACAGGTTATTCGGGTTATAGGCCGGACTGTTCGCCATCGCCAGCACTTCGCCCGTGTTCACATCCACCAGCACCGCCGTACCTGATTCCGCCTTGTTAAACGCCACGGCGTTATTCAATTCGCGATAGACCTGTGCCTGAAGGCGTTCGTCGATGCTCAACGCCAGGTTATGCGCTGCCTGGCTGTCTACCGTGGAAATATCTTCAATCACACGGCCGAAACGGTCTTTACGCACCGTACGTTCGCCCGGTTGACCTGTCAGCCACTTATCAAAACTTTTCTCAACGCCTTCAATGCCCTGTCCATCGATGTTGGTGAAACCAATCAGATGGGAGGTCACCTGCCCGGCAGGGTAATAGCGGCGTGACTCTTCACGCAGGAAGATACCCGGCAGTTTGAGTTTCTTGATGTAATCGCCAATGGCTGGATTCACCTGACGCGCCAGATAAACAAAGCGGCCATTCGGATTGGCATTAACACGTGCCGCCAACTGGTCAAGGGGGATAGAAAGCGCATCGGATAAGGCTTTCCAGCGGCTGTCTAGCGTAATACCGCCTTTGTCGTGCAGCTCTTTCGGATCGGCCCAGATCGCATTGACCGGCACACTGACCGCCAGTGGTCGGCCCGCACGGTCGCTGATCATCCCGCGCGAGGTTGGGATGGCCTGAACGCGCAGTGAGCGCATATCCCCTTCTCGCACCAGTCGGTCAGGGTTAATGACCTGAAGATACGCAACCCGCAACAGCAGGCCTGCCAGCGCCAGAAAAATACAGCCACACAGCAACGCAAAACGCCAGCTTACAAAGCTGGCCTGATCTTCAGTGCGTTTCGACTTCTGCGTTTTGGTTGCGGCTCTCATTGAGTCCGTATGTCCTTATTGCTGTACCACAATATTTTCCTGAGAAGGATCAACGTGTTGCATCTGAAGTTTCTCCGTTGCTGTGCGTTCCACCCGGCTGTGATCGCCCAGTGCATTCTCTTCAAGGATCAGGTTACGCCACTCGATATCGAGGGCGTCGCGTTCCAGCACAAGCTGCTCGCGCTGAGCGGTCAGCAGGCGAGTTTTGTGTGCCGTCGTCACCACCAGCACGGCTGAAACCAGCGAGGCAACCAGCAGGATCAGAGGGATCTTGCCATGGCGCAGCAGGTCCCCGCCGATCACTCCCGGCAGGCTGTGACGTTCGTTGCCGATCATGACGCCGTGCGCTCCGCAATACGCAGTACGGAACTGCGCGCGCGCGGGTTATCACCAACTTCAGTGTCGCCAGGCATCATTTTCCCCAGGGCTTTCAGACGACGTCCGCCCAGGCTGTTCAGCTGTGCTTCGGTCATCGGGATACCATGAGGCACCTGAGGACCGCGACTCTGTTCACGCATAAAACGCTTCACAATGCGGTCTTCCAGCGAGTGGAAGCTGATCACCGAGAGACGTCCACCCGGAGACAATGCACTCAGTGCACCTTTCAGCGCCTGCTCAATTTCTTCCAACTCACTGTTTACCCAGATACGGATTGCCTGGAAACTACGCGTAGCAGGGTGTTTAAACTTGTCTTTGACTGGCGTTGCCGCATAGATCACGTCGGCCAGCTCTTTGGTTCGGGTCATTGGCTGTTCGCGGTTGCGCTCAACAATGGCGCGTGCGATACGTTTAGCAAAGCGCTCTTCACCAAAGGTTTTCAGCACAAAGACAATGTCTGTTTCTTCTGCTTTCAGCAGCCACTCGGCCGCCGACTGACCGCGCGTGGGGTCCATACGCATATCCAGCGGCCCATCGCGCATGAAGGAGAAACCACGTTCGGCATCATCAAGCTGGGGTGAAGAAACACCCAGATCCAGCAGGATCCCGTCGATTTTTCCGGTGAGCCCACGCTCTTCGACATACTCCGCCAGTGCGGAAAAAGGGCCATGAATGATGTTGAAACGCGGATCGGTGATCTCAGCAGCGGCTGCAATCGCCTGCGGATCGCGGTCGATGGCATACAAACGTCCCTGCTCTCCCAGTTGGGAAAGGATCAGGCGTGAATGTCCACCGCGCCCAAAGGTGCCATCAATGTAGATGCCGTCAGAATGAATATTGAGGCCGTTTACCGCCTCATCTAAAAGCACTGTGGTGTGTTTAAAAGTATCCTGCATAGCTATAACGACAAATCCTGCAGCCGGTCAGACAAAGGCGCCTGAGAGGACTGCTCTGCGTCAATATCTTCCTTGACTTGTTGATACCAGGTCTGTTCATCCCACAGCTCAAACTTGTTGAACTGTCCAACCAGCATCACTTCTTTTGTCAGACTCGCATGTTGACGAAGGGTATTCGCCAGCAACAAACGGCCTGCATTATCCATCTGGCATTCACTGGCGTGCCCCAGTAACAGGCGTTGTACACGGCGCTCTGCTGGGTTCATGCTGGATAAACGAGACAGCTTTTGTTCAATAATTTCCCATTCGGGCAGGGTATAGAGCAACAGGCATGGCTGGTGGAGGTCAATGGTACAAACCATTTGCCCTTGTGATTCCCCGATCAGCGTTTCGCGATAGCGCGTTGGCACGGCAAGCCGCCCTTTGCTGTCGAGATTGACTAACGTTGCCCCTCGGAACATGCCAGTCTCACCCCCCAGTTACCCAAGATCACCACTTAACTCCACAAATTCCCACCAAAAGAGTGTACGGAGCAGAGGAAAACATTGTCAAGCCGCAGCAATGACTGAATGGCACTATTTCTTCGTGAGGTAAAATAGGGGGAAGTTAAAAACAAACGACCTTAAGAGGAAATTTAAAAATAAACTAATGAATAATGGCAGGAAATTCTCACAAGCCTGTCAATTGCTCAAAAACTTACCACCTATTCATCGCAAAAAATAAGCTGCCCGCTTTGCGACGTGGGCGGCATTTTAAGTTATTTCTTAAAATTTTCCCAGCACAACCCCAGTGACAGCGCAGGGTACTGTGACTGGCAAGTTACAGAGTATTTATAAACGTCAGGCTTTATAATCAGATGCTGACATTCAGCCTATCTTTTTACTTTTATTTACCCGACCTCTCTCCACCATCATGGCTAAATTGTGCCCACCCTGTTGGACAGATAAGAAAAAGGCAGCTTTCGCTGCCCTGAGTTTTCAGTTTGTTTTACGGTTTAAACGACCCCGTCGATAAAGATTACGACGGATTCGTGTCAGACCCGGTTTAGGTTTACGGGGCTCATCAAGGCTGGCAAGCACCAACTCAAGGACACGCTCCGCAACATCGCGGTGTCGCTGCCCCACGGCCAGCACCGGGCAATCGAGGAAGTCCAGTAACTCATGGTCGCCAAATGTGGCGATGGCCAAATCCTGCGGCAGCCGCCCTTCCCGACGCAACGTCACATCCATTACGCCCTGCAACAGGCCGAAAGATGTGGTAAACAGCGCCTCAGGCATGTCATGGGTTTCCAGATATTTTTCAAATAATGTTGCTGCGGCACTGCGCTCAAAACTGTTGGCATAAATGTAGTCGATCGGCCGTTCGTCCCCTTTCCATGCATCCCGAAAGCCCAACTCACGAAGGAAGCTGACGGACAGTTCCGGTAACGCCCCCAGGAAAAGCACTGATTTTGCGGGCAACTTACGCAATTCAGCACCCAATGCTTCGGCATCATCCTGATCGGCACCCACCACGCTGGTAAAGTGCTCACGATCCAGCGCACGGTCCAGAGCAATGATAGGCAGTGGATCGTTAATCCAGCGCTGATAGAACGGGTGCTCCGGCGGCAAGGATGTAGAGACAATAATGGCATCCACCTGGCGTTGCAGCAGGTGTTCCACACAGCGCATTTCGTTATCAGGCTGATCTTCCGAACAGGCGATCAGTAACTGGTAGCCTCGCTGGCGGGCCTGGCGCTCCAGATAGTTCGCAATCCTTGTGTAGCTGGTATTTTCCAGGTCAGGAATAACCAGTCCTATCGAACGCGTGCGTCCGGCGCGTAACCCCGCAGCCACTGCATTCGGATGGTAATTATGCTCACGCACCACCGCCATAACCTTCTCGACGGTTTTATCGCTGACACGATACTGCTTGGCCTTGCCATTAATTACGTAGCTGGCCGTCGTACGCGAAACACCCGCGAGGCGCGCAATTTCATCCAGTTTCACAATAACCCCACAATTCGCTATGGATTAGTATTTGTAACATCTAACCGCAGAATAGTTTAGCGAGCAACCGCTTTTCATCTGCGACAGGGGCTTTGTGACAAAATAAAAAAACCCGGCATTACGCCGGGTTAACAAACATTCGGGATTCGGGTGGGAAGCTATCAACGCATAATGCGTTCGCCGCGCGCCACACCAACAATACCTGAACGCGCAACTTCAACGATTTCCGCGACTTCACGTACGGCGCTGAGGAAGGCATCCAGCTTGTCACTGGTGCCCGCAAGCTGAACCGTGTAAAGCGATGGCGTTACATCCACAATCTGACCACGGAAAATTTCAGCACAGCGTTTGACCTCTTCACGCCCATAGCCGCTGGCCTGGATCTTCACCAGCATGATCTCACGCTCGACGAAAGCGCCCTGTCCGAGTTCGCTGACACGCAGCACATCAACCAGCTTGTGCAGCTGCTTCTCGATCTGCTCCAGAACCTTTTGGTCACCCACGGTCTGAATCGTCATACGCGACAGCGTCGGATCGTCCGTGGGTGCCACGGTCAGGCTTTCAATGTTGTAGCCGCGCTGGGAGAACAGGCCTACCACGCGGGACAATGCGCCGGATTCGTTTTCCAGCAGAACCGATAATACACGACGCATAGTTACGTCCTCTCCGTTTTGCTCAACCACATTTCGTCCATACCGCCACCGCGAATATGCATCGGGTAAACGTGTTCCGTGCCGTCAACGTTAACATCAACAAACACCAGGCGCTCGCGGCCCAGATGTTCCAGCGCTTCTGCCAGCTTCGATTCCAGTTCATCAGGATGGCTGATGGAGATACCTACGTGACCATAAGCCTCTGCCAGGCGGACAAAATCAGGGAGCGATTCCATATACGACTGCGAATGGCGACCGGAATAAATCATGTCCTGCCACTGCTTCACCATGCCCAGGACACGGTTGTTCAGGTTCAGCACCAGTACCGGAATGCCGTACTGCAACGCGGTAGACAGCTCCTGGATATTCATCTGAATACTGCCATCGCCAGTGACACACACGACGGTTTCCTGCGGCAGAGCCAGCTTCACGCCCAGTGCAGCCGGCAGGCCAAAGCCCATCGTTCCCAGGCCACCGGAGTTGATCCAGCGGCGTGGTTTATCAAACTGATAATAGAGCGCAGCAAACATCTGGTGCTGACCCACGTCGGAAGTGACGTAAGCATCGCCATTTGTCAGGCGATAGATGGTTTCGATCACCGCCTGCGGCTTGATCTTATCGCTGGTACGGTCAAACTCGAGGCACTGACGTGAACGCCATTGATCGATGCTCTGCCACCAGTCGCGTACGCTGTCGTAATTCTGCTGCACATCGCTCTGTGCCAGCAGTTCCAGCATCTGTTGTAGAACCAGTTTGGCATCACCCACGATCGGCACATCCGCTGCAACCGTTTTCGATATCGACGTCGGATCGATATCGATATGCAGCACCGTGGCATTCGGGCAATATTTCGCCAGATTGTTGGTGGTACGGTCATCAAAACGGACACCGACTGCGAAGATCACATCGGCGTTGTGCATCGTCATATTGGCTTCATAGGTGCCATGCATACCGAGCATGCCCACACACTGGCGGTGCGTGCCAGGGAATGCACCCAGGCCCATCAGTGAAGTGGTCACCGGGATATTCAGCGTTTCAGCCAGCTGGCGCAGTTCGTCATGACAAACGGCATTAATCACGCCACCACCGGCATAGATTACCGGCTTTTTCGCGGCCAGCAGAGTTTGCAGCGCGCGTTTAATCTGGCCTTTGTGGCCCTGAGTCGTCGGGTTGTACGAACGCATGCTGACTTCATCAGGCCAGACATACGGCAGCTTATTCGCCGGGCTCATCATATCTTTAGGCAGGTCAACCACCACCGGTCCGGGACGACCGCTGGCCGCCAGCCAGAATGCTTTCTTCATAATGGTCGGGATATCTTCTACCCGTTTCACCATAAAGCTGTGTTTGACCACCGGGCGGGAAATACCCACCATGTCGCACTCCTGGAAGGCGTCGTAGCCGATCAGGGAAGACATGACCTGGCCGGATAGCACGACCATCGGGATGGAGTCCATATAAGCGGTAGCAATACCGGTAATCGCATTGGTTGCACCCGGTCCTGAGGTCACCAGCACCACACCCACATCACCGGTTGCACGTGCGTAGCCGTCGGCCATATGCACAGCACCCTGCTCGTGACGGACAAGGATATGATCCACGCCACCAACGGTTTGCAGAGCGTCATAGATATCGAGGACCGCTCCGCCGGGATAGCCGAATACATGTTTTACGCCCTGATCGATTAACGATCGGACCACCATCTCGGCTCCTGACAACATCTCCATTTTTGCCTCCAGGCTTAAGGTGCTGATTTATCTTGCACGGACAGCATAACGTCACCGGACGGCAGATAAGGTCAAAACCTGTTTTTTTTATGCTCAGATAGTGGAAGTCATTTCCAAAATCCAGGTACAGGGCGAAGCCCCAGTTTTTTGAGGTTATGGCAAATACCATAACCGTAGAAAAGTTGGCAGGCAAACGGCAAACCTTACGACATGTGCGGAAAGTGATAATTAAGGCTCTGCCCGCCTGCCCCTGCCATCGACAATTACACTGACGATTTCCCGTTCTAAAAGCGGATTATTCTGCGACGAAGAAATATGCATTGTGATCGTTTTGTTATTAAAACTTTGTGGCCTTTAATGCCCGGCGCGCCAAATAATTCCCACGCTTTGAGGATTGTTATTGAAGGTTGACAGCCCCGGTCTTTATCAGGTATCAATAAAGTCACTGCCAGAATTTAATGAGGTTTGAATCAATGATCCGCACTCATCGCCTACTCGGTCTACTACTAAACGCATCCTCTTTGCGCGGTAGACTGGTGGGCGGAATCAATCACTGATTCAGGCCTGTAAAACCTAAGAAACCCGCGCCGATGCGCGGGTTTTTTTATGCTCGCAGCAGCAGGCGACGTAAACCAGACAAGGAACTATTCCATGAGCGACCAAGTCATTATTTTCGATACCACTCTGCGCGATGGCGAACAGGCATTACAGGCCAGCCTGAGTGTGAAAGAAAAACTGCAAATTGCCCTGGCACTCGAACGTATGGGCGTTGACGTGATGGAGGTCGGTTTCCCGGTGTCGTCTCCTGGTGATTTTGAATCCGTCCAGACCATCGCCCGCCAGATTAAAAATAGCAGGGTCTGTGGCCTGGCACGCTGTGTAGAAAAAGATATCGACGCGGCCTATGAAGCGCTGCGTGTTGCAGATGCCTACCGTATTCACACCTTCCTCGCCACCTCGCCGATGCATATCGCCACCAAGCTGCGCAGCACGCTGCCAGAAGTGATTGAGCGTGCAGTCAAAATGGTGAAACGCGCACGTAACTATACGGACGACGTGGAGTTCTCGTGCGAGGATGGCGGACGCACCCCCATTGATGACCTGTGCCGCGTAGTGGAAGCAGCAATTAATGCCGGTGCCACCACCATCAACATCCCTGATACCGTGGGTTACACGCTGCCGTACGAATATGCCAACATCTTTAGCGCATTACGCGATCGTGTGCCGAATATTGATAAAGCCATTCTGTCTGTTCATACCCACGACGACCTGGGGATGGCGGTAGGTAATGCGCTGGCCGCCGTTAACGCGGGCGCCCGTCAGATTGAAGGGGCGATGAATGGCCTGGGTGAGCGCGCAGGTAACTGTGCGCTGGAAGAAGTGATTATGGCGATTAAAACCCGCGGACAATTGATGAACGTTCAGACGCGGATTAATCATCAGGAGATCTACCGTACCTGCCAGACCGTCAGCAAAATCTGCAACATGCCTATCCCTGCCCACAAAGCGATTATCGGCTCCAATGCTTTCGCTCACTCTTCCGGTATCCACCAGGATGGCGTGCTGAAAAATCGCGAAAACTACGAAATCCTGACACCAGAATCCATCGGTCTGAAACAGGTGCAGTTAAACCTGACCTCACGTTCCGGCCGTGCTGCCGTGAAGCACCGCATGGAAGAGATGGGCTACACCGACAGCGAATACAATATGGATACGCTGTACGACGCATTTAAGGCGCTGGCCGATAAAAAAGGCCAGGTGTTCGATTATGACCTGGAAGCGCTGGCATTTATCAACAAACAGTCTGAAGAGCCAGAATACTTCACGCTGGATACCTTCAACGTGCAGTCCGGCTCCAGCGTGATTGCGACCGCTACCGTGCAACTGGGCTGCGGTGAAGAACAGAAGACTGAAGCGGCGACCGGAAACGGCCCGGTGGATGCGGTGTATCAGGCGATTAACCGCATTACCAGCTTCGATACCGAGCTGATCAACTATCAGCTGACCGCTCAAGGTCACGGTAAAGATGCCCTGGGTCAGGTGGATATCGTGGTGCAGTACAACGGCCGCAAATTCCACGGCGTGGGCCTGGCGACGGATATCGTCGAATCCTCGGCTAAAGCGATGGTCAACGCACTGAACACTATCTGGCGCGCACGTCAGGTTGAACAGGAATTACAGCGTAAGTCTCAGATCAAAGACCAAAAGGAAGCCGTATAACATGTCCCGCACTTACCATATCGCAGTGTTACCCGGTGATGGCATCGGCCCGGAAGTGATGGCACAGGCCAGTAAAGTCCTGGACGCTATTCGCCAGCGTTTTGATCTGCGTATCTCCACCAGCGAGTATGACGTTGGCGGTATCGCCATTGACCGCCACGGCGTACCCTTGCCTGAGGGCACCGTCAAAGGCTGTGAGCAGGCTGACGCTATTCTGTTCGGTTCTGTTGGTGGCCCAAAATGGGAACACCTTCCACCGACCGAGCAGCCTGAGCGCGGCGCCCTGTTGCCACTGCGCAAACATTTCCAGCTGTTCAGTAACCTGCGCCCGGCCAGCCTGTATCAGGGGCTGGAAGATTTCTGCCCGTTGCGCCGTGATATTGCCGATCAGGGGTTTGATATCCTGGTGGTCCGTGAACTGACCGGTGGGATTTACTTCGGCCAGCCGAAAGGCCGCGAAGGCAGCGGTATGCATGAACGCGCTTTCGACACCGAGGTGTATCACCGTTTCGAAATCGAACGCATTGCGCGTATCGCCTTTGAATCCGCGCGTAAACGCCGTAACAAAGTCACCTCGATTGATAAAGCCAATGTGCTGCAATCCTCGATTCTCTGGCGTCAGATTGTGAATGAAGTCGCACAGGACTACCCGGACGTCGAGTTAAGCCATATGTATATCGACAATGCCACCATGCAGCTGATCAAGGCGCCGTCACAGTTTGACGTGATGCTGTGTTCTAACCTGTTCGGTGACATCCTGTCCGATGAATGTGCCATGATCACCGGCTCGATGGGCATGCTGCCGTCAGCCAGCCTGAACGAAAAAGGCTTTGGTCTGTTTGAACCGGCCGGTGGCTCCGCCCCGGATATTGCCGGTAAAAATATTGCTAACCCGGTGGCGCAGATCCTGTCGCTGGCCCTGCTGCTGCGCTACAGCCTGAATGCGGCCGATGCCGCTGATGCGATTGAGCAGGCCATTAACCGTGCGCTGGAAGAAGGTTTCCGCACCGGCGATCTGGCAGGCAGCGGCAAGGCGATCGGCACCGATGAAATGGGCAGCGTGATTGCCCGGTTTATTCGCGAAGCATAAAAATATGAAAACACTGTACGAGAAGCTGTTTGATGCGCATGTCGTGCACGAAGCACCCAATGAAACGCCGCTGATCTATATCGACCGTCACCTTGTCCATGAGGTGACGTCAGCGCAGGCCTTTGACGGTCTGCGCGCACACGGTCGCCCGGTGCGCCAGCCGTCAAAAACCTTTGCCACGATGGATCACAACGTCTCCACTCAGTCGCGTGACATCAATGCCAGCGGCGAGATGGCACGGATTCAGATGTCGATGTTGATCAAAAACTGTGAGGCCTTTGGCGTCCAGCTGTTTGACCTCAGCCATCAATTCCAGGGCATTGTGCATGTGATGGGGCCAGAGCAGGGATTATCACTGCCTGGCATGACCATTGTTTGCGGTGATTCCCACACCTCAACCCACGGTGCACTCGGTGCGCTGGCCTTTGGCATCGGCACCTCCGAAGTGGAGCACGTACTGGCAACGCAAACGCTGAAACAGTCACGGGCGAAAACCATGAAGGTTGAGGTACGCGGTCAGACTGCGCCAGGGATTACTGCAAAAGATATCGCGCTGGCCATTATCGGTAAAACCGGCAGCGGTGGCGGCAACGGTCACGTTGTGGAGTTCTGCGGTGCAGCTGTCGAAGCGCTGAGCATGGAAGGGCGTATGACCCTGTGCAATATGGCGATTGAACTGGGTGCCAAAGCCGGGCTGATTGCGCCCGATGACACCACCTTTAACTACGTCAATGGCCGCCGTTTTGCCCCTAAAGATGCCGCCTGGCAGCAGGCCGTCGACTACTGGCGTACGCTGAAAACTGATGAAGGCGCGCACTTCGACAAAGTGGTCACGCTGGATGCAGCAGATATAGCGCCGCAGGTCACCTGGGGAACCAACCCCGGTCAGGTGATTGCCGTCAGTGACCCGATTCCCGATCCGGCTTCGTTCAGCGATCCAGTGGAACGTGCCTCGGCAGAAAAAGCGCTGGCCTATATGGACCTGAAACCCGGTATCCGTCTGACCGACGTGCCGGTGGATAAAGTGTTTATCGGCTCCTGCACTAACTCGCGCATTGAAGATTTACGCGCGGCCGCAGCCGTGGTGAAAGGGCATAAGATTGCTCAGGGTGTGCAGGGCTACGTGGTGCCGGGTTCTGGCCCGGTGAAAGCGCAGGCAGAAGAAGAAGGTCTGGATAAGATCTTTATCGATGCGGGCTTTGAATGGCGTTTACCGGGCTGTTCTATGTGCCTGGCGATGAATAACGATCGCCTCAGCCCCGGAGAACGCTGTGCCTCCACCAGCAACCGCAACTTTGAAGGTCGTCAGGGCCGTGGCGGACGTACCCATCTGGTCAGCCCGGCCATGGCCGCCGCAGCGGCGGTCGCTGGTCACTTTGCTGATATCCGCGAGCTGATTTAAGGAACTGTTATGGCGAAAAAATTCACGCAGCACAGCGGTATCGTGGTGCCGCTGGATGCGGCTAACGTTGATACCGATGCGATTATCCCTAAGCAGTTTTTGCAGATGGTGACGCGCACCGGTTTCGGCCGCAACCTTTTTTATGACTGGCGTTATACCGACCCCGAAGGGCAAATTTCCAACCCGGAATTCGTGCTGAATAAGCCTGAGTTTAGCGGGGCCAGCATCATGCTGACGCGGGAAAATTTTGGCTGTGGTTCCTCACGCGAACACGCCCCCTGGGCGCTGACGGATTACGGAATTCAGGCCATTGTCGGTTCCGGTTTTGCCGATATCTTTGCTAACAACTCATTCAATAACCAGCTGCTACTGGTGACGCTGAGCGAAGCGGAAGTCGACGAGATGTTCCAGTTAGTGGCAGCGGAACCGGGCATTCGCTTCACGGTTGATCTGGAAAATCAGCAAGTGCGGGCCGGGGATAAAACCTACCCGTTTGAGATCGACAGCTTCCGCCGTCACTGCCTGATTAACGGGCTTGATGCGATTGGCCTGACCTTACAACACGACGCCGATATCACCGCGTACGAGCAAAAACAGCACGCGTTTTTGCGTTGATATTGCGGGCTGACCGAAAAAGAAGGTCAGCCCCTGGAACCTCTGTACGAGCCAGGCATGCGCGGCCCGTATTTATACCACGCGCTGTTCTCTGACCCGCCACGACAGCGCAAACGCCACCAGCGCCAGCAGTAACGCCACCCAGTACACCGAGTGATGGCCGAACGTCTCCGCCAGCGCCCCCTGCACCACACCCGCCAGGATCACCCCGGTTGAGATACTGTTGGTAAACAGCGTGGTGGCCGCACCAGGCCGCGACGGCATCAAGTCCTGGAACCAGATCATGCCAATCCCGGCAATAATGCCGATATACACCGCATTAAACAGCTGCAATATCATCAGTGCGGTGCGACTCTGGAACAGCACCAGACCAAGATAAAACAACGCCCCGCAGGCCACCGCCAGCAACATCATATTACGCTTACCAAAGCGTTTCACGTAGTGCCCTGCCAGCAGCATCACCGGGATCTCCAGCCCTGCCGCCGTCCCCATCAACAGACCGGCCAGCGTATCCGGCATTCCCAGCACGCTACTGATATACAACGGCATATCAATGATATACATCGTGTTACAGGTCCACATCAGGACCGATCCGATAAACAGCATACGCACATCGCGGCTCTTCCAGCCGCTGACGTCGGTGATAGGCACATCTGCTGTCGCAGCCTGCACGCGCGGCACCGACGGCAGGGTAAACCAGATTAATGCCACACAAACCACGAACAGCAGCGCAGCGACGAGAAACATGGTGGTAAAACCGTAGTTCAGCGCAATAGCAAAAGAGAGCGGCGGGCCAATTACCCACGCCAGTGATAACTGGGCGCGCATCACTGAACTAAACATCACCGCTTCACGGGCAGAGCTGTCAGCATATTCGCGTGCCAACGCAAAAATTTGCGGCATCGCCACGCTGGCGACCGCAGACAAGAAGACCCCGGCGGTAATTAACGTCAGATAATGACGATTGAAGGCGAATAACAACGCGTTACCTATCGCCATCACGCAGCAAAACAGGATCAGCATACGTCGGTCACCACGACTGTCCGAGCGTTTTGCCAGCAGCAGACTGACCACGATCCCCGCCACCGCATTCACCGTATAAAACAGCCCAACCCAGAAGGGGCGCACCGCCACTTCACGGCTCAGAAACAGGCTAAGAGTGGGGGCCTGCAACGCACCGGCAATCCCAACCATGAAAGAAACCGCCATAAAAGCCAGATAGACCGGATGAATACGACGGCGTTGGAGCGATGTCATGACGGATGCCTCGACTGGCTGAAATAAGAGTGAACAGACTCAGAGCTTAGAAGAAAACCGACGAAAAAAGCCAGCGGCTTACCGCTGGCTGGTGAAAAGCACCATACTCAGAATCAGGGCTTACGCCACTGTGAATGATTGAACGCCATTCCGAAGAATGCCTCCCGCTCTTTCATCTGTTGCCATTATCGCCGTAATATAAGGCAGGAAAAACAGACAGCTTTTAACACAGGGTTCCTCTTTTATGTCCTCACCCCGTTTACAGCAGCAATTTATCCGGCTCTGGCAATGTTGCGACGGCCAGCCACAGGAAACCACGCTCAGCGATCTGGCGGTACAGCTTAGCTGTTCCCGGCGTCATATGCGTAACCTGCTGAATGCCATGCAGGATCAGGGCTGGCTGGAGTGGCAGGCTGAGGCAGGACGCGGCAAGCGTTCACGCCTCACTTTCCGTTATACCGGGCTGGCGTTACAGCAACAACGGGCAGAGGACTTACTGGAACAGGACCGCATCGACCAACTGGTGCAACTGGTGGGGGATAAAAACCGCGTACGTCAGATGCTGCTCTCCCATTTAGGCCGCAGTTTCCGCCAGGGTAAACATATTCTGCGCGTGCTCTACTACCGTCCGTTACTGAATCTGCTGCCCGGGACGCCGCTGCGCCGCTCGGAAACGCATCTTGCGCGGCAAATCTTCAACGGGCTGGCACGGATAAATGAGGAAAACGGGGAAATCGAGCCGGATATTGCCCATCACTGGCAACAGATCGCCCCGCTGCACTGGCGCTTCTTTCTGCGCCCGGCCATCCACTTCCATCATGGCCGTGAACTGGAGGTTGAGGACGTCATTGCCACGCTCGTACGCTTACAAGAGCAACCGCTTTTCAGCCACCTCGAACGTATTGAATGCCACACGCCCTGGACGCTGGATATTCATCTCAGCCAGCAGGATAACTGGCTACCCTGGCTGCTGGGCAGTGTCAGCGCCATGATCCTGCCGAAAGAGTGGCCGCATATGCGTAATTTTGCCCGTCAGCCGGTGGGCACCGGCGCCTACGAGGTGGAACGCAACCAACACAGCCAGCTGCGCATTGCCGCCTTTGATGACTACTTTGGTTATCGCGCATTGATTGATGAGGTCAATATCTGGGTGCTGCCGGAGATCAGCGACGAACTGGTCTACTCCGGTGTCAAACTGCAAAGCGAAAACACTGATGAAAAATCCGAAGAGAGCCGACTGGAAGAGGGCTGCTATTTCCTGATGTTTGATCAGCGTTCTGAGCACGGATGTAACGAACAGCTGCGCCGCTGGATCAGCACCATTTTCAACCCTATCGCCCTGCTGAACCACAGCGGTATTGCCTACCAGCGCTACTGGTTCCCGGCCTACGGCCTGCTGCCACGCTGGCATCATCGCCGCGATATGGCCATTGCAGAGAAACCCGCCGGGCTAACCTCACTGACCATCACCTGGTACAGCGATCATATTGAACACCAGGGCATTGCCAACGCGCTCGGACCGATCCTTGCCGCACACGGCGTTGAGCTGATCACTCAGGAAATTGATTATGAAAGCTGGTATCGCGGCGAGGCTAAAAGCGATATCTGGCTGGGCAGCGCCAACTTTACCCTGCCGCTGGAGTTCTCTCTGTTTGCCCTGCTGTATGAGATCCCGCTGATGCACCACTGTGTGCCGACTGACTGGGAAAGCGATGCCCGACTCTGGCGCGAGCAGAAACTCTCGCTGGCCGACTGGAGCAAGCAGTTGATCGACAGCAACTTCCTCCATCCGCTGTTCCACCACTGGCTCCTGCTGCATGGACAGCGCAGTATGCGCGGTGTACGCATGAACACGCTGGGCTGGTTCGACTTTAAATCTGCCTGGTTCGCTCCCCCCGAATCATGACGCTTTCGTAACAAAGACGAAACCACTAGAATGAGCCGTTCTCAACGGGGTGCGAAGACATCTGCTGACGCCGGATCACTGCCTGCGCAGCACTTTAAAACGCTGCGAGCAAGCATTCAGCCGGTGAAGGCCAGCGCACAGCCACCGCAGCATACATCAGTATGTGAGGATGGCGCGCACTGCCCGACGCCGGATCACTGCCTGCGCAGCACGTTTTCGCTGAGATAAAACCCGTCGAACCTGACCCGGATCATACCGGCGTAGGGATTTGAGAGTGTCACTGACTCAGATCCTTTGCGCATACCTTCAAGGAACGCAAAGTGTTGAAAAAATATTTACCTCTGCTGGTGCTGTTTTCCCTGCCTGCCCTCGCGGCCAAAGAAACCCTGACGGTTTACACCTACGACTCCTTCTCTGCCGAATGGGGACCGGGTCCAGCCATCAAGAAAGCCTTTGAAGCACAGTGTCACTGTGAACTGACATTCGTGGCCCTTGAAGATGGCGTCTCGCTGTTAAACCGGCTGCGCATGGAAGGCAAAAACAGCAAAGCGGATGTAGTGCTGGGCCTGGATAACAACCTGCTGGATGCCGCAGAAAAAACCGGGCTGTTCGCCGCCTCAAACACCGATACGTCCCACAGTACCGTCCCCGGCGGCTGGAAGAACACGACGTTTGTCCCTTATGACTACGGCTGGTTTGCTTTTGTCTATGACAAAACCAAGCTACAGAACCCGCCGAAAAGCCTGAAAGAATTGGTCGAGAGCGATCGTCCCCTGAAGGTGATCTACGAAGATCCGCGCACCAGCACCCCGGGCCTTGGCCTGCTGTTGTGGATGCAGCAGGTGTTTGGCGATAAAAGCCCGGAAGCCTGGCAGAAGCTGGCAAAGAAAACGGTGACCGTCACTAAAGGCTGGAGCGAGGCGTATGGCCTGTTCCTCAAGGGCGAAAGCGATATGGTGCTCAGCTACACCACCTCTCCCGCTTATCATCTGATTGAAGAGAAGAAAGATCAGTACGCCGCCGCCAACTTCAGCGAAGGGCACTATTTACAGGTGGAAGTCGCCGGTCAGTTGAAGTCCAGCAAGCAACCGAAGCTGGCGCAGCAGTTTATGCAGTTTGTGATGACTCCAGCGTTCCAGGACACCATCGCCACCGGCAACTGGATGTACCCGGCAATCAGCACGACGCTACCGGCGGGCTTCAATACCCTGACCGTCCCCACGACCTCACTGCAATACAGCCCACAGGACGTGGCAACACAGCGCAGCAACTGGATTAGTGCATGGCAACGCGCCGTCAGCCGCTAATTCCCGGCTGGTTAGTGCCCGGCGTGCTGGCTGCGATGCTGCTGGTCAGCGTGGCCTCGTTGGCGTTTTTTGCCCTTTGGCAGAATGCGCCCACCACCGACTGGCGCGGCCTCTGGCAGGATAGCTATCTGTGGCACGTGCTGCGCTTCTCCTTCTGGCAGGCACTGCTGTCCGCGCTGCTCTCGGTGTTGCCCGCCATTCCTCTGGCCCGGGCCCTTTACCGCCGCCGCTTCCCTGGCCGCAGCACGCTGCTGCGGCTGTGTGCCATGACGCTGGTGTTACCGGTACTGGTGGCGGTATTTGGTATTCTCAGCGTATATGGTCGCAGCGGCTGGCTGGCGCAGCTGTGCGCCCTGCTTGGCGTTGACTACACCTTCTCGCCTTACGGCCTGCAAGGTATCCTGCTGGCCCACGTCTTTTTCAACCTGCCACTGGCCACCCGCCTGCTGCTGCAGGCACTGCAGCAGATCCCCGGCGAACAGCGGCAGATCGCTGCACAGCTAGGCCTGAGTGGCTGGGCACATTTTCGTATTGTCGAATGGCCATGGCTGCGGCGCCAGATCCTGCCCGCCGCAGCGCTGATCTTTATGCTGTGCTTTGCCAGCTTTGCCACCGTACTGTCGCTGGGCGGCGGTCCGCAGGCGACCACCATTGAGCTGGCGATCTTCCAGGCATTGAGTTTCGATTACGATCCCGGGCGCGCAGCCCTGCTGGCGCTGTTACAGATGCTGTGCTGCCTGGGGCTGGTTATGCTCAGCCAGCGTCTGAGTAAAGCGATCCCAGCGGGCAGCGACAGCCTGGGCGGCTGGCGCAATCCGCAGGATAGCTGCCGTGCTCGCATACTGGATTTGTTGCTGATTGCCGCCGTATTACTGCTGATCCTGCCACCGCTGCTGGCCGTGGTGATCGACGGGTTGAATCAGGGGTTCAGCACGGTACTGCATCAGTCTGCGCTGTGGCAGGCAATGTTAACCTCTGTGCGCATTGCGCTGGGCGCGGGGATACTCAGCGTGGTTCTGACGATGATGCTACTGTGGAGCAGTCGTGAGCTGCGCCTGCGTCAGCGCCCGCTGTGGGGACAAACGCTGGAAATGAGCGGCATGCTGATCCTCGCCATGCCGGGGATTGTGCTGGCAACGGGCTTTTTCCTGTTGCTCAACCAGACCATCGGGCTGCCCGAGTCAGCAGAAGGGATTGTGATCGCCACCAACGCACTGATGGCCGTTCCCTATGCGATGAAAGTGCTGGAAAACCCGCTGCGCGATATTGCCGGGCGCTATAGCCTGCTGTGTCTGTCGCTGGATATTCGTGGCTGGAACCGCCTGCGGCTGATTGAACTACGCGCGCTGAAACGCCCACTGGCACAGGCGCTGGCCTTTGCCTGCGTGTTGTCGATTGGTGATTTTGGCGTGGTGGCGCTGTTCGGTAATGAAAACTTTCGCACACTGCCCTTTTACCTTTATCAGCAGATAGGCTCGTATCGCAGCAGCGACGGTGCGGTCACCGCCCTGTTACTGCTGTTGCTCTGTTTCCTGCTGTTTACCCTGATTGAAAAACTGCCGGGGCGCCATGTTAAACCTGACTAATCTGACTTATCTGTATCACCACCTGCCAATGCGCTTTACCTTCAGCGTGCAGGCGGGTGAACGCCTGGCGATCCTCGGCCCAAGCGGGGCGGGAAAAAGCACCTTACTGAGCCTGGTCGCCGGATTTTTACCGGTGAAAAGTGGTGAATTACAGCTGAACGGCAGCGAACATCGCGACAGCGCGCCAGCACAACGCCCGGTATCGATGCTGTTTCAGGAAAATAACCTGTTCCCGCATCTCACCGTGGCACAGAACATCGGGCTGGGGCTGCACCCTGGCCTGAAGCTTAACCACCAGCAGAAACATGAGTTACAGAATATCGCCCAGCGCGTCGGTCTGACGGACCACTTACAGCGTCTGCCCCATCAGCTTTCAGGCGGTCAGCGCCAGCGTGCGGCGCTCGCCCGTTGTCTGGTGCGTCAGCAGCCGATCCTGCTGCTGGACGAACCCTTCTCAGCGCTGGATCCGGCGCTGCGTAAAGAGATGTTAGGCCTGGTGGATGACGTCTGTACCGAACGCAATATCACCCTGCTGATGGTGTCGCACAGTATTGAAGACGCCGCGCACATTGCGCCGCGTAGCCTGCTGATTGTTGATGGGCGGGTTTACTGGGATGGCAGCACCGCGCAGTTACAGCGCGGTGCAGTGCCAGAAGCGGCGATATTGGGCATCGCCTTAGAAGAACACATCCCACAATAAGTGACGGAAAATCGGCATCATTGGATGGAACTGGATCGCCGTAAAGCTCACAACTGCCAGCAGTATCATCAGCGGCGCCAGCCAGCGCAGACGCGTCAAGGGCAGATACGGCGTGGCCCAGTCGTTCTGCTTCCTGGAACGCAGCCAGCGCCAACCCAGCCAGCAGCCCAGCCATACCAGTATCGCAACGCCTAACAGCAGCCACTTAAACAGTCCGCTGCTGGCATCCTTTGGCACATCAATCGCCACCCCGGCGAGGATCCCCGGCAATAAGTAAAGCGGCGGCCACAGAATGCAGCCGATGATATTCGGGGGAATAAACTTGCGGACTGGCAGTTCAAGCATTCCGGCGACCAGCGGGATGAGCGGGCGTGTTGGCCCCACAAAGCGGCCAACGATGATGGTAAACATGCTGTGCTCATGCAGCGCGTGCTCCGTTTTATCCATCAGCTTCTGGTGTTTTTTAATAAACGACCAGCGGTGCAGCGGCCCTTTGAACTGCCAGCCAATAAAATAGGAAATCCAGTCGCCCAGCAGACAACCCAATGTGCCAACGGCCCAGGCAGGATACAGCCCAATCTGCCCGCTGCCGATCAGTGCGCCAAATGACGCCATCAATACCGTACCCGGTAACAGCAACCCGACCAGCGCCAGCGATTCAAAAAAAGTCACCAGCCCAACGGCCAGCAGTGACCAGGCCAAAGATTGGGTGATTAAATGTTGCAGCCAGGCTTCCATAACATTCCAAAAAAATGAGCAGAACCCCGGATTGTCCAGAGGCGGCAGGAAAGCGTCAAGGTCTGTTTTGTATGGGAACGTAGCAACGGAGTAAAGGTCTGGATTCAGGAGATGAACACTGTATAAATAAACATGCTAATATTAACACTTCATCACCCCCGGGAGACAGTGTGAACGACGCACAGGCAGGCTTTCTACTCACACGCCACTGGCGGGATACACCCGCTGGCAGTGAAATCACACTCTGGCTGGCGACGGATGCTGGCCCGCAGATGGTGGTGCTGCCGCCGCAGGAGTCCGTGGCGTTTATTCCAGCTGAACAGCAGGCAGCAGCCACGCGGCTGTTAGCGGGTGAGCGCGACTGGCGTTTTGCCCCGCTTGAGTTGAAAGATTTTCGCCAGCGTCCGGTGGTTGGCCTGTATTGCCGACAGCAACGTCAGCTACAAAAGCTGGATAAACTGCTGCGTGAGAATGGCATCACGCTGTATGAAACGGATGTACGTCCGCCGGAGCGCTTCCTGATGGAGCGGTTTATCACCGCTCCCGTCTGGTTCAGCGGTCAGCCCTCCGGGGACCGACTGACACAAACCCGTCTGAAACCACACCCGGATTATCGCCCGCCGCTGAAATGGGTATCGCTGGACATCGAAACAACGCGTCACGGCGAGCTGTACTGCATAGGCCTGGAAGGGTGCGGCCAGCGGGATGTCTACATGCTTGGCCCGGAAAACGGCGATGCCAGCCACCTCGATTTTAATCTGGAATATGTCGCCAGCCGCCCGCTGCTGCTGGAAAAACTCAAC
The DNA here is from genome assembly GCF_013074405.1 of Erwinia sp. JH02. NCBI lineage: Bacteria > Pseudomonadati > Pseudomonadota > Gammaproteobacteria > Enterobacterales > Erwiniaceae > Erwinia > Erwinia sp. JH02. The sequence continues at coordinate 178,091 of NZ_JABANZ010000005.1, forward strand.
GCCTGGTTTGCCCGTCATGACCCCGATGTGCTGATCGGCTGGAACGTGGTGCAGTTCGACCTGCGTGTGCTGCAAAAACATGCCGAACGCTACGGCATTCCACTGAATCTGGGGCGGGGTTACAGCCCGGCGCTGGAGTGGCGCGAGCACGGGTTTAAGCCGGGTGTTTTCTTCGCCCAGGCCAGCGGACGGCTGATTATTGACGGCATTGAAGCCCTGAAATCTGCCTTCTGGAACTTTGAATCCTTCAGCCTTGAAGCGGTTTCACGCGAACTGCTGGGGGAAGGGAAAGCCATCAATAATCCCTGGCAGCGTATGGAAGAGATTGATCAACGCTTTGCGGAAGATAAGCCCGCCCTGGCCCACTACAACCTGAAAGACTGCGAACTGGTGACGCGTATTTTCCAGCACACTGAACTGATGCCGTTCCTGCTGGAACGCGCATCGGTAAATGGCCTGGCCGTCGATCGCCACGGCGGTTCGGTGGCCGCATTTGGTCACCTCTACCTGCCGCGTATGCATCGTGCCGGTTTTGTGGCCCCAAATCTGGGGGATGTCGCGCCAGAGGCCAGCCCTGGTGGCTATGTGATGGACTCACAGCCCGGCCTGTATGACTCAGTGCTGGTGCTGGATTATAAAAGCCTGTATCCGTCGATTATCCGCACCTTTTTAATTGACCCGGTCGGGTTGGTTGAAGGCATGGCACAGCCGGATGAGGCCCATTCTGTCGCAGGCTATCGCGGTGCACGTTTTTCCCGCACCAACCACTGCCTGCCCGCCATTGTGAATCAGATCTGGCAGGGACGGGAAGAAGCCAAAAAGCAGGGCAATAAGCCGCTGTCGCAGGCGCTGAAAATCATTATGAATGCCTTTTATGGCGTACTGGGCACCAGCGCCTGTCGTTTCTTCGATCCGCGTCTTGCCTCCTCCATCACCATGCGCGGTCACGATATTATGCGTCAGACCCGGGAACTGATTGAAGCCGAGGGTTTTGATGTGATTTACGGCGATACCGACTCCACCTTCGTCTGGCTAAAATCGGCTCACGACGAAGCGCGCGCAGCGGAGATTGGCCGCCGTCTGGTGGACACCGTCAATCAATGGTGGCAACAGCATCTGCGCGCAGAATTCAACGTAGAAAGCGCACTGGAGTTGGAGTATGAAACCCACTTCAGCCGTTTTCTGATGCCAACCATCCGGGGTGCCGAACAAGGCAGCAAGAAGCGCTATGCGGGGCTGATACGCAGCGGTGAGAAGCCGCGTATGGTCTTTAAAGGATTAGAAACGGTGCGTACCGACTGGACGCCGCTGGCACAAAAATTTCAACAGGAGCTCTATCTGCGCATTTTTACCGGGCAACCCTATCAGGACTATATCCGGGAAACCGTGCGCCAGCTGCTGGAGGGGGAACTGGACGATCAGCTCACTTACAGTAAAAGGCTGCGTCGCCCGCTGGGTGAATACCAACGAAATGTGCCCCCGCACGTGCGTGCCGCACGTATCGCTGATGAACAAAACCAGAAGCTTGGCCGGCCACTGCTCTACCAGAAAGGCGGGAAAATCCGCTATGTGATGGCCACCTCTGGCCCGGAACCGCTGGAAGCGAGGATCACGCCACTGGACTACGATCACTATCTGACGCGCCAGTTACAACCGGTGGCCGAGGGTATCCTGCCGTTTATGCAGGATGACTTTGCTACACTGGTAACAGGACAGCTGGGGCTTTTTTGACAGGTGACGAATGGGCGACCTTCCAGTACCATAGCGCTCCTCCTAAGTATCAATCGTTCTGAATTCACCGCCAGGTACTTTTTTACCGGGCAGCAGTGCTATTGCCTGAAACAAACTAGACGAGAATCGAGCCGAATATTTATGCCTTTTACACTTGGTCAACGCTGGATAAGCGATACGGAAAGCGAACTGGGATTGGGAACTGTGGTTGCCGTAGATACACGTATGGTCACCCTGCTCTTTCCTGCCACGGGCGAAAACCGTCTCTACGCCAGAAATGATTCTCCCATCACTCGTGTGGTGTTCAATCCTGGCGACACCATTACCAGCCATGAAGGTTGGCAAATGGTCGTTGACGAGGTAAAAACCGACAATGCCGTTGTCAGCTATGTCGGAACCCGGCTTGATACCGAAGAAGCAAACGTCGTCCTGCGTGAGGTGATGCTCGACAGCAAACTGGTGTTTGGTAAACCACAGGATCGCCTGTTTGCCGGACAACTGGATCGTATGGACCGTTTCGCGCTGCGTTTTCGCGCGCGTAAATATCAGAGTGAGCAGTACCGCCTGGCCACCAGCGGCCTGCGCGGTATGCGTACCAGCCTGATCCCCCACCAGTTGCATATCGCTCACGATGTCGGCCGCCGTCATGCGCCGCGCGTGCTGCTGGCCGATGAAGTGGGCTTAGGGAAAACCATCGAAGCCGGGATGATCATCCACCAGCAACTGCTGGCGGGCCGCGCCGAACGTATTCTGATTGTTGTGCCAGAAACGTTGCAGCATCAGTGGCTGGTTGAGATGCTGCGTCGCTTCAACCTGCGCTTTGCCCTGTTTGATGATGACCGTTACGCCGAAGCCCAGCACGACAGCGACAACCCGTTTGAAACCGAGCAGATGATTATCTGTTCGCTCGACTTTGTCCGCCGCAATAAGCAGCGTCTGGAAAAACTGGCCGATGCCGAGTGGGACCTGATGGTTGTGGATGAAGCCCATCACCTCGTCTGGTCTGAAGAAGCACCAAGCCGTGAGTATCAGGTGATTGAGCAACTGGCCGAGCAGATCCCGGGCATCCTGCTGCTGACCGCTACCCCGGAACAGCTGGGGATGGAAAGCCACTTTGCGCGTCTGCGTCTGCTGGATCCCAATCGTTTCCACGACTTCGCACAGTTTGTTGAAGAGCAGAAGCACTTCCGTCCGATTGCTGATGCCGTCGCGATGCTGCTGGCCGACAAAACCATCGGTAACGATGAGCTGAATCTGCTCAATGATCTGATGGGTGAACAGGATATTGAGCCGCTGCTGCAAACCGCCAACAGCGACCGTGAAGGCAAGCTGGAAGCTCGTCAGGAGCTGATCAGCATGTTGATGGACCGCCACGGCACCAGCCGCGTGCTGTTCCGTAACACCCGTAACGGTGTGAAAGGCTTCCCGAAACGCGAACTGCATCAGATCCGTCTGCCACTGCCGACGCAGTATCAGACGGCAATCAAAGTCTCCGGCATTATGAGCGCCCGTAAATCAGCGGATGAGCGCGCACGCGATATGCTCTACCCAGAGCAGATTTATCAGGAATTTGAAGGCGACAGCGGCACCTGGTGGAACTTCGACCCGCGTGTAGAGTGGCTGATGGGCTTCCTGACCAGCAACCGCGACAAAAAAGTGCTGGTGATTTGCGCCAAGGCAGCCACCGCCCTGCAACTGGAGCAGGTACTGCGTGAGCGCGAAGGTATTCGTGCCGCCGTGTTCCACGAAGGTTTGTCGATCATCGAACGTGACCGCGCAGCGGCATGGTTTGCCTCGGAAGAAGATGGCGCTCAGGTGCTGCTGTGTTCGGAAATCGGTTCAGAAGGCCGTAACTTCCAGTTCGCCAGCCAGATGGTGATGTTCGACCTGCCCTTTAACCCGGACCTGCTGGAGCAGCGTATCGGCCGTCTTGACCGTATTGGTCAGGCACACGATATCCAGATCCACGTCCCTTATCTGGAAAAAACCGCGCAGTCGGTGCTGGTACAGTGGTATCACGAAGGGCTGGATGCGTTTGAGCATACCTGCCCGACCGGCCGTACCGTTTACGACAGCGTTTATGCGCCCCTGATTGAGTACCTGGCCGCGCCGGAAAATACCGAAGGGCTGGATGACTTTATCCATCAGTGCCGTAAACAGCATGATGCCCTGAAAATACAGCTGGAGCATGGCCGCGATCGCCTGCTGGAACTGAACTCCAACGGCGGCGAAAAAGCTCAGGCGCTGGCGAACCTGATCTCCGAGCAGGATAACGATATTGAGCTGGTGAACTTCGCACTCAACCTGTTCGATATCGTGGGCATTAATCAGGAAGATCGCAGCGATAACCTGATTATCCTGACCCCAGGCGATCATATGCTGGTGCCAGACTTCCCTGGCCTGCCAGAAGATGGCTGTACTATCACCTTCGACCGTAATCAGGCGCTGTCACGTGAAGATGCCCAGTATGTCAGTTGGGAGCACCCGATCATCCGTAACGGTCTGGATCTGATCCTCTCCGGTGATACCGGCAGCTGCGCGATTTCACTGCTGAAAAACAAAGCGCTGCCGGTTGGTACCCTGCTGCTGGAGCTGATCTACGTGGTGGAAGCTCAGGCGCCGAAGCATCTGCAACTGACGCGCTTCCTGCCGCCTACGCCGGTGCGCATGCTGGTTGACCGCAAAGGCACCAATCTGGCCGCGAAGGTGGAATTCGAAAGCTTCAACCGTCAGCTTAACGCGGTCAACCGCCACACCGGCAGCAAGCTGGTCAATGCCGTACAGCAGGATGTCCATGAGATCATCAAACTGTCGGAAGATGAGGCGGCCGTCGAAGCCCGCAAGCTGATCGATGCAGCACGCGCAGAAGCGAATGAGAAACTGAGTGCCGAACTGTCACGTCTGCAAGCATTAAGCGCCGTCAACCCAAACATCCGCCAGGATGAAATGGATGCGCTGGAAAACAACCGTGAGCAGGTGCTGGCGAATCTGGACGAAGCGGGCTGGCGCCTGGACGCGCTGCGCCTGATCGTTGTCACACATCAGTAACGAGACAGGGCCGGCGCACGCCGGCCCTTACGAGAGAGTTATGGAACCCTACAACCCACCACAAGAACCCTGGCTGCATATTCTCTATCAGGATGACCACATCATGGTGGTGAATAAGCCCAGTGGACTCCTTTCCGTTCCCGGTCGTCTGGAAGAGCACAAAGACAGCGTAATGACGCGCGTACAGCGTGATTATCCAGCTGCGGAATCGGTCCATCGCCTGGATATGGCCACCAGCGGTGTGATTGTGGTGGCACTGACAAAAGCCGCCGAGCGTGAGCTGAAGCGGCAGTTCCGCGAACGTGAACCGCAGAAAAACTATGTGGCGCGCGTCTGGGGACATCCGCAGCCAGAAAAAGGGTTGGTCGATCTACCGTTAATTTGTGACTGGCCGAACCGGCCGAAGCAGAAAGTTTGTTTTGAAACCGGTAAGTCTGCACAAACGGAATATCAGGTGCTGGATTACGCCAGTGATAACAGTTCCCGCGTACAGTTAAAACCGATTACCGGGCGCTCGCACCAGCTACGCGTGCATATGCTGGCGCTTGGCCATCCGATCCTCGGTGATAACTTCTATGCGCACGACGAGGCAAAAGCGATGGCTCGTCGCCTGCAGCTGCATGCCGAGAGCCTGAGCATTACCCATCCACAGTTCGGTACGCCGATGACGTTCAGGCAACCGGCGGATTTCTGATTTATTGCCATTCATCTGCACGGGGCGGGCATGCCCGCCCCCTACAATGTGTGTTTCGTAGTGGCCGGGCATGCCCGGCCAGCCAGCCTGATAACTATTTAAACCCTTTCTCGCGTTTGATGAGATCGTACGCGCCCTGAATCTCCTGCGCTTTCTGCTTCGCCATCTCCATCATCTCTGGCGGTAAGCCTTTCGCCACCAGCTTATCCGGGTGATGCTCCCCCATCAGCTTGCGATAAGCGCGTTTGATGGTGGTGCCATCGTCAGTGCTTTTCACCCCCAGCACGCTACAGGCATCTTCCAGCGTGGGTCCACGCTGCGCCCCCGTAAATCCGCCCTGAGACGATCCACTATAGTGCGAACCACCGCCAAACTGCTGACCGCTCTCCATCATCCGTAAGAACTGATCGAACTGCGCGCGCGAAATTCCCAGCTCCTCGGCAATCACATACAGCACCTGGCGCTCATTGGGATGCAGTGAACCGTCGGCAAACGCAGCCTGAATCTGAATTTCCAGGAACATACGGATCAGATCGAAACGGCCAAAACAGGCGCTACGCAACTCACGCAGCTTGTCCCGCAGAGGATAATCGCCCTCTTTGCCTTCGCGGAAAGCCTGCTGCGCGGCAATACGGCCGTTACTGTCCAACTGCATACGATCCATCAGCAGCGATGCCATCTGAATGTCGGCATCCGTCACCCGGCCTTTTGACTTTGTCAGATGCCCCATCACTTGGAAGGTGGTGCGGAAAAACAGCGCCTGACGCGTCTGTTGATTCGCAAAATAGCCCTGCCGTGCCGGCGAACGTGCTTTATCTATCAGATGCCCGGCCACAAGGCCAAAAAGCACACCCCAGAAGCCCGCACCCGATAAGAAACCCAGCACAAGACCCAATACTTTTCCCCAATAGCGCATATACTCCTCAATTCGCCATGCTGAAGGCTAAAAATTGCATTATCATACCTGTCATTTCTCTCACAGCCTATTGGTACGCGGCCAGACAACCAGAAGTATACCTGTCATAAAAGATGCAGGGTATGACTAGCGCAATGCAGTTGAGTACGTTAGTCTCTGACCGTTTGTCGGCATGATGCCAGTGATTACGGAATTCTCGATACCGCGTATGAATAAAAGACTACCTACGTTGCTGGCCACCTTGATTGGTTCAGCACTCTACAGCCATCAAGGGCTGGCTGATGACCTCGCATCCCAATGTATGCTCGGGGTGCCCAGTTACGACCGTCCGCTGGTACAGGGAAAGGCAACCAACCAATTACCCGTAACGATTGATGCCGATAGTGCCAAAGGCAATTATCCCGATGATGCAGTCTTTACCGGTAATGTGGATATTCGTCAGGGCAATAGCCGTCTGCAATCCGACGAAGTTCAGTTGCATCAAAAAATGCTCAGTGGGCAGACAACGCCAACGCGTACCGTCGATGCACTGGGTAATGTGCACTACGATGACAACCAGGTCATCCTGAAAGGTCCGAAAGCCTGGTCAAACCTGAATACCAAAGACACCAACGTGTGGAATGGTAACTACCAGATGGTAGGCCGCCAGGGGCGCGGTGATGCTGACCAGATGAAACTGCGTGATGATAACCGCTACACCATTCTGGAAAACGGCACGTTTACCTCCTGTCTGCCGGGTCAGAATAGCTGGAGCGTGGTCGGCTCTGAAATTATTCATGACCGCGATGAACAGCTGGCTGAAATCTGGAACGCCCGCTTCAAACTGGGCTCGGTGCCGATATTCTACAGCCCTTATTTACAGCTCCCGGTGGGCGATAAGCGCCGTTCCGGCTTCCTGATCCCGAATGCAAAATACGGCAGTAACAGCGGCTTCGAGTTTATGCTGCCGTACTACTGGAACATTGCACCGCAGGCCGATGCCACGCTGACACCGCACTATATCAGCCGCCGTGGCATGCAGTGGCAGAATGAATTCCGTTATCTGACTGGCGCAGGTACAGGTCTGGTGGAGTTCGACTATCTGAATTCAGACCGCGTCTATAACAGCGATCATCCGGATGATAAAGACGCCAATCGCTGGCTGTTCTACTGGCGTCATTCTGGCGTTTACGATCAGCACTGGCGGTTCAACGCCGATTACACCAAAGTCAGCGATCCTTACTATTTCACCGATCTCGACTCGGTGTATGGTTCAACCACTGATGGCTACGTTACGCAGAAGTTCAGCATTGGGTATGCGGAACAAAACTGGGATGCCACGCTGTCGACCAAACAGTTCCAGATTTTCTCCACCAACGCCAATAACGATGTGTATCGCGCCGAACCGCAGTTCGACTTCAATTATTACAGTAACGATATCGGACCGTTCGATACGCACGTCTATGCACAGGCAGTAAAATTCACTAACGTGAATGAGCGCTTGCCAGACGCCACGCGTCTGCATCTTGAACCGACCATTGACCTGCCGCTCTCCAACGGCTGGGGCAGCATCAATACCGAAGCCAAACTGCTGGCCACGCATTACGAGCAGAACGACGTTGATTATTACAACTCGCTCAGCACCAGTAGCAATAATCAGCTGAAAGACTCGGTGAATCGCGTCATGCCGCAGTTTAAAGTCGACGGCAAGATGGTATTTGACCGGGATATGAACTGGTCACCGGGTTACACGCAGACGCTGGAACCGCGCGTGCAGTACCTCTACACGCCTTATCGTGATCAGAGCGATATCCGCGCTTACGACTCCACCCTGCTGCAAAGTGACTACACTGGCCTGTTCCGTGACCGTACCTACAGCGGCCTGGATCGCATCGCTTCAGCCAACCAGGTCACTACCGGTGTAACCTCGCGAATTTTTGATAACGATCTGGTTGAACGTTTTAATGCTTCCATTGGTCAAATCTACTCGTTCACCCCTGCTCGTACCGGGTTGAACAACACGGATGACGACGACCGCGGCAGCCTGGTGTGGGCTGGCGACACTTACTGGAGGGTGAGTGACAACTGGTCAGCACGCGGTGGATTGCAATACGACACCCGTCTGAATAACGTTTCTCAGGGTAACGCCGTGCTGGAATGGCGTCGTGATGCTGACCGTATGGTGCAGTTGAACTACCGCTATACCAGCGAGGAGTATGTTCAGCAAACGCTGACCCAGTACAACAATGCGTTGTACCAGAAAGGAATTTCGCAGGTTGGTGCAACAGCAAGCTGGCCTATCGCTGATGCATGGTCAGTGGTCGGTGCATGGTATTACGATACCAAAGCAAACCAGGCTGCCGATCAACTGCTCGGTGTACAGTACAGCTCCTGTTGTTATGCACTCCGTCTGGGCTATGAACGTAAAATCACCAGCTGGGAAAACGACAGCAGTAAATATGACAATAAAATCTCGTTCAACATTGAACTGCGTGGCCTCAGCCCAAGCTATGGCTTAGGCACCGGTCAAATGCTGCGTCAGGGCATCCTGCCTTATCAACGCGCTTTCTGATGTTGTAATGTTTGGTATGCAAACCCGCAGTGCGGATAGAAGAATGGAAAAAGTATGAAGAACTGGAGAATGCTGATCCTCGGTGCAGCCCTGACAGCCAACACTGCGTTCGCAGCCCCGCAAGTTGTTGATAAAGTTGCCGCCATCGTGAATAACGGCGTAGTGTTAGAAAGTGACGTGGACGGCATGATGCAGTCCGTGAAAGGCCAGTCGCAGCAAGCCGGCCAGCAGTTACCGGATGATAAAACCCTGCGTCACCAGATCGTTGAACGTCTGGTGATGGATAATATCCTGCTACAGATGGCCAAACAGGCCGGAATTCAGGTGAGTGATGCGCAGCTGGATCAGGCGATTGGTAACATCGCCGCGCAGAACAAAATGAGTGTTGATCAGTTGCGTAGCCGTCTGGCGTACGATGGCATGAACTATGCCACCTACCGCGAGCAGATCCGCAAAGAGATGATCACCTCAGAAGTCCGTAACAACGAAGTGCGTCGTCGTGTCACGATCCTGCCTCAGGAAGTGGATCAGCTGGCAACGCAGATGGCATCGCAGAATGATGCTGGCACTGAGTTGAACCTCAGCCACATCCTGTTGCCACTGCCGGAAAACCCGACCCAGCAGCAGGTTGACGATCAGGAAAGCCTGGCAAAACAGCTGGCAGGTGAAGCCAAATCCGGTTCGGATTTCGGTAAACTGGCTATCACCTACTCTGCTGACCCACAGGCGCTGAAGGGCGGCAACATGGGGTGGGGCCGTATTCAGGAGCTGCCATCCCTGTTTGCTCAGGCGCTGGTGACAGCGAAAAAAGGCGATATCATTGGTCCGATCCGCTCCGGTGTGGGTTTCCATATTCTGAAAGTGAACGATATGCGCGGTGATAACCAGAGCATTTCAGTCACTGAAGTACATGCACGCCATATCTTGCTCAAACCATCCCCGATCATGACTGACGATCAGGCCCGTCAGAAGTTGCAAGAAGTGGCCGCTGAGATCAAAAGTGGCAAGCTGACCTTTGCCGACGCTGCTAAACAACTGTCGCAGGATCCGGGTTCAGCGAACCAGGGCGGCGATCTGGGTTGGAGCTCACCGGAAGTGTACGATCCTGCTTTCCGTGATGCCCTGCTGCGTCTGCAAAAAGGCCAGGTGAGCGGCCCGGTTCACTCTTCCTTCGGCTGGCATCTGATCCAGTTGCTGGATACCCGCAAGGTGGATAAAACTGATGCGGCGAAAAAAGAGCGTGCTTACCGCCTGCTGTTCAACCGTAAATTCTCGGAAGAAGCACAAACCTGGATGCAGGAACAACGTGCTGCTGCCTACGTGAAAATTCTGGATGCGAATGCTCAGTAATCAACGTGTGGTGATCACCCCCGGCGAACCCGCCGGGATTGGTCCCGATTTAATCGTTCAACTGGCACAGCTTGCCTGGCCGGTTGAACTGGTTGTCTGTGCTGACCCCGAGCTGCTGCGCACCCGCGCGGCAGCTTTGCATTTACCCCTGACCCTGCGCGAGTATCTACCGGGAAGCCCGGTGCAATCCCAGCAGGCAGGAACGCTCACCGTTCTGCCCGTGCCGCTGGCCCAGCCAGCGGTTGCAGGCGAGCTTTGCGTGGATAATGGTCACTATGTACTGGCAACCCTTGCACGCGCCTGTGACGGCTGTCTGAGCGGCGAATTCGCCGCCCTGATCACCGGACCGGTGCACAAGGGTGTCATCAACGATGCCGGCATCCCGTTTAGCGGGCATACCGAGTTCTTCGCCGAGCGCGCTGACTGTGAGCGCGTGGTGATGATGCTGGCAACGGAGGAGCTGCGTGTTGCGCTGGCGACCACCCATTTGCCGCTGAAAGATGTGGCGGCCGCCATTACCCGCAACAGCCTGCATGAAGTGATCACCATCCTCCACGCCGACCTGCAAAGCAAGTTTGGTCTGGCTTCACCGCATATCTTTGTTTGCGGTCTGAACCCCCACGCAGGCGAAGGCGGCCATATGGGCCGTGAAGAGATCGATGTGATTATCCCGGCGCTGGATGAACTCCGCCAGCGCGGTATACAACTGACTGGACCTCTGCCAGCGGATACCCTGTTCCAGCCCAAATATCTGCAACATGCTGATGCGGTGCTGGCGATGTATCACGATCAGGGGCTTCCAGTGCTAAAATATCAGGGGTTTGGTCGGGCGGTGAATATCACCCTCGGTCTGCCATTTATCCGTACGTCTGTTGACCACGGCACAGCTCTCGAGCTGGCTGGAAGCGGCCAGGCTGATGCGGGCAGCTTTAAGACGGCGCTTAACCTCGCCATTACCATGATTAAGAGCAGTAATGAATAGTCGCGTTCACCAGGGCCACTTCGCCCGCAAACGTTTTGGACAGAACTTCCTTAACGATCCGTACATTATCGAAAGCATCGTCAATGCCATCCACCCACAAAAGGGCGAGGCGGTTGTCGAAATCGGCCCAGGCCTTGCTGCACTTACCGAGCCGGTAGGCGAGCGTCTGGACGCCATGACAGTGATTGAGATTGACCGCGATCTTGCCGCGCGTCTGCAAACTCATCCGTTCCTTGGCCCAAAACTGACCATTTTCCAGCAGGATGCGATGGCCTTTGACTTCGCCGCCTATGCGCAGGAAAAAGGTCAAAAGCTGCGTGTGTTCGGTAATCTGCCGTATAACATCTCCACTCCCCTGATGTTCCATCTGTTTAGCTATACCGGTGCCATTCAGGACATGCACTTTATGTTGCAAAAAGAAGTGGTTAACCGCCTGGTTGCCGGGCCTGGCAGCAAAGCCTACGGTCGTCTGACCGTCATGGCACAGTATTACTGCCAGGTGATCCCGGTGCTGGAAGTGCCACCCGAATCCTTTACCCCGGCACCGAAAGTCGACTCTGCCGTGGTGCGTCTGATGCCTTATGCACAGATCCCACACCCGGTTGACGACATTCGTGCCCTGAGCCGCATCACCACGGAAGCCTTCGGTAAACGCCGTAAAACCCTGCGCAACAGCCTCGGCCATCTTTTCTCTGCGGAAGCACTGGCAGAAATGGAGATTGACCCGACGTTGCGTGCAGAGAATATCAGCGTTGCACAATATTGCCGTATGGCGAACTGGTTGACTGCGCATCCTCAGCCGCAGGAGAACTGAGTATGAACGATACGCCCAAAGTCTGTGTTCAGGTACAAAGTGCCTATATTGCGTCACAGTCTGCACCTGAAGAAGAACGTTATGTGTTTGCTTACACCATCACGATACGTAATCTGGGGCGTATCCCGGCTCAGCTCATTGGCCGTTACTGGCTCATCACTAACGGTAACGGCCGTGAAACCGAAGTTCAGGGCGAAGGTGTGGTTGGCGAACAGCCGCACATCGAGCCTGGCGGCGAGTTTCAGTACACCAGCGGGGCCGTTCTTGAAACCCCGATGGGCACCATGCAGGGTCACTATCAGATGATCGATGCCAACGGCGAACCGTTCACCGTTGATATCCCGGTCTTCCGCCTGGCGATTGCCACCCATATTCACTAATCCGGCCTTTTTGCATGAGCACTTATTTAATCGGTGATGTCCACGGTTGCTACGAAGAATTGCGATCGCTTCTTAACCAGGTCGCCTTCGATCCTCAGGTTGATCAGCTCTGGCTGACCGGCGATCTGGTCGCGCGTGGGCCAGCTTCGCTTGAAGTTCTGCGTTATGTTCGTTACCTCGGGGACTGCGTAAAAATGGTGCTGGGCAATCATGACCTGCATCTGCTGGCGGTCTACGCCGGTATCAGTCGCAATAAACCTAAAGATCGCATTACACCGCTGCTGGAAGCCCCTGATGCTGACCTGCTGATCAACTGGCTACGCCGCCAGCCGCTGTTACAGGTTGATGAAGAAAAAAAGCTGGTGATGGCCCACGCCGGGATCACTCCGCAGTGGGATATCGAGACAGCGAAAAGCTGCGCGCGTGAAGTGGAATCGGTCCTCAGCAGCGATACGTATCCGCTGTTTCTGGATGCGATGTATGGCGATATGCCCAATAACTGGACACCGGAGCTCAGCGGTCTGGCGCGTTTACGCTTCAGTACCAATGCCCTGACGCGAATGCGTTACTGCTTTCCAAATGGTCAGCTGGATATGATCGCGAAAGAAGCCCCGGACAGCGCTCCCCCACCGCTAAAACCCTGGTTCACCATTCCCGGACCGGTATCGAATGATTACACCATTGCGTTTGGTCACTGGGCATCGCTGGAAGGAAAAGGAACGCCGGAAGGGATTCTCGCCCTGGATACCGGTTGTTGCTGGGGAGGAACATTGACAATGCTACGCTGGGAAGACAAGCGGGTGTTTGTGCAGGTATCGAACCGGAAAAGCGAAATATTGTAAAAGACACCGTTGTTCGGGTCGGGCATGCCCGACCCGTATTATTTTAACGACGGTCTAAAATCTCAAAGCAGAAACTGTGCGAGTTTTTCTCATCAGCATCATGGAACTCGCTGAAGGTTGACTGCCACTCATCCGGCTCGTAGTCCGGGAAATGCGTATCCCCTTCCACTTCGGCATCAATATGCGTCAGATACAAACGGTCAGCACGTGCCAGCATCTGCTCATAAATGCGCCCGCCGCCAATCACCATCAGCTCTTCCACATCACCTGCGGTTTTTAACGCCTCATCAATAGAAGTCACCCAGGTCACACCGTCGGCATCCCCTTTACGGCTGCTGATCACAATATTCAGGCGACCTGGCAACGGGCGTCCAATGGACTCCCAGGTACGGCGGCCCATGATCACGGGTTTATTCAGAGTATGCTTCTTAAACCATGCAAGGTCGGCCGGCAGATGCCATGGCATGGCATTTTCCATCCCAATCACACGGTCGGCCGCAAGGGCCGCAATCAGGCTAATCATCATATAAAACTCAGCAGGGGGTAAAATTGGCGCCATCATACGGAAAGGCGAAACTTTCGTCGATAGCTAACCGGAGGATATTCAGTAAAGGTTTACAGGGTATCGGTTGCGTCACCTTCTGCCTGTTTTTCCCCCACATTAACCCCAGAGGCATGATAGAATTCTCGGCTCGTTCAGCTACAGACCTTCGTTATGTTAGAAACCAGTTTATTTGTCGCCACCATTGCGGCGCTCGGGATGCTTTCTCCCGGCCCTGATTTTTTCCTGATTATCAAAAATGCTGCCCGCTACCGCCGCAGCGCGGCCATGATGACCGCGATGGGCGTGAACTGCGCCGTTGCCACGCATATGGCTTACTGCGTTGCCGGGCTGGCCGTGGTGATCACCACCACGCCGTGGCTGTTTATGCTGCTGAAATATGCCGGTGCCGGTTACCTGATTTATATCGGTATCCAGGCACTGCGTTCCCGTGGCAGCAGTAAAATGGATCTCAGTAACGTGGCCCCTGAGCACACCTCGCTGAAGAAAGCCTTTATGCAGGGTTATCTGTGCAACCTGCTGAACCCCAAAGCTACGCTGTTTTTCCTGTCGATCTTTACCCAGGTATTGAGCGTTGGCTCCAGTGTGCATGAAAAGCTGCTGTATGCGGGTATTATCCTCGGCCTGTCGACGCTATGGTGGCCGCTATTAGTGGTGCTGATCCAGAGCGCCCCGGTACGTCGTGGCCTGGCCAAAGCCCAGCGCATCGTTGACAAACTGCTGGGTGGCGTACTGATTGCACTGGGGATTAAAGTCGCGCTGTCGTAGGGGTCAGGCACGCCTGACCCGGTGCGGGCTATATATAGCCCGCACCTAAAGCCGCACCTGACTGTCCGCATCAAACAGCAGCACGCGATCCACATCGATCTTCATGCCCACCGTCTCCCCCGCCCGGCAATCCGAACGCAACGTGCTGTAGATCATCACCGGCTCACCGTACAGGGTTCCGTGGATCAGCTCGGATAGCCCTGTCGGTTCGATCAGCGACACCTGCAACGGCAACGCCCCTTCATCCGCCAGATCGCATAACGTGATATTTTCCGGGCGGATGCCGTACGTCACCGCCTTCCCCTGTGGCAGCAAGCCGCGATCGCTCAAGGGCAGCACCAGCGGTGCGCTAACCTCGACGCAAGGACCACGATCCCCGGCACGCACGGTACCGCTGATAAAGTTCATCGGCGGTGAACCGATAAAGCTGGCGACGAATTTATTCGCCGGTGTGTCATACAGCTCCAGCGGACTGCCTACCTGCTGGATCACACCGTGATTGAGCACCACAATGCGATCCGCCAGCGTCATGGCCTCGACCTGATCGTGGGTCACATAAACAATGGTATTATTCATCTGCTGATGCAGCTTTTTGATCTCCACGCGCATCTGACCGCGCAGCTGGGCATCAAGGTTCGACAGCGGCTCATCGAACAAAAAGACCTGCGGCTGCCGCACAATCGCCCGCCCCATCGCCACGCGCTGGCGCTGGCCACCGGATAACTCTTTTGGCCGCCGGTCGAGTAAATGCGTCAGGCTGAGGATCTCCGCCGCACGCTGCACCGCGGCCTCAATTTCTGCTTTGGGCCGCTTTTGCACTTCCAGGCTGAAGCCCATATTGCGCGCCACGGTCAGGTGCGGATAGAGCGCATAGCTCTGAAACACCATGGAAATATCACGATCTTTCGGTGCCACCTCATTCATCAGCCGCGTGCCAATACGGATGTCACCGCTGCTCGCCAGTTCCAGTCCGGCGATGGTACGCAGCAGCGTCGACTTCCCGCAGCCCGAAGGCCCCACCAGCACCACAAACTCACCATCGGCGATGGTCAGGTTAATATCACGCAGCACTTCAACATTGCCGTACTGCTTCTGGATTTGTCGCAGAGAAATTTGAGCCATCAGGATTATCCTTTTACTGCGCCAGCCGTCAGCCCCTGGATCAGGTAGCGCTGAATGAAGGCGAAAAACAGACACGCGGGGATCAGTGCCAGCACGGCGGCAGCCATCATATCTCCCCAGGAAACGGCGAATTTCGACACGAAGCTCAGCAATCCTACCGGGAAGGTCATCACATCGTTTTGGTTGATCAGCATCAGTGAGAACAGCAGCTCACTCCACGCGGCAGTGAACACAAATCCCAGCGTGGCAGCCATGCCCGGCAGTGTCAGTGGCACCAGTACGCGGTACAGCGCCTGAAAACGTGTGCAGCCTTCCAGCATGGCGGACTCTTCCAGATCTTTCGGGATTGCATCGAAAAATGACTGCATCAAAAAAGTGGCAAACGGCACGTTAAATGCGCTGTAGACCAGGATCAGGCCCAGCAGGCTGTTGGTCAGCCCGAGCGGTGCCATCACTTTGTAGATTGGGGCCAGGATCATCACCAGCGGGAACATCTGCGTAAACAGCAGCAGCGCCGCCATCACCGTTTTTCCACGGAAACCAAAGCGTGAAAACGCGTAGCCCGCAGCCGCTGCCACCACCGTCGACAAACCGGCGGTGCCAAACGACACAATCAGACTGTTGGTAAAAAAGGTCGGGAAATCGCTCTCCACCAGCACGCGTTTAAAATGGTCAAGAGTCAGCGCAGCCGGCCACATTGTCACCCCTTCGCTGAACAACAACGCGTCGGGCGTAAAGGCAATTTTAATCACCCAGTAGAGCGGGAACAGCGCAAACAGCAGGTAGAACAGGATACCGGCGCGGTGCCCAATCAAACGTAACAGTGCGTTCATCGACCTCTCCTTATTTCAACAACTGATGGCGAATACGCAGTAACACCAATGCATAACAGGTCATCAGTACCAGCAGGAACACCGCCATCGCTGAGGCGTAACCAAAGTCGAGCTTGCGGTAGGCAGTGGTAAAGATGTAGCTGGAGAGAATTGAGGTGGATCCCGCAGGGCCACCGTCGGTCATCACCACGATCAGGTCGGCAAAGTTGGCAATCCAGATGGTGCGCAGCATGACGGTAATCGCAATCATCGGTGCAAGAAATGGCAGCGTGACGCGCTTAAACTGCTGCCAGCCGCTGGCACCGTCCATGGATGCCGCCTCGTAGAGATCTTTTGGAATGGATTGCAACGCTGCCAGCAGGGTGATGGCAAAAAACGGAATACCAAACCAGACGTTAGCAATCACGGGGCCGTATAACGCGAGGGTGGGATCGGACAGGATGTTGTACGGTTCGCTGATCAGATGCAGATCCACCATCCAGTGCGGCAGAATACCGATCACCGGATTCAGCAACCATGACCACGTCAGACCGGAGAGAAACGCAGGCACCGCCCACGGCAGGAATACCAGTGCCTGTGCCCAGCGCCGTAACGGGAATTCGCGGTTTAGCAGCAGCGCCAACCCCAGACCAAGGAAGAATTGCAACGTCAGCGAGGTCAGCGTCCAGTTCACCGTATGGCCCAGCGCCTTAAAGAAACGTCGGTCATCGAACATAGTGCGGAAATTATCCAGACCGACCCAGCCACTGTCCATCGGGTTCAGCAGTTGGATATTCTGGAAGGCATACGAGATGCCAATCATCATCGGTACAAAAATAAACAGCCCTATCAACACCAGCGTTGGGGTGAGGTAAAGCCAGGGTTCCGCCAGCATACGCAGGCGCAAAAAGCGTGGCGCTCGATCGGCGGGTTCGGTGGTGGCGTCAAGCATCATAGGGCGTCTCCGGTATGAGGTTGGCGGGGGGCCGATCGTCTGTTCCGATCGGCCCGATCACCAGGTTATTGCGCAGCCAGCCAGGCTTTCTGCTCTTTTGTCAGATACTTCGCCCAGTCCTGAACCATCGATTCGGTATCGTTCTGGTCGAGTAATGTTTCCTGGCTGCTCTCTTTGACGATCACCGAGTTAAAGTAGCCCCAGCCTTTCAGATGGGTCGGCATGGTCAGCGGCACATATTTCGGGTCATTCAGTTCGGCAAACCAGCCTGCGAACTGCGGTGAATGGTAGTAAGGGTCGCTTTCTGCGCCTTTATAGATGGGCAGCGTACCGACGAACTTCGACCAGGTGAGGTTGTTCTCTTTGTTACTGAGGAACTGGATCAACTGCCAGGATTGATCCTTCTGTTTCGCCTGCTTAAACACCGACCAGCCGGTATAACCTATCGTCGGGAAGGCTTTACCCGATGGCCCTACCGGCATCGGTGCTACCGCGAAATCGTCCGCTGGCATGCTGTTTTTAATTGCGATCAGCGCATCCGGATCCTGGTCAAGCATCGCGCATTTACCCGAGTAGAACCCGGATACGATCTCGTTAAAGCCCCAGTTCACACTGTCTTTCGGTGCGCCGCCGCTTTTGTACAAATCCACCAGCAGCTGTGCGCCCTTCAGTGCACCAGGCTGGGTGAGCGTACTGTTACCCTGCTTATCGAAGAAGTCTGGAGAGCCGTTCATCGCTGCCATAAACATCATCCAGGCATTGGTGCCTCCAACGCCACCACGCATGCAGTAGCCGCTGATGCCATTACCCAGTGCGGTAATTTTCTTCGCGTCCGCGACGAACTCATCCATGGTTTTCGGTGCTTCGCTCAGCCCGGCCTGCTGGAACAGCTTCTTGTTCCAGAACATGGCGCGCAGATAGAAACCGTACGGCATCATCGTGGCTTTACCGTTGGCGGCACGCGCCATCGTCAGCGCTTTATCCGTCAGCTCTGGCGTGCTTTGCCAGCTTTTCAGGCGTGGCTCAAGATCCTCCAGCATATTGTTACTGGCATACAATCCCTGCCAGGTATCCGGCATCTCCACCACATCCGGCACCTGCCCGCTTTGCAGCATGGTGCCCAGTTTTTCAAACGCCTGGCCCCACGGCAGCGAGATCACTTCAATTTCCGTATCCGGATGCTGTTTTTTATACTCCGTCAGCATGGTTTGCAGCACGGCTGTCCGCGCCGGGCTGGTGATCACTTCCACCAGCGTCAGCTTAGTGGCGGCGATACTGCCGAAGGCGGTGGTCATTCCCAGGCTCAATACCACGCTTTTGAATAATGCAGAGCGCAAAGGATGTTGCATCATACTGTCCTCTTGTCGGGTGAAGTTAGCGGGCAGCAGCGATCGCCTGCTGCAAGTCGAGCCACAGGTCATCGGTCTCTTCCAGGCCGATAGAAATACGGACAACGCGCGGAGACACGCCAAAATCGCGCGCTGAGTTAAACTCTCCGGCCTGATTCAGCACCGAAATAGCCGGCATCACCAGGCTCTCGAAGCCGCCCCAACTAACGCCCATATGGAAAAGATTCAGGGCATTACAGAAACGCGGGATATCCACCGAGTCATCGAGTTCGAAGGAGAACAGGCCGCTGTAACCACTCAGTGTTGAGAAGGGCTGCGGATCCAGCCCTGGGTGATAAACCCGGGTGACCTGTGGATGATCCCGCAGTTGCTGCGCAATCGTCAGGGCGCTGTGATGGTGCTGGCGCATACGCAGTGGCAACGTGCGCAGGCCGCGGATCAGCAGCCAGGCTTCGTTGGCAGAGAGCTTACCGCCGAGGAAAGGGCTGACGCCGCGGGTAATGGCCATGATGTGCTCACGGCTGGCAATCACCAGCCCGGCCACCACATCGCTGTGGCCACTGATATATTTCGAGGCAGAATGCACCACAATATCCACGCCCAGGGTCAGCGGTTTTTGGAACAGCGGCGATGCCCAACTGTTATCAATCATCGTGATCACGCCATAACGTTTGGCCAGAGCGACCAGCGCACGCAGATCCTGTTCACCCATCACCCAGCTGCTCGGGCTTTCAAGATAGAGCAGCGTTGCCCCCGGCAGCGCGGCTTCTACCGCCGCGAGAGAATCACCGTCTACAAACTCGCTGTTGATGTTAAAACGCTGGCAGAAGCCACGTAGAAAGCGGTAGGTATCCGGATAAACGTGGTTGATACACACCACTTTATCGCCCGGTGACACCACGCTGAGAATGGCGTTGCTGATGGCCGCCATCCCGCTACTGAAGGCCAGACAGGCTTCCCCCTGTTCCAGCAAGGCCACTTTGTCCTGCAACGCTTTGACCGTTGGGTTGTCCACGCGTGAATAGAGCGGCTGGTCACTGTCACCGCGAAAACGGGCGATCATGCTGTCGTAGTCGCTGAAGCTGAACAACGACGACTGGTAAATCGGTGGCGATACCGCGCCTTTATCATGGCGGACATCGTGCGTTAGCTGGGTCTGGTCTTTATATTTTTCTGGCTGCATGGATCACGTCCTTCATGTCACGTTCGGTGATATCGAGAATTAAATGGCTGACGCGCGTCGCCTCAATGGCATCACGGCGTGCAATGGCTTCGAACAGCGTGCGGTGCAGCGGAAAGGAGTCGCTGAACAGTGCCTGTTCGGGGGGAGATTCGAAGAACGCGTGCAGGGTGTCGTATAAACCGACCACCATATGTAGCAGTAACGGGTTATGGGCGGCCTGATAGATGCTGGCGTGAAACGCCCAGTCTTCGGCCCCGGCAGAACCTATGGACAGATGTACCCGCTCCATCTCCACCAGCCGCTGTTCTATCAGCAGCAGGTCTTCACGGCTGGCGCGGATCGCCGCCAGGCCACAGGATTCGGCCTCGATGATGCGTCGCACCTCCAGCGCATGCAGCATGTTCTGTGAGTCGTTCTTAAAGCGCAGGGAGAGGAAACTGTCATTGCTGGTGACCTCGGCATGCAGGAAGGTGCCGCTGCCTTTGCGGCGCACAATAATGCCCAGTGCCTCCCAGCGTTTCAGCGCTTCACGTACCGTGTTACGGCTCACCCCCAGTTGCTCTGCCAGTACACGCTCTGGCGGCAAACGTTCACCAATCTGAGTCCCGGACTGCGCCACATAGCGCGTCAACGCGTCCAGCACCAACACATCGCTGTGCTGTACCGCAATCGGCGACAAACTGGCGTTTAATGATGACATCCTGCCCCCTGATAAATTGGCCCAACAACTCAACCTCTTTCAGGTAACGCAATTTTGATGCCAAAAAATCAAGCTATTGATTCAAATGATTTTAACTGAGAAATAAGCAAATCTTCTGAGCGTTAACAGTGCAGATTTGCGAGGCGTTGCGCAGGGAATGAGCAAGTCATGGGACATATCAGCAGGAAGGAGGCAAAATCATCAGGTTCAAAAAACCAACAAAATTCACTTGAACTAACTCATTATTGGGGATAGTTTAAGCCCATCAGGAGATACAGCAGTGGATGCTATCTTTATTGAACTTCCGCCTTTCGCACGTCACCGTGTCGATTATTTTTCTGACGATGCATTTCGCAGTTTGCAGAATCTGTTAATGCTCTGTCCCACCTGCGGTGATGTTATCCAGCACACCGGAGGGCTGCGTAAACTCAGAGTAGGCGATGCCCATCGCCATAAGGGAAAACGCGGAGGTTCACGGGTGATTTATTACTGGTGGCAGGAACAGGCACACTTTCTGCTGTTCACTGTTTACAGCAAAGGAGAGGCAAGCGATCTCTCCCCGGCACAGCGCGACAGCTTACGTTCGCTGCTGGCAAACCTGACTAAAGGAGGGTGATTTTATGGAAAAACGCGATCTTTACCATGAACTGGTCGAGGGGTTTACCGCGCTGGCTGAACATCACCAGGGCAAGAAAACGCTGAAGACGCATCGCCTGGCGGCAAAAGCTGAGGTGGTACTTGCCCCGGAGGAATTGCGCACTATCCGTGAAAACTTACAGCTTTCTCAGGCGGTCTTCGCACAGTACTTACAGACCGGATTAACCACCTATCAGAACTGGGAGCAGGGGCGGGCAAAGCCGAATAAACAGGCCATTTTGCTGATCCGCTTAATTGAAAATGAGTCTACTACGCTGGAAATACTGGCAAAACTGGCTTAAGAAAAGTGTAACTGGAAAAGAATCTCTCAAAGGGCGACCGTAAAAAAGGTCGCCCACTACGGGGGGCTATTCGTTTAAAGCGCGCTGCCTTTCAGACGCTTGAATTCATCTTTGGCTTTTTGCAGCTGGCTGACAAAGGTCGGTTCAGCGTGCAGACGTGCCACAATCGCCGAGGCCACCACGCGAGCCGCGGTGACGTCACTCTGCCAGTGATAACCGCAAATCACTCGGCTCTGGCCCATCTCATAGCCACGTTGCAGAATTTGCCCCTGGCGGTCGGTATTGATCTCAGCCAGCACCAGCGCAGTGGCCCAGCCAATGGTGGTGTGGCCTGAAGGATAGGAGCCATTGGTTGAGAGCTTGCCTTCGTCATCGGAACGGCAGGTGGCTTCATGATAGAAAGCAAAAGGACGGATGCGCATGTAGTGTTGCTTGGCGCTGCGTGTGGCCAGGTCGCCCGCATCTTCGCGCATTTTCTTCACCAGTCGATACTGTTCCGGCGTTTTCTCCAGCGTAATTTCCATGCCGTAAGCCTCGGAGAATGCCTCTGCTACGCCATCGCCCTCAACGTTAGCATCTTTCCAGGCCTGCTTGCCTCTTGGCGTGTCACGCAGCATTTTACCCACGTCATACTGGGTTTTATCATTCAAAAACTCGATGCTGTCCATCGCCGGAGGGGGTGGCAGCAACGCCAGGCTGTCGATGGACTGTGATTCTTTCAGAAAGTAAACGTCAGGTTGCGTGGTGACATCTTTGGCCGCATACGCAGATTGAGCCATTACCGCTCCAACCAGCATCGCCAGAACAATTCTTTTCATGGTTAATTTCCCTATAATCATTGGTGTAAAAAGTGGCTGTTTTTCAATACATAATGTAAAACCCAGCGCCAGTCATCCTAACGAACCCTGACAATGCTGCAACCTGTGCGATCACAAAACCGATAATCAGAAACGACTTTTGCCGAATCGCGCCCCAAAAAAAACCCCGCCGAGGCGGGGTTTGTTGCTGTCACGATGACCGGCGTTAAGCGTTGATCTGCGCGTGCATTTCCTGCACGGAGATCACCTGCTCAGTGGCGCTGGCATTCAGTGACGTGGTGGTGGCGAAAGCACCATTCAGTGTGGTGTCGTAGTGCACCTTGTACTGCAACGCACTGCGGCGGATGAGTTTGGAATCCTCAATCGCCTGGCGGCCTGCGGTGGTGTTAACGATATAGGCGTACTCGCCGTTTTTCACCCGATCCTGAATATGCGGACGACCTTCATGCACCTTATTCACCTGGCGCACCTCAATCCCGGCAGTTTTCAACACCTCAGCAGTACCCGCAGTAGCATCCAGTTCAAAACCAGAATCCTGCAGGCGACGAGCCAGCTCAACGATGCGTTTCTTATCGCCTTCGCGCACTGACAGCAGCGCACGACCGCTCTTCTTCATGTTGCTCTGTGCGCCCAGCATCGCTTTGCAGAAAGCTTCTGCGAAGGTACGGCCCACACCCATCACTTCCCCGGTGGAGCGCATTTCCGGGCCAAGGATAGGGTCAACGCCCTGGAACTTGTTAAACGGCAGCACGACTTCTTTCACGGAGTAATACGGTGGGATGATCTCTTTCGTCACACCCTGAGCAGCCAGCGTTTTGCCCGCCATCACGCGTGCGGCAACCTTCGCCAGCGGCATCCCGGTCGCTTTAGAAACAAACGGTACGGTACGCGCAGCACGTGGGTTCACCTCAATCAGGTAAACCTCGTTGTCTTTCACTGCAAACTGCACGTTCATCAGACCGCGTACGCCCAGTTCAAAGGCCAACTTTTTCACCTGGTCGCGCATCACATCCTGGATTTCCTGGCTCAGCGTATACGCTGGCAGTGAACAGGCTGAGTCACCGGAGTGAACGCCCGCCTGCTCAATGTGTTCCATAATGCCGCCAATCAGCACCTGCTCACCGTCACAGATGGCATCTACGTCAACTTCGACGGCGTCATCCAGGAAACGGTCCAGCAGAACCGGCGCATCATTAGAGACGGAAACCGCCGTGTTGAAGTAACGCTTCAGGTCGATTTCGTCGTATACGATTTCCATCGCACGGCCGCCCAGCACGTAAGACGGACGCACCACCAGTGGGTAGCCAATCAGTGCTGCTTTTTCGACGGCCATTTCAATGGCCGTCACGGTGGCGTTAGCCGGCTGTTTCAGGCCGAGGCGATCAACTGCCTGCTGGAAACGCTCACGATCTTCTGCACGGTCAATGGCATCCGGGCTGGTACCGATAACCGGCACGCCTGCGGCTTCCAGCGCACGCGCCAGTTTCAGTGGCGTCTGGCCACCGTACTGTACGATCACACCCTTAGGCTTCTCGATGCGCACGATTTCCAGCACATCTTCCAGGGTCACCGGTTCGAAGTACAGACGGTCGGAGGTGTCGTAATCGGTAGAGACGGTTTCCGGGTTACAGTTGACCATAATGGTTTCGAACCCGTCTTCGCGCAGCGCCAGTGAGGCGTGTACGCAGCAGTAGTCGAACTCAATGCCCTGGCCGATACGGTTTGGACCACCGCCCAGCACCATGATTTTGTCACGGTCCTGGTTAGGGTTCGCTTCGCACTCCTCTTCATAAGTGGAGTACATGTAGGCGGTATTGGTGGAGAACTCTGCCGCACAGGTATCAACACGTTTGTAGACCGGGTGCAGGTTATGCTGCTCACGCAGCGCACGGATTTCGGCTTCAGAGACACCGGCCACATCGGCCAGGCGTGCATCGGCAAAACCTTTACGCTTCAGGGCACGCAGGAAGTCATAGTTCAGGCCGTTAATGCCCTGGTCTGCTACCTGCTGTTCCAGCTTCACCAGCTCTTCAATCTGCACCAGGAACCAGCGGTCAACATTGGTGAGCGCGAAGACATCTTCCACGCTCATCGCAGCACGGAAGGCATCAGCGATGTACCAGATGCGGTCGCAGCCAGCATCTTTCAACTCGCGACGAATGGTCGTCAGCGCTTCCGGGTCGTCAAGGCCCACTTTCGGGTCAAAACCATGGGCGCCCACTTCCAGACCGCGCAGGGCTTTCTGCATCGATTCCTGGAAGGTGCGACCAATTGCCATCACTTCACCCACAGATTTCATCTGTGTGGTCAGACGATCATTGGCACCGGCAAATTTCTCGAAGTTAAAGCGAGGGATCTTCGTCACAACGTAGTCGATGGACGGCTCGAAGGAGGCCGGAGTCAGGCCACCGGTGATGTCGTTGGTCAGCTCATCCAGCGTAAAACCGACGGCCAGCTTGGCGGCGATTTTCGCAATCGGGAAACCGGTCGCTTTGGATGCCAGCGCTGAAGAACGTGATACGCGCGGGTTCATCTCAATGACAATCAGGCGACCATTTTCCGGATTTACCGAGAATTGTACGTTTGAACCGCCGGTTTCCACACCGATCTCACGCAGTACCGCCAGCGAGGCGTTACGCATAATCTGGTACTCTTTGTCGGTTAGCGTCTGTGCTGGCGCAACGGTGATGGAGTCACCGGTGTGAATACCCATGGCATCGAAGTTTTCAATCGAACAGACGATGATGCAGTTGTCGTTTTTATCACGCACCACTTCCATCTCGTACTCTTTCCAGCCAATCAGTGACTCATCAATCAGCAGCTCATTGGTCGGCGACAGGTCGAGGCCGCGCTCGCAAATCTCTTCAAACTCTTCGCGGTTGTAAGCGATACCGCCACCTGTGCCACCCATTGTGAATGACGGACGGATAATGCACGGGAAGCCCACGTCAGCGGCAACCGCCAGCGCTTCTTCCATCGTGTGTGCGATACCGGAACGTGCGGTATCGAGGCCGATTTTCTTCATCGCAACGTCGAAACGACGACGGTCTTCCGCTTTATCGATCGCATCAGCGGTGGCGCCGATCATCGTGACACCAAATTCAGCCAGCACGCCCTGACGTTCCAGCTCCAGCGCACAGTTCAGCGCAGTCTGGCCGCCCATGGTTGGCAGCACGGCATCCGGGCGCTCTTTCTCAATGATTTTGCGCACGACTTCCCAGTGGATAGGTTCGATATAGGTCGCATCGGCCATATCCGGGTCGGTCATGATGGTGGCCGGGTTGGAGTTCACCAGGATAACGCGGTAACCCTCTTCACGCAGCGCTTTACACGCCTGCGCACCCGAGTAGTCAAATTCGCAGGCTTGGCCGATAACAATCGGGCCAGCACCGAGGATCAGGATACTTTTTATGTCTGTACGTTTTGGCATTGTCTTTCTCTCCCGACCTTAAATAGCTTTTTTAATCAGTTCGATAAAATGATCGAACAAGGGCGCAGCATCGTGCGGGCCTGGGCTGGCTTCCGGGTGCCCCTGGAAGCTGAAAGCGGCTTTATCGGTGCGGTGAATACCCTGTACCGTATGGTCAAACAGTGAAGTATGGGTCACACGCAGATTAAAAGGCAGCTGGCTGTCGTCAACGGCAAAACCGTGGTTCTGGGCGGTAATCATCACGGTATTGTTATCGTGATCTTTCACCGGGTGGTTACCACCGTGGTGGCCCAGTTTCATCTTCACGGTCTTGGCACCGCTGGCCAGCGCCAGTAACTGGTGGCCGAGGCAGATACCGAACACCGGAATGTCGGTTTCCAGTAGGCGTTTGATCGCCGTAATCGCGTAGTCACACGGCTCCGGGTCGCCAGGACCGTTAGAGAGGAACACCCCGTCCGGATTCAGCTTCAGCACGTCTTCCGCGGAAGTCTGCGCCGGAACAACGGTCAGACGGCAGCCGCGATCCACCAGCATACGCAAGATGTTACGCTTCACGCCGTAATCATACGCGACAACATGGAACGGCAGGTCTGCATCAGTCTTCGGCGCAGGCAGCTCACCTTCCAGCGTCCAGCTCCCCTGCAGCCACTGATACGCATCCTTAGTGGTCACTTCTTTCGCCAGGTCCATGCCTTTCAGGCCCGGGAACGCTTTGGCTTTTTCCAGTGCTACAGCGGCATCCAGCGCATCGCCCGCGATGATACAACCATTCTGTGCCCCTTTTTCGCGAAGCAGACGGGTCAGCTTACGCGTATCGATATCGGCAATAGCGACAATGTTGTGGCGAGTCAGGTAATCAGACAGGCCTTCTTCATTACGGTAGTTGCTGGCAATCAGCGGTAAATCACGGATAACCAGGCCCGATGCATGTACCTGAGAAGATTCTGCGTCAGCGGAGTTGGTGCCGACATTGCCGATATGGGGATAAGTAAGAGTGACGATCTGGCGGGAATAGGAAGGATCAGTGAGGATTTCTTGATAACCGGTCATTGACGTGTTGAAAACAACTTCTCCCACTGCCGACCCGGTTGCCCCGATGGCCCGACCGTGGAATTGGGTTCCGTCTTCCAGAACCAATAGCGCTGACTTAATCAAAACATCCTCCAGGGAATAAACAGTCACAATATATGCATATTAATTCAGGAATGACCCCAAAATCAATGCAAAAACTGCCTGACTGCTCAGTTTTTGGCAAATTGGGCGCATTCTAATGATCGCCCTCTCTATTGTCTACCCTGCGAGGATGTTTTTCTGCGTTTTTTAACTAACTGAGCGTAAATCCGGAAGATTTACCCTGAAAGCATGACACATCCTGGTCATAAAATCGGTTGCCTGAGCGCTTGTGCATAATTTCAGGGGGTGGGGAGTAAAAAAGTGGACCAAATGGTCAAAAATAGCGCTTACGGAGGGTGAAAAACAGAGATAAGATCAACTTATAAGTGGAACCTATAAAAAAATAACTTAAATGGCTATTTATACAAAATAAAAAGGGCAATAAAATTATTGCCCATCCAATCAAAAAGTTATGATTGAAATAACCACATCACGATGGTACACAACACTTATAAATCATCAAGATTCAGGACACTGCGCATATCATGAAGCCCTGTTTTATGCGCTTTCAACCATATTGCTGCACGAACTGCGCCATTAGCGAAGGTCATACGGCTTGAAGCCTTGTGGGTTATCTCTACCCGCTCGCCAACATCTGCAAACATCGCTGTATGCTCACCGACGATATCTCCGGCACGTACAGTGGCAAAACCGATGGTCTGTGCTTCACGCTCACCGGTGTAACCTTCACGGCTATAGACCGCATGCTCATTCAGGTTCCAGTTCATCGCATCAGCAATCGCTTCCCCCATCGCCAGCGCGGTACCCGATGGTGCATCAACTTTATGACGGTGATGCGCTTCGATGATCTCGATATCCGCGTAGTCACCCATCACTTTGGCGGCTTTCTCCAGCAGTTTCAGCACCAGGTTAACGCCCACACTAAAGTTGGCGGCAAACACGATGCCGATATCAGCAGAAGCGGCTTTGATGGCGGCTTTACCGTCCTCATCGAATCCGGTGGTACCAATAACCATCGCTTTTTTATGCTGACGACAAAATTCCAGATAATGCAGCGTGCCTTCCGGGCGGGTGAAATCGATCAACACATCGAAATCATTCACCACCGCATCAAGGTTATCCGTCACTTTAATGCCCAGTGCGCCACAACCAGCCAGCTCTCCGGCATCTGCGCCCGTCAGCGACGAACCTGAACGCACCAGCGCGGCGCCCAAACGCGCACCTTCAGACTGAACCGTTGCCTGAATTAGCTGACGCCCCATACGCCCTGCGGCTCCCACAATGGCGATACGGATTTCTGTATTACTCATATTTATTCATTCCTGACAGATTTCTATTCATTCAAGCCGCATACAGATTAACCAGCGGTTAACGTCTGCGCCACAATTAAAACCAGATAATAAGAATTTTACGCCAGCGCGTGAGGATTATCAGTAAAACAGATTTTGTAAGGATTGGGGAAGGGAAATGGGATGGCCGTTGAGTGGATAAACTACGAAAATTGGCAGGCATCCTTGCTCAAGCAGAACTGGCTATATAACCTACAAAAGCTGATTGTTAATCAAACCAAGGATGAACCATGCTGTATATCGATGCCAATGGCTATATCGATGCGGTCAGGATTACCAAAAAGATTTTTCACTCCCTTCATCACGGTAACATGGGCCATGTTAACGGCATTGTCGTTCATCAGACCGGGGCCGCAACGTTACAAAGTACCTTTAACAGCTACCAGCACGCCAATGCCAACGGGGCCCATTTTATCATTGATAAAGATGGCACCATTTATCAGACGGCCTCGCTGTTCAAAATGACTTACCATGTTGGCAGGATGAAATCGCGCTGCCTGATCACGCAAAAATGTGAACCCGCTGAACTCAAAAAAGCCACTCAACTGGAAAACGCCTGGCGCACCAAAGAAATATCAGACAGGGAGAGGCAAAAACCCTGGCCCGACCGCTTTCCGGCAAACACGGATGCAATTGGTATTGAGATTGTTGGAGAGGCTTTCAAGACAGAGGATTTAAAGGAATATCCTGATGGTAGAATTTTTGAGGCCGTAAATCAGCACCAGTCAGAATCACTTGAGTGGCTAGTCAGAGAATTAAAAAGCACGTTGAAGATTAGTACGAGTGAAATCTTCAGGCATCCTGAAATTGCCAGAAAAAATATCACTGAAGCGAGTTCAGCCAAATGGTAATCAAACCCTTTTGCTTAAATACTGGCATCTTGCTGGTCTCATTGTTTCTTATCGGCTCCAGCTACGCCAATCCGGTCACATCCGTCAGCATCGTCAGTAGTGGGCAGACGCTGAAAGCAGTCACCAATCCCAGTGAAATTAAGGCCTGTAAAAAGTTCACACCAACCACAGAGCAGGTGATCAACTTCTTTAATCACGCCTATCCGGTTGATAATCATTTCGCTATAGATACCCGCTACTCATCCTGCTACGCACAAGGCGACATCAAATATGGCGACCAGCTACCTGGAAAATGGATGTTATATTCAAGTGGGATTGCGACTTTGGTTCTGAACGATGAAAACTCAGTTAACCTCTTTTATGAACACAACACATGGTACGATCCGAATGAGGGCGGATATGATGATAAGTAATTGAAATAACTGAAATTGCACAACTTAAGGGAATAAGGCGACCGGAAAAAAGGTCGCCCAAGACAGGAGAAAATGCGCCCTACTCGACCTGACGAACTTCCACGCGCAGCTCTTTCGGTACTTCAAACACAATGTTCTCTTCGCGACCAATCAGCTCGATGGCATCGACGCCACCCAGTGAGTTCAGCCGTTCGATCACCTGTTGCACCAGGATATCCGGTGCCGAAGCACCTGCGGTGACGCCAACACATCCCACACCTCTGACCCACTCTTCCTGAATATCATCAGCGGAGTCGATCAGACGTGCCAGCTTGCCGGCACGCTGTGCAAGCTCTGCCAGACGGTTTGAGTTCGAAGAGTTTTTCGAACCGACCACCAGCACTACATCAGCGTCACGGGCCAGCGTACGCACCGCTTCCTGCCGGTTAGTGGTGGCGTAACAGATGTCGTCTTTACGCGGACCAACAATTTTGGGGAAACGGGCACGCAGCGCATCGATCACTTCATAGGTGTCATCGACGGACAGCGTGGTTTGCGTCATAAAGCACAGATTGTCTTCATCTTTAACCTGAAGTTTCCACACATCTGCTGGCGCTTCCACCAGATACATCCCCCCTTTCGGGTTGTTGTACTGGCCCATTGTCCCTTCCACTTCCGGGTGGCCCGCATGACCAATCAGGATCGCTTCCGTTCCTTTTCGACTGGCACGCGCCACTTCCATATGCACCTTGGTGACCAGCGGACAGGTGGCATCAAACAGCATGGTCAGCTCGCGCGCTTTGGCTTCAGCACGAACGGCCTGAGACACGCCATGTGCAGAGAAGATCAGGATAGAACCATCCGGCACTTCAGCAATCTCTTCAATAAAGATCGCCCCGCGCTCGCGCAGGCTGTTGACCACATAACGGTTATGCACCACTTCATGCCGCACGTAGATAGGTGCGCCATACATCTCCAGCGCACGCTCCACAATGCTGATAGCGCGATCAACGCCTGCGCAGAAACCGCGCGGGTTAGCCAACAGGATCTGCATTGCTCGTCTCCCGTACCGGATCAATCTCCAGCACTTCTACGTCAAAGTGAATGGTCTGCCCGGCCAGTGGGTGATTGAAATCAACGGTGATCGAATCACCAGAGATTTCACGGATCACACCAGGCATCTCGTTACCATCCATGCCGCTGAACAGCATGATGGCACCAATTTCCGGTTCTCCTGCCTGCACAAAGTCACGGCGCGAAAAATACTGGATCAGGTCCGGGCTGATACCGCCGAACGCATCGTCTGCGTCCAGCGAAAAAGCACACGCTTCACCCGTTTTTAGTCCGAGAAGATGACTTTCCAGCCCTTCTGACAGGCTACCATCGCCGAGGCAAAACAACGCCGGTTTACCGTGACTGCGCGTGGATTCCGCTGTGGAACCATCCGCCAGTTTTAAGGTGAAATGCACCAGCACTTCGCTGTCACGCTGTACAGAATCGGTCATGCCTTACCCTTTATTCTTAGCCTGTTTGCCGTTCGGGCTCAGGAACCCTTCCAGCACGATCAGCGCGGCACCAATACAGATACCGCAGTCGGCAATATTAAACGTGGCAAAGTGCCAGTCACCGACATAGAAATCGATGAAGTCCACCACAAAGCCATGATATGACCGGTCAAACAGGTTGCCCACTGCGCCACCCACAATCAGCGCATAGGCGATGTTATTCAGTTTATTGCTCGCGCTGGTGCGGTACATCATCACCAGCAGCACCACAACAATGGCAATGGCAATACCGGCAAAGAACCAGCGCTGCCAGCCACCTTTATCGGCGAGGAAGCTGAACGCCGCGCCGTAGTTGTGAGCATAAAAGAAGTTAAAGTACGGCATCACTGGCATCGATTCGTGCAGCATCAGATTATTCATAATCCACTGCTTGCTGCCGAAATCAATGACAATCACCACCAGCACCAGCCACAGCCAGCGCAATCCGGTTGAGAGAACAGGTCTGCTCATCATGCAAACTTACGCTGTTCGCCGCTGCCCGCGACGTTAGAGACACAACGACCGCAGACATCAGCGTGTTCGGCGTTCTGGCCGATATCGCTAGTGTAATGCCAGCAGCGTGGGCATTTCTCACCTTCTGCTTTCTGCAGAGCAATTTTCAGACCTTTCACCACATCACTCTGCTGCGCATCGTCGGTTGCCTGTGCATAGTCAGCGACCTTAGCCCCTGAGGTCAGCAGCACAAAGCGCAGTTCCTCACCCAGGCTTGTCAGCTTGGTTGCCAGGTCAGCATCAGCGTACAGCGTTACGCTGGCTTCCAGAGAACCACCGATACGCTTATCAGCACGCGCCTGCTCGATCACCTTATTGACTTCACCGCGTACTTTCAGCAGTTCAGCCCAGTAGCTGTCATTCATTGGCTGGTTGTCTTCCAGGCTGAACAACCCGTCGAACCACTCCTCGGTAAACACGTACTGGCTGCGTTTGCCCGGCAGATAGCCCCAGATTTCATCGGCGGTAAAGGACATGATTGGTGCCATCCAACGCACCAGCGCTTCCACGATGTACCACAGCGCGGTCTGGCAGCTACGACGCGCCAGGCCATCTGACTTCGCGGTGTACTGACGATCTTTGATGATATCCAGATAGAATGAACCCATCTCAACCGAGCAGAACTGCATCAGACGCTGTACCACTTCATGGAAATCGTAGGCTTCGTAAGAAGCGACGATATCATTCTGTGCGGCCAGTGCGCGGCCCACAGCCCAACGGTCAACGATGACCATCTCTTCCGGTTTCACCAGATCGGTTTCCGGGTTGAAACCGGCGAGGTTCGCCAGCAGGAAACGCGCGGTGTTACGGATGCGACGATAGCTGTCGGCAGAACGCTTAAGGATTTCGTCAGAGACAGCAATTTCACCGGAGTAATCGGTCGATGCCACCCACAGACGCAGGATATCGGCACCCAACTTGTTCATCACGTCCTGTGGGCTGACGGTGTTGCCCAAGGATTTGGACATCTTGCGGCCCTGACCATCGACGGTGAAGCCGTGCGTCAGTACCTGGCGGTATGGCGCTTTGCCTTTCATCGCAGTGGAGATCATCAGCGAGGACATAAACCAGCCACGGTGCTGATCCGAACCTTCCAGATATAAATCAGGTTCGTTACCGCCAAACTCAGGGCGCGCATCAACCACCGAGTAACTGGTCGATCCTGAATCGAACCATACGTCCAGGGTATCCGGCACTTTAACGTAGTTGTCAGCATCAGCACCCATCAGATCGTGGGCATCGAGATCCCACCATGCCTGGATACCGTCCTGCTCAACCCGCTTCGCTACCTTCTCCATCAGTTCCAGAGAATCCGGGTGCAGCTGCTCAGTGTCTTTGTGGACGAACAGCGCCATCGGCACGCCCCAGGTACGCTGACGGGAGATACACCAGTCAGGGCGGTTAGCCACCATCGACTCAATACGCGCCTGGCCCCAGTCCGGGATCCACTGCACGCCTTTGATCTCTTTTAGCGACTGCGCACGAAGGCCTTTCTGATCCATGCTGATAAACCACTGCGGAGTTGCACGGAAGATGATCGGCGTTTTGTGACGCCAGCAGTGTGGGTAGCTGTGATGCAGTTTCTCAACATGCAGCAGAGCGCCCTTCTCGCGCAGCAACTCAACGATCATATCGTTGGCTTTAAATACGTTAACGCCGTCCAGCGTCGGGTATGTGCCTGGCAGGAAGCTGCCGTCCGGGCCGACCGGGTTAGCGACTTCAATACCGTACTTCTGGCCAATCACATAGTCGTCCGGGCCGTGGCCAGGCGCAGTGTGAACGGCACCGGTACCGGCTTCCAGCGTCACGTGCTCACCCAGCACCACCGGAGAGGTGTGGCTGAGGAAAGGATGCTGGAAGCCCATCAGTTCGAGGTCAGCGCCTTTCGCTTCACCCAGCACGGTCCATGCAGCCACGCCAACACGCTTCATCACACTCTCGACCATGTCTTTAGCGAGGATCAGGGCACGGCCCTCAATCTGCACTAGCTGGTAGTCAAATTCAGGATGCAGAGAGATGGCGCGGTTAGCCGGCATCGTCCACGGCGTGGTAGTCCAGATCACCAGGGCAATCGGGCCATCAACGTGGCCTGCGCCAAATTTCGCCTGCACCGCGTCTTTATCGACGGCATTGAACATCACATCGATAGACGGGGAGGTTTTGTCGTAATACTCCACTTCCGCTTCAGCCAGCGCAGAGCGGCAGTCCAGGCACCAGTGCACCGGCTTTGCGCCCTTGTGCAGGTGACCGTTGCCGATGATCTTACCCAGGGCACGGATGATGTTGGCTTCGGTTTGGAAGTTCATCGTCAGATACGGACGATCCCAGTCACCCAGCACTCCGAGGCGGATAAAGTCGGCTTTCTGCCCTTCCACCTGCTCGGCGGCATATTTACGGCAGGCAGCACGGAATTCGGATGCGCTGACTTTCTCGCCCGGCTTACCGATCATCTGCTCAACTTTATGCTCGATAGGCAGACCGTGACAGTCCCAGCCTGGAACGTACGGCGAATCATAGCCCGCCATGCCTTTCGACTTAACGATAATGTCTTTCAGAATCTTGTTAACGGAGTGACCAATATGAATGCTGCCGTTCGCGTAGGGAGGGCCATCATGCAGAATAAAGGTTTTTTTCCCTTTCTTGGCTTCGCGAATGATGCCGTACAGCTTGTCATCATACCAACGTTGCAGCATGCCCGGTTCGCGTTTGGCCAGATCGCCACGCATCGGGAACCCCGTTTCCGGCAAATTCAGGGTAGATTTATAGTCACTCATCAGATTCTCGGTTCCGTATGTCGGTTCTATGTAAACTTAAACCGATGTCTTCAGCCCAAAAAAAGTTCGGGCAGTCACCACATCGTTTGCAATTTGTTCTTTCAGTGCGTCGAGCGAGGCAAAGCGCTGCTCGTTACGTATTTTATCACGCAGTACCACTTCAATATGGCGCCCGTAAAGGTCGATAGAGACATCCAGCAGATGTACTTCCAGCTGCTGACGCAGCCCTGCAACGGTAGGTCGGGTGCCGATATTTGCCACACCGGCTAACGGATGTGAACCCAGCCCCAAAACCTCCACGGCATACACCCCTTTGACCGGGGAGACGGTGCGCCGCAGCGGCAGGTTAGCCGTAGGGAAACCAATGGTGCGGCCCAGCGCATCGCCATGCACTACACGGCCAGAAATGCTGAAAGGACGCCCCAGCAGGGCATTGGCCATCGACAGGTTATCTTCTGCCAGCGCCTGGCGAATCGCCGTGCTGCTGATGCGTTTTCCGTCATCGCAGAATGTCTGGGTACTGATGACATCAAAGCCATATTCGACACCCGCATTCTGTAATAACAGGAAATCGCCCTGGCGACCAGCGCCAAAGCGGAAATCATCCCCAACAGCCAGGAACTCAACGCCCAGCTTATCGACCAGAAGATCGGCGACAAAACTCTGTGCCGTCCTGGCCGCAAAACGGCGATCAAAACGCACGCACAGCACGGCATCGACGCCGGCCTGTTCGAGGTAACGCACTTTCTCCCGCAGGCGTGTCAGCCGCGCAGGGGCTTTTTCCGCCGCAAACAGTTCCAGCGGCTGAGGTTCAAACAGCATGACCATCACTGGCAAATTGCGCTGACGCCCTTCTTTGCACAGTTGCGCCAGCAGCGCCTGATGACCGCGATGTACGCCATCGAAATTCCCGATAGTCAGTACGCAGCCGCGATGCTGCTCTCTAAGGTTATGTATGCCGCGGATAAACTTCATGGCTGGCTCAAATTTGTGGAAATCGGCGGATTATACCTTGTACAGCCGTGAAGGTTAACCCACGAATTCGGGCTTTCATGCTTTCTTCTCCCCATTTCGCTCTGTAGGGTGCTGATCCAGCGTGGTATGATATTTTTCTTGTGAATAAGCTGTATTCGCCTGGATGAAGCTGGTAGAATCTTGCGCCATCGAAACGTAATCAAGTGCCACTGTTTGACCGGCGCTTATTTGCACAAATCCATTGACAACCGAAGGCGAAAAGGGCATATTCCTCGGCCTTTGAATTGTCCTCATAGAACTATTTGGGAGTTGGACCTTGGCTAATATCAAATCAGCTAAGAAACGCGCCGTAACATCTGAGAACCGTCGCAAGCACAACGCTAGCCGTCGCTCAATGTTGCGTACTTTCATCAAGAAAGTTTACGCGGCTATCGCTACTGGCGATAAAGCAGCTGCGCAGAATGCATTTAATGACATGCAACCAATTGTGGACCGTCAGGCAGCTAAAGGCCTGATCCACAAAAACAAAGCTGCACGTCATAAAGCAAATCTGGCTGCACAGATCAGCAAACTGGCTTAATGTCAGCGTGTTAATCGAGCTTTGATAAAGAAACCGCTCCGGCGGTTTTTTTATGTCTTTTTTTTGAGGGTACACCCCGCAAGCAGGTGCGACCTGAAAAAGGCCGCCCCTACCTTTCCATCAATCACTACGTCATTAATGCGATGATTGTGCAGGCAATTTAACCCGCAGAAGACTATATCCCACCACAGCAGACAGTACAGATCCGGTGAGAATCCCCAGCTTGGCCAGCGTGACCATCTCCTCATGCGCGGCGTCAAATGCCAGTGAAGCGATAAAGATAGACATGGTAAAGCCGATGCCACACAGCACACCCACAGCGGCAATATCCACCATCTTGGTGTTTTCCGGCAACACGGCAATCTTCAGCTTCACCGACAGCCAGCAAATCAGCGTGATCCCCAACGGTTTACCCACCAGCAGACCCAGAATAATCCCCAGCGGTACCATCGAGAACAATCCTTCAACTGAGACACCCGTCAGGGAAACACCGGCATTGGCAAAGGCAAACAGCGGCAGGATAAGCCAGCTCACCCAGGGGTGCAGACCATGCGCCAGTTCAATCGACGGCGAGTGTCCATCCTGTTTTTTCAGCGGAATAAACAGACCGACAATCACCCCCGCCAACGTGGCATGCACGCCCGACTTCAGCACTGCCACCCACAGCACCATTCCGACCAGCAGATAGACTGAGGTTTTACGCACACCACACAGGTTCAACAGGGCCAGAGCAACGATAGACGCTGCAGCAACCCCCAGTGAGACCAATGACAGATCGCTGGTGTAGAAGAAAGCGATAATGACAATGGCACCCAAATCATCGATGACGGCCAATGCCATCAGGAACATTTTCAACGCCGGTGGCACGCGGCTACCCAGTAGCGCCAGAATACCCAGCGCAAAAGCAATATCGGTGGCAGCAGGTATCGCCCAGCCGTGGATCGCCAGCGCGTCATTATGATTCAGAGCCGCATAGATCAGTCCCGGGGCCAACATACCGCCTAAGGCGGCAATCAACGGGAACATCGCGCGCTCCCGGCCCTTCAGCGACCCCATCATCAGTTCGCGTTTCACTTCCAGGCCAATCATCAGGAAAAACAGTGCCATTAATGCATCATTGATCCATAACAGCAGATCTTTATTGATATCCAGGGCACCGAAACGGAACTGCACCGGCATTGCCAGAACGGCCTGATAAGCCTGCTGAGTACTGGCATTATTGGCGAGGAACATAGCGACGGCAGCGGCGATAATCAGCACCACACCGCCCGTGGCATCGTTTTTTAAGAGTTTTTTGAAAAAGAGGTTCATGACAGACTCCGCTGTTAATCTCAGTAAATAAGCTTCAGATGACCGATAGCATACGTGTTTAAACCGCTGGAAAAAAACAGTTTATGCCCTCACGACACCTCGATATTGACGAGTTATTGAGATGAAATGAAAAATAAGGAGCAGGAAAATGCGAATATCAGGCAGGCTAAGGACGTAAAAAAAGCCGCACGAAGCGGCTTTCTTGGCACATTGATAACAACTTACAGTGCGCAGTAAACGCGTGCTTCACGTGGGGTATAAATACCGAAAGTCACTACAGCCAGCAGGCCGTTGACGAAAGTCTGCTGAACTTCAACGCGATCGACTTTATCCTCACCACCACAAATTGCCGCAGCATCCAGTGTTTTTTTCTGGCCGATACCCGACACGAAGAAGTGGTGAGTGGTCACCTGCTTAGGCGCAGCAACCTGATTATGTTTCAGTTGGAAAGTTTGTTGAGCACAACCAGAAAGCAGAACAGCGAAGGCGGCAATTGCCAGAATCTTTTTCATGAACCCAATTCCATTAGATAAATTGAAGCGACATCTAATAACAATCAGATACTCAATGCAATATTAAGAAACAACATTGATACTTTCAAAGAGATTCCACCAAAAATTTTCCTGAAAGAGAGATAAAAGAGCTGAAAAATGGAAAAATACAGGGGATTTATTGATGTTTCGGCTCCCTGAATGACCAGGGAGCCGTTGCGATTAACGGGTCAGATCGTCAAAGAACTTCTTCACGCCATCGAAGAAGCTTTTAGAACGCGGGCTGTTCTTCTCACCGGATGGGCCGCCGAAGCTCTCTTCCAGTTCGCGTAACAGCGATTTCTGCTTCTCACTCAGGCTGACTGGCGTTTCCACCACCACGCGGCATAACAGGTCACCCTGCGCACCACCACGTACTGATTTCACACCCTTACCGCGCATACGGAACAGTTTGCCCGTCTGCGTTTCCGCAGGCACTTTCAACTTCACGCGGCCGTCCAGCGTCGGTACTTCAATCTCTCCACCCAGCGCAGCCATCACAAAGTTGATCGGGACTTCGCAGTACAGATTGTTCTCTTCACGCTCAAAGATATTGTGCTTACGCACCTGAACCTGAACATACAAATCGCCTGATGGCGCGCCGTGCTCACCCGCCTCCCCTTCGCCGGTCAGACGAATGCGGTCACCGGTATCCACACCCGCCGGAATTTTCACCGACAGGGTTTTCGAACGCTCAACCCGGCCATGACCGCGGCAGGCGTTACACGGATCTTTAATCACCGAGCCACGACCATGACAGGTCGGACAAGCTTGCTGTACGGTGAAGAAGCCCTGACGCATCTGTACCTGGCCAGCACCGTGACAGGTTGAACAGGTTTGCGGTTTGGTACCGACTTTCGCGCCACTACCGTGGCAAACATCACACTCTTCCAGCGTTGGAATGCGGATCTCTTTGGTCACGCCGCGTACCGCTTCTTCCAGCGACAGCTCCATGTTGTAGCGTAAATCTGCGCCGCGTGCAGCACGCTGTTGACGGCGGCCTCCGCCAAAGATATCGCCGAATACGTCGCCAAAGATATCACTGAAGTCAGCACCGCCACCGCCGCCGAAGCCGCCATGACCGCCACCGCCCATACCGCCCTGTTCAAAGGCTGCATGGCCGTACTGATCGTAAGCCGCACGTTTCTGCGCATCGGTCAGAATTTCGTAGGCTTCTTTGACCTCTTTAAATTGTTCTTCGGCACCTTCACCCTGGTTACGATCGGGGTGAAACTTCATTGCCAGGCGTTTATAAGCCTTTTTGATTTCACGCTCTTCCGCTGATTTGGAAACGCCTAAAACCTCGTAATAGTCTCTCTTCGCCATTGTTATTGATCCTGCCCTTAACATGCATGCACGGGCGTAGGATTTCTCCGACGCCCGTGCTGGTAATCAATGGCGCATGACGCGCCACCTTGCCCGCTCAAGGGCGATTATTTTTTGTTGTCTTTCACTTCTTCAAATTCAGCGTCGACAACATCATCGTCTTTCTTCGCACCATCGGTCGCATCTGCTGCGCCGCCAGCGGCCTGCTGCTGTTGAGCGAACTCCATCAGCTTGCTGGACACTTCCATCAGAGCCTGGATCTTGGCTTCGATATCCGCTTTATCTTCGCCTTTCAGCGCCGCGTTCAGTTCGGTCAATGCGGCTTCGATAGGCGCTTTGTCATCCGCTGGCAGTTTGTCGCCCGCTTCGTCCAGCTGCTTACGTGTGCTGTGTGACAGCTGATCGCCCTGGTTGCGTACCTGAACCAGTTCTTCGAACTTACGGTCAGATTCAGCATTTGCTTCCGCATCACGCACCATTTTTTCGATCTCTTCGTCGTTCAGACCGGAAGAGGCCTTGATGGTGATTTTCTGCTCTTTACCGCTGTTCTTGTCTTTCGCTGACACATGCAGGATACCATCGGCATCGATGTCGAAAGTCACTTCGATCTGAGGCATACCACGTGGTGCGCTCTGGATACCGTCCAGGTTGAACTGACCCAGAGATTTGTTATCCGCTGCACGTTTACGCTCACCCTGCACAACATGGATGGTCACGGCAGACTGGTTGTCTTCAGCGGTTGAGAACACCTGGCTGTGCTTGGTTGGGATAGTGGTGTTCTTAGTGATCAGCGACGTCATCACACCGCCCATGGTTTCGATACCCAGCGACAGCGGGGTAACGTCCAGCAGCAGAACGTCTTTTACTTCACCCGCCAATACGCCACCCTGAACCGCTGCACCAACAGCAACAGCTTCGTCCGGGTTCACGTCTTTACGTGGCTCTTTACCGAAGAACTCGGTCACTTTCGCCTGAACCATTGGCATACGTGTCTGGCCACCAACGAGGATCACATCGTTGATCTCAGAGACGGACAGACCTGCATCTTGCAGAGCCACTTTCAACGGCTCGATAGAACGAGCAACCAGATCTTCTACCAGTGATTCCAGCTTCGCACGGGTCACTTTGATGTTCAGGTGTTTAGGACCTGTCGCATCAGCAGTGATGTACGGCAGGTTTACGTCAGTTTGCTGGGCAGAAGACAGCTCGATCTTCGCTTTTTCTGCCGCTTCTTTCAGACGCTGCATCGCCAGTGGATCGTTGTGCAGATCGATGCCCTGATCTTTCTTAAACTCAGCCACCAGGTAGTTGATCATACGGCTGTCGAAGTCTTCACCACCCAGGTGGGTATCACCGTTGGTTGCCAGAACTTCGAAGGTTTTTTCGCCATCAACTTCATCGATTTCGATGATAGAGATATCGAAAGTACCACCACCCAGGTCATATACCGCGATAGTGCGGTTACCCTGACCTTTATCCAGACCGTAGGCCAGAGCCGCTGCGGTTGGTTCGTTGATGATACGTTTTACTTCCAGACCAGCGATACGACCGGCATCTTTAGTTGCCTGACGCTGTGCATCGTTGAAGTATGCCGGTACAGTGATAACCGCTTCAGTCACTGGTTCACCCAGATAGTCTTCAGCCGTTTTCTTCATTTTTTTCAGCACTTCTGCTGAGATCTGTGGCGGAGCCACGCGCTGGCCTTTCACGTCCAGCCATGCATCACCGTTTTCAGAACCCACGATTTTGAATGGCATGATTTTCAGGTCACGCTGCACTTCTTCATCCTGGAAGCGACGGCCAATCAGGCGCTTAATCGCAAACAGAGTATTCTGCGGGTTAGTCACGGCCTGACGTTTAGCAGGCTGACCTACCAGCGTTTCACCATCCTGGGTGTAAGCAATAATCGAAGGTGTTGTACGATCGCCTTCTGCATTCTCCAGTACACGCGCTTTGCCGCCATCCATGATAGCTACACAAGAGTTCGTTGTGCCCAGGTCAATACCAATAATCTTACCCATTTAAACATCTCCCACTTAAATTCAATTCAAATCAGCTTATGAACCATTAATGCGGGCATTTTTTACAGTTTCAACTGCTCGCCCTACGCTTTTTTTTCCAGGTCCGTAGCTTCGGATGCCAACTAAGATGGGGCCGGGCAACGCGGCATCAAGGGGGAGAGAGAAAAAAATTTTCACTTTGCCCTAAAAAGACAACGGGCCAGCCTGAGCTGACCCGTAAAACGCTATGATTG
This sequence comes from Erwinia sp. JH02, assembly GCF_013074405.1. Lineage (NCBI taxonomy): Bacteria > Pseudomonadati > Pseudomonadota > Gammaproteobacteria > Enterobacterales > Erwiniaceae > Erwinia > Erwinia sp. JH02. The sequence goes on from NZ_JABANZ010000005.1 coordinate 219,569, forward strand.
CGCGTTATTGTGCGCTGATCTGCTTTAATAGCGCCTGTTGCCCGGCTTCACCTCGCAGCCAGCAGCCGACCAGAACGCCTATCCCCGCCAGTGCCAGCACATAGTAAGCAGGTGACATTGGTGACAGCTTCAGCATCAGCGTCAGCGCCATCGGCGTCAGTCCGCCGAAAAAGGCGTAGGCGAAATTATAAGAAAAGGAGATACCGGTAAAACGCACTTTTGCCGGGAACGCACTCACCATCACGAACGGCACCACGCCCACCACACCGACACACAACCCGGCGACCGCATAGGCAATAAAGAGATATTCCGGCGACTGCGCAGCCACATGGAAAAACGCCCAACTGGAAGCGGCCATTAACAGGCTTCCCACTATCAGGGTAGTGGCAGCACCGATACGGTCCACCAAGGCCCCGGCAATAATACAGCCAAAAATCAGCATCACCGTTGCCAGGCTGTTCGCCTGAAGCGTCAACGCGGCGGGCAGGCCATGTAACTTTTGCAGTAATGCGGGTGCCATCAGCAAGACCACGACAATACAGGCCGACAATAGCCAGGTCAGCAGCATCGACACCACCACGCCATGGCTATGACGGAATAACACCGTGATCAACGGCAGCTCGGCTGAAAGCGTTTTACGCTGCTTCATCTGGAGAAAGACCGGCGTTTCATGCAGCCAGCGGCGCAGGTACATCGCCAGCAGGCCAAAGCCGCCGCCCAGCAGGAAGGGAATACGCCAGCCGGTTTCAGCGACGGCCTGCGCACTCATGGTGGTGGTAATCAATGTTGCCACCAGCGACCCCAACAGAATACCGAAGGTCAGGCCGGCGGTCAGCGTTCCGCAGGCAAAACCAATCCGTTTCTCCGGCACGTGTTCGGCGACAAACACCCAGGCACCCGGTACTTCACCGCCAATGGCAGCCCCCTGCAACACACGCAGCAGTAGCAGGAGTATCGGCGCAGCAATACCGATGGAGGCGTAGGTGGGCAGCAACCCCATCGCCAGCGTGGGCAATGCCATCATCAAGATGCTCAGGCTGAACATTTTCTTGCGTCCCTGGCTATCCCCGAAGTGCGCCATAATCAGGCCGCCCAGCGGGCGGGCAAGATAACCGGCAGCAAAAATCGCATAGGCCTGAAACTGACGCAACCAGTCAGGGAGACCTAAAGGGAAAAACAGGTCGCCGATCACGCTGGCGAAAAAAATGAAGATAATAAAGTCGTAAAATTCGAGTGCGCCACCCAGCGCAGCCAGAGTTAACGTCTTGTAGTCGTGCCGGTTGAGGTGACGCGCATGATCATGGGACATAATTATTCACGAAAATCCAGAGTCAGAAGAAAGCCGTATAGTTAACGTTTGTAAAGCTGAGATGACTATACCGTCAATTTTCTGCCACAGCAGTGGACGCTGGATCTTATGCCTGAAAAAACGATTTTTTAGTTGTTTGTTTCGCGCCGTGCGCTTTTAGGACGAAATGCTGCTACGACCTTCGGATCAGTCTCCATGTAGGGCCCCTCCAGCAGCTGAATACAGTACGGGACACTGGCAAAGATGCCATGTACCTGCGTATTACCCTCGCTGTCTTTCAGACCTTCCAGCGTCTCCTGAATCGACTTAGGTTGTCCCGGCAGGTTGATCACCAGCGACTGTTTACGGATTACTGCCGTCTGGCGTGAAAGGATCGCGGTGGGTACAAAGTTAAGGCTAATCTGTCGCATCTGTTCACCAAACCCCGGCATTTCCCGGTCAGCAATCGCCAGCGTCGCATCCGGTGTGACATCGCGCCGGGCCGGGCCGGTTCCCCCGGTGGTAAGCACCAAATGGCAGAACAACTCATCGACCAGTTCACAGATCGCCTGCTCAATCATCGGCTGCTCATCAGGCACCAGACGTTTTTCAATTTCAAATGGCGTAGTTAACGCCTCAGACAGCCACGCCTCAAGGGCCGGTAATCCCTGATCCTGATAGATGCCATTTGCGGCGCGATCCGAAACGGAAATCAAACCTATGCGTAATGTATTCATCATGTTCTCGCCATTCATACCCGGCAACATCAGTACGGCCGGTGGGGGTAAGCGTGTTTTCACAAGAATACACTGAATTCAGGAATATTGGCAAAGAGGCAAACAGACATTTTGCTAATGATGACAACGGAAATAGAATGAAAAATAAAACAGAACAATCACACACTATAGATTAAAAATCACAGGCTCATCATATTTAAGAAAAAACAGGACTCATTTTATTTCGCTTTTTTTGTGAATTTATAACTAGTAAAAACCACTAGAATTCGCGAAATCTCATCAGGCACAAGGAAGTAATTATCGTTAAACACCTGCTATAAACGCCCCCTGCATTAACTATCGCCAACCGACAGCCACGAGAAAAATCGAGGATGGACGGCCTGTGCAATTAAAAAACCCGATTATTTATCAATAGAAAACTTACAGAGGGAAAAATGAAAAAGGTCATTATTGGCACTGTACTACCCACGTTAATATTCAGTTCAATGTGCTATTCCGAAACCAGCGTTTCAGGCGGAACCATTAATTTTACAGGTGCAGTGACAGATGCAACCTGTACTATCAATGGTAATAATTCTGCCGACCTTTCCGTCGTGCTCAATCCGATAAGTACCGAACAGGCAGGAACGTCAGAAGGGTTAATTGATGTTGGTAAGAAAGCATTTTCACTGGACTTCTCCAACTGTTCATCAGCAAATATAGTGAATACGGGCAATGGGGAAACACCAACGACGCCCAATCTTCAAATGCAGTTCTCATCACCTAACACCATATCTAATGATGGGAAATACCTGATCAACCAGGAAAATGATCCTCAGGGTAATCCTCGAAATGTGGGTGTCGCTATTGTTTTACAAAATACGGAAACGCAGCCTATCCCACTTAATCAGATACTGGATACCAAACTGGGAGGCACATCATCATCACCAGAAACGCTGAACTTCTATGCTAAATATTACAAAGTAGGAACTCAGCCTGCGGAGGCCGGCACGGTCAGAACGATGGTAACGTATAGCGTCACTTATCTTTAATTTTCAATAAGTCCTATTATTGAGCGATTGTTTCATGAGAATAATTTTACTGTTAACTGCATTATTACCTTTTTTGTGTCACGCGAATGTCATTATCAGTGCGACGCGTGAGATCTACCCTTCCGACAGGAAAGAGATCTCAGTTCAATTGCTCAATAACGGTTCTGACCCCTCACTGGTACAGGCATGGATTGATAATGGCGATCCTGACTCAACCCCTGAGACAGCAAAAGTACCGTTTCTGTTAATGCCACCGGTGGTAAAGGTGTCCGCGCATAGCGGGCAACAGCTAAAGGTGCGCTATATGGGTGGGAATTTGCCAGTCGATCGCGAGTCGGTTTTTTATCTTAATATACTGGATATTCCCCCCGTCCCTGAGAACCTTAAGGGAAAAAGCGTAATGCAACTGGCAATACGGTCCCGTATTAAGCTTTTTTTCCGGCCCACCGGACTGAAAGTAAAGCCTAAAAACATAATAGATAAACTGACATTTACTCATGAGAAGGATAGCATCACGCTTCATAATGCCAGCCCCTATTACTTAACATTATCAGGCGTACGAGTTAACCAGGGAGGAAATATATTAAAAAAAGGTCTGATGATGGAACCCTTTTCTCAGAAATCACTGAAAGCAAACGCACCTATTTCCAGCGAAAACTCCGTCTCCATCGTCTATATCAATGATTATGGCGCCAGCATTGAATCGCGGAAAAAAATTCAGTAAAAATGCCTAAATTTAAAATAAACCGGGTCACATTACACTTGATGTTAATGTGCTCCCTCCTGTTAAAGCAACACATCTCTTATGCACTCACGTTTAACACTGATTTTTTGGCAGGGAAATCCAGCCATGCTGATTTGTCACGATTTTATACAAACAGTGATTTACCGTCAGGCAACTATGACATTGACATTTACGTCAATGGCGACTGGAAGGGGAAGTATGATGCAAAAGTAGTTAGCAGCCTAACAGACATCCGTATAAACGTTAAGGAATTCACTCGAATGGGATTAAGAAAAGTTATTGATAACCCGAAAAATGTAAAGAATGAATTCCTTAACGTTTATGCTCTTTCAACGGGAATAAAAAGCAGTTTTGATGCCAGTCAGATGAGACTGGATTTGAGTGTTCCACAGCAGGAGATGGACACAAAATGGCAGGGGTATATCGATCCTAAATTCTGGAGTGAAGGCATCCCAGGCCTGACACTCTCCTATCAGGCAAACTACTATCATTCGGCCTCTAACAATCATCAGAATGAAGATAATGGTTATATTTCATTAAATACCGGACTGAATCTGCTCAACTGGCAGCTGCGTGATAACAGCTCCTATAACTATTCACGAACGGGTAAGTCTGACTGGCAAAATAACACCCGCTATTTGCAACGAAATATCAGCACCATCAACTCCCAGTTACGTATCGGCGACAGCTATACCCCTTCTGACCTCTTTGACTCTTATCGCTTTCGTGGCGTGAGCATGGGGACAGATATCCGGATGTTTCCTGACGCGATGCAGGGATTCGCCCCCATCGTTCACGGCGTGGCGCAGACCAACGCCCTGGTTAAAATCATTCAGAATGGCGTGACGATTTATCAGCAAAACGTCTCCCCGGGACCCTTTGCGATTAATGATATTTTACCAACCGGCTCCGGGGGCGATCTTAACGTTGAAGTTGACGAGGCCGATGGGCGCATTCAACGCTTTACCGTACCTTATTCCTCCGTTCCCGGCATGCTGAAACCCGGCGTTAACGTCTATAACCTGGCGATGGGCCAGGTGCGGATACCTCAGATCAGCGTTCACCCCGACTTTATACAGGGGACCTGGCGCAGGGGGATGACAAATCTCTTTACTGCCTATGCAGGAGGGATCTGGAGCAGCCACTACGGTTCAGTACTGGTAGGGACCGGGCTGAACCTGCCTGTAGGGGCATTGTCCTTTGATGTTACTCAGGCACGTCAGGCTTCATACAGACACGTGGATAGCAGCAGCGGGCAGAGTTATCGGCTTGCTTATAGCAAATTTTTCACCGATACCGGAACCAACTTTGCGCTGGCAGCTTACCGTTACTCAACCAGCGGCTTTTTGACTATGGAAGATTCGGCGCAGAGGGAAAGTAACGGCGGGAAAAACACGATTGCCAATAGCGGTACCATTAATCAGAAAAACAGCTTTAACTTCAATGTGAATCAGAACCTCGGTGGCTCGGCAGGATCGCTGTTCCTATCTGGTACATTAAGGAACTATTGGGGAGAGGCAAACAGCAACAAGGAGTATCAAGTAGGCTATTCGAATACCCTCTCTAACGTCACCTTCAACGTTTCTGCCAGCCGTACCCGAAATAATGATAACCGTGAAGAGATGCGTTACTACCTTGGTTTCTCCGTCCCCTTCAGCGTATTCGACTCCCCTATCTATCTGTCGACTAACTCATCCTTCACACAGAATCACTATAGCAACAGTGATATCGGGTTGAGTGGAACCGCAGGCAAGGCCAACCAGTGGAACTATAACGTTGACGTGGCTAACAGTCGGGGCGGCAATACCACAACCAATGCCAATGTCGGCTATCGTGCCTCGGCCACTACCATGAATGCCTCATGGAGCCAGTCGTCGAACTTTAGCCAGGAAGGGCTGGGGATGACGGGAAGTCTGGTGGCATACCAGGGCGGCGTGCTGTTTGCCAATCAAGTTGGTAGCACCTTTGCCATTATTGATGCTCCTGGTGTGGCCAATGCAGCGGTTAATAGCGATGCGACCATCATCACTAACCGTCAGGGGAAAGCACTGGTTCCCTACATGTCACCTTATCGTAAGAATGCGATGACGCTGGATACCACCAATCTCGGTGATAACGTGCAGCTGCTGGGCAACCGTAAAGATGTTGTGCCTTACGCCGGGTCCATCAGCTATGTGAAATTTGAAACAGATCAGCGCAAAAGCTTCATTTTCCATGCGGTAGATCGTAACAGCGCCCCCCTACCCTTTGGGGCTCTGGTCACTGATAGCAAAAATAATGAAATTGGTTATGTCGGGCAGGGCAGCGTGGTGTTTGTCCACAGTGAAAAACTACCCGACAGGGTAATCGTTCATTTTTCCGGGGAAGACAACAGTACATGCAGCATTACCCAGCCGAAAACCAATCTGGGCAGTGATGTGAATCACTGTCACTAATCAGGGAAGAGAATAATGAAAATGCTACCGCACATCCGATGTATCAAGAGAGCGGGCAAGGTGGTTACCCTGAGTTTGATACTGTTCTTACCCTCCTGGGCAGGAGCTAACTGTATACAGAATGCCCCCGTGGATGCTCCCTTTTTGTATTACGATGCTACCAGCGCGTTAAACCTCTCGGGCAGGGCATCGTTTTCATCCACAACGGCTTATCCGGGTACTTTTAGCTGTAGCATGCCGGCATGGGGGATTATTGGTGGCAAGAACACGGTTGATAACTCAACGCCCTACTCCCAGAACACGCTCTACTTAAAATTTCCCGGCGATGCTTATGTCAGCGTCAATGTCACGCAGCCCACACCGCAAGAGTTTCATCCCAAAGTGGGTACCAACAACGGTTCAGCTATTGATTCCACCTTTACCGTTAACCTGAAGCTGTTGGCCAATATTCCCACCAAAAACGTGATGGTCATTAATGGTGACATCGCCACTATCAATCCGATTGTACTTGCTCAGGACAGTACCGGGCTGACTTTCCTGCAGAATATTGCCCGGATGCTCAGCGACTTCGCCTATTTTATTTTCCACTGGAGTTGGCCAAAACATAATTATGATATTTACTACAAAGCCCTGCAGATAAGGTTCGTGAAGCGCGTGACCACCTGCAGCTTCGATGATGATAATAAAACCGTGGTGCTAAACAATATCGATATCGCCTCACTCGCCAGCGGGGCAATGAATGGGAAAAAGGCGTTTACCCTTAATTTCAGCTGTGACGGCATGAAAAATGGTATCGCCGGGCGTAATCTTCGGGCATTTATGAGCAGCAATAACCTTCTTGCATCCGATAGTACCACGCTGACCTCCCCCGTCACCGGCGGTGCAAAAGGGGTGGGTATCCGGGTGGCAAAAGCCAGCGATAATATCCCGCTCACCTTTAGTTCGTCGGAAACCACGCAGGGAAATGCCACCACGCTGTTCTCATACACCGCCAGCCAGGCATTACCTTCGCAACTATCGCTACCGATGAATGCGTGGTACTACGTCTACAACAAGCAGATGCTCTCCAGCGGTTCCGTCAGAACCACGGCCGTGGTGAATTTTGTCTATGACTAATGGATAAAAGGCGATTGCTTTTCGTACACTAAATAGATAAATATCCCTGTGTTGTTTATGGATAAACACGCGAGGATGTATGTTCTGTTTATATCAGACGCAGGATGCCGGAAGGCGGCTTTCTCCACGGGATTTTCAGTTCGTTCAGACGCCCCGTGTAGCATTCGACAATGCCCGGATTTATTATGAAATGGATTATCGGCGCTATGCGAGGCAAGACGTATCAGGCTATCTCCCGCAACGAAAATCCGCCAATAACGATCGCTTTAACCCTTCCGACAAATACTCAGGCATAAGTGGCTACGATCCTATTTATAATGCCACAGAGTGCGACCTCAATAGGGGTCGTATTATCGGCATTGATACTTCAGAACGCTGGGATGCTTTTTACCATCCATTCTATTTCGATGCAGAGAGCAATCTGGTTTATGGCGGTTCCAGGGATCTCCGCGACTCACCGTTCGAGCAGGCAGTCAGGAGAGCCTATGAACAGTGTCTGAAACGTCATCACGGCAAAAAACCCGCTCCCACCCTGAAAAAGCATTATATCGGTGACTCCGGCCAGCAATCCCCACCGGGGAAAATGCTCAACAGCAAAGCAGCCGGGCGACTGCTGGCCGCCGGTGGTGTGTATAATGGAAATGTCGCAGGATTCAGGAAAACGGCAGAGCAGCTGGGGGGCGATGCGGTTAAGGGATATGACCAGGTACTGAACGAGACGACCAAAGGCGCTGCGATTGCTGTTGCTTCGATTGCAGGGGGCTTGGGTAAAGCGAGATTAAATTCTTTAAAAGGAACAGTAAAAACTGAAAAAGCTGTTAAAACAGAAAATTACTCGTCTAAACTCGCATATTTGGTCAATGGGAAAGAGTTCTCTATTGAAGCATTATCTCAATCAGGAAGCCGAATTGATCCATCAGTTAAGTCGGGTAACCTGACGGTAGCAGGTAGAGCGCTTCAGAAGCACGGAAGTCGTCCAGATAGCGCATTTCCTGTAGCCCGGGGCGCTCCCGCTAAAATGAATGAGCAGGGAAAGAAAATACTAGACTCAATCATAAAATCACCTAGTACAACTGTAAAAGAAGGTAATCGCTTTGGTGGCTTTGATATTATATCAGCCGATGGGAAGGGAAGCCGCTTCGATTCAAACGGAAGTTTTAGAGGTTTTTTGGAGCCATGATCATGGAAAACAACAGTAGATTGAAAATCATTATTGCCAGTGATGTTGACTACGAGCATCTGATTGCTGAGATATATTGCGATGATGAATATATTGCTCTTGTCCAACAAGAAGAGGGGAAGGATAAGCTCAAAATTGAGTTCTCTCCAACGATAAAGGTCCTGGACGTCGAATGGGTTCGAGATGCAATATCAAAGGCTGAACAAAAACTTGTCGGCGATGAGTATAATAAATCCGATTCCACATCGTAAAATTACATTGCAAAATCCTTAAATAGTGGCCAGAGCTACCGTCTGGCCTACAGTAAATTGTTTGCCGACACAGGAACTAACTTCACGCTTTTAGCCTTTGACCCACCGCTCAGGGCACTGCCACCCCGCTGTTTTCTTACCAGTCTATCAGCCATTAGATCAGAAACTGTCGATTCCGATGAATGCCTGGTACTACATCTATAACCGAAGCGCACTCTCCTGTGGGATCGTCAGGACAAGTGCGGTAGTGAATTTTGTTTATGATTAGATAGCAACGTTATGGATAAAAGGCGATTGCTTTTCGTACACAAAATAGATGAACATTCCTGCATTGTTTATGGATAAACAAGCGAGGATGCATGTTCTGTTTATATCAGGCACAGGATGCCGGAAGGCGACTTTCTCCACGGGATTTTCAGTTCGTTCAGACGCCCCGTGTAGCATTCGACAATGCCCGGATTTATTATGAAATGGATTATCGGCGCTATGCGAGGCAAGACGTATCAGGCGATCTCCCGCAACGAAAATCCGCCAATAACGATCGCTTTAACCCATCCAATAAGTACTCAGGCAATAGTCGCTACTATACCCAAAATAATTCGAGTTGCAGGAAGGCGGCAAGGGAAGGAATCCCGAATCACTTACTCGAGTAAGTGATTCGGGTGACTGAGTGCAGCCAACGCACCTGCAACTTGAAGTATGACGGGTATATCCCATTTATGATGCCACTGAGCAGAGCCTCGAAAGGGGTCGGATTATCGGCATTGATACTTCAGAACGCTGGGATCCTTTTCACCATCCATTTTATTTCGATGCAGACAGCAATCTGGTTTATGGCGGTTCCAGGGATCTCCGCGACTCACCGTTCGAGCAGGCAGTCAGGAGAGCCTATGAAGAATGTCTGAAACGTCATCACGGCACAAAACCCGCCCCCACCCTGAAAAAGCATTATATCGGTGACTCCGGCCAGCAATCCCCACCGGGGAAAATGCTCAACAGCAAAGCAGCCGGGCGACTGCTGGCCGCCGGTGGTGTGTATAATGGAAATGTCGCAGGATTCAGGAAAACCGCAGAGCAGCTGGGGGGCGATGCGGTTAAGGGATATGACCAGATACTGAACGAAAAAACGTCAGGTTCAATGATTGCAGCTGCGGCGGTCCTTTTCGCTAAAACGGCCCGTAACCCACTAACACGAGGGGAATTAAGCAGCTCTTTAGTTGAGAATAACTCCCTGAGTGGTGACAAAGCCCGCAAGGCTGGCATCCTTATTCCGGGTAAGAAAATTCCAAATATTGAAACCGTTATTGTCTCTGATAGTGTCGCTTTTAGTGCCAAACAGTTAGATAAGAAGTTTAAACATGCCTCTGATTTCGGCGTGGTAACTACGAAGAAAAACGGTGATACCATCATTGAATATCAAACAGCTATCAAGTTACACTTAGATAATACAAAAACTTATGAACACGGAACATACTTGTTAGTTCCAGGATCGAAAGTGTTCTTTAATCCGAAAACTAATAACGTAGTCGTGGTTGATAAAACAGGTAATTTTGTAAGCGGGTGGAAACTTGCTCCCCAAACAAAACAGTATGAAAACTTCATGAATAACGGGACGTTAAGATGAGCCAATTACTTAAGAACTACATTGATAGTTTTATCTCTATGGATATAACTGCTGATGTCTTTGCAGACTCTTATATGACTAAGTGGAAGATAGAACGTGATACTAATTTACTTGTGCAAGATGATGATAACTTAAGCGAATTATTATCCAGCGTATTTTGCATCACTGATATGTATAACCCAGATAATGATCGTGAAGAGTACGAATTTAATGAAGATCAACTTCGACATGAAATAAATAAAATAATAACTAACTATATTAATAATTAAAAGAAAGTCCCAGCCCTCAGTGGCTGGGATTTTTACTTTAACGGTCAACCCGCAGTTCGCTTCTGCGGCTTCGCCATCACCTGAATCCCCCCAGCAGTTCGCGCTGCTTACGCGCCGAGAGCTTCGGGCAGAGCTGGCGCAGGGAAAGCGCGAGGATAATGTTAAGAAAAGCGCTGTGCAGGTTGCTGTTCGCGGTGATATTAACCAGGGCGGTAGCGTGTACGGGAGAAAAAGGCGCGTCCGGGAAAAAAGTTGTCGCCCCGGAAGGGCATCAGGAAAAATGAGCTGTGACTAATTGAAAGCACAGGGAAAAATGGTTTACGGCGTCAGGCTCCGCATCGGATAACGTTATCATCTATCAAAAGAAATGAAGACGTTAAGTGATAAAATGGCGGAACTTCTAAGTGAGTTAGAGAGATAACAATCTGAAAACGAGGAAAAGACAATCTTAGAGTACAGTGTAGGTAGTTCTATGGATAGGGATGATCTGTATGCTGAATTATCATTCAATAGCATTCAGTGGGGAGAAATCTCATTATCTGAGGACAAGAAATCCGTAAATATTATTATCTACCCCAATAATAATGATATTCTTGAGTTCAACTATGGTGAGTTTTTACATCTTGTTGAAAAAGCAAAAAATCATCTTCTCAAGCTGGAACCATTAGCTGAATAAAGAACCCTGTATAGCAAAAACAAAAACAGTGGCCGGTTTCCCGGCCACGCGATCAATTACAGCAGATCGGCAATCATCTTATCGAGTTTGCCCTGGTCGATGGCAAAGTTACGGATGCCTTCAGCCAGTTTCTGTACTGCCATTGGATCCTGGTTGTGCTGCCACAGGAACTCAGATTCGGTCATTTTAGCCGGACGGGCTTTAACTTCACCGCTGTAGGCCAGCTTACGCTCAACGCTGCCTTCAGTCTCAGCCAGCTCTTTCAGCAGGCCTGGAGAGATGGTCAGACGATCGCAACCCGCCAGCTCAATGATCTCGCCAACGTTACGGAAGCTCGCACCCATCACCACAGTCTCATAACCGTGCTGTTTGTAGTATTCGTAAATCTCGGTCACCGACACCACGCCTGGATCTTCGTTAGGCGCATATTCTTTCTTATCGGTGTTGGCTTTGTACCAGTCGAGGATACGGCCTACAAACGGAGAAATCAGGAACACACCGGCTTCGGCACAAGAACGCGCCTGAGCGAAGGAGAACAGCAGCGTCAGGTTACAGTTGATGCCTTCTTTTTCCAGCTGTTCTGCAGCACGGATACCCTGCCAGGTGGAGGCCAGTTTGATCAGGATGCGGTCGTTGCTGATACCGGCATCGTTATACAGTTTGATCAGGCTACGTGCTTTCGCGATGCTGCCTTCGGTGTCGTAAGACAGGCGGGCATCCACTTCGGTAGAGATACGGCCAGGGACCAGTTTCAGAATTTCCAGGCCGATGTTCACAGCCAACTTATCGGCAGCGTAAGACACCTGCTCTTCTTTGTTGCTGGTCTGCTCACGCGCCCATACCACCGCTTCGTCGATCAGCTTACGGTATTCAGGAATCTGTGCAGCGCTAAGGATCAGAGAAGGGTTGGTGGTTGCATCTTGCGGTTTGTAGAGTTTCATCGCTGCGATGTCGCCAGTATCAGCAACAACGGTAGTGACTTGACGCAGGGAGGATAATTTGTCCGTCATAGTTGTCATTCTCATCAAAGTTGATTTGTCAGGGTGTTGAAAATGTCTGCCCCGGATGATAGCACGCGTACCTCACCATGCAAGGGGCGTAAATCATCACGCCACAACCGGATAAAACTGCCGTCATAAAGCCCTTTTTTCTCTGGGGATTGTCCGGTCGTCATCAGTCACCAATGGCAGCGATTCGTCACCCGACCTCACTTTTTTGCTACAGTAGGCGCAGATTCTTTTTCCGATAATGAAATACAAGGACGCGAGCATGTTAATGGTAATTTCTCCGGCGAAGACGCTGGACTTTGAAAGCCCGCTGGCGACAAAACGTTATACCCAGCCCATGCTGTTGGACGAGTCGCAGAAGCTGATCGCCGTGGCGCGTCAACTCTCTCCGGCTGAGATCAGCTCGCTGATGCATATCAGTGACAAACTGGCCGTACTGAACGCTGAACGCTTTAATGACTGGCAGCCTGACTTCACCCCGGACAATGCCCGCCAGGCGATCCTTGCCTTCAAAGGTGACGTGTATACCGGATTACAGGCAGAAACCTTTAGCGAAGCCGCATTTGATTTTGCCCAGCAGCATCTGCGTATGCTCTCCGGCCTGTATGGCCTGTTGCGCCCGCTGGACCTGATGCAGGCTTATCGTCTGGAAATGGGGATTAAACTGGCCAACCCGGTAGGCAAAGACCTCTACAGCTTCTGGGGCGATAAGCTGACTCATGCGCTGAATGCCGCACTGGCAGAGCAAGGGGATTCGGTGCTGATTAACCTCGCATCCGATGAATACTTCAAAGCCGTAAAGCCGAAGCTGCTGAACGCTGAGATCGTCAAACCCGTGTTCCTCGATGAGAAGAACGGCAAGTTTAAAGTGATCAGCTTCTATGCCAAAAAGGCACGAGGACTGATGAGCCGTTACATCATTGAAAATGAGCTGACCCAGCCTGAACAGCTGAAGAAGTTTGATGTGGACGGATATGCCTTTGACGCGGATGCGAGCAAAGGGAATGAGCTGGTGTTTAAACGTCACGAGTAGGGTCAGGCACGCCTGACCCAGGGCGAGGCATGCCTCGCCCCTGCGTATCGAATTATTTCTTCAGTAAGAACTCACGCAGATCCGCAAACTCACCTTTCATGTTGTGCGACAACAGCGGCAGATCCGCGCGCTCGGCCAGCGCTTCCGGTAAAGGCAGCTTCTGATCAAGGATCGCTTCCACGCTCTCTTTAAATTTCGCTGGATGCGCCGTCCCCAGGAACAGACCAAACTCACCGTCCTGAAGCTGATCGCGCAGCAGGCGATAAGCAATCGCCGCATGAGGCTCAGACAGATAGCCAAGGTCGGCCAGCTCGCGCATAGTGGCTTTGGTGGTTTCGTCATCAACGGCACCGTAACCCAGATCCTGCAAGCGCCAGATTTTGCGACGAAAGATCTCTTCCACTCGCGGCCAGTTATTGGGCTGGCTGACATCCATCGCATTCGACAAGGTGGCAACGGTCACGTTCGGCGCCCATTCACCATTGACGAGGAAGCGTGGCACGGTGTCATTGGCATTAGTGGCAGCAATAAAACGTTTCACTGGCAGACCAAGTGACTTCGCCAGCAGGCCAGCTGTCAGGTCGCCAAAGTTACCGCTTGGCACAGAGATCACCAGCTGATTACGTTTCTCCTGAGGCAGTTGCGCCACGGCTTCAAAGTAGTAACAAATCTGCGCCAGCAGACGGCTAATGTTGATGGAGTTTGCGGAGTTGAGGCCAATGGCCTTCTTCAGCTCTTCATCGTCAAATGCCTGCTTAACCAGTGACTGACAGGCATCGAAATCGCCGTCAATCGCGATGGTCTGAATATTGCCGCCCAGGGTGCAGAACAGCTTTTCCTGTAACGGGCTGATTTTGCCTTGAGGATAGAGGATCACCACACGCACGTTTTCCATACCGTAGAAGGCATGAGCCACAGCAGCGCCGGTATCACCCGAGGTTGCCGTCAGAATGGTGATTTTCTCATCCGCACCGCTGACATAAGAGAGCATCTGCGCCATAAAACGACCGCCGAAGTCTTTGAACGCCAGCGTCGGGCCGTGGAACAGCTCCAGCGCGGCAATATCGTCAGTGACGTCTACGACCGGTGCCGGGAAGGTGAATGCCGTTTTCAGGCGCTCATGCAGATGATGAGCGTCGATCTCATCGCCGATAAAAGCCGACAGGATTTTGCTGCTGCGGGTCACGAAATCCATTTCCAACATCGCATCGATGTCAGTCAGTTCGAATTCAGGTAATTCCAGTGGAAAGAACAGGCCTTGCTGTTTACCCAGCCCCTGCTTCACCGCCTGGGCGAAGCTGACCTGCTCATTGTGATCCTTAAGATTATAGAGTTTCATGCGTTATCCCAGTTTGCGTGCGCCTGCCGTGTCTAAACGGCAAATATGGACGAAGCCTTCATCATTTTGCAGATAGTGCTGGCGGAGCCAGTCTGCCATACGTTGTGCGGTATCCAGCTGATTGCACACTGCAAACAGCGTTGGGCCAGAGCCAGAAATACCGCAGGCCAGTGCGCCGATATCCGCAGCGGCCTGACGGGCTTCACTGAAGCCCGGTAACAATTTGGTGCGGTACGGTTCCGCAATCACATCCTGCATCAGTTTGGCGGCCAGCAAGGGCTGCTGCGTGTGGCAGGCGTGAATAAAGCCGCCGAGATAGCGACCATGCCGGATAATGTCCTCTTTACGATACTGCGCAGGCAGGATCGCACGGGCTTCGGCGGTGGACACTTTAATTCCCGGGTAAGCCATCACCCATAACCAGTCATCAAAGCCTGGCACTTCCTGGCTGATAATGCCGTTCTCTTCCAGCATCAACTGCATGCCGCCCAGGAAGCAAGGGGCCACATTGTCATAATGTACGCTGCCGGAAATACGCCCTTCCAGCTCGCCCATCAACGCCAGCAGCTGCGTATCATTCAGCGGTTTACCGCAGTGTTCGTTCATCGCCATCAAACCAGCCACCACCGAGCAAGCGCTGGAACCGAGGCCGGAGCCAATCGGCATATTTTTTTCCAGTGTCATCTTAACCGGCACGCGCTTGCCAATCGCTTCGCAGAAACGGTCCCAGCACTGATAAACGATATTATCCTGTGGGTTTGCCGGCAACTTGCTAACAAAACTGCCTTCATTGTGCAGACTAAATTCGTCGGCGGCTTCCACGGTCACACAGTCGCCCAGCAGGGTGCCATCAACCGGCGACACCGCAGCCCCCAGGACGTCAAAGCCAACGCTGACGTTGCCAATTGAGGCAGGGGCATGAATTTTAACCATGATTAAACTCCCAACTTCCACGACAGAGTACGTAACAGATCGGCAAACACGCCCGCCGCGGTCACATCATTACCGGCACCGTAACCGCGCAACACCAGCGGAATCGGCTGGTAATAGCGGCTGTAGAACGCCAGCGCATTCTCACCATTTTTCACTTTATACAGCGGATCGTTACCGTCAACGGCATCGATTTTCACTTTACACGCCCCGCCCTCTTCAATCGCTCCCACGAAGCGTAATACTTTACCCGCCTCACGGGCGCTGGCAACACGCGCGGCAAACTCCGCATCCAGTTCCGGCAGGCGTGCCATAAACGTTTCCACATCCGCAATCGCCGTCAGCTCTGGTGGCAATACGGCTTCGATGTCAATATCGCTCAGCTCCAGCTGATAGCCCGCTTCACGCGCCAGGATCAGCAGCTTACGTGCCACGTCCAGCCCGGAAAGGTCTTCACGCGGATCCGGCTCGGTAAAGCCCATCTCACGCGCCATGTGGGTGGCATCGGACAGTGACACCCCCTCATCCAGTTTGCCGAAGATAAACGACAGTGAACCGGACAGAATACCGGAGAAGCTAATCAGCTCATCGCCGGCGTTAAGCAGATTTTGCAAGTTCTCGATCACCGGTAAACCGGCCCCAACGTTGGTATCGTAGAGGAACTTACGACGCGATTTCGCCGCGGCGGCACGCATTTGCTGGTAATAGTTGTACGACGAGGTATTGGCCTTTTTGTTCGGCGTCACAACGTGGAAACCGTCAGCCAGGAAATCGGCATATTGATCGGCGACCTGCTGGCTTGACGTACAGTCAACGATCACCGGGTTCAGCAGATGATACTCTTTCACCAGACGATTCAGACGACCCAGATCAAACGGCTCTTTCGCAGCTTTTAGCTGATCCTGCCAGTTGCCCAGCGGAATGCCGTGGACGTTGGTCAGCAATGCGCGCGAGTTGGCAATGCCGCATACCCGCAGATCAATATGTTTGTTCTTCAGCCAGGTTTGCTGACGATGCAACTGCTCGATCAATGCCGCCCCCACGCCACCAACACCGATGACAAAAACTTCGATCACCTGGTCAGTGGCAAACAGCATCTGATGTACCACGCGCACGCCGGTGGTCGCTTCATCGTTATCCACTACCACAGAGATCGAACGTTCGGACGACCCCTGGGCAATCGCCACAATATTGATGTTAGCGCGCGCCAGTGCAGAGAAGAATTTCGCAGAGATACCACGCAATGTGCGCATGCCGTCACCCACGACGGAGATCACAGCCAGATGCTCCATCACGTCCAGCGGCTCCAGCAGGCCGTCTTTCAATTCCAGATGGAATTCATCTTCCAGCACGCGGCGCGCACGGGCCAGATCGTTCTGTGACACACAGAAGCTGATGCTGTATTCCGAAGAGGACTGGGTGATCAGCACGACAGAGATACCGCTGCGTGACATGGCAGCAAACACGCGGGCGGCCATGCCCACCATGCCTTTCATTCCCGGGCCAGAGACGTTAAACATCGCCATATTATTCAGGTTGGTGATGCCTTTCACCGGGTTGTCCTCATCGCTGCCATCGCCACCAATCAGGGTGCCGGGTGCTTGTGGGTTGGCGGTATTTTTAATCAGGCAAGGGATTTGGAACTGGGCAATCGGGGCAATGGTACGCGGATGAAGCACTTTGGCGCCGAAGTAAGAAAGCTCCATCGCTTCCTGATAGGACATCGACTTCAGCAGTCGCGCGTCCGGCACCTGGCGCGGGTCGCAGGTATATACGCCATCGACGTCAGTCCAGATTTCACAACAATCAGCGCGCAGGCAGGCAGCCAGCACGGCCGCTGAGTAGTCGGAACCATTACGGCCCAACACCACCAGCTCACCCCGTTCGTTGCCGGCGGTGAAGCCTGCCATCAGCACCATGTTGTCTGCGGGAATCTGGCTGGCGGCAATGCGGCGAGTAGACTCAGGAATATCGACAGTGGATTCGAGATAATGACCTACGGCCAGTAGCTGTTCCACCGGGTTGATCACGCTGACGCCATAGCCGCGTGCCTGGAGCAGCCCTTCCATAATGGCGATAGAGAGCTTTTCCCCCCGGCAAATGATGGCGGCATTGACGCTATCCGGGCACTGCCCCAGTAGTGCAATACCGTGCAATACCTGCTTCAGTTGAGCGAACTCCTGATCAACGACGCCTTTAAGCTTGTCAAAAGCAAAGCCAGGCTGTGCTTCAGCCAGCCCCTGCAACAGCTCGGCGAAGATTCGCTCAGCGTCACTGATGTTAGGCAATGCATCCTGCCCGCTGATGGTTTTTTCAATCATCGCCACCAGGTGATTGGTAATCTTCGCTGGCGCGGACAATACGGTAGCAACCTGTCCCTGCTTTGCATTACTTTCCAGAATGTCAGCCACACGCAGAAAACGTTCCGCATTGGCTACCGAGGTTCCACCGAATTTCAGCACTCGCATGTTCAAGCTCTCCTGAATTTTTGCCGAAAAAAAAGCCCGCACTGTTGAGGTGCGGGCTTTTTTTTGATTTTTCCTGTATGCGTCAGCCCGCACCGTTACCTGTGGTAATGGTGGTGGTAATAATGATTGTGGTAATCAGGCTGTTTTTACGCATTGAGATTTATCTTTTATCTGTCTGTTAAATCTGTCGGCTTTCAGAATTAAAGCAAAGTGCCAGCCAAGTCAATTTTTTTATCGAATGGCCTCTTTTTCCCGGCGATGTCGTCAGACCCTTTTCGTCTTCCTTGCCGATCTGTTCTGTTACGCTATGAAAAAATGGCAGTAAATCACACCAGTTTTCATGCTTCATCCAGCGTTTTTCTCTACAGCTTTTTTTCTATGTCATGCAGCAGTCGATGCAACATGGCGGTATCTCGCTGCTGAAGCAAACCGATACGTTGCTGCAACCAGTCTGCCAGCTTTTCATCCCCGGCGACGTCCAGCCGCTGCAACAAAAATTGCGCACGCAGGCGGAGCGCCGCAAGTTGTTCAACGTCCGCAGCAGGTTCCGTCTGCGCGCTCACCTGGCGCAATGCCGAGAGTTGATAGCAATAGACCATCACCGCCTGCCCCAGGTTCAGCGACGGATAATCACCCGCCATCGGAATCCCCGTCAACAAATCGGCCTGCGCCAGTTCTTCATTCGTTAAGCCGCTGTCTTCGCGCCCAAAGATCATCGCCACACTGCCTGTCCACCGTTGCTTCTCTTCCAGTACCTGCTGCACCTCCTGCGGCGTGGCATAGTAACGGAATTTCGCGCGAGAACGTGCCGTGGTGGCAATACTAAAATCAATATCGGCTAATGCTGCCTCAAGTGATGCCCAGTGGCTGGCATTATCCAGAATGTCACCCGCCCCGTGTGCAACGCGTCTCGCTGCCGGATCAAGGTGCGCCTGGCTATCAACAATACGCAGTTCGCTAAATCCCATGGTTTTCATGGCACGGGCCGCCGCACCGACATTTTCAGCACGCGCAGGAGAGACAAGGATAAAAGGAAAACGCATAACCACCTTCATATAGAGATAAATTCACAATGTTGATGATGCCTTCCCCACAGTGGAAAAAACATCCGGCAATATTTAACATATTATCAACACCCTGGTGGGTTGATTTAAATCGCCGTAATCGAATGATAAACCTATTTTTTCTTGATAACCCACCGAAAAACAGGCTTCATTACAATAACACTCATATTATCAACTAATTAACATTTATTAATGTGTGCCGTAACCCGACTGTTAACCCTCTGCATTAAATAGCGCATTTTAGGGGGTATTTGTGAGCTAACCTGCCAATCTGGGAAGAGTTTTTCACAAAAGTGTTAACGTGCTACAATTGGTTTGATATAAGTCAACTAAGCGTTGTTTTATTGCGTGATGGTTGTTGCCTGTGCTGTTATGTTGCTGTTAATACAGTTAGGATATACGCCGTTTTGGCACTGCCGGGGCATGCAGGATACATCCTAATGGCTGCGCAAAACCCAAAAATCATTAAGGGTTGGCCGCGTTGTTGACGGTACATGGATTGTGTATCAAGAACATCATTCTGTACTGCTGTTGTTTTGCTACTGGCTCTGAACACCAGGTGTAGCCAGCGCCAACAGCCGTATGTCCTGTTTTCGATTTTGTTGGCAATTTTAGGTAGCGAACACATGCAGACCCCGCACATACTTATCGTTGAAGACGAATTAGTTACTCGTAATACGCTCAAAAGTATTTTTGAAGCCGAAGGCTACATGGTTTATGAAGCTACAGACGGCGCTGAAATGCACCAGATACTGACGGAAAATGACGTCAATCTGGTCATTATGGACATCAATCTGCCAGGCAAAAATGGCCTGTTACTGGCACGTGAACTGCGTGAGCAGGCAAACGTGGCACTGATGTTCCTCACCGGCCGTGATAACGAGGTCGATAAGATCCTCGGTCTTGAAATCGGCGCCGATGACTACATAACCAAACCGTTTAATCCGCGTGAGCTGACCATTCGCGCACGCAATCTGCTGTCCCGCACCATGAATCTGGCCGCGGTCAGCGAAGAGCGTAAGCTGGTTGAATCCTACCGCTTTAACGGCTGGGAACTGGATATCAACAGTCGTTCACTGGTCAGCCCGCAGGGCGAACAGTATAAGCTGCCGCGCAGCGAATTCCGCGCCATGCTGCACTTCTGTGAGAACCCAGGCAAGATTCAGACCCGTGCTGATTTGCTGAAAAAAATGACCGGACGTGAACTGAAGCCGCACGATCGCACCGTCGACGTGACCATTCGCCGCATCCGTAAGCATTTTGAATCCACACCGGATACACCAGAAATCATCGCCACGATCCACGGCGAAGGTTACCGCTTCTGCGGCGATCTGCAGGATTAAGTTTTGAGGGCGAGGTATGCCTCGCCCCAACTTATTATCCCTTGCCCCAGGGGATTATCGGCACCGCACTCAGCGCATTTTTCGGCGAACCATCGACGACCTTATCGGAATAGCTCAAATAAATTAACGCATTACGATTTTTGTCGTAGAAACGTACCACCTGGAGTTTCTTGAACACCAGCGATGTCCGTTTACGAAACACCACTTCCCCTTCGGCTTTACCCTGCTTAATTTTCTCACTGAGTTCTACCGGCCCCACCTGCTGACACGAAATAGCGGCATCCGAGGTATCTTCTGCCAAACCTAAGCCCCCTTTGATTCCTCCCGTTTTCGCCCGGCTCAAATAACAGGTGACATTTTTCACGTCCGGATCGTCAAATGCTTCCACCACGATCTTATGATCGGGACCGAACATCTTAAAGACAGTATCTACAGAACCGACCTGTTCTGCCTGAAGCGTGCCGGAGCAGAGCGCTATTGAAGTGACTATTAACACTTTTTTAATTGTCATGACGTGACCATTTCAAAGAAAATAGATGACATTGTAAGGTACATGAGCAACAGTTCATGCCTTTACGATTTATCACGCGATGTTGTTTAAATCAGCGCGGATATGGGTACATTTTTCAGTTACAACCTAAAAATTAGCAATTAATGCTACTATTCGTCGACTTTGCTTACCTTGCACCAATTATGAGTAACATGAGGACGATTTATGGACCAAGCCGGTATCATTCGAGATTTGCTTGTCTGGCTGGAGAGCCACCTGGACCAACCTTTATCACTGGATAATGTCGCGGCGAAGGCAGGTTATTCAAAATGGCATTTGCAAAGAATGTTCAAAGACGTCACAAGTCATGCGATTGGCGCTTATATTCGCGCCCGCCGTCTGTCGAAAGCTGCCGTAGCATTACGTTTGACGAGTCGCCCGATTCTCGATATTGCTTTGCAGTATCGTTTTGACTCTCAACAAACTTTCACCAGAGCCTTTAAGAAACAATTTGCCCAGACGCCAGCCTGGTATCGCCGGTCATCAGACTGGAATGCCTATGGGCTGCGCCCACCGATTCGCCTCGACGACGTCAGATTACCCGAACCGACCTGGGTAAGTCTGCCGGAAATCGTGCTGATTGGGCAAACCCAATCTTATACCTGCACACTGGAGCAGATTTCACGCTTCCGTGATGAGATGCGTATGCATTTCTGGCGCCAGTTCCTGACGGAGACGGATACCGTTCCGCCAGTGCTGTATGGTCTGCACCAGTCGCGCCCCAGCATGGAAAAAGACGATGAGCAGGAGATTCTTTACACCACGGCGGTCACCGCTGAGTCCATTTCCAGCCAGTTGCATTCAACGCAGACGGTCGTGCTGGAAGGAGGCGATTATGTGCAGTTCACCTATGAAGGGCCGCGTAACGGACTTCAGAACTTTGTCTTACAGATTTACGGCACCTGTATGCCAACACTGAATCTGACACGTCGTCACGGTCATGACATTGAGCGTTTCTATACCCACGGCGGTAAGAAACGTCCAGAGCCACCGGTCGACATCCATTGTGAATATCTGATCCCGATACGACGCCAGTCGTAGTCAGCAGATGATACAAAAAGGGCCGAGAATATCGGCCCTTTTTCAGGGTTAGCGCTGCAGTTCGTCGAGGGAAGTATCCTCCAGATGCGCAATATCGCCTGCAGTCTCCACCACCCAGCCAGAAGCCAGCCAGGCGCTGTGTTGGTGATCCACGCGGGAAATTGAGCAATTACGCAAGCGCAGGCGGCGTTCCGCATTCGCCGGTAAACCCAGGATCGTACTGAGCAGTACCCCCAACGCCATCCCGTGGCTGACAATCAGTGGACGGCTACCCTCAGGCAATGCCAGGCATGCATCCAGCGCCTGATGCATGCGCTGCGCCATTTCACTCATAGACTCACCCTGCGGGATGCGGCCGTTCTCCGTGCCATCCACCAGCGTCTTACGCCAGCCCTCTTCTTCAGCATTCAGTGAATCCAGCAGGCGCTCTTCCAGCACCCCCATATTCAATTCACGCAAACGAGAGTCCAGCACGACCGAACAACCACAGGCATCGGCAATGATCTCGGCGGTACGGCGGGTACGGCCCAGATCGCTGGCAATGACATGGGTAATGCCCAGCTTTTTGACGCGATCTCCTACCTGATGAGCCTGCTGCTCTCCTTTCTCAGTCAGCGCGCTGTCTGACTGCCCCTGAATGCGACGTGCCGCATTCCATAGCGTTTCTCCGTGGCGAACAAGATAGACCTGTAACATGCGATTTTCCGTTATACTGCGACAAATTTGCGTAGAGGGTTCAAACAATTATGTACCATGTTGTCGCTGCTACCATCAATCCAGCCAAAATTAAGGCAATTTCTCAAGCGTTCAGCGATATCTTCGGGGAAGGATCCTGCCATATTGAGGGTGTCGAGGTCGACAGCGGCGTTGCTGCACAACCGATCACAAACACAGAAACGCGAACTGGCGCACGTCAGCGCGTGATGAATGCTCGCCAGGTCAGACCGGAAGCCAATTTTTGGGTGGCCATTGAAGCCGGTATTGAAGATAACACTGCCTTCGCATGGATGGTGGTGGAGAATCACAAACTACGCGGCGAATCGCGTTCTGCCAGCTTCACTCTGCCTGCCATCGTGATGAAAGGTATCCATGCCGGACGTGAACTGGGCGAAGAGATGGCCCGCCTGACCGGCGTTAACGATATCAAACATAAAGGCGGTGCAATTGGTGCTTTTACTGCCGGTCGACTGACGCGTACCAGCGTTTATCACCAGGCGCTCATCCTCGCACTGTGCCCGTTTCATAACGACATCTATCAGCGCAAAGACGACGAAGAGAGCTCAGACCTTATCTGATCCACTGAGAAGCTGTGTCTCCAGCCATGTTTTCAGGGCAGGAGGCGCACTTTTCAGGCTGTTTGACCCCCGCGTAATCGTCGCAATCCCGGCTCCCAACTCGTTTTTCAGCTCCCGCTGGCTCATTGTCCCGCGCATCAACTCTTCAACAATACGCAGTCGGGTACCCAACGCCTCACGCTCGTCCGGCGTCAGCATCAATTGTAATAGCGGAAGGTGCAGTTCGCCCTGATAGGCACGTTGCAGCAGCGTGACAAAACGCAGCCAGTCTTCGCTCGCCGGGTCAGTCGTGATGGGAACAGGAGTTGGGTTGGTCATGATATTCCGCCATACTATTTAACTAGTACAGTAGCATATCATCATCGCCGTCATACGAGAAGCCACAGCGGTGTTGGCTGTCTCTTCACGTATTCCGGCGATGACACGCAATCAATAACGCTGCTGCCACTCGCTGTCGGAAAACAGTTTATCCGACTGGTTAAGGAAGTAGCGGTAGTAGGCATCATAAGCCAGTACGTTCTTCACATAGCCGCGGGTTTCCGAGAAGGGAATGGTTTCGATAAACGCCACCGCATCCAGTTTCCCTGCGCTGTTACCCTGCCAGGTGCGCACGCGCGACGGCCCGGCATTATACGCAGCCGAGGCAAAAATGCGGTTCTGACCGAACTGTTGGTAAACCGACTCCAGATACTGCGTACCAATCTGGATATTGGTTTCTGCATCCAGCAGCTGGCTGCTGTTGCTGTAGCCCGGAATGCTGAATTTGGTCACAGTATGCTGTGCCGTGGCGGGCATCACCTGCATCAGACCGGATGCGCCAACCGGGGAGCGTGCTTTCGGGTTCCACGCACTCTCCTGCCGGGCAATCGCCATCGCATAGCTGATCGGGATGCTCTTACCGCTGATATTGCGTTCAAACTGCGGCTGCCACGCCAGTGGGAAGCGCTCCTGCAAACTGTTCCACAGTTTACCGGTAATCGTTGCCTGCACGCTGAGATCCCACCAGTTTTGCTGACGTGCGTAGCTGGCCAGCATCTGCTGCTGCGAAGTGGTGCGGCTGGACACCAGATAGCTCCATTCGCTGCGCGCCAGATTATCCATTCCCCAGTACATCAGTTCGCGAACACGGGCAATTTCAGGGCCGCGGGTCAGGCTGCCGTCCACCGCCGGGGCTTTGTCGACCTGCAACGGATACTCCACCCCCAGTTTCTGGGCGGCGACCATTGGATAGAAGCCACGCTCACGCATCAACTTACGCAGAATGCCTTCCGCCTCTTCTTTGCGCCCCTGCTCCATCAGCAGGTCAGCCTGCCAGTACTGCCACTCATCTTTTGCCTTGTCTTCGACCGGCAAACGCGCAATCCAGGTATTCATACCCCGGCGATCGTTGTTCCCCAGCGCCATCCGCACCCGGCGCTCAATCAGCGAGGTTGAATCACTGCGCATCACCACATCGTCGCGCCAGCGTGCCTGCTCACTGGTGGTATCATTGCCCATCAGACGCCAGGCAACCGCATCTTTCAGTTCCTGCGTCTGCTGATCGTCCATTTTTTGCAGCTGCACCAGCGTGGGTATCAGCTGGCGTGCGCGTTCCACATCCGTGCGCGCCAGGCTGGCAAAGGCAATTGCCGTGGCCTGGCGGGTAAAGTCGGTTGCCCCGACATTACGTGCAAAGTTTTCTACCGTGCCGGGATTGTTCTGTAAATCCATCACCGCATTGGCAATGGTCTGGTAATCCTGCGGGAGTTGCTTCGCCAGGAAGTTCACCAGATTGGTGTTACCCGCTTTCATCGCCAGACGTATACGTTCCAGCGTGGTAATCGGATTCTGCTGTCCGGCCATTTGCCAGGCGCTGAACAGTTTATCGCAGGTGCCCGGCAGGGAACTTCCGGTCAGCCAGATAGATTTCGCCCCTTCCCATGCCACCTGCTCCTGGCCGGTAGCCCATTTGGCGTAATACCAGTTACAGCGAGCCGCAACCGGCTTCGGCGCGTCAGGGCTGAAAACCAGCAACCCACGCCAGTCTTCACGCCGGGCCAGCTCATTCACAAAACGCGAAGAGAGCGAGCGCACCGGCGGCAGCGTAGGATAACGCTGGATAAAGTCTTTCACTGCCAGCCCGGTTTCCTGATCCAGGCTCTGCGCAAGCTGGCGATACTCCAGATAGGGATAGAGTGGGTAGTCACGCAGCGTGGGCATCAACTGCCCCACGATATCCATCTGTTTATTATCCCACGCCTGCTTGATTTGCAGATAACGGGTACGCTGTTCATCCAATGAGTCTGCACGGGCACTGCCGGTTACCGCTGTTAAACAGGCTGCCACCACCCACCACTGCCACTTGTCCACCATGACTTTCCCCACGTTATTGCCTCGTCTTATCCTGAACTGCGAAATATTCCCCCTTCATGCTAACCAGGAGCAGCCCTTCATGCCATGTACTCAACAAATATTTACGGAATACCCACACCGCAACCACCGTCATGAAGGGGATGGGGCCAGTTTGAGGTAAGCCGGACGTCACGCACCAGGGATGGCGCGAGTCGAGGCCCGCATGGATGCGTCTTTTGCCGGTCCGACGTGCTCAAACTGGCCTCAGACCTGTCTTCCGTGCCCCACAATTGTACAAACCCTGCTCGCTGATTGTGCACCCTCTGTGCACCTCTTTACATAACATCTTTAAAATCAACAAAATAAAATCTGGCACGCTGTTTGCTCTATTGAATTCCATCTTGTATACCAGATGGAATTCAACTTATGGCTTTTACCACAGGGTTTACGTTACAGGACTGGCAGCACCATTATCAGCAGCATCCGCAGGACGTACTGTCCACGCTGGACGCCCTGCTGGCGGATCTCTCCACCGACGATAATGCGTGGCTGTATCTCGCCACGCCCGCCCAGCTGCGTGCTCAGGTGGAACCGTTACTGGCCGCCTGGCAGCAGGACCCGGCATCGCTGCCGCTGTTTGGCGTTCCCTTTGCGGTAAAAGACAATATTGACATCGCGGGCTGGCCCACCAGCGCGGCCTGCCCGGCCTTTACCTACACGGCTGAAAGCGATGCCGTCGCTGTCGCCAACCTGAAGGGCAAAGGGGCGATTGTTATTGGCAAAACCAACCTTGACCAGTACGCCACCGGGCTGGTCGGCACCCGCTCGCCGTTCGGCGCGGTCTGCAACACCTTTAATCCTGAGTATGTCAGCGGCGGCTCCAGCTCCGGTTCTGCCTCCGTCACCGCTCGCGGCCTGGTCTGCTTTGCCCTCGGCACGGATACCGCCGGTTCCGGTCGCGTGCCGGCAGGATTTAACAATATCGTCGGCCTGAAGCCGACCAAAGGCTGGCTCTCTGCCACTGGCGTTGTCCCTGCCTGTCGCCTGAACGACACCATTTCCGTGTTTGCGCTGACGGTGGAAGATGCCTTCCTCGTCGCACACTGTGCCGCAGGCTACGACAGCCTGGATGCTTACTCTCGCGCAAATCCGGGCCTCGCCCCGGCAGCGATGCCCACCTCACCACGATTTGCCATCCCTGCCAGCCCGGCGTTCTTTGGCGATACACAAGCACAGGCGGCCTGGGAAGCGGCCTGTACCGACCTGATTGCGGGAGGCGCCAGCTTACAACCCATCGACTTTACCCCGTTCTCACAGCTGGCTGAGCAGCTCTATTACGGTCCCTGGGTCGCGGAGCGTACCGTTGCCGTGGGTGACATGCTGAGCCGCCCGGAAGAGATGGACCCGGTGGTGTATGGCATCGTCGCCAGTGGCAACCACTACAGCGCCGTGGACGCTTACAAAGCGGAATATCTGCGCGCCGAACTGACGCGCCAGATCCAGCAGACCCTCAGCCAGTTCGATGCGCTGGTGGTCCCCACCTCTCCGACCATTCATACGCTGGAAGAAATGAAACAGGAACCGGTGCGTTACAATTCGCAGTTCGGCACTTACACCAACTTCACTAACCTCGCCGACCTGGCCGCCCTGGCCCTTCCGGCCCCGTTCCGCGCCGATGGCCTGCCTGCCGGGATCACTCTGATCGCCCCGGCCTGGTATGACCGAGCGCTGGCGACCTTTGGCACCCGCTGGCAACAGCAGCAAGCCCTGAGTCTTGGTGCCACCGGCAAACCTCAGCCTGTCCCCGCCTCCCTGCCCGCCTCACCGCTGCACGTGCGTGTGGCGGTGGTCGGTGCGCACCTGACCGGCATGCCGCTCAACCACCAGCTCACGCGCCGCGATGCCGTACTGGTAGAAGAGACGCAGACCGCCGCCAGCTATCGCCTGTATGCGCTGGCTAACACCGTCCCCGCCAAACCGGGGCTGGTTAGAGATGCGACGGGCGCCGCCATCATCGTCGAACTGTGGGATATCCCACTGGCACGTTTTGGCGAGTTCGTGGCGGAGATCCCCGCCCCGCTGGGGATTGGCACCCTGGAACTGGCCGACGGTCGCAGTGTGAAAGGGTTTATCTGTGAACCTGCCGCCCTGGCGCAGGCTACCGACATCACCGAATTTGGCGGCTGGCGCCGCTGGCTGACCCGCGAGGTATCTTCACATGTTTAATACCGTACTCATCGCTAACCGGGGCGAAATCGCCTGTCGCGCCATCCGTACTCTGAAACGACTGGGGATCACCAGCGTGGCGGTTTACTCCGATGCCGACAAAAACGCGCAGCATGTCAAAGATGCTGATATCGCTCTCGCCCTCGGCGGCGATAAAGCCAGCGACAGCTACCTGGTCATCGATAAGATCCTTAACGCCGCCCGCGAGAGCGGTGCGCAAGCCATCTGGCCAGGCTACGGCTTCCTGTCAGAAAGCCTGCCGTTTGCCGCCGCCTGCGAAGCGGCCGGGATCGTCTTTATCGGCCCAACGGCACACCAAATCGGTGAATTTGGCCTCAAGCACCGCGCCCGTGAACTGGCCGCTGCCGCAGGCGTGCCGATGACACCGGGCACACCCTTACTGGATTCACTGGAAGAGGCATTAAGCGCCGCAGGCCGAATCGGCTACCCGGTGATGCTGAAAAGCACCGCCGGGGGGGGCGGGATCGGCCTGACGCGCTGTGCCGACGAGACCACGCTGATCGCCGCCTGGGAGAGCGTACGCCGCCTCGGCGAACAGTTCTTCAGCGATGCCGGGGTATTCCTGGAGCGTTGTATCGACCAGGCCCGCCATGTAGAAGTACAAATCTTCGGCGATGGCCAGGGCAAGGTCGTGGCCCTCGGCGAGCGCGATTGTTCACTGCAACGCCGCAATCAGAAAGTGGTGGAAGAGACGCCGGCACCGAACCTCCCTGCCGCCACCCGCACCGCCCTGCTCGACTCGGCGGTGAAACTCGGTGAACTGGTCAACTATCGCAGCGCGGGCACCGTGGAATATATCTACGATGCCGCACGCGATGAGTTCTTCTTCCTCGAAGTGAATACCCGTTTACAGGTGGAGCATCCGGTTACCGAGTGCGTCACCGGGCTGGATCTGGTGGAGTGTATGCTGCTGGTCGCCGCCGGAGAGCAGCCGGACTGGGCGCGTATGGCACAGGCACCGCAGGGCGCCTCCATCGAAGTGCGTATTTACGCCGAAGATCCGCTGAAAAACTTCCAGCCCAGCCCAGGCGTACTGACCGAAGTCTGCTTCCCGGAAGGGGTGCGCGTCGACAGTGGGATCAGCACCGGCACCGAGGTCTCTGCATTTTACGATCCGATGATCGCCAAGCTCATCGTACAGGGCAAAAACCGTGCGGATGCGCTGGAAAAAATGCAGACGGCGCTAAATGAAACCCGTCTGCACGGCATCGCCACCAACCTCGATTACCTGCGTCAGATTGTCGCCACTGAGGCATTCCGCAGCGGCCAGGTGTGGACGCGACTGCTCGACAGCTTCACCCCGCTTTCTCCGGTGGTGGAGGTTCTCCAGCCCGGCACCTGGAGCAGCATTCAGGATTATCCGGGCCGCCTCGGCTACTGGGATATTGGCGTACCGCCGTCCGGTCCGATGGATGATTATGCCTTCCGCCTCGCTAACCGCATTGTCGGCAACGCGGAAGAAGCCGCCGGGCTGGAATTTACCCTACAAGGGCCCACCCTGCGTTTTCACAGCGATGCCCTGATCGCGCTGACTGGAGCCGCCTGCCCGGCCACACTGGATGGCGAAGAGGTGGCGTACTGGCAACCGCTGGCAGTGAAAGCCGGGCAGATCCTGACGCTGGGCCGCGCCCAACAGGGCTGCCGCACCTATCTGGCGGTACGCAACGGTTTTGACGTACCGGAATACCTTGGCAGCCGTTCCACCTTCGCTCTGGGGCAGTTTGGCGGTCACGCCGGGCGCACCCTACGCGTGGCCGATATGCTGGCGATATCGCAGCCCGCACTCGCCGCCTGTACCACTCCTGCTCCGGTCTGCGAACCCGCTGCCTTACCTGTCGCCGCGCAGCCCGTATACGCTGACGAATGGCGCATCGGCGTGCTGTACGGCCCGCACGGTGCCCCGGATTTCTTTACCCAACAGTCTATTGATGAATTTTTTGCCAGCGAGTGGCAGGTGCATTACAACTCTAACCGCCTCGGCGTACGCCTCGTAGGGCCAAAACCCGGCTGGACCCGCGCCAACGGCGGTGAAGCGGGGCTGCACCCGTCCAACGTCCATGATTGCGAATACGCCATTGGTGCCGTTAATTTCACCGGCGATTTCCCGGTAATCCTCACCCGCGATGGACCCAGCCTCGGCGGGTTCGTCTGCCCGGTGACCATCGCCAAAGCGGAACTGTGGAAAGTCGGTCAGGTGAAACCCGGCGACCGCATTCGTTTTCATCCGATCAGCTTCGAAGAAGCCCACGCGCTGGAACAGGCGCAGACGCACAGCGTGACGCGTCTCAACGCCTTGCATACCACGGAATTTACCGTGCCTTCGCTGGCCGAAACCGATCACGGTTCCGCAACGGTACTGGCCGCCATCAAAGCCACCAGCACCACGCCGACCGCTATTTATCGTCAAGCCGGGGATAACTACATCCTGCTGGAGTACGGCGACAACGTGCTGGATCTGGCGCTGCGCCTGCGCGTCCACCTGCTGATGACCGCCCTGCATGAGAGCGGCCAGCCGGGCGTGGAGGAGCTGTCACCGGGTGTGCGCTCCCTGCAAATCCGCTACGACAGCCAGATCCTCAGCCAGAAACAGCTGATGACCCTGCTGCTACAGCTGGAGAAGAATCTCGGCGATGTCACGCGCATGACCGTGCCATCGCGCATTGTCCACCTGCCGATGGCCTTTGAAGACAGCGCCACCCTCAGTGCCGTAGAACGCTATGCCGAAACCGTGCGCGCCAGCGCCCCCTGGCTGCCGAATAACGTCGATTTTATCCAGCGCATTAACGGACTCAGCAGCCGTGAAGCCGTCAGCCAGACGCTGTTTGATGCCAGCTACCTGATCCTCGGTCTGGGCGATGTCTATCTCGGCGCGCCTTGTGCAGTGCCGATCGACCCGCGCCACCGCCTGCTCAGTTCTAAATACAACCCGGCACGTACCTTCACCGCGGAAGGTACCGTCGGCATTGGCGGCATGTACATGTGCATTTACGGCATGGACTCCCCCGGTGGTTACCAACTGGTGGGGCGTACGCTGCCCATCTGGAACAAGTTCCTGAAAAACGACCAGTTCGCGGCAAACGAACCCTGGCTGCTGCACTTCTTTGACCAGGTGCGTTTCTACCCGGTAAGCGAAGCCGAGCTGGACGTGCTGCGTGATGACTTCCGTGAAGGCCGCGCCACCGTTCGCATTGAGCAGTCAGTGTTTGATTTTGCCGAACATACGCAGTTCCTCAGCGATCACGCCGCCTCTATCGCTGACTTCCGCCAGAAGCAGGCCAGCGCCTTTGATGCCGAAGTGGCGCTGTGGGCGCAGGAAGACGAAGGTGCACCGCTGACCAGCGAAGAGACGCTGCGGCCCCCCGAAGAGGATGACGGTGCGTTGCAGGTCAGCGCCGATATGAACGGCAATATCTGGAAAGTGCTGGTGCAGCCCGGTGACGAGGTGGAAGCCGGTCAGCCGCTGATTATCGTCGAGGCGATGAAAATGGAACTGGCGATCAACGCCCCACAGGCAGGACGCGTCAAACGTATCAGTTGCCAGCCAGGCCGCCCGGTCAGCCCTGGCGATGCCCTGCTATGGCTGGAATAAACATGGACAGCAAACGCAGCAAAGATCGGCCGGAAGCCCTGGCCGATCGCGTCTACCACCAGCTAAAAAATGACATCTTTGATTTTCGTCTGATGCCGGGCGACCGCTTCAGCGAAAGCGAAGTCGCGGAACGTATGGACGTCAGCCGCACCCCGGTGCGTCAGGCCCTGTTTCGTCTTGAGCGTGAGGGCTATGTCGAAGTGTGGTTTCGCAGCGGCTGGCAGGTGCGTCAGTTTGACTTCGAATATTTCGAAGAGCTGTATGACCTGCGCACCGTGCTGGAGTGCGAGGCAGTCAAACGCCTGTGTCGCCTGCCCGCAGATGACTGTGCGGCACTGCTGACGCGTCTGACCTGCTTCTGGATCGATGAGCCGCGTCTGGAAGATGGCATAGCCGTTTCGCTACACGATGAAGCCTTCCATATCGCCCTGGTCGCCGCGGCAGGCAACAGCGAAATCGCCCGCATCCACAGCGAATTAACCGAGAAAATCCGCATTATCCGCCGTCTCGACTTCACCCGCGAAGACCGGATCAGCGCGACCTATAACGAACACGCCCGCATTCTGCGTGCGGTATTGCATCAGCACAGTGAGGAGGCCCAGCGCATTCTGACCGACCATATTGCCGTCAGTCGCGCCGAAGTCAGGAAAATCACCATTCATATGCTCCAGCAGGCAAGGTTACACACCGTTTCATCCAACTAATCTTTCAATACATTTAGGGGTTTACTGATGAAGAGACGTTCACTGCTTAAGGCCTTCGCGCTTTCTGCCACCGTAGTCAGCATGGGATTGTCCTGGAGCGCTCAGGCCGCCGATACCATCAAAGTGGGCATCATGCATTCGCTGTCCGGTACGATGGCGATTTCTGAAACACCACTGAAAGATGTGGCGTTGATGACCATTGAAGAGATCAATGCTAAAGGCGGCGTGCTGGGTAAAAAGCTGGAACCGGTGGTGGTTGACCCGGCCTCCAACTGGCCGCTGTTTGCGGAAAAAGCCCGTCAGCTGCTGACTCAGGATAAAGCCGCCGTGGTATTTGGCTGCTGGACCTCGGTTTCGCGTAAATCCGTGCTGCCGGTTTTCGAGGAGCTGAACGGACTGCTGTTCTACCCGGTGCAGTATGAAGGCGAGGAGATGTCTCCGAACGTCTTCTACACGGGCGCAGCACCAAATCAGCAGGCCATTCCGGCGGTGGAATACCTGATGAGTGAAGACGGCGGCAGCGCCAAACGCTTCTTCCTGCTGGGCACCGACTATGTCTATCCGCGTACCACCAATAAGAT
The DNA here is from genome assembly GCF_013074405.1 of Erwinia sp. JH02. Lineage (NCBI taxonomy): Bacteria > Pseudomonadati > Pseudomonadota > Gammaproteobacteria > Enterobacterales > Erwiniaceae > Erwinia > Erwinia sp. JH02. The sequence continues at coordinate 252,443 of NZ_JABANZ010000005.1, forward strand.
CCTGCGCGCTTTCCTGCACTCGAAAGGGGTGAAAGACAGCGACATCGAAGAGGTCTACACGCCGTTTGGCTACAGCGATTACCAGACCATTGTTTCTAATATCAAAAAATTCTCTGCCGGGGGCAAAACGGCCGTAGTCTCAACCATCAACGGCGATTCCAACGTTCCTTTCTATAAAGAGCTGGCGAACCAGGGGCTGAAAGCCACCGACGTCCCGGTAGTGGCCTTCTCGGTCGGTGAAGAAGAGTTGCGCGGCATCGACACCAAACCGCTGGTGGGTAACCTGGCGGCGTGGAACTACTTCGAATCAGTGGATAACCCGACCAATGCTAAGTTCGTGGCAGCTTATCGCGCCTATGCCAAAGCCCACAAATTGCCGAACGCCGATACCGTGGTGACCAACGACCCGATGGAAGCCACCTATGTCGGCATCCATATGTGGGCGCAGGCGGTAGAGAAAGCCGGCACCACCGATGTGGATAAAGTGCGTGCAGCGATGGCCGGACAGACCTTTGCCGCGCCGGATGGTTTTACCCTGACGATGGACCAGACCAACCACCATCTGCACAAGCCGGTAATGATTGGCGAAATCGAAGATAACGGTCAGTTCAACGTCGTCTGGCAGACCGACAAACCGGTGCGTGCCCAGCCATGGAGCCCGTATATCGCCGGCAACGACAAGAAGCCCGATCATCCGGTGAAAACCAGCAATTAATCCCGTGTAACCCCAGGGCCAGGCATGCCTGGCCCCTACGCCGAACAATGCTGTACGGGTCGGCACGTCTGGCCCCTACGCCGAACAATGTTGTACGGGTCGGGCACGCCTGGCCCCTACGCCGAACAATGTTGTACGGGTCGGGCAGCCTGGCCCCTACGCCGAACAATGTTGTACGGGTCGGGCATGCCTGGCCCCTACGCCGAACAATGCTGTACGGGTCGGCATGCCTGGCCCCTACGCCTAACAATGTTGTAGGGGTCGGGCATGCCCGACCCGTTATTTCTCCGGAGCCATAATGATGCGATTCCTGGTGTTACTGCTGTTCAGCCTGCCGCTTCTGGCCCAGGCAGGCCCGGCCGCCGACTTTGCCGCCGCCAGCCGCAGCGATCAACTGACACTCTTACAGCAGTGGGCCGCCGCACCGAATGCCAACCGCCTGCCTTTATTGCAGGCGCTGCACAGCGAAAACGTGGTGCTGGATGAACACAAACAGCCCTTTACCCGAACCAAAGACCAACTGGTCCCGCTGGAAGGCAACGAGGCGCCCGTGGGGGCAACCAAAAAATTATTTATGAACAACCGACTGCGCGTGATGATTACCTCTGCGCTCGCCGCACACCAGTTGGTCAGTCCGATTACCCCCATTCGCCTGCACGCCGCGCGCGCCTTGCAGAATGAAGCCAATATCGACCAGCTACCGCTGCTGAAACAGCGTCTGGCCGCCGAGGAAGATGCTACCGTTCATGCGGTGCTGGCCCAGGCTGTTGCCGGATTACAGCTGGCGGATCCTAACCCGCTGGTGCGTCTGGACGCGGTAAAACGGCTGGGAGAAACCAGCGATCCGCAAACGCAGGCCAGCCTGGAACACCTGCTGCAACCCCAGAATGAAGCCGATGCCCGCGTGCGTGCGGCGGCAGCCGATAGCCTGAAACAGATTCGTTATCGCCTGCTGCCCGGCGATATTTTAGGTCAGGCTTTTACCGGCCTGTCGCTGGGCTCGGTGCTGCTGCTGGCCGCCCTTGGACTGGCGATCACCTACGGCCTGCTGGGGGTCATCAATATGGCCCACGGTGAAATGCTGATGATCGGCGCTTATGCCACCTGGATTGTGCAAAACCTGTTCCAGCGCTTCGCCCCGGAGTGGCTGGCCTTTTATCCGCTGCTGGCCCTGCCGGCCGCCTTCTTTATCACCGCCGCCATCGGCATGGCGCTGGAACGCACCATCATCCGCCATCTGTACGGCCGCCCGCTGGAAACCCTGCTTGCCACCTGGGGCATCAGCCTGATGCTGATCCAACTGGTGCGCATCCTGTTTGGCGCGCAAAACCTGGAAGTGGCGAACCCGCCGTGGCTGTCCGGTGGTTTGCAGGTGCTGCCTAATCTCGTGCTGCCGTACAACCGCCTGGCGGTGATCCTGTTTGTCATCGGCGTGCTGGTTCTCACCTGGCTGCTGCTGAATAAAACCCGCCTTGGCATGAACGTGCGTGCGGTGACACAAAACCGGGCAATGGCCGACTGCTGCGGTGTGCCTACCGGGCGCGTCGACATGCTGGCGTTTGGCCTCGGTTCCGGCATTGCCGGGCTGGGCGGCGTGGCGCTGTCGCAGCTGGGCAATGTCGGCCCGGAGCTGGGCCAGGGCTACATCATCGACTCCTTCCTGGTGGTGGTGACCGGTGGCGTTGGGCAGTTGGCAGGCACGGTGGTGGCCGCACTCGGCCTCGGCATCCTGAACAAAGTGCTGGAGCCGCAGATCGGCGCGGTGCTCGGTAAGATCCTGATCCTGGTGTTGATCGTGCTGTTTATTCAGAAACGACCGCAGGGACTGTTCGCCTTTAAAGGGAGGGTGATTGACTGATGACGCAACCCATAACGCTGACCCTGGCACGAAAAGCCCCGCGCCTGACGACCGCGCTGGGTGCGGTGGTACTGCTGCTCTTGCTGCTATTGCCGTTCCTCGCGCTGCTGCCCGCCGACCACCCGCTATTTATGTCGACTTACACCCTGACGCTGGTGGGGAAAATCCTCTGCTACGCCATTGTGGCGGTGGCGCTGGACCTGGTGTGGGGCTACGCCGGGCTGCTATCCCTCGGCCACGGACTGTTCTTCGCTCTCGGCGGCTATGCCATGGGCATGTACCTGATGCGCCAGGCCTCCGGTGAGGGGCTGCCTGCATTCATGTCCTTCCTGTCCTGGACCGAGATGCCATGGTTCTGGGCAGGCACGCAGCATTTCGCCTGGGCACTGTGCCTGATTGTGCTGGTGCCAGGCCTGCTGGCGCTGGTCTTTGGCTGGTTCGCCTTCCGTTCAAAAATCAAAGGCGTCTACTTCTCGATTATGACCCAGGCGCTGACCTATGCCGGGATGTTACTGTTCTTTCGCAATGAAACCGGCTTTGGCGGTAACAACGGCTTTACCGGATTCACCACCCTGCTTGGCTTCCCGGTGACGGCGACCGGCACACGCATTGGGTTGTTTATGGCCACGGTCCTGCTGCTGGCGGCCAGTCTGGCGGTGGGCCTGCTGCTGGCACGCAGCAAGTTTGGCCGGGTACTGACGGCAGTGCGCGATGCAGAAAACCGCCTGATGTTCTGCGGCTATGATCCCCGGGGCTTTAAGCTGTTTGTCTGGACGCTGTCTGCCGTGCTGTGCGGGCTGGCCGGGGCGCTGTATGTGCCGCAGGTGGGCATTATCAACCCTGGTGAAATGTCGCCCACTAACTCGATTGAGGCGGCTATCTGGGTCGCGCTTGGCGGGCGCGGCACGCTGATTGGCCCGCTGCTCGGTGCCGGGATCGTTAACGGCGCCAAAAGCTGGTTCACCGTTGCCTTCCCCGAATACTGGCTGTTTTTCTTAGGCCTGATGTTTATCCTCGTCACGCTGTTCCTGCCGCGCGGCGTGATTGGCCTGCTGCGCAGGAGGAAACATGACTGAGCACCTGTTTACCCAGCCCCACCGCGCCGACCGTCACCGTGAACAGACGGATCCGGTGTTACAGCTGGAGAATATCAATGTGTCGTTTGACGGTTTCAAAGCGCTGACTGACCTCTCCTTACAGATTGGCGTTGGCGAACTGCGCTGCGTGATCGGCCCGAACGGCGCGGGGAAAACCACGCTGATGGATGTGATCACTGGCAAAACCCGCCCGGATAATGGCCGGGTGATCTACGACCAGAGCATCGACCTGACCACCCTTTCCCCGGTGGAAATCGCCCGCATCGGCATTGGGCGTAAATTCCAGAAACCGACGGTGTTTGAAGCGCTGACGGTATTTGAAAATCTGGAAATTGCCTTAAAAACCGATAAATCGGTCTGGGCCAGTCTGCGCGCCAGACTGAACAGTGAACAACAGGATCGCATTACCGAGGTGTTGAAACTGCTGCGCCTTGGCAGTGAACGCCAGCGCCCGGCGGGCCTGCTTTCCCACGGGCAGAAACAGTTTCTGGAGATTGGCATGTTACTGGTGCAGGACCCGCATCTGCTGCTGCTGGATGAACCCGCCGCTGGCATGACCGACGCAGAAACCGACTATACCGCCGAACTGTTCCGCACCCTTGCCGGCAAGCATTCGCTGATGGTGGTGGAACACGATATGGGCTTTGTTGAAACCATTGCTGACCATGTGACGGTGCTGCATCAGGGCCAGGTGCTGGCCGAAGGATCGCTGCGCGATGTGCAGGCAAACGATCAGGTGATTGAAGTCTATCTGGGGCGATAATATGTTACAGGTCTCTGAACTACATCAATATTATGGCGGCAGCCATATCCTTCGCGGGTTGTCATTTGAAACCAAACCCGGCGAGATAACCTGCCTGCTGGGGCGTAACGGTGTGGGGAAAACTACGCTGCTGAAATGCCTGATGGGGCTGATCCCGGCGAAATCCGGCAACATCAACTGGCAGGGGCAAACGATCAACCAGCGCAAACCGCACCAGCGGGTGCAGGCCGGGATCGCCTATGTGCCCCAGGGTCGGGAGATCTTCCCGCGTCTGACGGTGGAAGAGAATTTGCTGATGGGACTGGCACGCTTTTCAGGCAGCCAGGCCACGCAGGTGCCGGAGGAGATCTGGCAACTCTTTCCGGTTCTGTGGCAGATGAAACAGCGGCGCGGCGGCGATCTGTCCGGTGGTCAGCAGCAACAGCTGGCGATCGGCCGGGCGCTGGCCTGTAAACCGCAACTGCTGATCCTCGATGAACCCACCGAAGGGATCCAGCCTTCGGTGATCAAAGAGATCGGGGCGGTGATCCGCCAGCTGGCCGCACGCGGGGATATGGCGATCCTGCTGGTCGAACAGTTTTACGATTTCGCCGCCGGGCTGGCCGACAATTATCTGGTGATGTCACGGGGGGAGATCGTCCAGCGTGGGCGCGGCGAAGCGATGGAAGCCGAAGGCGTCCGGGGGCTGGTAACGATTTAACATTCTCTCAGCGCGGTGACCTCCAGACGCTGTTCACCTTTCCTGTTATTTTGTAAACTCTGACAAAAAGCCATTCGATTAGCGAGTGGCTTCTCTCAGGTTTTCAATACTCAGCAACGGGATATTTACGTATGGATGCAACGACTCAAGAAGCCGTCGAAACCTTTCTGGGTGATAATAAACTCTCTGAACTCTGTGAAGTAGTAAAGATTGGCGATGATCTGCTGGATGTGATCAATCTCAGCGAAAATCAGCACTCCGACCTGCTGGCCTGGATGTTCGACCCGCGTGAAGGTCATGGCCAGGGAGACCAGATCATCCGTGACCTGCTGCTGGCCGCTAGCAACACGATCACCGCAGGCTATCCGCTTGATGGCCGCAGCACCACCTCGCGTTTCTTTACTGAATGGACACCATCGAGGATCCGCTCGGCAAGCTTTGGCAGTGTGTTCACCGCGCGTGAATTAGGGATGAACGCCTCGGAGCGTGTGGATCTTTTCGTGATCGATCCCACCCATAAATTCGTGCTGCTGATCGAGAATAAAGCCGGGACCGCCCATAGCGAGAAGCAACTCGACGGCTATCGGAAAAGCTGGCAGGAAAGCGTGGCTAAAAAGGCCCATTTGAAAGATTACAGCTGCGTGTTGATTGCGCTTGATCGCGCATTTGAGACTGATGTCGAGGATCATCCCTCAAATGGCTACTGGTTACATATGGGATATGACTGGTTAAAGCCCTCAGCGGATCGGGCCGTGTTACAGCTGGAGCGCGGCAACCTCGCAGCCCGGCTGGTCGTCAGTTATTGCACCCGGCAAAGCAACTGGGAAAGCCCCGTGGAGAAGCGTGCTATTGCACTCGCCGCCGGGTTACATGAAACGCACGCGAATGCCCTCAAGTCTTTACTGGGAAACTCGACAGGACGGCTGGAAAGAAACTGGTTTAACACTCACACAGCCCCCGAAACGCTGTTTCTGCTGCAAAACAAAGCCGTATTCTCCCTGTTGCGTCAGACTCAGGGCATGGCCTCACTAAAAGAGACGCTCGCGACAAAAATTCCCCTGCTGCACCGTGACAATATTTACACCACGCGGACCCGGATTGATGTGCGCCCCCCTGGATGGGAGAAATATACTGGCGAGGAACTCTACTGGCCGGTATTTTTCAGAATCCGTTACTCGGATCATACTCAGACGAAATACGATCTGGCGCTAGTGCTTGACGTCAACAGTGCGAATTCCGAAGCCGAAGGCGAGGAGTTACGCGAGTCTCTGCAAAAATTTGACCGTCGTTTCGATACCCATCTGAGCCGGATACGCCGCCGGGTCGTCCTGGCGGAAAAAACAGACAGGGCGGAATTGGTGCAAACACTGGAAGCATCCGTTCGTCGCCTGCTTAGCGTAACTAAATAGTGCCACGTCCCTGCCACCATCCCGAGCTTGTTTGCAGCACTATCCTATTGAAGGTAAACTGCAAAACAGGTAAAACGCAGCAGGCAATCGTTTTCGTTCACCCTCACTTCTCTTCGCGATAATGGAAAAAGACTCATGGAAACCCGGCGCGACGAGCGTATCAATAAGCTGGCCCAGGCGCTGAAACGCACCGATAAAATCCATCTGAAAGAAGCGGCTCATCTGCTTGGCGTGTCTGAGATGACCATTCGTCGCGATCTGAGTAGCGGTCCGGGCGTTGTGGTTCTGCTGGGGGGATATATCGTCAGCGATCCGATGCGTCATCAGAACCATTATTTTGTTTCCGATCAGCAGGAGCAGAATGTCGATCGCAAACGCCTGCTGGGGCAGCGTGCCGCCGCGTTGATCCAGCCGGAAGAGACGGTGTATTTCGATTGCGGCACCACGGTGCCGTGGATCATCGATGCCATCGACGAAGACCTGCCGTTTACCGCGGTTTGCTGCGCCATGAACACTTTTCTGGCCCTGAAAGAAAAAACCGCCTGCCGGGTGATCTTGTGCGGTGGCGAATTCCATCCAGACAACGCCATTTTCACACCGCTGGGCACGCAGTCAGTGATGGACAGCCTGTGCCCCGATAAAGCCTTTATTTCCGCCGCTGGCATCGATATCCGGCAGGGTGCCAGTTGCTACAACCTGAGTGAATTGCCGATGAAACATCTGGCATTACAGCGTGCGCGTTCGCGCCTGCTGGTGGCAGACAGCAGCAAATTTGGCAAAGTGCTGCCTGCTCGCATTGCCGATCTCAGTGCGTTCGACGGCCTGATCAGCGATGCCGCGCCCGGTGAAGATATCGGCATTGAGGTTATCGCCTCGTAAGTATCGGGCGCCGGATATCGTAGGGGTCGGGCATGCCCGACCCGCAACCCTCCTCACCAGCGATTCAAAATCGCCTCACCATCACGCAGACGCCGCAGGTTCTCACACACTCCCGCCACATTGCCCTCCAGTGAAATATCGGTCACGCCGCCAATGTGCGGCGTGGCGATCACATTGTGGTGGAACAGCACATCCTGCGGGTCGGGCGGTTCCTGCCAGAAGACATCCAGCCCGGCACCGGCCAACGGCCCATTCTCCAGCGCCGCCAGCAGCGCCGGTTTCTCAATCAGACCGCCGCGCCCAAGGTTAATCAGGAAGCTGCCCTGCTTCATCTTCGCCAGCGCAGGCTCATCAATAATATGATGCGTTTCCGGGTTGTCCGGTAAACTCAGCACCACAAAATCCGCCTCGCGCAGCAGGTGCGGTAAACGCTCCATGCCGCCAACCCAGTCCAGGCGATGCTGACGGGCAAAATCATCAGACGCCTGACGTTTCACGCCAATCATGCGCATATCAAACGCGGCGAGCCGCTGCGCCAGCGCTTTACCGATGCCGCCCAGCCCCACCAATCCGACGGTCTTGCCTTTCAGCCCCATGCCGACCGGTAGGCCCAGCTGACGGGTAGCCAGCATCTGCGGCACTTCGCTGGCCTTACGTGCCAGGCCGATCATCATCCAGATCCCCAGTTCCGCAACGGAATCTGCATTGCCGGATCGGTCCGATGGCACATTGGCCACGGTAATACCGCGCTGGCGAGCCGTCTCAATATCCACCCCTTCCAGCCCGGCTCCCGCCTGCTGGATCAGCTTCAGGCGATCGGCTGTCTGTAAGAGACGTTGATTGACCTTCGCCATGCCGGGGATCAGCGCATCAAAACCCGCCAGGCTCTCTGCCGCATGCCCGGCAGAAGCAACAAATTCGACATCGGGGAGTCTCTGACGGAACTGCTGGATCATCCCACCCCAGGCATTTTCTTCCGCCGCGATCAGAACTTTCATCGATATCTCCATCATTTATAAGGCAAAAAATGAGCTTAGACGGCTACGGTCATAAATCAAACAGAAATCAGGCAGATCCGTTGATATCGGGATAATCCTCTGCGTTCCGGCTGTGAATAAGGGGGGAAACCAGCTAAACTCCGCTATCTGAGTGGGCACCCTTATGCCCCTGCTAATTAAGAGGCTCAAACTAACGTGGCTCAATTCGTCTATAGCATGCATCGCGTCGGCAAAGTCGTTCCGCCGAAGCGTCATATTTTGAAAAACATCTCCCTCAGCTTCTTCCCTGGCGCCAAGATCGGCGTACTGGGTCTGAACGGGGCAGGTAAATCTACGCTGCTGCGCATCATGGCGGGCATCGATAAAGACATCGAAGGGGAAGCGCGTCCGCAGCCAGGCCTGAAAATTGGCTATCTGGAGCAGGAACCGAAGCTTAACCTGGAACACACCGTTCGTGAGTCGGTAGAAGAAGCCGTTTCCGAAGTGGTCAACGCGCTGAAAGGTCTGGACGAGGTGTACGCTAAGTACGCAGAGCCGGATGCAGACTTCGACAAACTTGCCGCGCAACAGGGCAAGTTTGAAGAAATCATCCAGGCGCACGACGGCCACAATCTGAACACCCAGCTCGAACGTGCCGCTGATGCGCTGCGTCTGCCGGACTGGGATGCGAAGATTGGCACTCTTTCCGGGGGTGAACGCCGCCGCGTTGCGCTGTGCCGTCTGCTGCTGGAAAAGCCAGACATGCTGCTGCTCGACGAACCAACGAACCACCTGGATGCGGAATCCGTAGCCTGGCTGGAACGCTTCCTGCACGACTTCGAAGGGACCGTTGTGGCGATTACGCACGACCGTTACTTCCTCGATAACGTGGCCGGTTGGATTCTGGAGCTGGACCGTGGTGAAGGGATTCCATGGGAAGGTAACTACTCTTCATGGCTGGAGCAAAAAGATGCGCGTCTGGCGCAGGAAGCCTCCTCCGAAGCGGCTCGTCGTAAATCGATTGAGAAAGAGCTGGAGTGGGTGCGTAAAGGCGCTAAAGGCCAGCAATCTAAAGGCAAGGCGCGTCTGAACCGCTTTGAAGAGCTGAACAACGCCGAATACCAGAAGCGTAACGAGACCAACGAACTGTTTATTCCACCTGGCGCACGCCTGGGCGATAAAGTGGTTGAGGTCAACAACCTGCGCAAATCTTACGGTGACCGTCTGCTGATTGACGATCTCTCCTTCTCTGTTCCGAAAGGTGCGATTGTTGGCATCATCGGTCCGAACGGCGCGGGTAAATCGACCCTGTTCCGCATGATGTCCGGTCAGGAACAGCCTGATTCCGGCAGCATCGTACTGGGCGAGACCGTGAAGCTGGCGTCAGTGGATCAGTTCCGCGACAGCATGGATGGGTCTAAAACCGTATGGGAAGAAGTGTCCGGCGGTCAGGACATCATGCGTATCGGCAACACCGAGATGCCAAGCCGTGCCTACGTTGGCCGCTTTAACTTTAAAGGGGTTGATCAGGGTAAACGCGTTGGCGAGCTGTCCGGTGGTGAGCGTGGTCGTCTGCATCTGGCTAAACTGTTACAGGTTGGCGGCAACATGCTGCTGCTGGATGAACCGACCAACGACCTGGATATTGAAACCCTGCGCGCGCTGGAAAACGCCCTGCTGGAGTTCCCGGGCTGTGCCATGGTGATCTCGCATGACCGTTGGTTCCTGGACCGTATTGCCACCCACATTCTGGATTACCAGGATGAAGGCAAGATCGAGTTCTTCGAAGGTAACTTTACTGAATACGAAGAGTACAAGAAACGTACGCTGGGTGCGGAAGCGCTTGAGCCAAAACGTATTAAGTACAAGCGTATGATCAAGTAAGCGACCGGGCTTACGGGGCGACCAAAAAAAGGTCGCCCCCCTACGTATAAAACTCCCGAAACACCGGCGACTGCATCGCAAAATCAATAAACCGCGACAGCGCAGGCGAGTTCAACTTACGGCTTGGGTACACCAGCCACAGCTCATTCCCCTCCACTTCCCACTCCGGCAGCACCTGCACCAGATCGCCCTGCGACAACACCTCATCGGTTAAAAAACGCGGCAACAGCGTAATACCCGCTTTGCCCAGCGCACACTCGCGCGCATACACCAGATTATCGGTCATATGCGTGGGCGGCAGCAGCCAGCGATAATATTCCTCATCACGTTTAAGCACCCATTCGGTCCAGGCGCGGTGCGCAATGCAGCGGTGTGCGGAGAGCTGGCCGGGATGGGTCAGCGGCGGCAACGATGCCAGATACTCTGGCGATGCCACCAGCAGGCGCTGGCAGTAGCCAATACGGCGGCCAATCAGCGACGAATCCTGAGGCCTTCCGGTGCGCAGCGCCACATCAAAGCCATCCTGCACCAAATCGCGGATTTCATCGGACACCGACACATCCAGCGTCACATCGGGATATTCCTGCTGAAAAGCCGTATTGAAACGCGCCAGCAGCGTGGCACCAATGCCGGCAGGAGAGGTAATGCGCAGCCGCCCGCTGGGATTATCGCGCAGTCGCTCAATCGCCATACCGGCGCGTTCACTGGCCTGCAGCATCTCCTGGCAGTGCACCAGATAGCGCTCGCCCGCAAAGGTCAGGTTGAGCTGGCGCGTGGTACGGTTAATCAGCCGCAACCCCAGCGCCTGCTCCAGCTGGCTGACGCGCTGGCTGACGCTGGATTTCGGTAAACCCGCACGATTCGCCGCAGCGGTAAAACTCCCGCACTCGGCCACCAGCGCAAACAGCGCCATATCCTGCAACTGTTTAAACATGATTGTTCACCTCAAACGAACACTGCGTGCATCATTGTCCATCTTATCATTCGTTTGCTGATTACCTACACTGAGAGACAATTATTCAGGTATTCAGGAGAAACACTATGACCATTAAAGCCATTGCCATCAGCCCGGAAAACCCGCAGCAGTTTATTGAAATCCAGCAACCCCAGCCAACGCCGGGTGAATACGATCTGCTGGTCGACGTCAAAGCCGCATCAGTCAACCCGGTGGATACCAAAGTCCATAAAGGCGCACAGAAAAATGGCCTGCAACAGCCACGCGTGCTCGGCTGGGATGCCAGCGGTATCGTGCTGGCCGTGGGCAGCAAGGTCAGTGGTTTTAAAGCGGGCGATGAAGTCTATTACGCAGGCGACATTACCCGGCCAGGTAGCAATGCCAGCCAGCAGTTGATTGATGCGCGGATTACCGGCCACAAGCCTCGCTCACTGGATTGGGCAGAATCTGCCGCCATCCCGCTGACTGCACTGACAGCGTGGGAAGGCCTGTTTGATCGTCTGCAACTCGAAAGTGCCACAGCAGGCAAAACGCTGCTGATTGTAGGCGGCGCAGGCGGCGTCGGTTCGCTGGCGATCCCTCTGGCCAAACTGCGCAGCAAAGTGACGGTGATCGCCACGGCATCACGCCCTGATTCAGCACAGTGGTGTCAGGATCGTGGCGCCGACCTGGTGATCGACTACCGTGATATGGCTGGAGAGCTCGCGAAGCATGATATCAAACAGGTGGACTACATTTTCTGCCTGAACGATACCGATGGTCACTGGGAAGCGATGAGCACACTGATCGCACCACAAGGGCATATCTGTACCATCGTTGAAAACGAGAAACCGTTAAACATGGATCAGCTGAAGCTGAAAAGTGCCGCGCTGCATTTTGAGTTTATGTACACACGAAGCATGTTCACCACGCCGGATATCGCCCGTCAGGGAGAGATTCTGGATGCCACTGCCGCGCTGCTGGATGACGGTAAGCTGGCAGGTTCACTGAGCAAAACCCTGCATGGGCTGAGCGTAGAAACACTGACAGAAGCCCACCAGCTAGTGCTGGACGGCCATATGCGTGGCAAAGTGGTGATGGTGTATTAAGTTTCACCGTGGCGGGCCGATCGGAAAAAAGGATCGGCCCCTGCGGCGGGGCAGCGATGTTTAAGCGCCCAGCATCTCTTTCACCAGCTCGACGCAGCGCAGGAAGCGCTCGTCGTAGTTGTCCTGCTCAACGTGAACATAGTTGATGTTATTCTCGCCAAGCATGGCGATCAGCAGTGACTGGAACTCTTTGCGATCCACCGAGCTGCCCAGGCTGCGCAGCCCATCGGCCACCCAGGGCACGTTGTTTTCCACCAGGATCACCAGATCGAAACGATACTCGTCAATCAGCGCCTGAACAAACGGATGCTCACGGCCTTCATACTTTTTACAGAATGCCTGCGTGGTCACAAAGTCAGTGTCGATAAACGCCACTTTATTGGCGTATTTGACCGCAAAGTCGATGTACTGCGCCTGGCCGAGGGCGATCTTATCGTAGTCAGAATACTGTAACGCCATCTCGTCGCCGCCCAGATGCGAGAAGACGTAATCGCGGCCAAACTCCCAGGCACTGGTGGTATTGAAGATATTCGCCAGCTTATTGACCAGTGTGGATTTCCCGCTCGATTCACCGCCGAGTATCGCCACAGTGCGCACGAAGAAGGGCTTCACTTCAGTGGGAATATATTCCCAGTAGCGGAACGGATCCTGACGAATCTGCCCGCCGCTAATGTTCATAAATGAACGTTTTGGATCGATAACAATGGTCTCAACACCGAGGTGGGTACTGAACTGCTCGGCATCCCCCTCTTCACTGGTGTAGATACAGTTCGGCACAATGCCGTGATCGTCCATAAACGACTGCACGCCGTGGCTCCAGACGTCCCAGCCGTACGGATACGGCTCCATTCCCTCTTCATTGAATGAGTGAATACGGATGTTTTTCTGGTATTTAAAGGTCTGGAGCAGCCAGCGCAGACGGTCGCTGACCGTGGGCTGCTGTGACATGGCGCTGGCTTCAAACAGCTGACGATCGCGCGGCTCATCGTAACCCATGATGATATGCAGCTCGTCCACCTGGCTACAGGCGCGCTGGATCAGATAAATATGGCCGGTATGAAGCGGATAGAATTTACCAAACACCACGCCAATGGTTTTCTCGCGACGCGGAAACTCCAGCCCGAGAAAACGGTGCAGCGCCTCCAGCTTCTGCGCGCTGGGGCTTTTGATTTTCGCATTCAGCAGCTGACTGAGGTACCCCTTGGTCATACCGCTGGCATCAGATACCTGCTGTAAGGTGCAGCCCTGCTGGCGAATGGCGGTTTTAAGGTAGTCAAACGATGACATGGACTCACTCCATTATAATTCGTCAAGTATAGACAACGCGTCAGCCAGCTTCTTCACACCGTACACTTTCATATTTTCCGGTGGCTTCTTCGGCACATTCGCTATCGGCACAATGGCGCGGCGGAAACCATGTTTAGCCGCCTCGGAAATACGCTCCTGACCACTTGGCACCGGGCGGATCTCCCCCGCAAGCCCCACTTCACCAAACACCACCAGATCGTGCGGTAACGGGCGGTCACGCAGACTGGAAACCATCGACAGCATCAGGGCCAGGTCGGCACTGGTTTCCGTGACTTTCACCCCACCCACGACGTTGACGAACACATCCTGATCGGCCATTTGCAGGCCGCCGTGGCGGTGCAATACGGCCAGCAGGATCGCCAGACGGTTCTGCTCCAGGCCCACTGCAACGCGCCGCGGATTACCCATCATCGAATGATCCACCAGCGCCTGAATCTCCACCAGCAGCGGACGTGTTCCTTCCCACAGCACCATCACTGAACTGCCGGAGGTGACTTCGTCGCCACGGCTTAGGAATATCGCCGATGGGTTGCTCACTTCACGCAGCCCCTGCTCGGTCATGGCAAACACGCCCAGCTCATTCACCGCACCAAAGCGGTTTTTATGGCTGCGCAGGGTACGGAAACGCGAGTCCGCATCACCATCCAGCAGTACCGAACAGTCAATACAGTGTTCCAGCACCTTCGGCCCTGCCAGGGAACCGTCTTTCGTCACGTGGCCCACCATCACGATGGCGACACCTTTGGTTTTGGCGAAACGGGTCAGATAGGCTGCGGTTTCACGCACCTGCGCGACACTACCGGGAGAGGACTGGATATCGGCCATATGCATCACCTGTATCGAGTCGATCACCATCAGTTTCGGCTGCTCCTGCTCGGCGATCAGGCAGATTTGCTCGATGCTGGTTTCCGACAGCATATTCAGATTTTCAGTGGGTAATCCCAGACGATGGGCGCGCATCGCCACCTGTTGCAGCGACTCTTCCCCGGTGACATACAGGGTTTTCATCCCTTCTGACAGCTTGCACAGGGTTTGCAACAGCAGGGTACTTTTCCCCGCGCCGGGGTTACCCCCGATCAGAATCGCACTGCCCGGGACCACACCACCGCCCAGCACACGGTCAAACTCTTTAAAACCGGTGGAAAACCGCGGGAGTTCGTCGAGACTGATGTCCGACAGTTTCTGCACGCGGCTTGGCCCGGCGCTACCGGCGTAACCTGTCAGGCGCTCATTGCGCGCAACAACAGGCGATGCCGCCAGACGCACCTCAGTAATCGTATTCCATGCATGGCAGGCGCTACATTGGCCCTGCCAGCGAGGATAATCTGCGCCGCACTCGTTACAGACAAAGGCGCGCTTTACCGCTTTGGCCAAATCTACCCCTTAACGCTCTTCGTGGATCAGGCTGCCGCTGAGAATACAGAAGACGCCCATCAGGTCAGCATGACGAATAATCACTTCGGTCTGCTCGTTCACTTTCGGTTTGGCATGATAGGCGATGCCCAGCGCTGAGGCTTTGATCATCGGCAGATCATTGGCGCCATCACCGACGGCCACCGTCTGCTCTGGAGCAATCTCAAACCGGGCAGCCAGCTTACGCAACGTGTCTGCCTTATATTGTGCATCAACGATGTCGCCCAGCACTTCGCCGGTCAGCTTGCCATCGCGGATTTCCAGCACGTTGGCGGCAATCGCCGACAGGTGCAGCGTATCGCGCAGGTATTCAGCAAAGTACGTGAAGCCGCCGGAAGCAATCGCTACATGCCAGCCCAGCGCCTGCAGCTTAGCAACCAGCGAAGTCAGGCCCGGCATCAACGGTAGCTGGTCACGCACGGTTTTCAGAATGTTGGCATCGGCATCTTTCAACGTGGCCACACGCTGACGCAGGCTGGCGGCGAAGTCCAGTTCACCGCGCATCGCACGCTCGGTGACTTCCGCCACCAGCTCGCCGCTGCCCGCCAGTTTGGCGATCTCGTCGATGCATTCGATTTCAATCGCCGTGGAGTCCATGTCCATCACCAGCAGACCTGGCGTTTTCAGGTGGGGAATGCGCCCTAACGGAGCAACATCCATGCCCGCATCGTGGGCCAGCTTCATCGCACGCGGTGTCAGGGAACCGGCCAGGCGTACCACCTGATAATCCTCCACCACCCAGGCACTGACGATCACCATCGCAGCGCCTAACTGGCGCTGATATTCTGTCAGTCGGGCCTTATCGAGTTGGCGCCCATACAGCAACCAGCCGGTACGGCCAGCACGGTAATCCAACGGCATCACTTCATCACCGCTCAAAGATAGAGGTAACCCCGGCCAGAGAGAGACTTCGGCAGGCAGGTCGCACCAGGTGAGGCTATTTGGCATCACAGCTCCTGTAAGGACTTAATTATCACTATTGTTGCTCAACATAGGCAGAGCATTAAAACCACGCAAGAGGCTACCCTGTAAGCCCGCCTTCTGGCAACATAAAGCTAATGACCGGAAAGCGGTTCTTTCTCCAGGATTGAAGGGTTGAGATGGCAAAAGCCAAACTGAAGTTTCGTCTTCACCGTACGGTGATCGTCCTGATTTGCCTGACACTCCTGGTCGTGCTGATGCAGGGCGCCTCGTGGTTCAGTCTGGGGCACCAGATGGCGCGTTCTGAACAGGTTGAAGAACTGGCCCATACGCTGACACGCCAGGTCGCCTGGACGCTGACGCCGCTGATGGACAATCCGGATGATAATCATCAAAAAATTATCGATTCACTCGACCAGATGACCCATGAAAGCCGCATTCTTGATGCTTCACTGTATGACAGCGAGGGAAGTTTGATCGCACACAGCGGTGAAAGCATTAACGTACGCGACCGCCTGGCACTGGATGGCCAGCGTGCCGGTAGTTACTTTAACCATCAGATTGTCCAGCCGCTGGCGAGCAAAGACGGCCCGCGCGGATTTCTGCGCGTCACGCTGGATACCCATGTACTGGTCACCGAAGCTAAGCAGGTGGATAACACCACCAATATACTGCGCTTAATGATGATCCTGGCGTTGGCCATCGGCATTATTCTCTCCCGTACTCTGCTGCGCGATCGTCGTACCCGCTGGCAGCAGTCGCCGTTCCTGCTCACCGCAAACAATCCGGTGAAAGAGGATGATGACGAGAGTGAAACAGACGCTGAAACAGTCGGTAGCCCTCCGGCTTCCGATACAGAAAATAAAGCGACGTCTTCCTTATCTAACAGCAAATAAAGCTATTCCGTTGAAATAGCTTTTCGTGTTCTGTACTCCTTTTCACCTCAGCTGCATCTTAAACACTCCCGAGCGCTTATGCGTTCTTGATGCCTGAAAACTAAGGAGTACAACGATGAAACGGAGCTTTATTATCATCACGATGACCACTGTGGGCCTGTGTTTTTCTGCTGCTGCTGTTGCCGCAGATCAATCCGGGATCGCTGTTTATTCCACTCAAAAAGAGTTGAAATCCCTGTCGTCAGATGGCCTGGATAATTACGGGAAAACGTTTAACGTTACGCTGAAAAATACCACAGCGAAAAATATCGACTTGCAGATGTTTTGCCTGAAAGGGTATTCGCGTGATGGCCGGGAATTCCCGGTTGACCGTGTTGATGAGCATCTGGCGCGCGGGAAATTAAAACCTCAGGGCAAAGTCACAGGGCCGGTGATTTTCTCTGCCGCTGACGACAGTGTGTTTGATATCAACCGGGTGAAGATTACGGACAAATGTCGTTAATGAAGGTCGGCTGTGCGCGGCATTTCGCGTGATTTTTTGAAAGGAACGCTGATAAACGGAGGCTGGCTGAATGCCAGCCTCGCGGGAGAAATTACTCTTTATCGCCCAGCAACACAGATTCCAGCGCGATTTCAATCATCTCGCTGAAGGTGGTCTGACGCTCTGCGGCGGTGGTCTGCTCATGGGTACGGATATGGTCAGATACGGTGCAGATGGTCAGCGCTTTGGCGCCAAACTCTGCGGCCACGCCGTAGATGCCTGCAGCTTCCATTTCCACACCCAGAATGCCGTACTTTTCCATCACGTCGAACATCTGTGGGTCTGGCGTATAGAACAGGTCAGCAGAGAAGATGTTGCCCACACGCGCTTTCACACCCAGCGCTTTCGCTGCATCAACCGCGTTACGGACCATGTCAAAATCAGCAATCGCTGAGAAATCGTGGTCTTTAAAACGCATGCGGTTCACTTTGGAATCGGTGCAGGCACCCATACCAATCACCACGTCACGCAGTTTCACATCGGCACGTACCGCACCGCAGGAGCCCACACGGATGATTTTTTTCACGCCGAATTCGGTGATCAGCTCTTTCGCATAGATAGAGCAAGACGGGATGCCCATGCCGTGACCCATGACGGAGATCTTACGGCCTTTGTAAGTCCCGGTGTAGCCCAGCATACCGCGCACGTTATTCACTTCCACGACGTCCTGCAGGAAGGTCTCAGCAATGTGCTTTGCACGCAGCGGATCGCCCGGCATCAGCACAACGTCAGCGAAATCACCCATCTCAGCGTTAATGTGTGGCGTAGCCATGTTTCATCCTTATCTCAAAAAATAGAGTGTTACTTCAACCTTCAGAATAACGGCTTACCGTATTCCATGGGTGAAAGACCAAAATAGTGAGCGACCGTCTGACCGATATCGGCGAAGGTATCGCGATAACCGTAATCACCCGGCTTAACGCCCGGCCCGTAAATCAGCACAGGAATATGCTCGCGGGTATGCTCGGTGCCCTGCCAGCTTGGGTCACAGCCGTGGTCAGCGGTGAGGATCAGGATATCCCCTTCTTTCACCTGTGCCATCAGCTCAGGCAAACGGCGGTCGAATAACTCCAGCCCACCGGCATAGCCAGGAATATCGCGGCGGTGTCCCCAGGTTGAGTCAAAATCAACAAAGTTAGTGAACACAATACTGTTGTCCGGCGCTGTTTTCATTTCAGCGACAGTGGCATCAAACAGCGCATCCAGGCCGGTCGCCTTCACCTTTTTGGTGATGCCGACATGCGCATAGATATCCGCAATTTTACCCACTGAAATCACTTCACCGCCCTGCTCGTCAACCAGCTTTTTAAGGACGGTTGGCGCAGGCGGCTCTACCGCCAGGTCGTGACGATTCCCGGTACGCTCGAAGTTTCCTGCTTTGTCGCCAATAAACGGACGCGCAATCACGCGGCCAATATTGTACCCCCCTTCGGTAAGCGCTTCACGGGCAATCTCACAAAGTTCGTAGAGGCGATCAAGGCCGAAGGTCTCTTCGTGGCAGGCAATCTGGAACACCGAGTCGGCAGAGGTATAGAAAATCGGCTTACCGGTTTTCATATGTTCTTCGCCCAGTTGGTCGAGGATCACCGTGCCGGAAGAGTGGCAGTTGCCGAGATAACCCGGCAAATTGGCTTTTTCCACCAACAGATCGAGCAGCTCCTGCGGGAAGCTATTTTCCAGATCGCTGAAGTACCCCCAGTCAAACAGCACAGGTACACCGGCGATTTCCCAGTGACCCGACGGCGTGTCCTTACCGGAGGAGAGCTCGCTGGCGTATGCGTAAGCGCCAATAATCTCGGCGTCTTTATCCAGCCCCAGCGGGAATTTACCGCTGGAGGCTTCCGCCGCTTTACCTAAACCCAGTGCCGTGAGGTTGGGCAGATGGAGTGGGCCTTTACGCCCTTTGTCTGCTTCACCCTTGAAGCACGCCTCAGCAATATGTCCGAGGGTATCCGAGCCTTTATCGCCAAACTTGTCGGCGTCTTTGCTGTACCCGATCCCAAAGGAATCAAGCACCATGATAAATGCACGTTTCATCCTGATCTCCTGCGCGATAGTCGCGATGAGCGTTAAAAAAATGCGATCAGAACAGAATACTCCTTCTCAGGATATTCTGCGATAAATAACTGGCGTTGAGGCGGGTACGCCCTCCCCAACGGCAACGGCGCGTTTTACCGCGCTGGCCGCTTCCTGCCAGCTGGCTTCATCAGACGCGTGGATCACGGCCAGCGGACGCTGACCGTCCACCGCATCACCCAGTTGCGCCACATCGCTGAAACCTACGCTGTAATCAATACTGTCACTGGCGCGACGACGGCCGCCACCCAGCGATACTACCGCCATGCCAAGTGCACGCGTGTCCATGGCATTAACGATGCCAGGCCTGTCGGCAAACACCGCTTTGCTCAACATCGGTGCAGGCAAATAACTGTCCATCCGTTCAATAAAGTCTGTCGGTCCTTTCTGTGCTGCCACCATACGGGCAAATATTTCAGCCGCACGGCCATTATCCAGCACAGCCTGAAGCTTGCTGCGCGCATCATCTGCCGACGTTGCCAGGCCACCGGAGAGCAGCATCTCGCTGCACAGCGCCATCGTCACTTCCAGCAGTCGCGGATTGCGGTATTCACCGGTGAGGAACTGCACCGCTTCGCGCACTTCCAGCGCATTTCCTGCACTGGATGCCAGCACCTGATTCATGTCCGTCAGCAACGCGGTGGTCTTGCATCCCGCGCCGTTCGCCACGCCAACAATCGCCTGCGCCAGCGCCTCTGATTTTTCAAACGTCGGCATAAACGCACCTGACCCGACTTTCACGTCCATCACCAGCGCATCCAGGCCTTCAGCCAGTTTTTTGGCGAGGATCGACGCCGTAATCAGCGGGATCGAGTCAACTGTGGCGGTAATATCACGTGTGGCATAGAAACGTTTATCTGCCGGTGCCAGTGAGTTGGTCTGGCCAATGATCGCCACACCCACTTCTTTAATGATCTGGCGGAAACGATCGTCCTGCGGAAAAATATCAAAGCCGGGGATAGCCTCAAGCTTATCCAGCGTGCCGCCGGTATGACCAAGGCCACGGCCAGAGATCATCGGTACATAGCCGCCGCAGGCCGCGACCATTGGCCCCAGCATCAGGGAGGTCACATCGCCAACGCCCCCCGTGGAGTGTTTATCCACCACCGGGCCATTGAGATTAAGCGCCTTCCAGTTGAGTACCGAACCGGAGTCACGCATGGCCATGGTTAACGCCACGCGCTCAGGCAGCGACATATCGTGAAAGTAAATCGTCATTGCCAGTGCAGCAATCTGCCCTTCAGAGACCGTGTTATCACGCACACCATTGATAAAGAAACGGATCTCTTCTTCACTTAGCGCCTGTCCATCACGTTTTTTTCGAATAATTTCTTGTGGCAGAAACACGGTAACCCCCGGTATTAATAGCGAAAATGGTTCAACGGGTAGGGCATGCCCTAACCCCTACGGGTAAACAGGATGGTGATACCCGCCGTCACAGCGGTCAGGCAGACCTGACCCGTCAGCTGTTAGTATTTGCTGTCGCTGGTTGCGCCTGAGAAGCCCGCCGCATTTAACAGACTGGCCAGCAGGCTGGAAGCGCCAAAACGGAAATGGCGGGCATCGGCCCAGTCGCTGCCCAGAATGTCATCTGCCAGTTTCAGATACAGTGCAGCATCATCGGCGGTGCGCACGCCACCGGCAGGCTTAAAGCCGACCTGCTGCTTGACCCCTTTTTCGGCAATCACACGCATCATGATTTCCGCCACTGCAGGGGTGGCGTTAACCGGCACTTTGCCCGTTGAGGTTTTGATAAAGTCAGCGCCTGCATCGATGGCAATTTCGGATGCTTTGCGGATCAGTGCTTCCTCTTTCAGCTCACCCGTTTCAATAATTACTTTTAACAGCACGTTAGCGTCTGAACACGCAGTTTTACAGGCTTTTACCAGCTCAAATCCGACGGTTTCGTTACCCGCAATCAATGCGCGATACGGGAATACCACATCCACTTCATCCGCACCGTAGGCGATCGCTGCACGGGTTTCCGCCAGTGCAATATCAATATCATCGTTGCCGTGCGGGAAGTTGGTCACCGTAGCGATGCGAATGTCTGGGGTCCCCTGCTCACGCAGCGTCTTGCGGGCAATCGGAATAAAACGCGGGTAGATACAGATGGCTGCCGTGTTACCACCCGGAGATTTCGCCTGGTGACATAACGCGATCACTTTAGCGTCAGTATCATCCTCATTGAGCGTGGTTAAATCCATCAGTTGCAGCGCACGCAGCGCCTGAGATTTCACATCGGACATCGTTCTCTCCAGACAGGTTTTATGAGGGCGGGGTCGACATATACTCAACCCGCGACGCCCTGTAATGTTAAAATTATAACAGCCAGCATTAGACTATTTTGTGGGTGATTTCACAATAAAAGGATTCTTGTTTCATCATTTTCGCAAGAAATTTGATAATCATCACGCAAAAAGGCGCCACTGAGGCAAATAACGGCGTTCAGCGACATCATAAGGAAATGTTATAATTATAACATTCTGTTTTTCGTTATGTGGAAGGATAAAAGTATAGTCAGCTCACACGCCAAATAGCGTACGGGTGTTTTCTCGCAGAGTATCAGCAATATGTTGCGGGGATTCGGGCCGGAGTGCACACAACGTTTCCCAGACTTCCCTGACCCGCTCCGGACGGTTGGGCTGCCCCTGATACCCCTGTAATGGCATGTCGGGTGCGTCGGTTTCCAGCAGCAACGAAGTCAGCGGCAGCCGGGAAAGAGTCTGCCGAGTTTTACTGGCGCGTTCATAGGTAATGGTACCGCCTACGCCAATCGCATAGCCCGCACGGATAAAGGCCAGCGCCTGCTGTTCGCTGCCGGCAAAACCATGTACCACACCACAACGTGGCAGGCTGATACGGCGCAGATGCATCGCCAGCTTGTCATGAGTGCGGCGTGAATGCAGGATCACCGGCAGGTCATAATCACGCGCCAGCCTAAGCTGCGCATCCAGCAGCGCCTGCTGTCGTTCGAACTGCGGATTGTCGATGTAGAGATCGAGACCAATTTCCCCAATCGCCACCAGCTTCGGGTGCCGCCGTTGCAGATGCTGCTCCAGCACCTGCAAATCCTCAGGCCGATGCTCTGCAATCGCCATTGGATGCACGCCGAGCGCGGCATAAACCGCATCATGGCACTCAGCCAGCGCAATCACCCCATCAAAGCGCTCTGCGGAGACGCCAACAGCAATAATTCGCTCAACGCCTGCGGCAGCCGCCCGTTGCAGGCTGGCCGTTTCATCCCCCACAAACGGCGGAAAATCAAAATGGCAGTGGGTGTCTACAAAGCGCAGCGTCATGCCAGCGATCCTTTATCAAAATCTTCATCATTACCCGGCAACGATGGCAGGTTAATCCCCTGCCGATGCGGTTCATTGGCAACGGGCAGCAATGGCACCACCGGCCGCCGGATAAGACGGTTGCCGTCGTTTAGCCACTGACCGAGCGTGGCAAGAAAATAACGCCCACAGCGGCGGCCAAGGTGATAATCCTGATTGAGCGCAGCAATCCGACTGCCGAGCGCGTTGCTGGCCAGTGGGCGCGGCGGATAGATTTCAATAATGCGCAGCGAATCCGGCGGGTTGTCGATAAAGCGCTGGATCTCGCGATAGCTCTCTTCATGCACCTGCAAAACGTTGATCAGCGGTTGCAGTGCGCCCTCACTCAGCCAGCGTTCAACGCGTTTCAACCACAAAGGAGTATAGGTCATCTGCGAGGGTACCGTGCGGATCACCACTATGGTTTCCGCGCCGCGCCGTGCGGCTTCGCGCACCGGAATGGCATCGCGGATGCCGCCATCAAGATAGCTGACGCCGGAGAGATCAACACCCGGCCGGTAAAAACCCGGAATGGCGCTGGAAGCCTTGATAATGTCATGCCAGGTATCGGCGGTCGGTGAAAAATAATCCGGCGTATAATCGTCGCTTCTGCAGGCACACATATAGAATTCGCGACCGCTGGAGAACAGTTTCTCCCCGGCATCAACGGCCAGTGGGAACTCTTTGCGGGTCACATCGATCAGCCAGTCGAGATCGATCAAATGCCCTCCACGCACAAAACGCAGCGGATCAAAGAACTGTTTACGGGTGGTATAACGGGTGATGACACGGCGAGCGTAGCCCGGTTGGCCGCAGACAAAAGCAGAGAGATTTTGCGCCCCGGCAGAGGTGCCGAGCATCAGATCAAAGGGGTTGAAGCGGGCCTGCTGGAAAGCGTCCAGAACACCGGCGGTGAAGATACCGCGCTGCCCACCGCCTTCGCATACCAGAGCGAGTTTGCCTGGCCGGAAGGGTGTTAACGCCAGTGGCTCAATATTGCCAAGGGTTATCGGAATGCGTGTGCCCAAGCCAGGTATCCTCTCAAGGTAAAGAGAAAGAGGATACCTGTTCTTGGTCAGGTGCGTGAGGCGCTTATTGCTTATTCAGCGACTCAGGCCAGGGACTAAAGTTTTTTACGCCCGGTAAACAGGCTGACAAGGAAAATAATAATACCGACGAAAAACACAATCTTAGCTGCGCCTGTAGCCGCACCCACTAAATTACCGAAGCCCAGGACTGCGGCAATCAGCGCAATAATCAGAAAAATAATACCCCATCGAAACATATGTCTCTCCTTACCAGTAGTGAAGTCTAACTATTTTTTATCATTCACCTCTCCTGCCAGGCAGGGGGAATGTTTGTTCTGTGCAGATGAATCAACTGGCGGCCCCGGTAAACCAGGGCCGCTGGTTTATTACGATTTAACGGTCAAATCGTTTTTAACGCTCTTAACACCTTCAATCGCTTTGGCAATGCCTTCAGCGCGTTCAGACTGCGCCTGGGTTTTCACCGTACCGGAAAGCTGTACCACACCATTGGTGGTTTCCACTTTCACATTGCGCGAAGGAACGATGTCATCAGCTAACAGTTTAGCTTTAATTTCGCTGGTCGTTGCTGCATCACCGGCATAACCGCTAACTGTCTGTTTTGTGCTGTCTTTTACGTGCAGTTTGTCACTAACGGATTTCACACCTTCCACTTTCTTCGCAGCGGCCACGGCCAGTTCAGCCTGCTCCTGCGAAGTCACGAAACCGTTAAGTGTCACCACACCACTGTGTGTTTCAACGGAAATATCGGTGCTTTTAATCGCATCGTTATCCACCAATGCGGCTTTTACCTTAGCGGTAACGCCGCTGTCATCCATGTAGCCACCGACTTTTTTCATAGAGCTATCGATTTTCGAACCCGCGCTATCCGCCGTAGACTCTGTTTTGTTCATCAAGGTGCCTTCTGCCAGAGCAGAACCGCTTACCAGAGCAGAACCTACCACTAACGCCATCAGGGTTTTTGTCATCTTAGTCTTCATCATCGATTCGTTCCTTTTGTCTTTTACCACTCACAACGGTGAGCTTTTCAGTCACAAACGGCGTGACTGTAGTTGTCGGCAATTCGTGCTGCTTTTGCCATTGAACGTTGCAGCCATCGCGCCGCATATTTTTCGTCCTGTAGACATGAATATAGTCGGTAATGAGGATTTCACCGGGAATGGTGGTTGATTTGATGGATAAAGCAGCAAAAAAGAGGGGTTTTAGGAGGAGTCTGTAAAGGTGATTCAGGGCGGACCGGTAAAGAAGGTCCGCCCCTCTGCGGGATTAATGCTCGCGGGTTTTGCGGAACACCACGTCAGGATAACGCTCCTGGGTGATATTCAGGTTCACCATGGTCGGTGCGATATAAGTGAGGTTGTCACCGCCATCAAGCGCCAGGTTGACCTCATTTTTACGCTGGAATTCATCGAACTTCTTCGCGTCACTGCACTCCACCCAGCGGGCGGTTGAGACGTTGATCGCTTCGTAGATCGCTTCCACGTTGTATTCGCTTTTCAGACGCGCAACCACCACATCGAACTGCAGCACCCCAACAGCGCCAACGATCAGATCGTTGTTGTGCACCGGGCGGAACACCTGCACTGCCCCCTCTTCTGACAGCTGTACCAGCCCTTTCAGCAGCTGTTTCTGCTTCAGCGGGTCGCGCAGACGAATACGACGGAACAGTTCCGGGGCGAAGTTCGGAATACCGGTGAACTTCATGTTCTCACCCTGGGTAAAGGTGTCGCCAATCTGGATGGTACCGTGGTTATGCAGGCCGATAATATCGCCCGGATACGCTTCTTCAACGTGCGAACGGTCACCCGCCATAAACGTCAGCGCATCGGCGATCACCACATCTTTCCCGGTACGGACCTGACGCAGTTTCATGCCTTTTTCATATTTACCGGAGACCACACGCATAAAGGCCACGCGGTCACGGTGTTTCGGGTCCATATTGGCCTGGATCTTAAACACGAAGCCGGTAAATTTCTCGTCCGTGGCGCTGACGGTACGTACGTCAGTGTCACGCGGCATCGGTGAGGGTGCCCACTCCACCAACCCGTCCAGCATATGGTCAACGCCGAAGTTACCCAGCGCCGTACCAAAGAATACCGGGCTTAATTTACCTGCCAGGAAGGCATCGCGGTCGAACTCATGCGAAGCCCCCTGCACCAGCTCCAGCTCATCACGCAGCTGTGCCGCCAGGTCTTCACCAATCGCCGCGTCAAGCTCCGGATTATCCAGCCCTTTGACGATGCGCACTTCCTGAATGGTATGGCCTTTACCGCTCTGATAAAGGTAGATTTCATCTTTGTACAGGTGGTAAACGCCCTTGAACAGTTTGCCACAGCCGATAGGCCAGGTGATTGGCGCACAGGCGATTTTCAGCTCGCTCTCAACTTCGTCCATCACTTCCATCGGATCGCGGATGTCACGGTCAAGTTTGTTCATAAACGTCAGGATCGGCGTATCACGCAGACGGGTAACTTCCATCAGCTTACGGGTACGATCTTCAACGCCTTTTGCGGTGTCAATCACCATCAGACAGCAGTCAACCGCCGTCAGCGTACGGTAGGTATCTTCGGAGAAGTCTTCGTGCCCAGGGGTGTCCAGCAGGTTGACCAGGCTACCGCGATAAGGGAACTGCATCACCGAGGTGGTGATCGAGATCCCACGCTGTTTTTCCATCTCCATCCAGTCAGATTTTGCATGCTGGTTAGAGCCACGGCCTTTTACCGTACCGGCGGTCTGAATAGCCTGTCCGAACAGCAGCACTTTTTCAGTGATGGTGGTTTTACCGGCATCCGGGTGAGAAATGATGGCAAAAGTGCGGCGACGAGCCACCTCTTGCATAAACGGTGCATTTGACATGAAGCTTCTTCTGGTTTGGCGCTGTGCCAGTGCACGGCAGAGCGCGTGCGACGGTTTTCACAGCCGATTAATCAATAATGGTCGGCATTTTCGCCTATCCCGGCGTCAGACACAATGACTGACCGGCGCTTATTCAACCGAAAGCGTGCGCGCAGGCTTACTGCTCTTCAGTACGGCCTGTGCAATGCCGCACGTTCAGCTTCACACTCGGCCCGGCAGCCGCAGCCCTCAAGGTGATCGTTCACCAGCCCCAGCGCCTGCATCAGCGAGTAAGTGGTCACCGGTCCCACCCACGTCCAGCCCCGTTTTTTCAATGCTTTCGACATCGCTGTCGCTTCCGGTGAGGTGTTTTGCGTTTGCCAGTAATGCAGGTCAATGCGCTGTGGGCGATCGGCTGCTGTCGGTTCAAACTGCCAGAACCAGGCTGCCAGTGACCCGGCTTCTGCCACCAGTCTCTGCGCACAGCGGGCATTGTTAATCGCGGAGAGGATCTTGGCGCGGTTTCTGACAATGCTTTTATCTGCCATCAGTCGCGTCACATCCTGCTCGTCATACTGCGCGACGAGAGAGAAATCGAAACCGTCGAACGCACGGCGAAAGTTTTCGCGCTTGTTATAAATCATCTGCCACGACATGCCAGAGTGAAAACTTTCCAGGCAGACTTTTTCAAACAGCAGGCGATCGCTCACCACAGGCCTGCCCCATTCGCGATCATGATAGTCAGGCATTGTCGCCTGCCAGGCGCAGCAGCGCCGTCCATCCAGGGTTGTTATCAGCCCCTCCTGCTCAAGATGCGCGTTGTCAGATGCCGCCATTTTTCCTCTCCTTTTGATCAACAGTGCTCATTGAGGATAAACCTGGGGTTGCAGAGAATGCTATATGTGAACTGTATTTATCGGCATGGTCCATACTTTCAGGCCATCGCGATCACGTTCCCCTAAGAAAGGACCATTACTGCTATGAGTAACAACGACTATCAACCAGCCAAAGTCTGGAGCGAGAATAAAGGTCTGGGTGGCACCTGGGGCAGCATTAACCGCCCAACCGCGGGTGCACGTTCTGAAGCCAGCCTGCCCGTCGGGAAACACCCGTTGCAGCTCTACTCCATGGGCACACCAAACGGCCAGAAAGTGACCATCCTGCTGGAGGAGTTGCTGGCACTGAACGTGCAGGGCGCGGAATATGACGCGCATCTGATCCGCATTGGTGAAAGTGAGCAGTTCACGTCCGGTTTTGTTGCGGTTAACCCGAATTCAAAAATCCCGGCGCTGCTCGACACCACCACGGTTCCGGGCACTCGCGTGTTTGAGTCTGGTGCAATCCTGCTGTATCTGGCGGAGAAATTCGGGCATTTCCTGCCAAAAGATGCGGCGGGACGTACTGAAGTGCTGAACTGGTTATTCTGGCTACAGGGCGCGGCGCCTTATCTTGGTGGCGGCTTCGGGCATTTCTATCACTATGCCCCGGTCAAAATTGAATACGCCATTGACCGGTTTACGATGGAAGCCAAGCGTCAGCTCGACCTGCTGGATAAGCAACTGGCAGAGCATCGCTACATTGCCGGAAACGAATACAGCATTGCCGATATCGCTATCTGGCCGTGGTATGGCGCGCTGGTGCAGGGATTGATGTATGAAGCCGCAGAGTTTATTGATGCCGCCTCATACAAAAATCTGGTGCGCTGGACCGAAGAAGTCGCACAGCGCCCGGCCGTCAAACGCGGCCGCATCGTCAACCGGACATGGGGTGCGCCGGAAGAGCAGTTGCCTGAACGTCACGACGCATCAGATTTCGACAAACTGGGGCGGTAAAACACCTGACCGGGCAACGTAAACGGGCCGATCGAAAACAATGATCGGCCCCTACACGTCGGGGGCGTGCCTTTTTTTCGGTCCGCCCTTACACTAATTTATCCTGGAGTTCTTTCAGCGATGTGACCTGCCAGGTCGGGTTGATCCCTTCCGGCTGCGCCCGACCCTCAGCATTCAGCCAGCAGGTGGCCAGACCCGCATTAATCCCCCCCAGAATATCTGAATCCGGGTTATCCCCGACCATCAACACCCGCTCACGCGCAGGATTGCCCATGCGGGTCAGCGCATAATCAAAGATCGCCGGATGCGGCTTGGCATAGCCCACCTGCTCAGAAATCACCAGCAGATCAAACACGCCCAGGAAGCCGGTACGTTCCAGACGCGCCTGTTGAAGGGCCGTAAAACCGTTGGTGATGATGCCTATTTTCACCCTGCCCTTCAGCGCATTCAGCAGGTCGACGGCACCGACCAGCGGCGTGCAAATCTCAGCCATTGCGCTCAAAAAGCCACTGTTCAGGTCCTGAGCGGTGACATCCAGCTTCGCGGCCCAGCTCTCAAAACGCTGATGCTGTAACTGCAAGGCGCTGATCGCCCCGTTCTGATAATCCACCCACAGCGGCTTATTAATCGCCTGATAATCATCGTAATCGGCACGGCTAAACTGCACGTCGTACTGCTGAAACAGACGCTGCAAACCGGCAAACGCATCGAAGTGGAATAACGTGTCGTCAGCGTCGAATAAAATCCAGTCCCAGTCTTTTAGCATCAGTGAGGTTCCCTGTTAAATAGTTAAAGCCATCATGATCGCGTCTTCTTTACCGTCTATCGTCGGATAATAGTTGCGGCGTATTGAGACTTCATTGAAATCCAACTGCTCATAAAGCGCGATAGCCGCCGTGTTAGACGCGCGCACCTCCAGCCACAGCGTCAGTACGCCGCGCTGTTCCAGCTCGCTAATCAGATGCTGTAACAGCTGGCGCCCGAGGCCACGGCGCTGAAACGCCGGATCAACGGCCAGGTTAAACAGCGTAGCTTCATCCAGCACGACCTGCGTAATGGCAAAGGCGGCCAGCACGCCGTCCACCTCCAGGCGAAAGTTCAGGTAACGTTCGCCCTGATTGCTGGAGAAGGTTTTTTCTGACCAGGGAAAAGCGTGGCTGCGCTGCTCAATGGCAAACGCCTGTTCAAGATCGTTCGGGGTGAGTAAAGAAATCTGATTCATGTTGGCAAATCTGCAGCCAGAGCGCCCGTTTGGCGTCGGCATTGTGATAAAGCTCCGCCAGCAAAGGCGAAGCCAGTTGGGTTCCGGCCAGTGGCACCGGAGCATCGAGCCCTAAACACCAGCTGGCACAGCGGGCGTCATCCGGCAGCATCATAAGTTGGTCAGGGGTAAATATCTGCACCTGCGGCTCATGCAGGTTCAGTGCGCGCAGAACGTCCATCACTAACGGATCGTTCAGCACCGGGGGCGTTTCTGCCACAATCACCAGGCGAATTTCTGCGGGCAAGGTCACCGCAATTTCCCCCTGCAAGGCACGCGGACGCCGCAGCGTATACTGCGTTATGCCCATTTGCTGTAATAACCAGTCACGTCTGGAAGACATCTTTTTTTCCTGTCTGGTCGCCTGATTGCGTCGCCATGCTAGCAAATTCGTCGAAACTGCGCCAACAAACGACTATAATCGCCGCTCTGATTTATAAGGAGCCATCGATGTCCGCATTTACCCCGGCCAGTGAAGTGATACTGCGCCATAGTGATGAGTTTACTGAACGCCGCGTGCTGTTTGCTGGTGACCTGCAGGATGACCTGCCCGCCCAGTTGGAAACGGCACTGAGCCGGGTACATACCCAGCAATACCATCACTGGCAGATCCTCAGCCGTGCCCTTGGGGAAAGCGCCCATTATGGCCTGGTTGCCACCGCTGAGGTGGTCGCCGACTGCAACACTCTGGTCTATTACTGGCCAAAGAACAAACCAGAAGCACAGTTCCAGTTACAGAATCTGCTGTCACTGCTGCCCGTGGGCTGCGATATTTTCGTTATCGGCGAAAACCGCAGCGGCGTTCGCAGTGCGGAGCAGATGCTGGAAGGCTGGGCAACGGTCACTAAGATCGACAGCGCTCGCCGCTGTGGTCTCTATCATGGCCGCCTGGACAAGCAACCGACCTTCGACGTTGACAGTTTCTGGGATGAATACCCGCTCGGCGATCTCACGATTAAAACGTTGCCTGGCGTGTTCAGCCGCGATGCACTGGATATTGGCAGCCAGCTGCTGCTCTCCACCCTTAAACCGCACACCAAAGGTAAAGTGCTGGATATGGGCTGCGGCGCCGGGGTGATTGCTGCCCTGCTGGCCAGTCACTCGCCGAAAGTGCGCCTGACGCTGACCGACGTGAATGCGGCGGCAATTGAAGCCAGTAAAGCCACGCTGGCGGCGAACCAGCTCGAAGGTGAAGTGTTCGCCAGTAATGTCTACTCCGACATTCCGGGCCGCTTTGACATGATCCTCTCCAACCCACCGTTCCATGACGGCGTGCAGACCAGTCTGGATGCTGCACAGACGCTGATCCGGGGGGCCATTACTCACCTTAACACCGGCGGTGAACTTAGGATCGTGGCGAACGCCTTCCTGCCTTACCCACAGGTGCTGGACGAAACCTTTGGCAGCCATGAAGTGCTGTTGCAGAACGGACGCTTCAAGGTTTACCGTGCCGTGAAAGGCCGTCCACCGAAGAAATAATCCTCTGTGACGTGTCGGATGATGGCACCGGGCGAGGCTTGCCTCGCCCCTGGGATTTCAACTCAGAATCCGTAGGGGTCAGGGCCGCATGAGCCGCTTCCGTTGGTTTTCCAGGCGATTGTTTCGACAATAAGAAATAACTGTTGACGTACTTCATAAAATCTCTAGAATGCGCCTCCGTGGTTGCGATATAACGTTGTTATGTTGCGGGTATGCGAAGGTGGCGGAATTGGTAGACGCGCTAGCTTCAGGTGTTAGTGTCCTAACGGACGTGAGGGTTCAAGTCCCTCTCTTCGCACCAAAAACCACGTTGTTCATATTACGCAGCATCTGCGCGAAGGTGGCGGAATTGGTAGACGCGCTAGCTTCAGGTGTTAGTGTCTTAACGGACGTGAGGGTTCAAGTCCCTCTCTTCGCACCAAATGCGGTGATATGAATAGAAAGTTCAACAGGACGCGAAGGTGGCGGAATTGGTAGACGCGCTAGCTTCAGGTGTTAGTGTCTTAACGGACGTGAGGGTTCAAGTCCCTCTCTTCGCACCATGTTGAATCCCTCTGCAGTGACTCCCACGATACCCTTCTGATTTCATTATTCATCCGCCTTATCTTTATCCATACCGTACTTCTGACGCCAAAACGCTCCCTGCTATTTGTTTATCAGCCCGGATGATCTCCGCTGGTCAGATCGTCGTAAAATTCACTGAAATCGCCGCAAGACCGCCAGCCAGTGCGATGCAGGAAGGCAGCAGCATATAGTGGCGCAGACGCTTGTGAAACAGCATCACCACGGTTGCCAGAAATGCCACGACCATCAGCACACGCCACTCACTGAATGACAACTCCATTAACGCCACCAGCGGCATCATGGCGCAAGGAATCAGTACACCCCACCCACTGTCCAGTCTTTTACCGATCATCCCGCTAACCCCACACAACCTCAAATGATAATGATTACCAATAGCATATGATAGTTTTTATCACTTTGCAGCAACATTGTTGAAACTTTGTCCCTGCGGATGACAGCCCCAGGTTTAAGTGGTAAATTGGCAACGATTACCATTCAGAAAAATCTAATAATAACGGCTCTAAACTATTCCAATTACGAGATATCAGTCGAGTCTGCGTGCCAGCACTTTGATATTTCAGGGCAGTCACGAGTAACTATAATGAAATTACAAAGCTACGATGAATTGCTTCACAGCAAGCATCGGCTATCGCTGATGCTATTTCTTTTTTTAAACACAGCTACCGCCATCTTTTGTCTGTTTAATGTTAATAGCATTGCCACATCCATGGTTACTGTACCAACGGCAGCCATCATAATATTGAGCATTACGTTGTTAATATGGATGGTTTTAAAACCTTTAGGTCAATTTCCGCTATTAAATATTGCCGCACTGCTGACAGGATTACTTTGGGCATGGCAAATCGTATTGAAGTATCACCAGAGCTTTTATTTTGATGGCAGCTATCTGCTGATCGCTCTGGTCAGCGTATTCTTTATCAGTGCGATTGCGCTGGGCGATCACCTGTTCGCCTTCTGTCTGCACACCCTCCCGGCGTCTGTGGCGGTACTGGTGCTGGATCACGGCCAGAATACGTTGGTTATCCTCTTTACCATCATCCTGCCGCTGTTTGGCTTTACCCTGCACCATCTGATGCAACGGCGGCGCGATAACTTTACCCGGCGCCTTGTCAGCCAGTTGTATGAAGAGAAAGAGACCTACAGTGACCTGAGCATGTTGGACCCGCTCACCGGGCTGTATAACCGACGCGGACTCAAAAACCGTCTGGAAAATATTCTCGATAATCATGCCGGCAGCCACTTCGTCCTGCTGCTGGATATTGATCATTTCAAAGCTTATAACGACAACTATGGCCATGCGATGGGAGATCAGGCGCTGGCTCGCGTTTCAGTGGCTATCCGTGACGCGGTGCGATCACGCGATATCGTCACACGCTACGGCGGTGAAGAGTTCCTGGTATTATTGACGAATGTTAATGAATCGATTGCGATGAAGCTGGCAGAGCGTATTCGCCAATACGTACTGGATCTGGAAATTCCTCATCGTTTTAATGATCGGGTAGCGACACATGTCACCATTAGCGCCGGGATTGCCCCGTTGATTGAAGATGACTTTGATAATGCCCTGGCCAATGCTGACCGTGCGTTATATCTGGCAAAAAATCAGGGCCGTAATACCATCCTCTCTCATCAGGATATGATAAAAAAACCGCTTAACCAGCCCGCCGATGCACTTTAAAAATGAAATTGGCCTTTTTTAGGGCCAATTCATTTTAAAAACTTAACCTTTTTTTTAATACAAACTCCCGCCAAACAGCCTACCATTAAGGTATTAGCGCGAATTAAGTTTTTTAATGATTAATATCTCAGTTTATTCTTTACCAGTGAATACCTGTTTTTCCGTTTTACAGACCGCTGACAATATGGCAATTTTATCTCCTTAAAAAGCAGGAGATAAGCATGAGTCTGGAGTCTGTACGGCAGTTTTTTGCCGATCGCGCACCCGAAATTGACATCATTGAACTGTCAGAAAGCACTGCCACCGTTGCCCTTGCCGCCGCCGCCCACCGGGTTGAACCGGGGCAGATTGCAAAAACGCTGTCACTCAAAGTGAAAGACCAGGTGGTATTGATCGTGACCCGTGGCGACGCCCGGTTGGATAACCGCAAACTGAAAGAGGCGCTGGGTGCCAAAGCCCGAATGCTGAACACCGATGAAGTGGTAAGCCTCACCGGGCACCCGGTGGGCGGCGTCTGCCCGTTTGGTCTGGAAAATCCGCTGACGGTGTATTGCGATATCTCGCTCAGGGACTATCAGGAAGTCCTGCCCGCCGCAGGTGCCATCCACAGTGCAGTACGCATTTCGCCAGAGTATATGGCACAGCTGACCGATGCCAAATGGGTTGATGTTTGCCAGCCCCCGGCCCTGTAAGCACACAGGGTCAGGCATGCCTGGCCCTACGCGCTGTCGGAGATCTTCACCCCACGCGTTTCGCGACCAAACGCCACAATCAGGCAGATCAGCACCGCCACCGTTCCGGCAACCACCGCCATCGCCATCCCGTAGTTATTCCCGTTGGCCACGGCAATCTTCGATTGCAGTGTGGCATTCACCGACGCCACCAGATTACCCAGTTGATAGACAAACCCCGGCAACACCGCTCGCGCAGTGGCTGGCACCAGTTCGGTTAGCCAGCCTGGCACCACGCCCCACGCGCCCTGCACCATAAACTGCATCAGAAATGCGCCGATACCCACCATCCATGAACCGCTGGAAAACGCCCACAGTGGCAGCACTGGCAGCGCAAGGAAAGCCGCGATCATAATGGCTTTCTTACGGCCAATTTTTTCCGACAGTGAACCAAAGAAAATGCCACCGAGGATCGCCGCAATATTGTAGAAGATGGCAATAATGCTGACCGTGTGGGGATCAAAACCGTGCTGCACTTTCAGGTAAGTCGGATAGAGGTCCTGCGTACCGTGGCTGAAAAAGTTAAAGCAGGCCATCAGCAGCACCAGATAAACGCACAACTTCCAGTGACTTTTCAGTACCGGCAGCAATGCCACCGTCTCTTTACGCTCACGGGCAGCCAGCCAAACCGGCGACTCCGGCACCTTATAATAGATAAACGGCAGTAGCAGAACCGGCACGGCACCAATCAAAAACATGCCGCGCCAGCCCACCAGGCCGTAGCACAATCCAAAGACGATCGATGCCAGCAAATACCCGCAGGGATAGCCCGCCTGAAACACGCCGGACATCAGCCCACGCGAACGGTCAGGAATGGTTTCCATCGCCAGCGAGGAAGCCACGCCCCACACGCCGCCCATCGCCACGCCATAAATGACACGGAATACCAGAAACCATATCAGCGTGGGCGACCAGGCGGAGAGCAGCTCAAAGATAGTGAACGCAATGATATTGAGCATCAGAATCGGACGGCGACCATACTTTTCTGCCAGGCGGCCGAACAGTAGCGCCCCCACAGGCCGCACGGCCAGCGTCAGCATAATCGCCAGTGACACATCGGTAATGCTGACATGAAAATTCGCCGCAATATCGCTGAGGACAAACACCAGAATAAAGAAGTCAAACGCATCCAGCGTCCAACTGCCAAAGCTGGCGAACGCCACGTTGCGCTGAGTCGAAGTCCAGTTAAACATAGGAGAGAGTCCTGTCTTAAAGGCACACAAAGAATGTTAATTATTTGTTTATAGCATGTAAGACAGACGTAGATTACGGCGCTTTTGTCAGGGTTCTCTTCAGACTGTAAAAGGCGATGTCATTATGTTAACAGGCTAATAATTATCCTGTTAATTAACATTTCACCACTAAATATCGCGGGCTATCATAGCCTGAAGCCCAACCTGCTGGCCGTATGACAGTTCCAGGGTGTTGCCATCCGGGTCCGCAAAAAACGCCCAGTACCCAACAGGAGCGGGAGACGCAACCGGGGCTTTACGCAGTACCCCTTCTTTCTCAGCCATCACGACTTTAGCGTCAATCTCTTCACGCGTGGCGCAGGCCACACCAAGATGGCCGAAGGGGCCAAGCGGCGTGTCTCTTCTGACAGCCGTCTGCACCAGTACCAACGCAAACGGGCGGGAGAGGTCAGAAAGCCAGGCAACCTCTTGTGCTTCTGGTATACCCGGCTGGCGCTGATGCACCACCTGCATACCGGCATAACGCTGATAGAAATCGATACTCTTTTGTAAGTCCTGCACTTCAAACGCTACATGGGTGAATCCCACATCGTGAGCACTCATCGCCCGCTCCTTCTCGTATCATCAGATGGGTTTATCATGGCGTGTGCCGGGCAGAGCAAGTGATCGTCAGTGCGGGACAAAACGAGGAGAGCACGGAAAGCGCTATATTCCCCGCATTCACGGTGCCAGGACTTTGGGGGGCACCAGCGAGTCTGGCATCTTTTGCCAGTTGGCGTCTTCATGCCCATATTTCCCGCCCCAGATGACATCCTTAATGCGCTGGAGGACCCAGTTTCCCTGTGCATCTTTAGTCAGCTCGTACGGCAAACCACGGCACTGACGCAGGCGCAGATCAACCTGTAGGCCAAACTGATAGTCGTGTCCTTTCTGAGGCACAAAGCTCATGCTGCTGCTGCACTGGCTATTGGCCCCCTTATAAACCAGCCCGATATGGGTTTGTCTGCCAGCGATCACCGGGGTTTCGTAATAATCGCGCCAGGACGATTTGTCCTGCTCGCGGGCTACCGGCATCCCGCGATCCTGGGTATTCGTCAGGATAAACTCACTGCTGCGCACCAGGCCACCGGTAGGCAGGCCATTGACCTCCTGCTCAATGGAGGCCAGTTCGGTGCCGCCAACAATCCGCACCGAGGCCGTATGCGGCCCTGCGGCAGGCGGCGTGAAAAATGCATGGTGTGGAAACTGGCTACAGCCACTGGCATACGTCAGCAGTAGGGACAGCGTCATCTGGCGATACATCAACGCTTCTTCTTGTCGTTATCAGACGAGATCAGTGCCAGTAGTTCATTCGCCAGCGCCCTGGCCTCCTGCTGATAGTTTTCACGCCAGCTTGCCAACCCTTCTGCCGGACACCCCTCCTCATCCCACTCCGCCAGCGCCAGACCATTGACGATCTCCAGCTCAAACCACAGGCGTTGCCAGGCGTCGGTATCCGATACCAACGCACTGTCCTGCCACAACAACTCGCTATCAGCGACAAAGCGGGCCCAGCAGAAGAGGTTTTCACTGGCCTGCACACCCGTCATCGTCAACCACCCACCAGAGTCTGACTTACCCTTCAGTGACAAGTCGCACCATCTTCTGCCAGCCGCCATCCTGTGGCAGATATTTATTACCGTAAGTGACGTTAGCAATAGGTTTCAGCACCCACTGACCATCTGCGTTTTTGACCAGCTCATTCGGCCAGGCACGGCACCGATACATTTTCAGATCAACCGCCTGGCTCAACTGATAGTAGTGGCCCTTTTCCGGAACAAAACTGACGATGTTCATGCAGCGGTTCTTACCGCGATTATAGCTGTGATATACCGTGGTTTTTCGGCCCGCATAAATCGGCGTTTCGAAATAATCACTGGTGTAAGTGGCTTCCTTACCGCTGACCTTTGGCATGCCCTGATCCTGCGTATTGCGCAACACCCAGTTGCTTTCACGAATCAGCCCGCCGCGCAGTTTACCGTTCTCCATTTGATACAGGGCATTACTCTCGGTGCTGCCCATAATGCGCAGCCCGGCAACCTCAGCCCCCGCAGGTGGGGGGGTGAAGAATTCCTGCTGTGGCAGCAGGCTACAGCCGCTGAGCAGCAGCACCGCCAGCGGTAATATCCGTTGATAATGCATCGACTTACTCCACAGTATCAGGTCCAGACTTCCTGCCCGTCAGCGGTGATCCACACCAGCCCGGCGGGCGCTTTTGCCAGAAACCAGAAGCCAGTATCATCAAGATCGTCTAACTCATCGTCAGAGTCGGGCTGCGGCCAGGCCTCATTCAGACACTTAAGCTGTTCCTCAACCGTGCCCGTCAGCCAGGTACCGTCGCACGCCAGCCGGACCTGACCGCTCTTCATCAGTTGCTGCAACAGATCAAAGAAAAGCTCTTTTCTCAGGGCGCTGTTATCCGCAATGCTGCGGCACTCAACCTCAAGATGTTGCCAGAGGGCGCCGAGTGACAATCCACGGGCGCTGGCGATCACGGACGAGTAAATACTTTCTTTGTTCACTGGAATTTCATCTCCACTTTTTTCCCTTTATTGATCGACGGCGTAATCACATCAATGGTCCATTTCGCCCCGGTCTGTCCGGTGGAATTGGAGAAATCTCTCAGGGTCATGGTACTGCCTGCATTAGCTCCACTGGTCACCTTAACGGAGTACAGCGTGCCTTTACCAGGGATGGCTTTCGCCGCAGGCAACACTTCAGCGCCGGAAATCTGCTGGAAGTAAGTTTTCACCTCAGCCTCAGAGGCGCCTTTAAATACTGGCGCACCGATACTGGTCGTTGGATCAGCCATTAACGTTTTCCCGTTCATCGACAGTGTGAAGTCTTTCGGTGGCAGTGAGGCGTCATTATACATTGCTGCCAGATCATTGATCTTATTTTGCGCCTGCTGCTGGAACACCATTCCGGTAGTTTTGGTACTGAGATCGGTCGCTGTCTTATTGTTGTCGGCAATACGCTTCAGCGCCGCCGCCTCTTCCATGATATTCGCGTTGGTGGAGGTTTTTGTCGATACGGCAGGTGTTTTCATGCTACCCGGCATATAAACGCTGGCCAGCGATACCGTAATAGCATGCAGCTGCATCACCGTATCGTAGCGCTCAGCAATCTCATCCCAGCTTTTCCCCGAATCCCTGGCGATGGCGGTAATCGCCCTGTCACGCGTGACGCTGCCGGCATCGACTCCCGACATAATTGCACTGGCATTAGCAGCGTCCTGTGGGTACAGCTCGCCATACAGCATACGTACGCTGACACTTTCTCCGTAGGTGTCCAGCGCCTGCTGTGCCTTACTCACCAGCGCAGTACACGCCGGCCCACCCTTATTTCCGTTGGTACAAACGTCTTTGATCGCCTGATCGCGGGCTTTATCTACCGTACGGGTGGCGTTTAGTTCATTAGACTCAGCAGCCGTCAACGTCCCCAGCCGCTCTTTACGCTCCAGTACGGCTTTGCGCTCTGCTTCTCCGGCACTGAGGTAATTATGCTCTATCGCATTATTGCCGTTCGCGTAGCCTTCTGCGGCTCCTTCGCTGTCGCCACTACCGATGGCACCGGCGATGCTGGACGCAATCAGTGCCAGGTTTTTAATCGTGCCCTTCTGCTGATCGTTAAGATCGCTGGTAGCGACTTCAGGATACAGCGCGTTATGAATAGTGCGGATCGCCAGTTCACCGCCCCCTGCGCCCAACGCACCAGCAGCCACATTCTGTCCACTCATTTCCGCCACCACACCGCCGAGGATCGCATGCGCAAAGGCATTGGTAGCGATCTCATCTGCCGTCGGATTTTTCGGATCGGAAAGCGTCAGATCTTTAATCACCCCGGCCATATAAGGTGCAGAGGCTTGGGCCAGCGCTTTACTGGCATCGCCTCCCGCCAGCGCAGTAATCGCCGTCACCGCTGCGTCTGCGGCCATCTTGATTTTGCCGTCACCCTGGTAGTCGGCCATCATCTCTTTGTAGGTGTCGGTGCCACGCACCCGATTCCAGTAAGCCTCGCGATCTTTTATTGTGGCATCCGCACCCGGTGCTTCACCCGCGTCTTTAATACCGGCTTCCAGCGCCCAGTATTCGCGCTCGGCGATCGCCGCACTGACGGTCTGGCTGGCAACCTGACCAATCAACTGCACTTTCTGCAGGCGCTTCTGCTCTTTTGCCTTATCAAAAATCGGACTGAGTGTCTGATTCGCATGTTCTACGTCGCGGCTCAGGGTACTGACATCCTGCTGCTGCGCATCGCCGTTGCGCACAATCAGCGTCCCATCCGACACCGCCGAGTATGTGGTGCTCTCGCCGCTGCCGCTGGAGCGCGATGCCGACATCGACTTCGGCGCCAGATTATCGCCCAGTTGCTCCGTCACCGTGCGTTTCACCGGCTGCTGATCGGCCGGGAGCGAGTCATCTTTTTTATCTTTGGTGGTGAACTCCGTGGTCAGACCGAGGCTGACGCCCGAGGTGGCATAATCGGCCTGATTTTGAATATCGCTGAAACCGAGCGTACCGGTATCCAGGCGGTTCTTCGCCGCCTCTGCGGTGCTGCCAATCACCGCACCATTAAGCTGGGTGTGGTTACTGACCGTGACATCGTAGCCGCCGTCCCCGGCGAACAGGCCACTTTGTTCCTGCACGCTATCGTAGTTACTGTTGATCTTGTCATTGCTGATCGACAGGCTGCCGCTGGCGGTCATCGAGCCAAAGGTGAAGCTCAGGCCACCGCTGATATTCTGATCTTTTGACTTGTAGTTATTGCTGTCCTGTTCGCTGGTGATCGTCAGATCGCGCCCGACATCAGCCACAATCCGATCGGCACTGATCTGTGCCCCGGTCAGCGTGGTATCGCGCCCACTGAGCAAGGTCACCTTGTTACCGGCATCCAGGGTAGTTTCGTTATGCGTCAGACCATCGCCATTTTCGCTACCTTTCCCTTTATTACCATTGGCAAAAATACTGATGCCCCAGCCGCCAGAGCCGACCCCGATACTGGCACCAACGGCACCGCCGCCGCTGCTTTTACTGCTGCTGGAAATCTGGGTATTTTCCGCCGACAGCAGGCTGATATCGCGCGAGGCTGACAGCAGCATCTCATCACCGGCCTGAAGCTGGCTGCCCTGCACGACGATATCGCCATCCTGGGTTGAACCATCACTGCCGTTAGCAAAGATATTCAGATTCTGGGCGGCCTGAATCGCACTGCCCGCCGAGGTCATCTGGTCACTCTGGCTTTCACTCTGTGCCTTTTGCATGCCCAGCGACAGGCTGATACCGACGAAACTGGTATTGGTAGGATCCTGCACAGCACCGCGTACCGCCTGCGCCGCCTGATACCCATCCAGACCCGCTTTCACCTGTTGCAGGCGCGCCACACGGTCATCCTGTTTGTCGGTTTCCATCTCGGAAATGGTTTTCGCAGTACTCAGCGCAGAGCCAACCGCGCCGGAGAGCGCCAGGGTCAGACCGCTGGAGCGTGACTCGGTGGTGCTGTGTTTACTGGCACGATTTTCTGCTGAGCTGATTTCAACGTTTTTACCGACCAGATTGATATCGTTACCGGCGATCACCTCCGATCCTTTGATTTTCAGATCGTTACCGGCAATCAGCGTGGTATCACCGCTCACCGATCCCAGCTGGCTGCCCTTCGCCGTCTGCCCTGTGGTTTCATCGGTCGATTTATTAAAGGTTGAACCGACGGTAAAGCCAATGCCACCGCTGCTCATCAGGCCGGACTTGGTTTTCTGCGTCATCGCCCAGCCGTCGCGGCTCTCCTCAGCGGTATCAACGGTCAGGTTATTACCCGCTTTGGCGGTCAGCGAATTGTCTGCCGCAACGTTGCTACCGCTAATACCGAGGTCGTGCCCGGCCGACAGCGTAATATCCTGCCCACCCAGATTGCTGCCTGCCACATTTTGCTGATTAAACCCGGCACGCGTCGTGGTGGTATTGCTGGAGAGGAAGCCCGACCCTTTCACTTTGGAGGCCATATCCAGCGACGACTGCTCACTGGCCGTGCCAATAGTGATGTCATTGCCCGCGGCGAGGCTCAGGCCGCTACCGGCATTCAGCGTGGCCGCTGCCGCTGCAATATTGTTTGCCGCCTGCACGACCACATCACCGGCACCCGTAATTTCGCTGCCCACCGCCGTGGTGTTGCTCTGGCTCAGGTGGTTGTCTTTATTCCATACCACATTGTCGCTGGCACCGGAGTTGACCGTTGTCAGATTCACATCACGCCCGGCAACCACGGTGGTCTGGCTGTTTTCGCCCGTATTCACCACCTTCGCCCCTTGCAGATTGACGTCACGCACCGCCTGTAAGGCCAGTTTGCCATCATCCTGCTGCACATACATGCCCGCCACGCGCGACACCGTATCGCGACTAAAGGTGTTGCTGCCGTTGGTGCTTTCCGTATGGGTGGTTTGCGACACGAGGTTGAGATCGCGTCCCGCGCTGGCCACCAGCGAAGTCTGCGCCTGGATGATGCCGCCATTGTTGGTCAGATCTTTGTTCGCCAGCAGTTGCACGTTGCCGCCGCTGATGATCCCGCCCACGTTGGTAATGGTATCGCCGCTGATGCTCAGCAGCTGGGTGGCATTTACGCGGCCCGAGTTCAGCATATTGCCGCTGACACCCACCGCGATATTACGCCCGGACAGCAGCGCGCCGCTGCCATCGATATCGCCCTGTTTCACCTGGGCATAAACCTGCGGCACCAGCACACTCTGACGACTGCCATCAGCCAGTGTGACATCACGCGCCACCAGCCACACCATATCGCTCGAGATGTTCGCCATCTGGCTGGCGGTCAGCGCCACGCCCGGCACCAGATTAAAGGCTTGCCCGAAAGCGACCCCGGCTTCCAT
Source organism: Erwinia sp. JH02 (assembly GCF_013074405.1). Classification (NCBI taxonomy): domain Bacteria; kingdom Pseudomonadati; phylum Pseudomonadota; class Gammaproteobacteria; order Enterobacterales; family Erwiniaceae; genus Erwinia; species Erwinia sp. JH02. Next base: position 294,799 of record NZ_JABANZ010000005.1, read on the forward strand.
CAGCGCCTTGTACTGATCCTCATCGCTCTGATAGCCCGCCAGATAACGCTCGCCGGTCAACTCCACCAGCTGTTCGCGCACCAGGCGCTGCTCGTAGAAGCCATCCCCCAGGCGTTTCTGGGTGATATCAGGATCGGACCGCAGCTGCGACAGCATATAGTCAGAGCTGAGCCAGTTTTTCTGGTTGGTGTAGCGGGGATCGGTTTCGATCAGGTAATTGCTGGAGGACGATGGCAGTGGGTTAAACAAGCTGTTCTCTGGTAGCGTGGTGTCCGGCACCTGTGAGCGGATCACCGTGGCATCGGTGCTGCCCGCGATCTCAATGCGCTGACCGCCAGGCAGTGAAGCCAAGTCCTCACTGTTCAGTAAACCGAGGCTGAAACCGCTGAGCGCAGGCGAACTGCTGTCCACCTTCGTGTTGCCTTTCGCCACGCTCGGTGACAGGGCAATCGACTGGATCTCATCCGGTGGTGTATAAGCGGAGGCATCATGTTTCTGCTTGTCGTGACCTTTCTTGTGGATACGATCCCACTCGATCACCTGCCCCACTTTCTGCACCAGCAGCGTTCCGGCCAGTTCCACGTTGTTCAGGTTGGCATTGCTGACCAGCAGATCGCCCCCGGCAATAATGCGGCTCTTATCGTTAAGGGTATTGTCAGCGTTGATCGCCAGACTGCCGCCCGCAAGGATCTGCGCCGGATCGCTTTCCGTGATCTGTTCCTGCCAGGTGCTCTGGGTGTAAGCATACTGGTAGTAATGATCCTGATTACACACCACGCCGCTAATGCAGATGTGCTGCACTTCGTCATGATAGAAGCTGATGTCATAATCGCTGGTGCCGTAATGCACACCATTATTCAGCCCGACCACCATATATTCTTCTTTTTGCTCGTCCGAGAGGTGCACCATCTCGGTAGCAAAGTGGTCGTTAATATTGTTCAGGGTGGCGGTATTGATCAGCATGTTGCCGATAGATTCGATCGTCGCGCTGTGGTTGTTGATCGTCGTCGCCCGGCCGCTGGCGGCATTGTTCTCATCCAGCTGACCACCAATCGACATATCCCCATCGCTGTAAATCAGGCTGTGGGCGCTGTTATTCAGCGTTCCGACACCGAGATCCAGGCGCTGGCGTGCAGCAATGGTCGCCGCACTCTCACCTTCCGCCACGTTATTCAACTCACCGGCCTGGATCGCCAGATGATCGCCATAAATACGTCCGCTGCCGATATTGTTCAGCGTTCCGGCACGCAGCACGGTTTCCACACCGTCAATAATGCCACGGTTGGTCAGGCTGCTACCGACATCCACGTGGGTGATCTGACCACTGATATCGCCACTCTGCTGGTTGTTCAGGCTGGCGGCCGTCACCGCTAACTGCTTGCCGGCATTGAGTTGCCCGGCGTTATCCAGCGCGCCCTGCACGTTAAGGTCAAGATTGCCGTTCGCCAGCGTACTGCCCACGTTACTGAAGTCACCGTTGACCGCCAGCTGCATGTCTCCGAGTGAGAGCAACTGCCCGTTACCGCTCACCGACTGAACGCCGGCGTTGAGGTTTTTCCCGGCAATCACCTTGCCGCCCTCATTATTCAGCGCACCTGCCGTAAGCGTGACGCCCTCCGTCGCCGCAATGCCGCCATTCTGGTTGTTGAGTGCCTGGCCAGCGCTGTCCAGCGTCAACTGCTGGCCAACCATCGTTCCGCCAACGTTGTTAATCCCGGCGCTGCGCACCTGCACCTTGCCCGCCGACTCCAGACGCCCACCGTTATTATCAAGCTGCGCACTGGTCAGGGAGAGATCGCCGCTCAGTGCGGAGATCATCCCGCGATCGTTATTCAGTGCGCCGCCCGAGGTCAGGGTGACGTCCGATCCCGCGCTGCGACTGTCGCTCAGGTCGATCTCTGCCGCCTGCACCGTGAGTTTTCCGGCGGCCAGATTCTGCCCGTTACTCGCCAGTTTCCCGGTGCTGGTCAGCGTCAGATTGCCGCTATTTCCCACGCCGCCATCCGCATTAATCCCCGCGCCGAACACCGAATTTTTACTGCTGTTCAGCTCACCGGCGCTGGCGCGGGTATCGCGTCCGGCGGCGATCAGCCCGTCATTATTCAGCTGTCCGCTGACGCTGGCATGCATATCACGTCCGGCATACAGCGTCCCCCCGCTGTTGCTTAACTGACCGCTGGTCAGGGTCAGATCGCCGCTGTGCGCAGAGACCGTTCCGCGATCGTTATTCAGCGTGCCCTGAGTGGTCAATGCCACCTCCGCTGCGCTGGTCTGGCTGTCGCTGAGGTCAATATCGGCCGCCTGCAAGGTGAGTTTTCCGGCCGCCATGTTCTGCCCGTGGCTGGCCAGCTTGCCGGTGCTGGTGAGATCCAGATCGCCGCTTTCTCCCAGGCGGCCATCGGTTTTCACCCCGCCGCCAAAGACGGCATTTTTGCTACTGTTGATTTCACCTGCACGGGCGCTGGTATGACGCGCCGCGACCACCATGCCATCGTTGTTCAACTGACCGCTGACGCTGGCACGCGTATCGCGTCCGGCATACAGCGTACCGCTGTTGTTCAGCGCACGGCCGCTCACCTGAATATCTTCACTGGCGTTGATCGTACCGCTGTTTTCGATATGCCCGTCGGCGCTGAGGGTGACGCTACCGGCCTGCGCGCCCAGCGTTCCGGCGTTACGCACGCCAACACCGCTTTCTGTGCCAATCAGCTGGATTTTCCCGGCGTACATGCCGCCAAGGTTGGCCACATCCAGCGCCAGCGCTGGCTTCACATCGTTATCACTGTCCGTATTTTTGCTGACGCTGGCACCGTCGGCGCTGACGCGGTTTTTACCGGTCGTCACTTTCAGATCGCTGGCCCAGATGCCACTGTTCACTTTCACCGTGTGCGCAATCAGATCGGTATAGTCCTGGCGGCTGCTGTCCATCCCCGCCCCCTGCACCACAATCTCCCCGCCATTAACCTGATAACCGGTCAACTGGCCGTTCTGCATAATCGCTTTACCCGTGGTCAGCGTGGAACGGTTCGCATTGATAAAACCGCAGCCGTCACAGGTGATCCCGGCAGGGTTAGCGATCACCACCTGCGCCCTTTTACCTGCGACTTCGATATAACCATTCAGCTTGCTGGGGTCGCGCGAGTTCACCTCGTTGAGGATCACTTTCGCTTCTCCGCGTGCCAGATAAGGGTTCGCCGCCACCCAGCCGCCCTGCTGCGTCTGCGTATTGCGGTGGGAGTTATTGAGGATCACGCCCTTTTTATCAACGTCGAACTGGCTATAGGTATTACGCGATACGCCACCCGCGCTCGGTGCCTGAATATTCACCTGCGGCGTGCCGTTGGCTGTTTTCCCAATCATCGGCTGCTGGCCGGAAGGCGCGCTGCGATCGGCGACAATCCCTGCGGCCTGCGCCTGTGGCATCAGCGCTACCATGCCCAGCGCCCCCAGGGTGAAGAATGCCAGCGGGGAGAGCTGGCCAATCAGCTGGCTGAGCGTATGCCCTTCGCCGCTCACCGCCGGACCTTTACCATGACCACGGCCATTTTCGGCCACCACCATCAACAGGCCACGCGCCTTGTTGAAAATTACGCGATACAGATTCTTATTCACCTGGGTTCATCCCTTCCAGTTAATGGCTTGCCAGCGGGGTGTCGCGCTGCCAGCGTGCGAAATCCTGATGCGTTACCGCATCACCACGGAAATTCATAACGCGCAGACCGCGCTCCTCACCTTTGTGATACAGCGAACGTACGCAGTGATGCGGAAATAACGTGCCGCCGACCAGGCGACGCAGTGCCTGCTGATCGCCAAACGGCGCAATCCAGTCGCGGATCCACAGACGGTCACCGCTGTTCCAGTCCCGCTCCTGAACGTGAATGCCGGGCTGCGTGAGATAACGCTGCTCGGCTTCATCATCCAGCCAGGCCCAGCTAAGGAAAAACACTGGCTTATCGTCACGCATCGCCAGCGCAAACTGCTGATGCTTGATCGCAGGCAGTAGCAGCGTGGGGAGCGCACTGAGGGGAATGTCGCGGTGCTGTGCCGAATGCATCCATAACCAGACGCTGGCACCCAGCACTTCAGATTCGCTGAACCCGCTGCTCAACAGCGGGGAAATCACCTGAAAACCATTAACGGGGATCGTCATATCAGTATTCCCAGCTCAGATTGAAACCGAGGGAGACCGGGCTGGTGCTGAAACCGTCCGGTTTGGAAAACGGCACGCCCGCAAACAGGTCGTAGCCGGTATTCAATACGTTGCCGCGCAGGCCGATGACCCCGCCTGCCAGATGGTGACCGACCTGATAATCGATGCCGCCTTTCACTTCGCCATAGTCCGCGCCGAGGTAGAGTTCCTGATTCGGCAACGGGGTTTGCCAGGCGATGTCATTACGTACAAACCAGCCTTCGTCACCGTTCAGAGTGTATTCACCATCGAAGCCGCGTACCGTCCAGCGGTTACCAATGGACATCTGATCCTGCGGTGTCAGCGGAGAATGGGTCATCTGGCGCTGGAACTGCCCGTTATAACGGAAGGATTGCCCCCACAGTTGGAACGGTGCATTCAGCTGCACGGAAAGCTGAATAATCTTCGCCAGCCCGGTGCCTTCGCCATAGCTCTCTTCCGGTGCTGGTTCCGCGCCAAACCAGCGCGTCCCGCGCTGATAGCTCACGCCGGTATCCAGCGTGGCCTGGCCGATATAGTGACGATGCTGCAAACCGAGACGCCAGGCGGCGGTCTGACGACGCTGCTGCTCAATCTCGGTATCTTCGATGTAGTTGCGCGACTGGCGCGTCATCACTTCATAGCTGAACGAGGTTTTCTGGCTGCCGCTGCGGTGCAGTACGCGCCCGAGCTGGAGGTTCATGCTTTTGCTCTTACCCTTGTATTGGTAGTCAAAACCACTGCCCAGACCCGACTGGTGGTAGTCGTAGTCGCTGAAGGTGACGCCCGTCGTCCAGTAACCAAACGGCACTGAGTAGTGGATCAGGGTATTTTTGCTGCCTTTTTCGCCGCCCTGCTCTAAATCCTTACCTGCGGATACGTAGAACATATCGCTGAGTGACAGAGGATTATCGAGGTAGAGCGTCAGGCCGCCCTGATAGCGCCCGGTACTTTTGCTACCGGAGTCATCCAGCGTGGCACCGAGTCGCCAGTGGCGCGACTGCTTCCAGCTGACGTTGATATCACTTTCGCCCGGCTGCTCACCGGGAACAATCTGCATATCGGCCTGCACGGTGGGCAGGCGCTGTAAGTTTTCCAGCCCCTGTTCAATATCACGCAGATCCAGCAAATTCCCGGCATGGGCCGGCATGGCGCTCCAGAGCTGAACGTAACGATCGCTGTCTGGCGTCAGGCGGACATTGCGCACCTTGCCCGGTACCAGCAACAGCTTCAGGGTGCCGCTATTAATATCCTGGGGCGGGGCCAGCACGCGGGCGGTGACGTAGCCGTGATCCACCAGACGGTTCTGCAAGGCACTCATCAGCAGGTTAATACCCTTACCGCCAAGGCACTGTCCCTGCGCCTGATCGGCCAGCTTTTGCAACGGCATCCAATGCGGGAATGCCTCTCGCCCCTGTAACTCGATATGTTGCAGGGCAAAGCACGGCTCTTCAGCAGGAAACTGAATACGGCTGAAAAAGCTGCCCGGCGCCTGTAAACGGACGTCCGGGGCAGGAGGTGCCAGCTGACGTTCAGTGGCGCGCTGACGTTCCTGCTGGTTAATTAATTGCTGATCGCCGATCGTGGCAGCAGCCACATTCGTGACATGAAAGAGACTGATAATAACGGCCAAACTACTGAGACGAGCAGGGGTTATCCCGTCTTTTCCAGACGCAATCCGTAGCATAGTAATGCCCTGAGCAAGGTTTATTATTTATACGATGTTGATGCCAGGTACTTTAACGATTTCTTATCCAGGATTGTTCCTAAACTTACATAACGCTTACAATTGAATGATGATTATAACAACGACAACATAAGGAAAATCCTAATATCAGGCACAAAAATTAATGTAAAAAATGCTATTTATCATAAAGATAATCTATATATTAGAAAAAATACAAAAATACACATAAGTCAAATCACTCTCAGGAAATTAACCGGAAACAAGTAGAAATAGTTAAGATTATTCCTCAGTTATATAGCGCCGACTGGCCCTTAAATTGTCGATATTAAAAACGGAAACAGAGATTACCTTTCCCCTGTTCTACTAAATTCAAGTACACTCCTTGCGGTATTCCTGCTGAAAGAAAAGACGTGTCACTGATCTCATTTTCTGCCCCCCGCAATCGCCTCGCCGCCTGGCTTGGTCTGCTGGCAATACTGCTGCTGTTTATTGCTCCGGTGATTTCAAAATCACTGGCGCAGACGCGCGGCAGTAACAGCATGATGATGATGATGCATCATGGGATGGCGATGGACATGTCTGAGATGCCGGACATGCATCATGATATGGACGCCACCTCCACTAGCGCGACGAAACAGGAACATCATCCGATGTCGATGATGGATGACAGCGCCTGCGGTTATTGCGTACTGCTGGTGCATCTGCCGCTCGACCTGATGACACTGCCGCTGCTGTGGTCGACATTACAGGCCGCCACCCAGCCGGATGTTCCTCTTTTTCAACCCGTGGTGGCGCGTTTTGTTCCCCGCTTCTTCCATCCCCGCGCCCCGCCTCTCTTCCTCACCGCACGCTTCAAATAACAATTGATCTGTGGGTTCCCCCACAGTCCCTGCGAATGCCTGTAAAACAGGCTGATGGAAGAGACAATGTCAGAAAATATCCGACGTGCGACCACGCACGCCACCCGCAGCAGCAGCGCGCTGATCCCGCTGCTGCGTCGCCTGCATTTCTATATCGGGCTGTTTATCGCCCCCTTTATCTTTGTCGCGGCCCTGACCGGCACGCTGTATGTGCTGACGCCTCAGCTGGAAAATGTGCTTTATCAGTCACAGCTGTTTACCTCATCAACCGGACCGGACCAGCCGATCTCAGCCCAGATCGCCACCGCCAGTGCCCTGATGGGGCCGAAGGCGAAAATCGCCGCCGTGCGCCCGGCACCCCATCCCGGTGAAACCACGCGCGTAATGTTTGCCAGTGCCGATCTCGGCCCATCGGAAACCCGGGCGGTGTTTGTTGATCCAAAGACGCTGGAAATCCGTGGCGAAATGACGGTTTACGGCACCAGCGGCGTTCTGCCCTTCCGTACATGGCTGGATTATCTGCACCGCAATCTGCTGCTGGGTGACGTGGGTCGCAATTACAGCGAACTGGCGGCGAGCTGGCTGTGGATTGCCGCACTGGGGGGTGCCCTGCTCTGGGCCACCAGCCGCACGCCGCGCCGTAAACCCTTGCGATCTCCCCCAACGCGCGCCCAGCGTCTGGCGGGGCAACGCCACTGGCACACGACGCTGGGTCTGGCATTGCTGCTCGGGCTGGTGTTCTTCTCCGCCACCGGGCTGACCTGGTCACGCTGGGCCGGGGATAATATCTCCCTGATGCGCAATCATTTTGGCTGGATGACGCCCTCGGTGAATACCGTGCTGCATTCTGAATCCGCGATGATGATGGATATGCCAATGGATGAGCATGCGGAGCATAAGGGTCATATGATGATGACGCAGGATGCCGCTCCGGCTACGGTCAATCCGGCGCAGTTCGATGGTGTGCTGAACGCAGCGCGTGCGGCGGGGATTGATGCGGCTAAACTGGAGATCCGTCCGTCATACCGGGCAGATAAAGCCTGGACGGTGAATGAGATTGACCGCAGTTGGCCAACGCAGGTCGACAGCGTAGCGGTAGATCCGCAGAGCAACGCGGTGATTGATAAGGTGGAGTTCGCCAACTTTGGCCTGCTGGCCAAACTGACGCGCTGGGGCGTGGATGCACATATGGGCGTGTTGTTCGGGGTGGCGAATCAGCTGGTCCTGGCACTGTTTGGGGCCGGGCTGTGCGTGATGATTGTGATTGGCTATCGCATGTGGTGGCTGCGCCGCCCGCAGGGTGGGCAGGTTTCCCCACTGGATACGCTACTGGGCTGCTGGCAACCGTTGTCGATTAGCGCACGTTTTCTGCTGCTGGTGATCACGTTGATTACGGCGGTCTGTTTGCCGGTGATGGGCGTGAGTTTGCTGGTGTTACTGGGCGTGGATGTGTGGCGCTGGCGGCGTGCAGTGCACGCCTGATCATCAATACGGGGTGACCGGAAAAAAGGGTCGCCCCCTGAGGGATCCCCACTCATTTTTTGTGGCTGACAGTTTGGCTTCAGGTCTGAGGCCAGCTTAAGCACGCCGGATCGGCAAAATCCGCGGGCAGGCTTTACGCTAACGGCTTCGCCAGATAATGCTCCAGCATCGCCAGCAACAACTGGTTATCCACCGTCTGCAACACATGCACCTGGCCACCCTGCGGCTCACCGATGCCCACATCCACACGCAACGGCTGACGGAAACGCCATGACTTACCGCGCGTCATCCCCTCGCGCAGCTCCACGTCGACAAAATAATCCGCCGCCGTGCTCACTCGCTGGTTCAGCAACCAGGCCACTACCAGCGCATCGTGGATCCAGCAGCCCGGCAGATGACGGGTCTGAATCGAGTAATCAATCCACGGGCGCAGCGTCTCGGTGACAAAACGCGCCAGCGGTGTATCAATCTGTGCAATGCGATTCAGATCCTGATGCGTCATCAGCGTTTGACTGGTCACATCCATCGGCACCAGCGTGATATTCGCGCCGCTGGTCAGCACCTTATGTGCGGCCTCAGGATCAATGCCAAAGTTGGTGTCTTTAATAAAATCATCCAGCGCAAACACACCGCCCATAATGGCGATCTCCTGCACCGCATCGGCCATCTCCGGATAGCGTTCTAACGCCAGCGCCACATTGGTCAGCGGACCAATCGCCACCAGGGTGATTTTCCCCGGATTCGCGCAAATCAGCTGGCCCATCGCATCCGCGGCTTCCAGAGCCGGGGCGGTAAAAGACTGCGGCTGACGCACGCCGCGCCACAGATGCGCCAGCTGGTTGCTGTGCACCCGCTGATCTAACGCTTCGCGCCACGGTTGCGTCGGCTCGCATAAGGCCGCATCGGCCCCTTTCACCACCGCTACCGACTGCCCGATACGCTCCATCAGATCTTTCACCACGCTGTATCCCACCTGGCTTGGGGTATTTCCCGCCACGGTGGTGATCAGCTCCAGCGAAATTTCCGGTGCAGCCAGCGCCAGTGCAATCGCCAACCCGTCATCGACGTTGGCCCCCGTAATACCATTCCCCGGATCACAATCAATAATTAATCGTTTCATATCGTTATCTTATTATCGGCCAGCTTGCAGCCACAGGACTCGCCAAGTTCAAGATGATGAGAGAACTCACTCAGCATGCTCTCCCCTTTCCACGCCGCCAGCATGTTGATAGCGGTCTTTGCCATCTCGCGCACGGGTTGACGAACAGTCGTCAGCGATGGCACATGATAAGCAGATTGATCGGTGCCGTTAAAACAGACCAGCGCCAGCTGATCCGGCACGCGGATACGGTGTTCAGACAAAGCACGAATACAGCCAATCGCCTGCGCTTCGTTCGATGCAAACAGCGCACGCGGGCGCGTCTCGCTCTGCATCATGCGCTGTGCGGCCTGATAGCCACCCACGCGGGTATAGGGGGTATGGAATATCCACTCCGGGCGTTCTTCCACGCCATGATCCGCCAACGCATCGCGCCAGCCTTGCAGACGATCCTGCGTATTCAGCATCTCCGGCGGGCCGCAAATAATGCCGACATGCTGATAGCCGTGGCTTAGCAGATGGGCCGTCACCTGACGCGACGCCTCGCGTTCATCCACGCGGATCACATTCACCTGCAAGCTGGGATCAACCCGGTCGAGCATCACAAACGGAGTACCGCTGGATTGCAGAAGATCAATATAAGGATGGCGGTCAACGCTGATGTAAAACAGGCCATTCACCTGCTGGCCCAGCAGATTGTTGATCAGCTGCAACTCGCGTTTTCGGCTGTCACCGGCATCGCCCAGCAGCATCACCATATCGTTAGCCAGCGCCTGCTGTTGCAGCTCATGGGCCAGCGAAGCAATAAACGCATTGCCAATATTCGGCACCACCAGTCCATAGGTTCTCGTGGTGCCTGAAGCCAGCGCACGCGCCACACTGTTCGGGCGGTAACCGGTGCTTTTAATCGCCGCCAGCACGCGTTCACGTGTCGCGGGCGCAACCGGTCGCGGTCCGTTATTCACAACGTAACTCACTACGGCAACGGAAGTTCCGGCGACTTTTGCCACATCTGCACGGGTAGCACGATGATGAATCTGTTTTGCCACAGGCAGTCTTCCTCACAAATAAACAGCGTCGGGCCGGATAACAATCCGGCCCGTGAGTCCCTTAGATAATGCAATTAAGGGAAAAAGAGCGGGGGAAAACCCACACTCTTTTCCGCTTTCATCCGTGATTAAATCGCATCTTCCGGTGCGTTAAGGTCGCGACCGCGTGTTTCCGGTGCCACAAACGTGGTCAGGAAACCGATACCTGCCATCACCGCAAAATAAGTGGCAATCGGCCACCAGTGACCCGTCCAGGCCAGCAGTGCCGACGCCACCAGCGGTGCCGTACCGCCTGAAAGAATCGACCCCAGCTCTTTAGCAGTGGCCATTTTGGTATAACGATGATGAACGCCAAACATCTCCACGCCCCAGGCCGCCTGTACGCCGAAGATCCCCAGCGATGCCAATCCCATCCCGACGACGATCGTACTGATGACAATGGCCGGTTCACGCGAGTCCAGCAGCATAAAGGCCGGGAACGCGTAGAGGATCAGCAGCAGGCAGAAGCAGCGATAGGTAATACGGCGACCAAAGCGGTCCGACAACCAGCCCGCCAGCGGGATAATCAGGAAGCCCAGCAGCGAAGCAATAAACACCGCCGTGGTCGCCACCGATTTATCCACTGCCAGCACTTTCACCACATAACCGATAATAAAGCCCTGCGCCAGATAGGATGGACCGTTCTCACCGATACGCAGACCAACCATGGTCAGGAAGGCACGGCTACGGCGCCAGAATCCACGGGTATCTTCTACGACGTGCACGGCGGCCAGCACCTGCTCACGTTCGGCTTCCAGCTCTGCTTTTTTGCGTTCAAATACCGGGGTTTCACGTAAGTGACGACGGATCCATAACGCCACCAGCGCAATCAGCGAACTGCACAGGAACGGAATACGCCAGCCCCACTCTTGCAGTGATTGTTGGTCCATCTGCACCACCGCCAGCCAGACCAGCGATGCCAGCAGCGTGCCGCTGTTAGAACCGAGCGCAATAATGGAGGAGACCAGACCGCGACGCTGCGCGGGTGCGTATTCGCCCAGCATCACCGTACCGCCGGACAGCTCTGCACCCGCACCAAAGCCCTGACTAAAGCGTAGCAGCACCAGACACGCCGGTGCCCAAAGGCCAATAGAGGCATAGCTGGGGATAAGACCAATCAGTGTGGTGGAGGCACCCATCAGGATGATGGTGGAAACCATGACGACTTTTCGACCTTTACGATCGCCGAGCCAGCCAAAGAACAGTGCGCCAATCGGGCGGGCAATAAAGCCAACCGACCAGGTCGCGAAGGTAGAGAGGAGTGCCATTTCTGGCGTTGCTTCGGGGAAGAAGACATCACCGAAGATAATCCCGGCGGCCAGCCCGTATAAAGCGAAGTCGGCATATTCCATTGCTGTGCCAAGCCAGCACGAGAATGTTGCCCGCCAAAAATCCTTACGCCCTTCCGGGGTGGCTAAACGTTCATCTGCCGCCGAGTTGGCCGACATTGCAGTATCCTGTGCAACGCTTTGAGGTGTAGACATGAAAAATTCCCTGATGTGAGGAGTTTTATTCGGCGCCATCCCTGGCACGCACTCCTCCGTCGGAGGAAAATTCGCCAGTGAACAGGCCGTGTTATAAAGCCATGACGAAAGGTCGTTTACCCTAAATAATTCGAGCTGCAGGAAGGCGGCAAAGGAGCGAACCCCGATGAGCTTACTGAAGTAAGTGATTCGGGTGAACGACTGCAGCCAACGCACATGCAACTTGAAGTATGACGGGTAAAAAGGTTCCCTGGTGTTGGAACGCTATATTCGCTTTGCGCCGACGGTCTAAAATTGACCAATCGTATAAGTAACGCGAAACAAATTTGACCTTCACGTAGCTGCTAACCATCAAGCACCGTGAATTTTCACTACGCAGCTATTGTATCTACGCGTGTAGATAAATCAAGGTAACGAAACGGCAATCGTTAGATTTTCTTGACATTCAACACAACTGATTGCTTAGAAAATCAATAAAATCAATGAAATAAATCGTCCAAAAAACATGCGATTTTTTTTCACTATTGAAACCGTGCGCAAACTTAAGGCAAACGAAGCTGAACACGCTTTCAACACTGACGTTTTAGCCCCCGAGTATTGCGAAGAGATGACAATCTGCACATTAGCTTCAGGTTTGTGTTTGTCGGGGGGGATGGTTAAGCTGAAAAACACACTTAGAGCCTGGCCCAGTAGGCGTACATTAATGGCAAATAAAATAGCCTAATGGGATAGGCTCTTATCAGGCGGGAAATAATGACGATTACATTAATGCGCCACGGCAAGCCCGATCACTCTCTGCCAGGCCGCCGCTCGTCACTGGCGATGGCGGAATGGTGCGAGGCCTACGATCTGGCCGAGATCTGTGACCTGCCGCCAGAACGCAGCCTGAGGCTGGCCGCAGAGGCGGATTGGATTGTCACCAGCACATTACCGCGTGCCATTTCGTCGCTGGCGAAACTCGGCAGGCAGGCCAACCGGATCGATGCAGTCTATCGTGAAGTGGCACTGCCCGTTATGCCGCTGGCCTTCCCGGCTTTATCGCCGCTGCTGTGGCTGCCGCTGCTGCGGGTGATGTGGCTGCTGGGCTACGCCGGACAGGTAGAGTCTTACGCTGAGGCAAAACAGCGTGCGGTGCTCGCCGCCGATCGCCTGATCGCCCTATCTGCCGAAGGCAATGTACTGCTGGTGGGTCACGGCATTATGAATAAGCTGATTGCACGCCGCTTACGTCATCTTGGCTGGCTGGGAGAGAAACACGCCAGCAGCCGCTACTGGAGCAGCGCCATTTATCATCCACCGGTGATTTAGCGCTAAAGGCGCATGAGAGCAGGTCTGGAGAGATAATGGTTATGATTCAACCAGTTCGCGATATCGTATTTTTGCCTGGAAATGCATCATACACATGTTAAGCGCTGGATCGTGCCGCAGAGTTACATTATAATCCTGCGCCTCAGGCCCCATAGCTCAGTTGGTTAGAGCACGCGACTCATAATCGCTTGGTCGCTGGTTCAAGTCCAGCTGGGGCCACCAAATTTATCAAGGACTTAGACAGGAAACTGGCTGAGTCCTTTTTGTTTTCTGGCGTTACAGGTGAGGTAGTGGGTGATGTCATCCACATGCTGCATCACCTGCTATCAGCACACAGAACATAGGAGCCTGTTTGACAGACTCGACAAGAAAGTGAGTGAGCGGCGTGACAAAGAAGCCGGCTTCGTCAGCCTTAAACAAATTTGCTTGTAGTATGAGATCTGTCAGGCCATCAGCGTCATGGCAAGATCTTGCCGCGCTTATCAACGTTAATTAGAAACGGGCAATACTTATCTTCGTTATGCAACGGGTGGGCATCTGTGGTCTGTGCTTCGCTGTTGTGTGCCCTGATTTTCATCATTAGTGGGGCGAAGCCTGGCGTGAAGAAAGTTTTGACTATATACCCCAATCTACTCTGACAGATTGTTACAACATAACACGTCCTGCGCATTCAGGATGTCTTCTCGCTTTTCATTGAGTCGGGTAGCCGCGTAGACATCGATATTCAGCTTTGACGATTCGTGATCGGACAGCTCCCGGTAGCATAGCCCCTCCTGATTGAACGTGCACTTTGACTGCGGCATCAAGGCAAACCCCTTGCCCCGGGCGATGTGGGTGAGCATAACCAGTGAGTCATCTGGCTCTTTGATCCGCTTAAGCGGAAACCTGAGCCGATCGAAGTAGCTTTCGCACTTATCGTAGAAGGTGGGATTGGCGCTTCTTGCAAACCAGAAGAGCGGTAAATCACAGATGTCTTCCAGCGAGACTTTTTCTTTCAGGCTTGCAGGATGCATAGCCGGCATTGCCATTAACAGCGGCTCGCGGTAGACCCAACGGTACTGGACGATGTCTTCATGACCGGTGCCTTTCTCGCCGGTCAGCACAAGATCAAGCGTGTTTTTTGACAGACATTGAAGCAGCTGCGCCGATGTCAGATTGGGAGTTTCAACATCATCGCCGGCATCCAGTTTATTGAGCTGTTTGTTGATAGGCTCTATCAGCTCAAAATTCAGCGTACGGGTGAGACCGATACGCAGATTCTTCTTTGAGGAAGGTGAAGCCGTTTTCATTTCGCTGAGCTGCTGAAGGAGCTTCTCTGCCCTGATAACCAGTTCGCGACCAGCCTCTGTCAGACTGACCTCGTGCGTGCTGCGGCTGAACAGCTGTATCTCCAGCACAGCTTCCAGGCACTTTATCTGACGGGTCAGAGGAGGTTGGGTCATCCTGAGACGTTCTGCGGCTCTGCGGAAGTTCAGCTCATGTGCGACAGCGAGAAAGCACTGAAGCTGCTTAACGCTGGGGAGGTTGCTACTGATTAAATGTTCTGCAATTGCCATAGATTCCATCCTTCAAATAGAAAAATTATTCTATCTTATTTATACGTAAAGATATAACACGGAATTTCATTTCAGAAAAAGGCTCTTTTACAGTAATACAAAATTTATATTACACATTTAACAATTCCACCTGCGTCACAGATTGATAAATTAGACTCGAAATCTAATCCCATATCCTTTCGGAGATAATAATGTCATCTAACTATGTGCTGGTGTCTCGATTCCCATTAAAAAATACTGTTTCTGCTGATACTTTCTCGTCATTAAAAAACACTGAGAGCACGCGCTATTATTTTTGTGAAGAACAGGGTGTAAATGAATTACTGGAACTTCGTTCGTTTAACGACATTAAAGAAGTATCATGGGTGGAAGAAGAGATGGAATCTATGTTCCATCAGTTTGCTGACGTTCTTTCCGCGGATATTCGCAGAGAACTTCTGAAGTTTGTCGAGTCACCTATCGACAGCAAGAGAGATCTCCCTGAGACAAAATATATTCAGCTGCGCCATGTTGAAGTTCCTGCACACAATTATGAGCAGTATCGCCAGTGGCGCGACGAAACGATCTTCAACGTTGTAAGAGATAATAAAGACAAGATCGAAAGCTTTGAAGCTTTTCACTCGCTCATCAGTGGCGTGCCAGGTGTGATGTTCATTTCTGCGTTCAATGGCGATAAAGAAACATATAAAGAAGCCTTTACCAATGCACGCTACCAGGAAATCATTCAGCAGGCAGGTGATAACTATATTACCGGAGGAAATGAAGGCCTCTATACCCGTATCTATCGCGCTTGTTGTTGCTGAGGAATGATTCATGAATTGTAAGAAACTGGTTGTTGTCGGCGATAAATTCAATGAATTCGCAAATGGAAAAGATGTCCTGACTATTTCTCAGCTGGAGCTGTTAACGCAAATCCCTGCAAATATCATCGATAAAGAACATGAAATTATTATCGGGCAGGGTGTGCGTAAGGATTTTGCCGGGAAAGTGCTTTCAAATCAGGCGAGAAATACCATTCACGGCAATAAACTAAAAATGTGTTCTCTTGAAAAGCTTGTTAACGATAAAAAGAATGAACACTGCCATAAACGGCTGGAACAGAATGTCCTGATAGGTCCTGCAGAACAGACTGAGCACAACAGTAATCTTTTTGCTATGCCGCTGTTGATCGATGAGCGCTGTGAGCTGATGGCCGATCATCAGACCGGTCAGCATATTCAGGGAATGCTTTTGGTAGAGGCAAGCCGTCAGGCGTTTATCGCCATTACTGAAGAATTTATCTACAAGCAGGAAACGGGGCGTTACTACGTCATTAACAGCATGGCGATAAACTTTTCGAGTTTTCTGTTTCCTTTACCTGCGCTGGTTCATTTTGAGTACCTTGAGAAGGACGTTAATGACCGCCGTGGCCGTTTCAAAGCCCAGGTGCGCGTAACGCAGCATCAGATGCTTTGCGCCAGCATGGACGTCTCATTCACCGTATACCCTTCAGGGCTGATTTCTGAGAAAGAGAAATCCCTGGCTGAGGCGGCTATGCAGGCAGCGATAGTAGAACATCAGGGTGCGACCTTTGAGGTAGCGCATGCCTGAAATAAGCAGTCAGAAATACCGTCTGACTGCTACCACGCAGGGGCCGCTTTATCCCCCTGCGGAGGTAATGGATCAGGATGGTAACTTTGTCGTGGTCGGTATGGTGCCAGGAGACAACGGCCTGGCATGGCGCAGCATGATTGTGGCGGCAGACAGCCCGCTTCCGGGCTTTGGAGAAACGGCACCCTACAAAATATTGCGTGATATCGATGACATGTCACAGGCAGAACTGAAGGACGTGATCCTGCATACCCTTCCGCTGCCGGTACCGCTGAATAATTACGGGATGCTGTTCGCGCCAGAGCAGCGGCCACAGGCTAATACCGAAAGCCGTCCTAGCCTGCCTTTGCATGAAGGCTACATCGCAGATTACCGCAGCAGTGACGGTAAACGTCAGATCCCGCCTGTCACGCTGGCAGACTGGTTACGCGCTGAAGGCAGTCTTGAGGTGTTTCTGTCAGGAGACAGCCGGCGCGCGCTGTTCAGGTTCTCATTTCGCAACCTGGTTCCCGACAGTGTTTATACCGTAATGAGCCTGCGTGAGCAGGATCTGGCAACTGAAAATCCAAGCCGGCCGGGACCGCTGGGTATCCCTAACGTATTTATTACCGACCACGATGGCAATGCGGATTACTGGGCGGAGTTACCCGATCCGTTCCCGGCACATGAACGCAATGATAATCGGGTAATTAACGTGGTTGTCCTTTATATGAGTTCCCGCCAGAGCTACGGGGGCGCAATTGGGCTGTATGGGCTGGGTGGTGATATCCATGCACATCTGAAACTGAAAAGCCGCTCATTCGATGAATTAATTACCGTAAAGTGAGTTAAAAATGCCATTTGTACATATCACGACCTGGCCTGCTAAAGACGAAGGCGACATGCTCAGGCTGCATGAGGACATTACCTATGCCGTGCATAAAAACACCGGAGCACCGCTGGATAAAATCTCTGTAGTGATTTCTGAAATACAGCCCTCACGCTGGTCTGATGCAGGTATTCCCGGCGATCATAAAGATTTCCCGGTAAAAAGCCGAAGAAAGAGTTACGAGGAATAAGCTTTGCAGAAATCAGCCGCATTTTTTGATGTCGACGAGACCCTTATAACAATTAAAAGCATGTTTGATTTTTACGCATTCTGGTGTCGTGAAAATAATGAAATGAACACGCTTGAATGCTATATGACGCAGTTTAAGGAAAACGTTAAAAAAGGAACGAGTCGCGAGTATCTGAACAGAGAGTATTACCGACAGTTCTCTGGGGTCAGTTATAAAAAACTGGAAGAGGTGGGTGAAAAATGGTTCCGATCACAGTGTGTCAAAACTCTCTTTATTAACAGTGCCGTCGCAGCCCTTAAGCAGCATCAGGCGGAAAACAGACTGACTATCTTTGTTTCAGGATCGATGCGTCCTGTACTTGCACCGGTTGCCCGATATCTGGGTGTCACGGAGATTCTCTGTGCCCCACTGGAACTCACTGAGGCAGGAACACTGACAGGTGAAATAGGCACGCCGCAGACCATTGGCAGTGGCAAACGGGAGGCGCTTATTGCGTTCTGTCGCGGAAAAGAAATCAGTCCTGCGGATTGCTATGCCTATGGAGACGATCTCTCCGATATTCCCATGCTTGAATCCGTCGGCCATCCGATTTGCGTAGGAAAGAAGTCATCGCTTGCCAGTCATGCGATTCACCAACACTGGCCCGTTATTTAAATCATTCCAGAGGAAAAAAATTATGAACGTAGAAAGCACTCCGCAGGATATGACCTTAAGGTCGTGGCTTGCTCTTTTTATTCTGGCTCTCTCAACGTTTACGATCGTCACCACAGAGCTGGCACCTGTTGGCCTGCTGACGCCAATCGCAAACGGCCTGCATGCGTCTGAATCAGCCGTGGGTATGACGGTCTCACTGTATGCATGGGTAGGTGCACTGAGCGCACTTTTTGCATCAGTGTTTCTGGGCAATGTGGCCAAGAAGCGGCTGCTGCTTACGCTCACCGTGATCCTTTTCCTGTCTAACGTACTGGCCGCGACGGTGAGCACTTACACGGTACTACTGGCTGCACGTGTGCTGGGAGCGCTGGCACACGGTGCATTCTGGGCAATGATTGGTGCAACGGCCGTCTCCATTGTGCCGACAAGATATATTGGTGCCGCTACCTCAATCGTATTTGGTGGCGTATCTGCAGCCAGTGTGTTTGGCGTGCCGGTTTCAAACTATATCGGTATTCACTTCGGCTGGCGGCAGGCGTTCTGGCTGATGGCGATACTCAGCGTGGTGGCATTTGCCGGTATCAGCGTGCTGATCCCACAGATCACCAGCAAAAGCGCAATTGGCTTTGAGGCGCTCAAAAGCGTACTGAAATCATCTGCACTGTGGAAAATCTATTCTGCTACGCTGCTCGCTGTCACCGCGCACTTTGCTGCCTTTACGTACATTGAACCCTGGCTGCACACGCAGCATTCACTGGCCACATCGGTTATTCCGGCTGTGCTGTTTGTATACGGTATTGCGGGACTTGCCGGCAATTTCCTGACCGGCATGATGATTGATAAATATCTCAAGGCGACAGTATCCATTTCAGTACTGCTCATTTGTGCGGTACTGGTATTCCTGGGAACTTCCGGTTCAGCGCTTTCAGGCACTGCTGTCTTCACCGCTATGGTTATCTGGGGCGTGGCAGTATCCGGAATCTTTGTGGGCTTCCAGACGTGGGTCCTGCGCCTGGCTGAAGATAAAACCTTTCCTGCCTCTGCGGTTTACGTTTCATTTTTCAACACTGCTATCGGTATCGGTGCCTCTGCCGGTGCGTGGATGGTATCCGCATTTTCAGTTCCGATGCTCTACGTCGTAGCCGGCGTGGCCATCGGGCTCTCTGTACTGCTGGTGGCGGCTATCCCGACGCGCGTGGCGTCTGCACAAAACGTTCTGGAGAAATCTTATGAGTGAAGCTAGCGATCTGACCCGTTATGGCAAAGACATCATGGACCGCCTTGAACCCGGTCTTGCCGATAAAGTCACCGGACGACTGGCTGAACTTGATCCTTCATTACCGGCCCTGATCACCGACTACGCATTTGGTGCAGTGGTGGGACGCCCCGGACTGGACCTCAAGACCCGTGAAATGCTGACAGTGGCATCACTTGTCACGCTGGGTAATGCGATGCCGCAGCTGGAGCTGCATATGAGAGCGGCGCTCAATACCGGCGTCACGCCCGAGGAGTTGCTTGAAATCGTGATTCAGATGGCGGTTTATGCAGGCGTCCCGGCTTGTATGAATGGCCTGACTGCCTATCGTGCCGCAATGGCGGCAACCGGGCATACATTACCCGGTCTGAAAGGAAAAAGTGCATGAATGAAGTAGTGATTGTTTCTGCAAGACGCACGGCAACCGGTGCATTTATGGGTGTACTGTCCGGGCACTCGGCCGTCGCGCTGGGAAGTCATGTTATACGCGCGCTTCTTGAAGAGTCCGGCGTCAAAGCCAGTGAGATTTCACAGGTCATTATGGGACAGGTTCTGACCGCCGGCTGCGGTCAGAACCCCGCACGCCAGTCCGCACTGAAAGCCGGACTGCCTGTCGAAACACAGTGTATGACCATCAACAAAGTCTGCGGTTCGGGCCTGAAATCGGTTCATCTGGGTATGCAGGCACTGCTCACCGGAGAGGCAACGTTTGTGATTGCTGGTGGTCAGGAAAGCATGTCCAGTGCACCGCATATCCTGACATCGTCGCGTACCGGGACACGTCTCGGAAACAGCGAGATGAAAGACAGTCTGGTATCTGATGGGCTGTGGGATGCTTTTGATGATACCCACATGGGCGTTACTGCTGAAAACGTGGCGGATGAGTTTGGTATCACTCGTGAAATGCAGGACGAATTCGCGCTTTTATCCCACATGAAGGCAATCAGGGCGCAGGAGCAGCACCTCTTTGAACGCGAAATTGTTCCTGTAGAGTGGCAGAACAGAAAGGGTGAAACGCAGAGGGTTGATACTGATGAAGGTCCGCGTCAGACCAGCATTGAAAAGCTCTATAAGCTCAAACCTGTATTCAGAAAGGGGGGCACAGTAACTGCTGGTAATGCCTCCTCACTTAACGACGGTGCCGCCGCTGTTCTTCTGTGCACCCGGCGTACGGCTGAGGCACAGGGATTGCCGGTTCTGGCTTCTCTGGGAGAGTTCACCAACTCAGGTATCAAGCCGGCACTAATGGGTGCCGCTCCGATACAGGCAATCACAGACTGCCTTACCCGTTCAGGCTGGAAGCCAGAAGACATTGAACATCTCGAATCAAATGAGGCGTTTGCGGCGCAGGCTCTCGCAGTTATCGCTCAGACAGGCATTTCACAAGAGCGCATCAACCCTTACGGTGGTGCTATCGCGCTTGGTCATGCTATTGGATCGTCGGGGTGCCGTATACTGGTCACGCTTGTACACGGCCTGATACGAACCAACAGCCAACGCGGTATGGCTGCACTGTGTGTTGGCGGTGGCGAAGGTGTCGCGCTGAGCGTTTACCGGCAGAAAAGCTAACAGTCAGCCGTCATATCCAGAAATTAAAAACCGGGCAATGCCCTAATGCTGGTCACTTAAGGTGATCAGCCGTTTTTCTCGCCGAATATTTCTGTGCATTTACTCTTCGTTTCCGAGGGTAACTTCGCTCTCTTCTCCCCCGGTAATACCCGCCATTTTCTTTCTCATACAACGTTGTTAGCTCGCCACTCCTGCCGCGCCAGTTCTGGCAACTTGCTGCGTAACGTCCAGCGACTGTCCAACATTCCCTGTTTCACTTCCCGATAACCCCGTTCGATTTCCCATCTGTGTCGATATAAGTCACTGATATTATTGCCCGGATAGCGATTCTGGTCTGTACGCACGACTTGATATTGTGTGTGTGTTTTCAGCGGCTGAAGGCAGCGCTGTTTTCCGGCGTGTCTGCCGTGCGCCAGACAACACCATCCATGGATTCAAGAGGAAGTTTGCGGAGCGTGACAGTGTCAGTCAACGTTAACGCTTTCTGAATGAATTCAGCAGGAATGAGGTCTGAGAGGCTACGGGCGTACTCTGGGAAGGTGGCATTGATAATGCCGAGGGCTTATGAAAGTTCCATTTAAAAAGGGTCCATGATGAACATGAACCCTTTCTATACCAGCCACCGGATCGGCATTAGGGCATTGCCCGGTTTTTTTATGAGCTCAGTACTCAGGCGTTAACGCCTTTCATGCCCTCCTCAGAGTAGCGGCCGCCTTTGATCTCAACGCGCTGATGAATGTTGTTCAGCAGGGTGATATCGGTTGCTTCCAGAACAATATTGGCCGCCTGCGCATTCTCGGTCAGGTAACTGATGTGCTTGGTTCCTGGGATAGGCACCAGCTTGTCATACTGTGCAAGCAACCAGGCCAGCGCAATCTGACCCGTAGTGCAGCCATATTTTTTCGCGAGCGGGCCCATAACGTCAAGCAGCTGAGCATTGTGATCAAGACTCGACTGGATGAACCGCTCATTGTTTTTGCGGAAGTCACCTTCTGCAAAATCACTATTATTACGATACTTACCGGTCAGGAAACCTCTGCCCAGAGGAGAGTAGGGAACCAGACCAATGCCCAACGCTTTCACAGCCGGCAGAATTTCCTGTTCAATATCGCGCGTCCACAGTGAATATTCGGTCTGCAGGGCTGCCAGCGGGTGTACGGCATGTGCCCTGTGCAGGGTAGCCGCAGAGACTTCACAAAGACCGATGTGGTTAATCTTGCCTTCTTTAACAAGGCGGCTCAGGCATTCCATGCTCTCTTCGATGGGCGTCGCCTGACTGACCCGGTGCAGATAAAAAAGATCAATACGTTCAACGCCCAGTCTTTTGAGAGATTCATTACAGCAGCGGGTGATGTAGTCAGGCTGGTTGTTGATGGTGCGGGCGTAGGATTCATCAGGCGAGCGATCGATGCCACACTTGGTGGCGATTTTGAACTGCTCACGAGTCGTCTTGTCCAGACCGGCAAGAAAATGGCCGATCAGACGTTCATTGTGGCCACGGCCATACAGGTTTGCGGTGTCAATAAAGGTGATATCGAGGTCAACGAGTTTATGTAAGAGCTTCAGGGAGGCCTGATCGTCAGTCTGACCATAAAATTCGCTCAGCCCCATGGCACCATAGCCAACAGAACTGACAGAGAGGTTTTGAGATAGATTTCGGGTATGCATAAGTTCTCCTTTTTAAGCTATCTGATTGTTTCATCTCTATTCCAATTGATGAATTGTCATTTTCGTTATGCAAAAAAAGTATCGGACTGAGTGTTTAGATAGTTGGCATGGCTTCAATATATATATTACCGGTATGACGCTGTCCGAGAACGATACGTGGGGCGTTGACGTACTCAGCCCACTCCCCCAACGGGGAGGTGACGAGTGACATATTAATTGATAGGATACCTATTCATTTATCTATTCACTTATCTATTCACTCAGTGATTCAACATTATGCCTGATCGCTTCGACACGATACGCCAGTTGCTCAGTCAGGGGCCAATGCAAGCACGGCAACTGATTGAAAAAATGAAAATTAGCCAGCCAACACTGTCCCGTGCATTGAGGCAGCTTGGTGACGATCTTGTTCGATTCGGGGCGGGTCCCTCTATTCAATATGCCCTGCGCGATACCTGGCGCAGATTCAGGTCTGCACCTGTTTACCGCATCACCGATGAAGGGCGCGTTCAGCCTCTTGGCGAGCTGATTCCGGTTCGCCCTGACGGGTTTGTCATGGTGCAAACCGACAATGTGAGCCTCCATAGCGACGGGCTGCCGTGGTGGCTGTTTGACATGCGACCGCAAGGATATCTCGGGCGAGCCTGGGCGTCGACGCACGCGGTCGGGCTGGGCCTGGCGGCGAACCCAGAGCAATGGTCAGACGCGGATGTGGTCAGGGCGTTGCTCGCACAGGGTCATGATGCGATCGGCAACCTGCTGATAGGGGAGCAGGCACGGGAGCGTTTCCTGGAGATGCCAGAACCCCACCCCGTTGATCGCGACACGACCTACCCCGAGCTGGCCGTGGCGGCGGCTGCGGGTGAGGCGCCAGGATCATCTGCGGGTGGTGAACAGCCGAAATTCTGCACCTATACAGAACGTGGCCATGTGTTAGTGAAATTCTCGGCCCCGGATGACAACCCGGTTAGCGAACGCTGGCGCGACCTCCTGCTGGCCGAACACCTGGCGCTAAAGGTGCTGGGTGTTAAAACAGAGGTATTTGATTTTGCTGGACAGCGCTTCCTCGAGATCCCCCGATTCGATCGCATTGGCCAAATGGGCCGTGTCGGCGTCTTCTCGCTGCGGGCACTGGATGCAAAGTTTGTCGGTAATGCCAGGGCTTCATGGCCAGCGCTGGTCAATAGTCTGATTACGGAGGGCCATGTCCATGCTGATGCCGCCGTCGACACCGCACGGCTTTGGGCATTCGGGGTCCTGATTGGCAATACCGATATGCACCACGGAAACCTGTCGTTCATCAGTCACCATGGTCGCCCATATCACCTCGCACCAGCCTATGACGTTCTGCCTATGGGGTTCGCACCCAAAGCGAGTGGCGCAATCGTGAACGAGCTCCGACCCGCGTCACTACCGGAAGTGATTAGCGGAGATATCTGGCGGGAAGCACTGGATCTGGCGGAGAACTTTTTTGCTATAGCCAGCAGCTGCGATCGCTTTTCCGCCAGTTTCACCCCCTGCCTTGAGGCCTTACGCCGCCACCTTGACGAGGCCAGATCGCGTATCGCCCGCCTGGGATAAGAGGCGGGTTCAACGTTATTGGGCGGTTCATTTTTCCGATCAACCTACTCCACCCGCACCACCACCTTCCCTTTCGCTCGCCCGGTCTCAACATAGGCCAGCGCGTCTTTGATCCCGGCAAAGGGAAATACCCGGTCCACCACTGGCTTAATCACCCCGGCCTCCACCAGTGCGCTAATCTCACTGAGCTGCGCCCCGCTGGCGCGCATAAAGACAAACGAATAGCGTATGCCGCGCCGTTTAGCCTGCCTCCGGATGCGGTAACTCAGCAGGCGCATCACCTGCTTCAGCCCCCAGGAGAGCCCCTGTTCCGTGGCAAATGCCGGGGTTGGCGGGCCGGAGATGGAGATCAGCTGGCCGCCGGGTTTCAGCACCTGCAGCGATTTTGCCAGCACATCACTGCCCAGGCTGTTCAGCACAACATCGTAGTCATGCAGAAGGGTGGAAAAATCCTGCGTTTTATAGTCGATAACCACATCGGCCCCCAGCGCTTTCACCCATGCCACATTGGCTGTGCTGGTGGTGGTGGCAACGAAAGCGCCAAGATGTTTGGCAAGCTGGATGGCAATGGTGCCCACGCCGCCGGAACCGGCATGAATCAACACCTTCTGCCCTTTTTTCAGTTTTGCGGTCTCCACCAGCACCTGCCAGGCCGTCAGGCTGACCAGCGGAAGCGAAGCCGCTTCTTCCCGACTGAGATTGTCGGGTATTAACGCCAGGTCGTTCTCGTTAACCGCAATGTACTGCGCAAAAGTGCCGATTCGCTGCTGGGCAGGCCGCGCATAAACAGGATCGCCAGAGCGAAATCGGGTCACCTCAGGCCCGACACTCACCACCACGCCCGCCACGTCGTTACCGAGAATCAATGGCAGTTTATACGGCAGAATCAGCCTGAACTCGCCTTTGCGAATTTTGGCATCCAGCAGATTCACGCTGGTTGCCTGCACCCGGATCAGCACGTCATCCGCCCGCAGTTCGGGTTCAGGTCTCTCAGTGAGGCGCCCGACGTTTTTGCTGCTGTAACCCTCAATAATAAAGGCTTTCATCACTGTTCAGACCTCGATGTCGAATGGGGCAACCGTGATCAGAACGACGGAGATCGTGTTCATCGTTTGCTCTCTTTTGTGGGTTTTATAGATGATGGTTATCATCATTGTGTTTTTAGATGATGTATGACATATATAATAAATGTCAAACAACATTTAAAACCCACGAGGGCAATAGCATGAACTACACCACGTTTGGTCGTAACAGCGGTTTACGCGTTTCTGCACTGGCACTGGGCACCGGAAACTTCGGCACTGGCTGGGGTTACGGTTCAGAAAGAGAAGAAGCAAAACAGGTCTTTGACCGCTACGTCGAAGCCGGTGGAAACTTTATTGATACCGCAGACGCTTACCAGTTTGGGCAGTCTGAGGAGATAGTCGGGGAGTTTATCGCCGCAGAGCGCGACCGCTTCGTTGTCGCCACAAAATACAGCTTAAGCGCCTCACCAGAGCCGGGCATCTCGCGTACCGGCAACAGTCGTAAAAATATGATCCAGTCGGTCGAAAACAGCCTTAAGCGACTGAAAACAGATCGTATTGATCTGCTGTGGGCACATTTTGACGACCAGCTCACCCCACTCGAGGAGATCGTGCGTGCGTTCGACGATCTGGTGCGCGCAGGTAAGATCCAGTACGCCGGATTGTCCAATTTCCCCGCCTGGCGCATTGCCCGGGCAGACACAATCGCTGAACTGCGCGGCTGGTCGCGCATTGCCGGCATTCAGGTGGAATACAGCCTGGTGCAGCGCACCGCCGAGCGAGAGCTGCTGCCAATGGCTGAAGCACTTGGGCTGGCAGCGACACTCTGGTCACCCCTTGGCG
This sequence comes from Erwinia sp. JH02, assembly GCF_013074405.1. Taxonomy (NCBI): domain Bacteria; kingdom Pseudomonadati; phylum Pseudomonadota; class Gammaproteobacteria; order Enterobacterales; family Erwiniaceae; genus Erwinia; species Erwinia sp. JH02. The sequence goes on from NZ_JABANZ010000005.1 coordinate 320,774, forward strand.
GCGGTCTGCTCACAGGAAAATACCGTCAAAGTAACGAAGGACGCCTCACCGGATTCGGCGGGCGGCTGGTGCATACCGAACAGGACACCACGCTGCTGGATACCGTTTTTGCCATCGCCGGGGAGCTGAATATCCTGCCGCTTCAGGTGGCCATCGCCTGGCTGCAAGACAAAGCCGCACATTCCACAACCAGTCTGATCCCCATCCTTGGTTCCCGTAATCTGGCACAGTTAAACGATACGTTGCAGGCGCTGGATGTGAGGTTAGAGAAAGATCAGATCGCCCGGCTGGATGCTGTGAGCGCCATTTCCGCAGGCACGCCACACGATCAGATTGCCAGCACTCTGCCGAGAGCACAGGGCGGTGGTGAGTTTATGCCAGCCTGGCCGCGCGCCTGAATGAGTTATTGATGAAGGGCATCATCTATTGATGGTGTGAGACGCATCCCCTAAGATGATGCCCTCAAACAAAAGGAGCAGACGATGGCCCGTGTATCTAAACAGCAGATGGAGCGTCACCGCGAGGAGATTATCAAGGTCTCTTCGCAGCTCTTCCGTGAGCGCGGTTTGAACGGCGTCAGCGTCAATGATTTGATGGCCGCAGCCGGGTTAACGCACGGCGGTTTTTACGGCCACTTTGATTCCAAAGATGAGCTGGCCGCCATCGCCAGCCGCAAAGCGTTTGACGATTCCGGGGCGCGCTGGCAGGCAATCGGTCAGCAATCCAGCCAACAGATGCTGCATACGCTGGTCGAGCACTATCTCTCTCCCGCTCATCGGGATGGCGCACAGGATGGCTGTGCGATTACGGCATTAGCCAGCGATATCGCTAGGGAAAGCGCGGATAAACCGGTACGTGAAGTGTATCTCGACGGCGTGAAAGGCATGCTGGGAATGCTGGAGTCGGTTGCGGATATCGATGATGAAGCACAGCGTCGTCAGCATGCTCTGGTGCAGTTTTCCCTGCTTATCGGCGCACTGACGCTGGCACGTGCCACCTCCGGGGATAACCTGTCAGATGAATTCCTGACGGCCGCAAAAGCAGCGCTGCTGGCAGAGAAGAAATAGCCTCCGATGATGCAGAAAGAAATACCCGCGCTCAATTGTCTGCCCCCCCCATAAAAAAACCACCCGGCGCCATCTCTCGCGCCGGGTGGTTCGTTACCGCTTATCCGCTGAATCAGAACAGATCGACGCGCACATCCATGCCTACGGTGCGGCCTTCATTGACCTGCGCATAAGCCTCAGTACCGCTGACAAAGCCATAAGTGCGGTAGCGGCGATCAAACAGGTTATTGATATAACCCGCGATATTCACCCGTTCGGTCGCCTGCCAGCCCAGACGCAGGTCGGTGGTGCTGTAAGCGCCCTGGCGCAGGGTGTTGTCACCGTCAAAGTAGTGCTGCCCAACCAGATTAATCGCCAGACGCGGCATCAGCGCACCAAACGGTGTATCGATCATCCCGTTGATGCTGGTTCCGGCACCAAAACGTGGCACCAGCGGCACATCGTTATGCTGATACAGCTCGCTGTCGCCGGTGAACTGCGAACGCACATAGTTGCCGTTCACATCCCAGCGCCAGCCCGGCGCGAACTGCCAGGCGGAACTCAGTTCAATCCCGGTGGCATCGGCGCTGCCTGCGTTACTCAGCACCTGCGCGCCCTGCGGCCCGGAGTAGAGCTGCATCTCTTTGGTATGGGTATAGAACAGCGCACCTTGCAGGGTTACATCGCCGTGCTGGTAGTTCGAGCCGACTTCATAGTTAATCGATTTCTCTGCGCTATACGCATCGGCCGAGGTGCCTGCAGTTTTAGTAATACTGAATCCGGCCGGTTTATAGCCCTGCGCCACACGCGTGTAAACGCGTAAATCCGGGGTCAGCTGATAACCCGCTGAAACCTGGCCCAGCACCTGATCATCGCGAGTGGTGTTGTTATCGCCGTAGATAAAGCCGCCCGCGTCGCCGTTGTAACGGGTTTTCGCTTTGTCGTGGGAAACACGTACGCCCGCCCCGAGATCGGCACGATCGGTAACATGCCAGGTGAGATCGCTGTAGGCCGCCAGGGTCTCCGCTGCGGTGTACGAATCCAGCGACATCACCGGAGCGCCGCCAAACTGATACTCGGAATGCAGTTTCTCACGGGTGTTTTGACGATACAGCCCAAACACCATATCCACCGCACGGCCGCCGCCATAGGTTGCCGCACGCAGCTCCTGCACATCCTGATTCCAGCGCTCAGGTAACAGCACGTTATAGGCAGAGTAAGGGAACTCACGCGAGTAGTTCTGCTGCTGCCAGGCGCTGGTCAGGTTAAATTTCCAGTCGTCGGTGGTGTACAGCCCGGTCAGCGCCTGGCTATGAGTACAACGGCGCAGCAACGGATCGGACGATCCTGGCGAGACGCTTAACGTGCGCCCTTTCACCGCGTCATAAGGCAGATAGGTATCCTGCGTGGCGCGCGTACACTCTTCGGTCACGCTGACGCCCATCTCCCACGGCTGGTCGTCCGGTGCCAGGCGCAGCCGGACATTACCGACGTTGGCGCGGCTGCCGCCGAGGTGGTCCGTGCCGGTTTCCGGGTTGGTGATGGAGCCGGAATCGACCTGACGCAGCAGCGTGACGCTGCCGTAAAGCAGGCCATCTTCAATCGGCCCGCTCAGATTGATTTTGCTGCGATAGCCGTCACGACTGGAGATGCCGCCTTCAATGTAGCCACGCGGCGTGCTGTCCGGTTGATGGGTGACAATATTGATAATGCCACCCTCGGCGCTTTTCCCGTACAGCGTACCCTGCGGGCCGCGCAGCATCTCAACGCTGTCGACATCGGTCAGCGCCTGCATGGCGTAGGTAGAAAGCTGCGGTACGCCGTCAATGTAAAAGCTCACCGCCGGATTATAGAAATCCTGTGCCGAAGAGACGCCGCGCAGCGAAACCGACTGGAAAATCAGGCTGCCGCTGTTCTGCATGGTTAAGCCCGGCAATACACGCGACAGCTTATCGGTGCTGGTCACCCCGGCATCGTTCAGCTCGGGCGCGGTCACCACCGTTGCGGAGACGTTGCGTGATGAGGCAGCCGTAGCAGACTGTTTACTGGCGGTGATCGTCAGCGTGTCTTCGGTGGTGGCGGCGTGCAGGAAAGGCGAAAGAAAAAGGCCGGTAAGGGCCAACGGAGAGAGGCGCTTTATCAACATAAACCCAGATCCCTGTAACAATCGCACGCCTCATCGGGCGTGCGTGAAATGGTAAAAGTTAATGATAATCATTCAAAAAAAACGTGCTACCCGTAACCGTTTTATTACTACCTCGATCGGTTTTGGCGTTTAATTTTGTCTCGCGACGGATGAGTCCGCTGGCAGGGATCGGATGTCGAACTGCGCTGACAGGCGACGGCGCAGGCGGGCTGCGGGCCACAGACAGGCCACCGCCAGTAGCGCAATGGTCATCAGGGTGAACGGATACCCGGCATGATGGGCAAGACGCAATGCCCCGAAGGAAGCCAGCAGCGCCACGGCGGCATCCACCGACTGGAACAGCGCATAGTCAGACGCGGGTTGATGCGGCCGCACCAGCCCCATCAGCACGTTATACAGGGTGACAAAACCGATGGCCGCCGCCAGATTGACCGCGCCAAACAGCACCAGCCAGGCGATCAGGCTGAACTGCGCGTAGCCACAGGCGAGGATCACCGCCAGCAGCGCATGCAGCATCATCACCGGCAGCAGGCAATGGATCGCCCCCAGGCGTTTTGCCAGCAGATTACCCAGCACAATCCCGGCCCCGCTGGCCACCGTGCTGTAGAGCGTCAGCGTCTGGCCCAGCGCCGACAAGCTGAGATGCTGGTCGATGAGGATCACCGTCTGCAACGCCATCATGCCGCGCATCGCCAGGTAGTAAACGGCGGTGAACGCCAGCACCGGCCAGAGCGCGGTGATATCGCGTAAGGAGAGCGTTGCCGCCTGCTGCGCCGGGCGCAGGCTGACCGGATAACGTGTCAGCAGCGGCACCACCACCAGCAGCAGTGAAAACAACGCCATCACCGCAAAGCCCGCCCCCCAGCCGCTGAACTGCGCGACGGAAAGAAACACCATCGAGCCTGCAAACATGCCCAGATAGCTGCCGCCCACCTGTGCCGCATTGGCGGCCGGGCGGCTGTCGCTGTTGGTGGTACACAGCGTCAGGCCATCGGCGTAGATATCATGGCTGGCAGAGAACAGCGCCAGCAGCATCAGTGCCAGCACAATCAGCAGCACCGACTGTGTCGGCGGCATAAAACCCAGCGTCAGCAGCAGTACCGCCATCGCCAGTTGCAGGATCACCAGGCTGCCCAGATACGGCACCCCGCGCAGCGGCAGCGCATGGCGCTCGCCCCAGGGTGCCCAGAGGAACTTCGCCACCCACGGCAGCAGGCTTAACGACAGCCAGCTCAGCTGCGCGAGGTCGAGGCCGGCATAGCGGAAATAGCCCGCAACGCCCTGTAAAATCAACGCGGTAATCATCCCCTGATGAAGATAGAGGCTCCAGTAAGGCAGGTAGCGGGTCATAGCAAAAAATCCTGGCAGACAACGGGGAAGGCGCAAGCATATCTTCTGGGGGTCAGCGCGCTACCCGCAGACGTTCTGTTTCTACCCGGATCGGGGCGGCATCAGGAAATACCGCGTTTAAACGCCGACGGGTTGACACCAAACTGCTTCTGAAACGCGGCGGTAAAATGGCTGGCATTGGCATAACCGAGATCGGCGGCCACCACCATCACAGGCACGCCGGTCACGGACAGGCGGCGACGCGCTTCATGCATACGTTCCGCCTGAAACAGCCCGTAAATACTGTTACTGAACAGCAGCCGGAAGCCACGTTTCAGCTTCAGCACGCTCAGGCCGGTGGCGCGCGCCAGTTCTGCAATCGTGGGTGCCTGAGAGAGGTCAGAAAGCAGCAGATCGCGCGCTGTCATCAGGCGCTGCTGCTCGGCCAGGCTCAAGGTGTCCGGCGGCACTTCGCCCCGGCGGTGCCCTTCAACGGCATGGCTTATCAGCACCAGGCTCTGCCCCAGCAGCCACAGCGGGGAGCGCGGCTGGCTGCCCGCTGTCGGCCGCTGTAGCCGTTCCAGCGCATGGCCGAGGGTCTGCGCGGTGGCGCGCATTTCCGCATCGCAGTAACAGGGATCGCAGAAGCGATCGTTGTCCAGCTTCTGCTGCAACACGCGGTCCAGATCCGGCAGCCAGTCGGCCAGCAGATGCGGTGCCACTGAGACGGTGACACTGGCAAACTGCCCCTGATGCACCGAGGTCCCCTTACAGTCGTGGGTGTAACTGATGCAACCCGCGCCCTGACGCAGGATAAGATCGCCGCTGCGCCCGGCCAGCGCGAAGCTGGAGTTCCCTTTTAGCGAACAGGTGAAGTTCACCCGTCCCCAGTCATCGCGAATATTCATCGCCATCGGTTCGCGTAACTGCCCACGCCACAGCACCACATCCATCCCTTCCTGCAACGTCACCCGCAGCAGACTGCACTCCGCATCCGACTGTGACTGCACAGGCGAGCCGCCAATCAGGTTAAGGATCGAGACTTCTGGCTCTGAAGGGAGCGAGGGTTGCAACGAGGTCATCGGGGATATCTCCGGGACTACAACCCGATTGGGGGGATAAAAGCACCGAATCGGGTAGATACGCAATTGAGAATAGTTATTATTACCGACTTTATCCCAGGCGTCGAGATGATTTGCACAGTTTTCCAGCAATGTCCGGCGCGGCACAAAGAGTGATGAGATGTCGCCATCCCCCCAGCCTCAAACATCCCCCCACCACTGGCAAATCATGCATCCGGTGCGTGCTCAGGTGCATCGCGCCATGTGTCTTGCCGCGCTGGCGGCGCTGGCGGGCACCGCATCACTCTGGATGCTGGCCCAGGTGATCCAGGCACTGAGCCTGGCACCTGCACGCTGGCCCGTCTGGCCACTGGCAGGCACGCTGGGATGCCTGCTCGCCAGCTATTTACTGAAATTACAGGCGTTTAATCAGTCGCACTATGCTGCGTTCCGGCTGGAAACCATCCTGCGCAACCAGCTTGCCCGGCATCTTGCCAGCCTGTCGCTGGGACAGCTCCAGCACCATGACAGTGGCACCCTGTCGAAAATTATGCAGGACGATGTCAAAGCACTGCACATTTTTGTCGCCGACAGCACGCCGCTGTATGCCCGCGCGTTCGTCGCTCCCCTCGCCACACTGCTGCTGTTGCTGTGGCTCGACTGGCGGCTGGCGCTGGCCGGGATAGCACTGCTGCTGCTGGGTGCCGCGGTACTCACGCTGGCGATGCGCAACGCCGGGTCGATGGGGCAGCACTACAACCAGGCACGGGAGCGCGTCAGCAGCGCAATTGTTGAATTTGTACAGGCGATGCCGGTGGTGCGTACCTTTGACAGCGGCACGGAGACGTTCAGCCGTTATCAGCAGGCACTGAAGGGCTATCTGGCGGTGATCACCGCCTGGTATCGCCAGGCCGGCATTGCCGCCCGGTTGTCGTTTGCCGTACTGAATCCGCTGCCAACACTGCTGGTGCTGCTGTGGTGCGGCTACGGACTCTGGCAGCAGGATGGGCTCTCCTTCAGCCAGTGGGCGGCAGTGCTGTTACTGGGCAGCGGCATGGCGGAGGCGATCATGCCGATGATGATGCTGAACCATATGGTCAGTAAGGCGCGGCTGAGTATCGAACGTATTCAGGATCTGCTGCGGCTGCCGGTGATGGATGCCCCGGAGCAGGGTTGTGCCCCCGCTGATGCCAGCGTCACCGTTGAGCAGGTGAGCCTGGACTATCTCGACAGGCGGGTGCTGCATAATGTGAGTTTCCATCTGCCTGCGGGATCGGTGACGGCGCTGGTCGGCCCGTCCGGGGCGGGAAAAAGCAGTATCGCCAGCCTGATCCCACGTTTTCGCGATCCGCAACACGGCCGCATTTTGCTGGGCGGCGTGGATATTCGCACGCTGTCCACCGATATCCTGATGCAACAGATAGCCTGGGTGGCGCAGGAGACATTCCTGTTTGCCGATACGTTGCTCAACAATATCCGCCTCGGCCAGCCGGAAAAAACGCGCGAGCAGGTGATGGATGCCGCCCGCGCCGCGCAGGCGCACGACTTTATTATGCAGCTGGAACAGGGCTACGACACCCACGTGGGTGAGCGCGGCGCGTCCCTCTCCGGCGGTCAGCGGCAGCGCATTGCCATTGCCCGCGCTCTGCTGCAAAACCGCCCCATTCTGATCCTCGATGAAGCCACCGCCTTTGCCGACGCGGAGAATGAAGCCGCGCTGATCGCCGCCCTCTCGCAGCTGATGCAGGGTAAAACCGTGCTGATGGTCGCCCATCGTTTATCCACCATCCGCGATGCCGATCAGATCCTGGTGTTCGATCAGGGCCAGCTGGCCGAGGCAGGCACGCATCAAACATTGCTGGCAAAAGCCGGGATTTACGCCCGTATGACGCAGCACTATCAGCAGGCCCGCGACTGGGCTATCAGCGACAGGAGCCGCACCGATGAACCACTCTGACCGCTCTTTGCCTCAGCTCTACCAGCGCCTGATCAAGGCGGCCGGAAGCCAGTCAGCGGCGCTGCGCCGCAGTTTTCTGCTGCTGCTGTTGGCCGCCGCCGCGCAGGGTCTGGCGCTGGCCTGCCTGTTTCCGCTGCTGGCAGCGCTGTTCAACCACTCCGCCCCCGCCGATAGTCTGCTGTGGCTGGCCGTGATGAGTGCGCTAAGCCTGCTGACGTTGACGCTGCGCTGGTTCGGCCAGGGCTTTGAGTACAACGGCCAGATGGCGGCCGCGACCCATGAAATCCGCATGGCGCTGGGGCAGCAGCTCAGACGTATGCCGCTGGAGCACCTGCAACAGCAGCGCACCGGGGAAGTCAGTGCGCTGCTGCTGGGCAATGTTGATGAGAACCTGAACTACACGGTGGCGATTGCCAATCTGATCATGCTGGCGACGGTGACGCCGCTGGTCGTGATGCTGACGTTGCTGGCTATCGACTGGCGCTTGTCGCTGATGCTGCTACTGGTGTTTGCCGCCATTGCCTGGCTTTACCGCCGACGCAACCCGCATCAGCGTGCCGCCATGCAGGCGCTGGATCAGGCGCAACAGGCTGCTCACGCCGATATCGTCGACTATGTGCAGGGATTAGCGTTACTGCGCACCAGCTGCTGCCACGCGGAAAAAGCGCAACGTCTGCAACAGAGCCTGCGACAAGTGGAACAGGTACAAACCGCGGCACATCGTCAGGGCGCGGCGTCCCAGGTGGCCATCGGCAGCGTGGTGGAGATAGGCCTGATCGCCCTGGTGATGATAACGGTACATCAGGTGGTGAGCGGCACGCTGGATCTCAGCGTGCTGGCGGCCCTGGTGGTGATCATGGTGCGTTTTTCGGAGCCGATGACCACGCTCCTGGGTTACGCCACCATCGTCGAGCTGATCGCCACCGCACTGCAACGGATTGAGGCCCTGCTGGCGGTTGAGCCGCTGCCCGTACATCAGCCCGCCGCCACACCGCAGGACGCCACGATCCGCATCGACAACCTGAGTTTTCAGTACGCGCAGGGCAACGCCCCCGCACTCCAGGCTATCTCACTAACCCTTGCGGCAAACAGCATGACCGCGCTGGTTGGCCCATCCGGGTCGGGGAAAACCACCCTCAGCCAGTTGATCATGCGCTATGCCGATCCGCAGCAGGGCAGCATTACGCTGGGCGGCGCGGATATTCGTCACATTCCGGCCCGAACGCTGTACCAGCAGATCGCCGTGGTCTTCCAGGATGTGTATCTGTTCGATGACACCTTGTTTAACAACATCCGCATGGCACGCCCGGATGCCCACGAGGATGAGATTGAAGACGCGGCGCGTAAGGCGCACTGCCTGGACTTTATCGAACGGCTGCCGCAGGGCTGGCAGACGCGGATGGGGGAAAGGGGCGGGCATCTTTCCGGCGGCGAACGTCAGCGTATTTCACTGGCACGCGCCCTGCTGAAAAATGCCCCGGTGGTGATTCTGGATGAACCCACCGCGGCACTGGATACCGAAAGCGAGCGCGCCGTGCAGCGGGCAATTGATCATCTGGTACAGAATAAAACGGTGCTGGTGATCGCCCACCGGCTGTCGACTATCGCGGCGGCGGATCATATCGTGGTGCTGGAGCAGGGCCGCGTGGCAGAGCAGGGAAAACACAGCGATCTGCTGCAAAAAGGCGGGAGATACTGCGCATTATGGCAAGCTCAGCAGGCGGTAAAACGCTGGGGAAACCGGGCATAAACGCCGTCACGAACAGGCCACCGCAAGGTGGCCTGCTCTGTTTTAGAAGCGGTATTCACCGCCAAAGACCCACGTCCGGCCGCGTGCCGTGGTATTGATCGACACCCCTTCTGCGGCGTTGCTTAAGTCCTGATTCATACGGTTTAACGCATCGGCATAGTTCTTATTCGCCACGTTCTGCACGGTGAGGCGCTCAACTAACGCCTGTGGCGATAGCGTCTGGCGCGAACTGAGGAGGCTGATGTGCGACGTTTCCATCACGGCACGGCTGAGTTCAGCCTGCGGTTTAGCCGCTGGTTGCTGGCAGGCGGTAAGCAGCGAGGCAAGCGCAGCCAGCAGGCTGGCTGCAACAATTTTTGTTTTCATCATATTTTTCTGTGGCTTCATGCCAGTCTTCTCGCGAAGACTCCCCAAAAGGCGCTGCAAGGCAGCAAAAAACAAGACACTAGTGTTTTTGCAAATAAGGATCAATATGATTATCACTCTCATTTACATTCTGCTAGCAAAAATAGCACGAATTGTTGTCAGGAGTGTTAACTCAACCTCAGGGAGGGAGAACGATCAGAAAAGGGAATGGTTAACCAGATACAAGGCCTGCTGACCGTCGGCCAGCAGGCGCTGATGGAACGCCAGTACGCTGTCAGGCGTCAGCGCCCGCAGGTCATTGATATCAGGCTGAGGCGTGATCTGCTGCGCCCGCAGCCAGCGATAGCGGCTGGCCTCAAGCAGCCCGGCGGGCACCTGCTGCTGTTCCGCCAGCACTATCTGGCAGGTTTCCCACAGCGCCTCTGCGCTGAGCGCTGCCAGCTCGCTATTCATCTGCACCAGGAAGTGGTCAATGCGCGCCGCCAGCTCTGCCTTGGTGAGATACGGGGATTGCAGCGCAAACAGGATGCCTGCCTGCCCCGCTGCCTGATAGAAACGACAACTCACCACATAGCCAATGTTCTGTTCCACGCGCAGGCGCTGGAAAAACAGCGGCTGATAAATCATCGCCAGCAGCTGCCAGGCGGCCAGGCACGCCGTACTCTCTTCCACCAGCGGGCAGAAGCGCAGCAGTGCGGCCTCCGGGCTGCGGGTCGCCACCCGGTATTCGGACTGAGGGGGCAAGGGTTGCGGCAGCGCACTCACCGCAGGATTGATCAGCGCCGGAAAGGCACTCAGCAGGCAGGCCAGCTGTTGATGCAGCTCGCGGTCGCCGCCCTCCAGCAGCGCCCGCCAGGGGAGATTGAGCGGCGTCCGATCGCCTGCGGGGGCGTGCAGCATCTGCAACCGTTCCGGCAGTGCACCCAATAGCGCCCGCACGGCAATATCATCGTGCAGCGCCTGCCGCTGGCGCAGAAACTCACGCTCACCGCGTGCGACCGCCGCAGGCGGGATATCCGCCAGCAGTGCGTTGAGCGATGCCAGCGTGTTGACCATCAGCGCAGATTCTCCCTGTAACTGGATCAGCCAGCGCCCCTGCGGACAAGTGATCGCCAGCTCGCCCCCGCGATGAACGCAGCCCGCCGCCAGCGCCCGCAGACGGGCCTGCATGACCAGCCCCCAGTGTGCAGGCAGGTCGCCTTCAGGGCTGAGTAGCAGCACGGCGGGCGTTTCATCACGGCGATGATGGGGCAGCGACACCTGACGTGCAGGCAGCGCGGGGGAGGCAGACGCCTGTGGCTGTGGAAAGAACACGAACGCCTCACCCGCTGCATCCGGCTGCACCGCCGGACGCCTTCCCGGCTGGCAGGCCAGCGTCCACCCCTGCACATCGCGCTGTGCCAATGGGGCGCTATCAGTAATCGATAGCCGCGATAAGGGCGCGGCGGAAAGCCGTGCGAACAGTGCTGCGCCGTCGTCGCCCCCGGTGCGGGCCGGGGCAAAACCAAAGGCACTTTCACGCAGCTGATCCATCACGGACAACTGTGCAAAATGGCGGCTGGACAACTGCGCATAATGAGCACGCTGCGTTGGCGTCAGTCGAGTCAGCTGTGCCAGCCAGTGATGCACCCGCGCTTCAGCCCGGTCGGCATCCCCGGCCTCCACCAGTAGCAGTTCAAGGGTGATCACCGTCTGCTGTGCGCTGCGATACGGCAGCAGCAGGCGGGCACCGTCGCACAGCGCCTGCTCACGCAGCATGGCCATCAGACTGCCCGGCGCTTCATCCAGCAGAAGCTGGCGCAGCAACACCAGCCCGCCGTCGATCCGCTGATCAAGCAGAAAAGAGAGGCGCAGCCGCGGTGCACCGTTCAGTTGCAGGGCAATATCGTGCTGAGCAGCAGGCACTAACGCGGGCAGTTCGGGCGGCATGACTGCGCCCACCGGGAAAGCGTCGGCGGCCTGTTGGGCCAACTGCAACAGCGCTTCTATCGGCTGCGGTCCCTGCAGCCACAGCGTCACGGTATCCGCATGGTAATAGCGCTGATGGAACTGTTGCAGCGCCGCACGCAACTCGGTTGTGTCGTTACCAAAAACCGCCGCATTGCCCGTCTGGAAGCGCTGCCACTGATGGGCAGCAAAGGCGGCACTCAGCGCCGCATCACACAAGGTGTCCTGATGGTCAGCCAGCAGGCGGCATTCGGCATCAATGGTCGCGACTTCCTGGCGGATGGCGGTGGCAGACAACAGCGGTGCCACCAGCATATCCGTCAGGCGGGGCAGCGCATCGGCCAGTTGTTCGGGGCCGCACTCGAAAAAGTACGCGGTGCTGCTGCCGAGCGTGGTGGCATTCAGCCGCCCTCCTCGGGCGGGCAGCCAGGCCATTAACCTTTGGTCATCCTGAAACCTCTGGCTGCCGGCAAACAGCAGATGCTCAAGCAGATGTGCCAACCCCGGCCAGGCATCCGGTTCATGATGGCTTCCCACATCCACCTGCATCAACGCGGCGGCACGCGTGGCTTGCGGGTCTGAGATCAACTCAACCCGTAAACCGTTGTGCAAGCGCCGCTGTTGATGCTGCATGCGTCAGACCTTGAAGATCAGCTGAGCATTCACCCGCTCAGAGTTAGCGCGGTTGCGGAACTGCAGCTGGCTGACCTGAATGTTGGTGCAGTTGGCCTGTTCACGCGCTTCCAGGATCATATGGTGATGCGCTGATTTGCTGCACACCGGGTCGGCATTATCCGCATCGCCCGTCAACATAAACGCCTGGCAGCGGCATCCACCAAAGTCCTTCTCTTTTTCCGAGCAGGAGCGGCAGGGTTCCGGCATCCAGTCAAAGCCGCGATAGCGGTTAAAACCAAACGAGTTAAACCAGATATCCTCAAGGCTCTGCTCCAGCACCGACGGGAACTGAACCGGCAGCTGACGCGCACTGTGGCACGGCAACGCCATGCCTTCTGGCGTCACACTGAGGAAGATCGCTCCCCAGCCCCCCATGCAGCCTTTTGGACGTTCTTCGTAATAATCAGGCGTGACGAACAGCAGGTTCGCGAGGTTATCGCTGGCGGCCATTTTCTCGCGATAGCGGTGCACCACGGCTTCCGCCCGCTCAATCTGGTCACGCGTGGGCAGCAGCCCTTCACGGTTGAGCTGCGCCCAGCCGTAGAACTGACAAGTTGCCAGTTCTACGTCATCCGCTTCCAGCTCGATGCAGAGTTCGATAATCCGGTCGATCTGGTCAATATTGTGGCGATGCAGCACAAAGTTCAGCACCATCGGATAGCCGTGCGCTTTCACCGCACGCGCCATCTCCAGCTTCTGCTGGAAGGCTTTCTTCGATCCGGCCAGCGCCGCATTCAGCACTTCATCGCTGGCCTGGAAGCTGATCTGAATATGATCCAGCCCGGCTTCGGCAAAGGCATCGATCTTCTTCTGCGTCAGGCCAATCCCGGAGGTGATCAGGTTGGTGTAAAAACCCAGATCGCGGGCGGCTTTGATCAACTCGGGCAGATCTTTACGCACCAGCGGTTCCCCGCCGGAGAAGCCGATCTGCACTGCGCCCATCGCCCGTGCCTGTTTAAACACCTCGATCCACTGCGCGGTGGTCAGCTCTTTTTCCTGCTGCGCAAAGTCCAGCGGGTTAGAGCAGTACGGGCACTGCAACGGGCAGCGATAGGTCAGCTCGGCCAGCAGCCACAGCGGCGGTTTTACGGCAGGATTAAGCGGGTTCACGGAAAATAATCCACTTCTGTTCACGCGCGGCGGCGAAAAAATCTTTCACATCATCATCCACGCCGCCCGCTTCCGGGAAACGCGTGTTCAGCGCCAGGATAATCTCTGACAGCGTACGTTGCCCATCCACCAGCTCGAGGATCATCGTGGCGCTGTCGTTCAGTTTTGCCATGCCTTCCGGGTAGAGGATCACATGGCAGCCCTGCACTTCTTCCCACTGTAAGCGGTAACCACGGCGGAACATTGGGGTCATTTGTTCATTGATCACAGCAGTTTTCCTTTATGCCAGACCGGCTGATCCGTCACCGTGTGGTATGGCGGGCGGTTAAGGGCGTAAGCCATGGTCATGGCGTCCAGCATGCTCCACAGAATATCGAGTTTGAACTGCAGGATTTCCAGCATACGTTGCTGTTTTTCCACCGTGTCGCAGTATTCCAGCGCCAGTTGCAGACCATGCTCCACGTCGCGACGCGCCTGGCTGAGACGACCACGGAAATAACCGTAACCCTCTTCTTCAATCCAGGTGTAATGCTGCGGCCAGCTGTCCAGGCGCGACTGGTGGATCTGTGGGGCAAAGAGTTCGGTCAGTGAGCTACAGGCGGCTTCCTGCCACACTGCACGGCGGGCAAAGCTGACGTAGGCATCCACGGCAAAGCGCACGCCCGGCAACACCATCTGCTCAGACAGCAGTACATCGCGATCAAGACCGACCGCCTCACCGAGACGCAGCCAGGCTTCGATGCCGCCATCGCTGTCACCCTGACCATCATGATCGAGGATGCGCTGCACCCATTTACGGCGGGTCAGCGGGTCCGGGCAGTTCGCCATAATCGCCGCATCTTTCAGCGGAATGCTGGTCTGGTAGTAAAAGCGGTTCGCTACCCAGCCCTGGATCTGCTCACGCGTTGCTTCACCGTTATGCATGGCGATATGGAACGGGTGATGGATATGGTAATAAGCGCCGCGATCGCGCAGCGCCTGTTCAAACTGTTGCGGGGTCATCAACGTCGGATTGGTCATAGTTCAATACTCATGCCGTCATAACTGACCTCAATGCCTCGCCGGGTCAGCGCCTGGCGCTCAGCGGAGGACTCATCAAGGATCGGGTTGGTGTTGTTAATATGGATCAGGATTTTACGCTGCGCAGGCAGCTCGCTGAGTACCGCCATCAGCCCCTGCTCTTCGCCCAGCGCCAGATGGCCCATATCACGGCCGGTATTACGCCCGACGCCGGTGGTGGCCAGCTCGTTGTCCTGCCACAGCGTGCCGTCGATCAGCAGGCAGTCGGCCTGCGCCATCAACGCCAGCAGCGCAGCATCCGGTTCACCCAGGCCTGGCGCATACAGCAGTTTGCTGCCAGTGGTGGTGTTTTCAATCATCAGCGCAATATTGTGGCCGGGCAGCGGTCGTCCGCGATACGGCGAATACGGCGGCGCATTGCTGAGGATCGGAATCGCGGTAAAACGCAGTGCCGGGCAGACGGCCACGGAAAAGGGTTCCGCGGGCTGGATGGCGTGATGCACTAATCCACCGTTCCAGTGCTTCAGCATGGTAAAGATCGGAAAGCCACTGGTCAGATCCGCATGCACTTCCGGGGTACACCACACGGAATGCGGGCAACCTTCACGCAGGTTCAGCAAGCCGGTGCAGTGATCGATCTGGCTGTCGGTAAGGATAATCGAGCCGATCGCCGTACCGCGCAATACGCCCTGTTTATGCAGCTCAGGGTTGGCCGCAATCTGGTGGCAGATATCAGGCGAGGCATTACACAGCACCCAGTCGGTGCCGTTATCACTGACCGCAATCGAGGATTGGGTACGTGCGGTGGCCGGAACGCTACCGTCACGGACACCCTGGCAGTTGGGACAATGACAGTTCCACTGCGGGAAACCGCCGCCTGCCGCAGAGCCGAGGACTTTGATTTTCATGGGTAAACCGGGAGAAGGAATAAAAATGCCTGCTACAGCGCAGGCATCCACATTACTTGCCTGAATCGTTCGAGTTACAGTTGCAGCTCAAAGTATGATGACCAGGCATTAGCCTAAATAATTCGAGTTGCAGCAAGGCGGCAAGTGTGAGAATCCTCGGGAGCTTACTCAGGTAAGTGACCGGGGTGAGCACACGCAGCCAACGCAGTTGCAGCTTGAAGTATGACGGCTAATTAGCGGTTTGAGATGTATAAGGTAACTTCTAAGCCCAGACGCATATCGATAAAGGTCGGTTTAGTCCACATAGTAATATCCTCAAGGTGTTTAAAAAACAGGCGATATACTCCAGTTTCGTAGAGTAATCGGCATGTTGTCAAATTACAGGAATTTGGCGGCACAGATGTTGCGCCTATGATAAATCGATATCAACCCTAAAATCTGCACGGTTTATGCTGTTTTGAACTATTTGGTTCAAAAATCAGGCGTTATTCTTTCCAGGTTTTTCGCAAGACCCGCAGCCAGTTAGCGCGACACAGCTTGTTCAGCAGCGCATCGTCATAGCCCGACTGACGCAGTGCGGCCAGCAGACGGGGCAGCCCGGTAACGTCACCCAGATCATCGGCCAGGTTGATGCCGTCGAAATCAGAACCGAAGGCAACACGATCTTCCCCCAGTTTCTCCAGCAGGTAATCCAGATGCTGCACCATGACGCTGAGCGGCATATCGCCGTCACGTTTGCCATCGCTGCGCAGAAAAGAGGTACCGAAATTCAGCCCGACCAGTCCGTCGCTGTCGGCAATCGCGCCCAGCTGAGCATCCGTCAGATTACGTGGCTGAGGGCATAAGGCGTGCACGTTAGAATGGCTGGCGACCAGCGGTGCTGTACTCAGCCGCGCCGTTTGCCAGAAGGCTTTTTCGTTCATATGCGACAGATCGATCATCAGCCCACGCTGGTTGCAGGCCCGGATCAACCGCTCTCCGGCGTCAGTCAGCCCTGCTCCGGTATCCGGCGAGCCAGGGAAGCTGCCGTTAATGCCCACGCCAAAACGGTTAGGCAGATTCCAGAACGGCCCGATGCTGCGCAATCCGGCCTGCTGCCAGCGATCCAACTGGCTTAAGTCATCATCCAGCGCTTCCGCCCCTTCAATATGCATCACCATCGCCAGCACGCCGCTGGCGATACAGTGTTCAATCTCGCTGACGCTGCGGCAGATTTTTGCCTGGCCTGCCGACTGTGCTTCCAGCTGCTGCAAAATCGCCATCTGCTGTTCGGTGATCGCCAGCGGATCATGCACCTCCGCCTGGCGCGTGGGAAATTTCGCCACGTAGTCAGCGGGTGGCACAAAGACGGCAAACAGCCCACCCGCAAAACCGCCCTCACGCATCCGCGCCAGGTCGAGATGCCCGCTCAGACGCTGATGCAGAAACGCCGCAGCCGGGTTTTCAGGGTGGTGCAACCACAGGTGCAGCAGCAGATCGTTATGGCCATCGAAGATAGGGGTCGGAGAAGTGTGTGTCATGGGGGCGCCAGCGATGTCAGGAAGACAGATGATGATAGCGCAGATTAGGCGGAACAGGGGAATGCAAAACCAGGGCGGGCGCGAACCCGCCGCTGGCGGTTAACTTCCAAGACGGCTGGTGCGGGTTTTCACCGGCGCCACAGGCGGCGGCGTAGCCTCCAGCGGGCGGGCAACAATCCCGGTGATACTCTCCATCGACTTGAAGGTGCAACTACAGTTCAGGTTCTGGCACTGATGATAACGCTCCTTGGTTTCGCTGCTGAGAATACGGCTGGAACGGGCATGGCTGTTATGTTGGCAAATCGGGCATGGCATCATGGTTGACCTCCAATGGTCATCAGTTAAACTCACACATTGTGAATAAAACTAATTATATTCACTTTAAGTGAATCATCAAGTGGTTTTTTCACTTCCTGTGACTTTACTCGGTTTAACGTCAATGTCCCAGGTTTCACCACCCACCGATTTTTCCAGGTTCACCGTTGTACGAAATCCATTATTATCAATCACATGATTCACTTTGATTACTGTCCACTGTTGGGCATCAATCATCGTTTTGAACCCGCTCAACCGTATCGGTGTTTCCGGTATCAACACCGGCATTCCTTGAGCAATCACAAAACTCATGCTAGCGGTCATCGCCTGGCGTTTCTTCCAGTCAGCCTTCGCGGCTTCCATCGCCTCTTCCTGGGTTTTAAATACCCCAGGTATCAGAGCATAACGTTCATAAAGCGGCTGCGGGATGTCCTGCCTGGCCGCGCCGGGAAAACGATCGGGTTGGTTTTCAGGAATGACTCGGAACACTCTCACCGTGCCACTGCTGGCTTTATCGAGCTGCATCCATTTGGCCTTAACGCCACTAAAATGCATCTGTGATACCACCTGATAATCATGCTTATCACCGTCTTTACGTGTGAGCAGAAGTTGTGGGATCGCCTGCCCGCTGACGGTTTTGTTCGCCCCCCGTACCAGCATCAACACTTTGTCCTTCTTGATCGTGACCGTTGCACCATATTTTGTCGCCATCGTGGTCAGAAATTGCGCATCGGTAAGACCACTCTGATCTTCATGATCAATCTCAATTGAGGCCAGTTCATCAGCCACTTCTGCCCCAAGTTCATTGCGTTTCGCAATCTGCAATACCATGGCCCCCAGTGTGGTCTTATCGTATGAATGGTTTCCCTTTTCCATTAACGAATCACTCAGATTGGCGCTGCGCCCGACCAGCTTCAACTGATCGGGAGCACCGCTGTGATGCAACTCTTCAATAACAAAATCCCCTTTGCAGAACAGTGGCCTGCCCTGCCAGCCGATATACACCCGCAGGATAGCGCCACGCTGCGGCATCATGATCCTGCCATCACTGTCATCCAGTAACAGCGTCAGCGCGTCAGCTTCTAAACCGCGAGCATCATCAATGGTCATACTCAGCAGGCGTGGCCGCAGGTTCTCAGTAATATCCAGATTATTCAGTAGGATCAGATAATCAGGTGCCAACAGCGCACCGATATCCACCGGTAAACTGTTATTCATAAGATGCTCCCTGCCAGGGTTGAGACCTGGGAACTCACATTGCCGTAAATTCGCTCCGCCTGCTGTTTGAGATCACCAAACATGGCACTTCTCGATTCATCGACTCGTTTCAGTTTTAGCGTAAAATTGATCTTCCGGGCCGTGCCGTTTTCCAGTAAGTCAGCATGCACACCGTTGATATTTTCAATGACAAACATGCCATAAAGAAATCCTTCACCATTGAGTAAAGGCCATGCCTGCCCCGCTTCTGCTATATCCATCAGCGCCGCCAACGCAGGAGCTCCCCCGGTGATTTCCGGGCGTAACTCGCCCAGCAACGTGATGTTTTCATCGCCGACACCGAGAAACTGTTGTGCCGGGCGAGTACCAATACGGCTGCCCGCTGCCCAACGATACGCACTTTCCTGCGTCATCGTCTGAAATGGCAAAGTGCGACGTTTAAAAATAAACATGCCGAGTATCATCATCATGGTTTATTGCCCCCAGAAGCTGCTGCGTTGGTTGATAGCGGCACGCGCCTGCGTTTGCTGCTGATGGTTGTCGATCATCGTGCGAACCTCCGCTTCCCCCATGCTTGTAGGAACGTTGATCACATAGCTGCTGTTAAAGGTGTTCTGCTGGCTGTTGCTGGCGCTGCCCGCAGTGACGGGTTGATAGCGGGCACCGCCAAAGGCGACAGGCGCGGGAGTATCCGGCGCAGCAAAGTCTGCGCCCCCCAGGGCGACCGAGGGACGTTGTGCTGACGGATCGTCATCCAGCAAGGCATCTGCATCGGCCGCTTTTTTATCGGCTAACCCAAGCTTTTCCAGCAGCCAGCTGACTTTCCCACCGAGCGTACGTAAAATCGTCAGGGGTAAACTCAATCCATTTACCAGAGCCTCACCGACAAAACGCCCAAGATTCCCCAACTGCTCCAGCTTCTGCGCCGTCATTTCAATCGGTGAGAAAAACGCCTTTATACTGTCAAAAGCACTGTCAATCTGCTTACCTGCCTCATCAAAAATGACCGTTAACGGTTTAAATGCCTCGAATAGTGGCGTCAGCACAGCACTGATCCCTTCAACCACCCCGCCAAAGAACGCGCTGAGCGGCTCCCAGTACTGGTAAATCAACGCAGCAGCGCCGACGATAGCAGCAATGGCTATACCGACAGGCAACGTGATCGCCCCCAGCGCAGCAACAATCGCCCCACCAGCAAAGGTAAACACGCCACTCAGGATCCCGGCACCCGCCATCAACAGATTCAGGCCACTGAGTACCGGCACCACCACGGAACCGATCCCGCCGAGTGCGGCAATCAGCAGCCCGCCCCCCGCCACCAGTTGGGTGATCCCGCCTGCCAGCGTAGGGTTGTCCTGGATCCATTGATCAACGCCGGTTAACAGCCCGGTGGCGGTCTGCGTCAGGGAACGCAGCGTACCGTCCAGTTGGGTAAACACCGTCAGGCTGATGCTGTCGATCGCCGCATTAAGCTGGCCGATATCCCCTGCCAGATTATCAGCCTGTGGTGCTACAGCGGCTCCTGACGCTGCACTCACCGCTGCAGTACCGGCAGTCGCCTGCTCATAGCCCGGTTTCAGCAGCTTTGCACCAAAGGAGGCAACGCCCATTGCCCGGCTGCTGACGCTGCTGACTTTGTCCACGACCGCCTGCCCGGCCTGATAGCGCTGGCCGACATTATCCAAGCCTTTGCTTAGCGTCTGCCGCCGCTCGCTGGCCTGCTGACGCCGTTCGTCTGTCCGCTGACGGGCGATCTGCTGCAACCGCTCCTCACTCAGCTTCAGCCCCTCTTTACGATGGCGCTGGTTGACCTCATCACTTAACGTGGCCGCCTTCAGGGCGATACGCTGCTGAAACATCGCATTACCGAGGGATTTGGTCTCCCCCGGCAGATCATTGAGGAACAAATTCGACCGGATCACCGCTTTGCGCAGGCCGTCCAGACCAAGGTTAATACTCATCGCTATTCTCCACTCTGCATGCCGCTGCGCACGATCGCCTTATGCCGCCAGTCGATCAGTTCCGCCAGCGACATGGGGTTCATTTCTGATGGCGGCCAGTGAAAAACGGTCGCAATGTCGGCCATCAGATCATCCACCGTCAGGTCGTCGGGCCAGCGGACGTGTCCGGCTTCGCGGATAAAAAACCGATCACCCTGCCACCGAGTTCGATCAGATCGACCGGGTCCAGATTCAGGCATTCTGATTTCGTCAGGTTCGGCAGGGTGATGCGTGGCAGCACGGTGATCAGTGCCTCAACGTCCGATCCGGCCAGATCCACCAGCCGGGTTCCGCGCAGTGCACCGGCGTTGGGTTTGGTCACCTCTACGCTGGTAATCAGGGTTTCACCACGGGCAATGGGGGTCACCAGGGTGACCAGGTTGTCTTGCTGTTGCATGGACTTTCCTTACGTTTAGAGAGAATGCGGGTCGGGCATGCCCAACCCCTACGAATTGCCGATGTGGGGCGGGCAGGCCCACCCCCTGCGGGTTAACCAATGTGGAGCGGGTATGCCCGACCCCTGTGGGTTGGCCAATGCGGGTCGGGCATGCCCGACCCCTGCGGATTACGCCAGACCGATGTTCTGACGGTGCTGCGCCAGACGATCGACGCCGTTCACGATCTCAACCATGTTGATGGTGTCAATTTCGATCAGCGCCTTACCGTTCCAGGTCAGCTTGTAGTAAGTGCATTTGGTGGTGATTTTGGTTTCACTCTCTTCACCCTGCTTGCTCTCACCGAAGTCGAACTGCTGGTGCTTACCGCGCAGCTCTACTTCAACCGCCACCGTCTCATCGGTGTCGTCACGCTGATAAGAGCCCATAAAACGCAGCGGCACCGTTGCTCCCCCCCACTGGCTGAGAATGCGGTCATCCAGCCCGGCAATGGTCCATTCCAGATCCAGCGCATCGTCTTCCAGACCGTTATCAATGTGCGCCACGCCGTTCATACCGCCGCCGCGATACGGGTCGAGTTTGCGTGCCAGTTTTGGCAGCGTCAGCGAGGTCACCACGCCCTGGTAGCTGTTGGCATCGTTAAACAAATTCAGGTATTTCAGTTTTTTTGGCAGTGCCATAAGAGTGTCTCCTTAGCTGTTGACGGAAGCGGCAAAGTTCGCCAGATAGCTGTCAGTAATGCGCTGGCGCAGCGTCATATCTTCCAGCGGCGGCACCGGGGTGTAGTCGTAGTCGATAAACAGTTTGCCCGCCTTCAGGGTTTCCTGGGTGTTGGCGCTTTCGTCGTACCAGCAGTTGGCGCCCAGTAAATACCCGGCGTTAATCAGCTCGCGGAATTTGGCATTGATACCGGCGATAATGTCGCGCACCAGCGTCGGTGACAGCGGTTTATCGTTGGCCCACATGTGCGCATCGGCCATCGTGTCAGCAATCACCTGCGCCGAGCGGGTGTAGTTTTCAAAGGCAAACAGCGGGTCATCGCTACAGGTGCGGTTGCCCCAGAAGCGGAAACCGTCTTTGCGGATGAGCGTGGTGACGCAGGCTTCGTTCAGCAGATCGGCATCGGTCCCTTCCTGTTGCAGGTCCCAGAATACCGAGGCGGAGACGCCCGTTACGCCGTTAACGCCAACGTTGGACAGGGTTTTATGCCAGCCGGTGTCGTTGTCGATTTTGGCGCGCAGGCCCA
Organism: Erwinia sp. JH02; assembly: GCF_013074405.1. Taxonomy (NCBI): domain Bacteria; kingdom Pseudomonadati; phylum Pseudomonadota; class Gammaproteobacteria; order Enterobacterales; family Erwiniaceae; genus Erwinia; species Erwinia sp. JH02. The sequence goes on from NZ_JABANZ010000005.1 coordinate 342,783, forward strand.
GCGCACGTGCGGTGGCATAAGCGGTATCTGCCGCGCTGGTCGTGGTGTTCCAGGCCACAAAGTCCGGCCAGATCACCATCAGCTCACGCTGGCTGAAGTTCTCGCGGTAAGCGATTGCCTCGGTAATGGTTTTGCAGCCATACGCCGAGATATAGCCGAAGGCGCGCAGTTGCTGGCAGACCGCTGCCAGTGCGGTAGACACTTCAAGAGAGTCATGGCCCGGTACACCGAGGATGCGCGGCTTGACGCCAAGATCGGTCTGCGCACTGAGCAGGGCTTTCATGCCGGTATAGCGGCCGTTGGCATCGCTGCCGCCGATGATATTGCTGGTGGTTTCGGCAGCGTCTTGACCTTCCGCGACACGAACGACCACGGTGACCGGTTTGCTCTGGTCAGCAATGGCACGCAGCGACTGTGCCAGCGTACCTTTGGTACCGGCTTTGCCCACGGCGGCCAGTACATCGGTGATCAACACCGCGGTATTCAGCGGGAAGGTGGTGGCATCGGCATCTTCTGCGGTACAGATCATGCCGACAATGGAAGTGGAAACCGTTGAGATACTGCGGGTTCCGTCATTCACTTCTACGACGCGGACGCCGTGGTGATAATTAGCCATCTTTATTGCACTCCGTTGTTGGGGTGAGGTCATGATGACAAGAATTTAATATGCAGGCATGCGATGGGCGTTGTGGGGAGCAAGGGACAACGTGTGATTTAAAAGTCAATAATTACTCATTGATTTTTATAAATTAATTCAATGTAAAACATGAAGAAATAGCAAAGCTAAGGTATTTTTTCCAGGTAAAGTGATGCTAGTATAAACACCTTAATTTTTAAGAAGTGGTTTCGACTGGATGCAAGTACCCATGTCTATGTTAGCGACTTCTCTAAACATCCCGAAGGAAAAATGATTACTCAGCAAACAAAGATAAACAAAATAGAGTCCCTTCAAATATTGAGGGGGCTGGCGGCCCTTGCGGTTGTTATGTTCCACTATCGATTTCGTCTGGTTGAAAATGGCGCCAGCATGGTTATTCCTAATAAATTATTAGGCTGGGGTTCGATTGGCGTAGATCTTTTTTTCGTAATAAGTGGCTTCATTATGGTATATGTCACTTATAATAAACCTCATGGTTTAAAGTCGACTATCGATTTTGCCTTTAACAGACTCACCAGAATCATACCGACATATTATATTATCTTGCTAATCACTTTTTTCATCAGTGGTGCAATGAGTATTTTTCATTATACGGATAAAACTGAAAATCTCATCAGTGCATTAACATTTATGCCTTACCTTCTTGACCCCGCCCCGCTGTATATTGATGGCAACGGCATGTTTAATGTCAGGTGGACACTCAACTACGAACTCTATTTCTATCTCATTTTTTCATTGTGTCTGTTAGTGAGATTCAGAATGGTAGCTCTTGCCTGCTGGTTTATCGCTCCAGTTTTCATCGCATGGTATCTTTTCCCACAGGTGAGTTTTTCTACTAAAGGCTATCATTTTAATTCGGTAATGGCGCGGTTTTTAACCAACCCACTTATTCTTGAGTTTGGTATGGGAATACTGACAGGTTACATTTACCTATACTTAAAGGACCGGGCAAGTTATCTTTCACTAATCCCACCGGCATTAATAATTTCACTAACAGCTTACGGGATTTATTCGGGTGAGTTAAAAGGATACAGCTTATTATCTGGCATGGTGTTCTCCGTTGTTATTCTGATCTTCGCTCTATACAACAACGCTGTAATTAAGATAACACCTGGATTTTTCATAATGCTTGGTAATATTTCATTCTCCTGGTATCTGACTCACGTCCAGTGCGGGGCATTTCTCTCTAAAAAAATAGAGAAAACATTCCCGGGAGCCACTTATACTGCGGCAGGATTCTTATCCTTACTGCTACTATCTATTTTTATCGCTTTTTTATCTCATCGATACATTGAAATAAAACTAACAAAGAAACTACGACTAGCATTTAAAAAATCAATGAAAAATAAAAACAAAGGAACAATCAGTTAATAATTTTACAAAAAAGGGCCACTTAAGCAGTAGCCCTGTAAAATACATTAAAAAAACCTTATTAAGATAATATGCACACGGTGAAAATGAAGCAGAAAGCTTGCTGGATTATTCCTACTAATATTTACGCCGTCCTGTACCAACCCATTAATTTAACAAAGGTATTGGTAACGTTTATCGCAGTACCAGATCCGGTATTTGCGGTGGTGCCGGAAACAGAGTGAGTGTGTTCGCCAATGGCAACCGTATGAGAGTGGGCGCCTATAGCGACGGTGTGAGTGTGAGCACCTGCAGCAGTTGTTGTTTGAGTAATATAATTCGCATCCGTTGTTCCAATGAATGAAAGCTGAGTTTTGTTACCTTCCTTATTCCGACCACTAATCGTATGAGTATGTTCCCCTGTGCTGTTGGTGCTTTTACTACCATAGTCAAACGCACTGGCCGACTTAGCCCCATAATCAAACGTACTGGTATTTCCCGAAAACGTATGACCATGCGCAGGTAAATTTGCCACAGAAAGGCTGACCGCATCCGCCCCACCACTGGTGAAAATATCGCTGCCGTCCGCTTTCGCTAACCGGATAGTTTTATTCTCACCGATATAGTTCCAGGTCGTATTGGGGAACAGGGTGTTCGGGTTTTTATTCTGCGCAAACCAGGTGACGATGCCGACAGGATAAATCTCATCAACAACATTTCGTGCAGCAACCTGCTGATTCACATACTCTTCTGTCGCGAACACCAGGCTGTCATCCAGCGTCAGCGCTATCGCCTCGCTCCCGCTAACGGCGATCACCATGCGCAGAGTTTGCGTACGGCCAGACCCCTCTTCCAGCGCAGGCTTATAGGTTTCCGCCATATTACACACCGCCAGCAGCGTACCGTCTCCCGCCAGCAGCCCCAGCTCACGCATCCAGAAACCACCTGCGCTGGCAGGGATGATCACCTCCGTCACCAGCCAGTTTTTGTGCGTCTTATCGACTTTGACCGAGTTAACCGCCTTGCGATATACCTCATGGACCAGCGTCGTCTGGCTGGAGCTCGGTGTGGTGGGCTGGCCGTTGCCGTCCCCCACGACCATGGTTTTGATATCAACCTGAGTACCGCCCTGCATCGCAGCGGCGATGCGTGCCTGCCCTGCCGTTGTTACGACAGACTTATATTTTACAGCCATTTAAAACCTCTCAAGCGGGAAAAATAGTCACCGTTTCAGCGTCATACTGAACGGCGCCTGTCCAGACGATGCCCTGAATATCCTGGGTGATCGTCAGGGCGGTTAAGTGACGGCTGACTGCTTTTGCATCTGCGATCAGTCGTTCCATCTCGTTAAACATGGCTTCATCAATGCCGGAATCCAGCACGCCGATATCCAGGCGAAACGTGCCAGGTGGCTCACTGGTTTGCCACCATTCATGCACGTTGATCACATACCCCAGCGGCTCCACCACGCGTCGGATCGCAGCAATAGTGCCTTTACGGCGGTGAACGAACTGCGAGGAGGCAACCACCGCGCGCTTCGTCTCCTCCGGCCAGGTTTGATCCCAGCGATCAACTGACCAGGCCCAGGCCAGGTAGGGCAACAGCGCGACCGGGCAGGTTTGCGGATTCCACAACGTGCGCAGCGGCACCTGCAGCTGCTGGAGGCTGGCGCAGGCTTCTGCGGCCGCGACTTCCAGCGCAGACGACCCGACAGGCAGCAGACGATCACTCATCGGAACCTCCCACGCTGATCGCACGCCCGGTGCACCAGCCCGCCTGGGTTTTATCCAGCACCACATCCTGCGCGGGCTGGGCCAGTTCCACGCGCTGCACCCCTTCCACATGCAGGGCGGCGAACAGGGCTGAGCGGCGGATATCACGTCCCAGCCGGCTTTGTGCGGTGACAAAGGCGGCAAGCCGTGCTTCCGCTGCGGCGCGGATCGGCTCGGCCTCCGGGCCGGGGTAGAGGAACAGCGTGGCATCAACGCTGTACTCAACGATGTTGGCGGACTGCACGCTGACGCGATCGGCCACCGGGCGCACATTTTCATCGTTAAGAGCAATATTGACCGCGGACAGCAGCGCGGCACTGGCCTCCCCACGCCCTTCACGCGACAGCACGGTGATCAGCACTTCCGCCGGAGCCGGGCTGGTGGCGCTCACGTCAGCAATACGGCCATCAGCACTGCGGGCATGGTATTCATAAGCCCCCGCCGGTCCCGCCACGCTCAGCCCTTCAAAGGCCTGAGCAATGCGCAGACGGAAGTCCTCATCCTTTTCCATCACCGCAGCGGTCGGCGGCAGCGTGCTGCTGTCAGCCGGGCTCAGCACCAGGCGGGTCACGCCGTTGTTCATTCCCAGCTGATCGAGATCGCCTCCGGTAGCCCAGGCCACCATCGTGGCTTTGGCGGCTTCATTGATGCGCTGTCGCAGGATCAGCTCGCGGTAGGTGTTCTCCTGCAACAGCTTGACGATGGGCTCTGACTCAAGCTCAAGGGTCCGGGTTATCGCCGCCTGCTGGTCGGCCGGATATAGCGCCACCAGCGCGACCTTGCGCGCCTGCAACAACGTTTCAAAATCGAGCGCCTCAACAACGTTCGGCGCAGGTAGCTGACTTAAATCAATCGTGGCCATAATCATTCACTCACTGGAATGGAAAGAGAAAAAGGGGACTGGCTGAGGCTGCCCTGCAGCGCCACCACCATGCTGCCGTCGAATCCGGGCTGGTAGCTGATGCTGTCCAGCGCAATGCGCGGCTCCCACTGCAATAACGCCACATAGCAGGCCGACATAATTTGCAGGCGCAGTGCCTCGTTTTGTGGCTGGTCGATCAACATCGACAACAACGATCCATAGTTGCGGCGCATCACCCTGCTGCCCTGAGGCGTGAGCAAAATGTCGCGTACCGACTGACGGATATGATCCCGATCCGTCAGGGCCAGACCGCTGTCACGTTGCATACCGAGATAGTTTTCTGTACTCATTGCGGCCCCGCTGTTTTGCTGCCGCCACTTTCCACACCCGCGTGGACGTGACTGTGAACGACAATGCCGTTAGACGACAGGCTGCCCCCGCTGTGGCTGATATTGCCCTTCAGGGTGCCTCCCCCGGTCAGTTCAAACGTCGCGGCTTTCAGCTGCTGCGTGCACTGCACCAGCGGCGCATCAAGGGTGATGCTGACCGCCGCCGTGATACGCGCAGACTGAATGCCACTGGCCGTCAGTGCCCCGCTTTCCGGTTCATAGGCCAGTTGCGCGCCATCGGGAAACGTCCAGTGCACCGCATTCTGTGAGGCCGAAGGGGCCGGAAAGGCATCCGAAAAAATGCCCGCCAGCACAAAGGCGGTGTTCAGCTCTCCCCCCAGAGCGAGCAGAAGTACCTGCTCCCCTGGAGAGGGGGCATGCCAACTGCGGACCTGCCCTGCACTCCCGCTTAACCAGGGCAGCCAGGTGGTGAGGTTGCCTTCACTTTGCACCCGACATCGTGCCCGGACGGTATCCACCTCGCTGACGGTGCCAATGCGCAGCAGGTTGTGCAGCTGGCGCCGGGTTTCACTGACAAATTCATTCATAACGCTCTCCTCCGTCATCTCAGATAGCGGGCCATTCACTGACCAGTTGTTGGTTGATATAAAGTTTCCAGGGGCGGGAAACGGCTTCCGGCGGCAGCGGTTCCGGGACGTGCGTGACGTGCAGCGCCCCGTCGTCTTCGCTGACCAGCACCCGCTCGGTCAGCAGGATCACCACGGTGAAATCGCCGTTGGTAGTGCTGCTGAACACCATGCCGTTCTCGCGCCTCGCAGGGGTGGTCATCAGGTCAGGCTGGTTCTCCCGCAGCCACAGCAGCAGGGCTACCACCAGAGGGTCGATGTCACCACCGGACTCGCTGAGGGTGATGCGTAACCGGTACTGATATTCAAAACTCAGTGAGGCGGCGGGCGCGCAGGCCACCACGCCCTGTTCCAGCGCGATTGTCAGCCGTTCAGGGTGATCCTTGAGTTGCGGTACGCGGGCCAGTAACGCCTCGCGTAGCTGGTTGGGCTTTAACATCATGTTGCTCCTGACACTGTTTAAGGGTTTCGACTTGCAGGCCGCACGTCAGCAGTGCCTGCTCCAGCTGGCGGATCGTGTTCAGCAGATCCCCCTGTGTTTCCGGCTGACTGGCCGGGATCGAACAGCTGCTGACGATCGGACAACCACGCCAGATAATCGTTGGGGGTGGCGAAAGCGGGGTGCTGCTGCAACCGGATAATGCCGTCAGGCAAAGCAGCATCGCTCCAGCGTTGAAGTGCTTCATTGCTGCGTATGATCCTTTGATCGTTAAGTTGTTGTTTCATTGTGAGATCGCGTGCGCTCAGGAGTGACTGACGCAGCGTGCGTTCTGCCTCGGCCTGGCGGGCGATCTCGCCCTGTAGCTGTGTGATCACCTCATCGCGTTGGATCATTCCGGTGGTGAGCTGCGCATTCGTCCGTTGCAGCGCAATCTGCTCGCTGTGCAGGTGCGCCATATAAAGGGCTGCGCCGCCCAGCATCCCCATCAGTAGCAGGAGCAAAACAATCCACAGGCGATTCATTGCGCCCCCTTCAGGCACAGGGCGCGCTCTGCCGTTCGCCGCGTCTCAATCCCCTTATTGCGCACCCCCTTCACATAGACCCAGCGCATCAGTTGATCGCAGGCCGCCGCCCACTGTTGTTGATTGATCAGCCGGGCGTAAGTCGAGCGGCAAACGGCACCCACTCCGACGTTAAACGCGAAAGAAACCGTGGCGTCATACACCCCCTGCGGCATGGCAACGGGCATACAGCGTGCAATACCGCTTTCCACTCGCTGTACGTCATCAATCAGATTTACCGCGATCTGCCGTTCATTCACCTCCGTGGTCGGTATAACGCCCCGGGTATGTCCAATCCCGTTAGTCCAGACGCCGGCGCTGCACTGATACGGCGAGGTACGGCAACCTTCGGCGTTGGCCAGCAGCAGCAATCCTTCGCTGGAGATGGTTAGCGTGGAAAAGGAAGGCAGTGAGATCGCCAGTGCCATCACCACCAGCACCGCACACTTCTTAGCTGTTGAATTCATCCACATTCCTGCCCGTTTGCCGCTGTTGCATCAGCCGCCAGGTCTTACGGCGGTAATGCCAGTTGATAAAGAAATTCGCGATGTTGATGCCCAGCGTGATGACCGCCACCAGCGCGCCCACCATAAAAGCGATGTCCTGCACCGTGTGGCGCCCTGACCACATCATGATCGCGCTGACCAGGTACCCAATCAGGGAGCTGTTTTTTTCCATCAGTCAGCTCCACAGATTCAGCGTTTCATGCGTGGCTGACAGTGAAAGCGTTGGAAGTTCTACCGGATAGCCATGAGGCAGCAGTGCCCCCCGTTCAGCCAGCCCGGGGTTGGCAGCGTAAACCTGTTCCACGACCTGCCGCGTACGGCCATAGTGGCGAAAACAGATCTCATCGACGCTGTCGTCCTGCAGGGCATAAATTTTCATGTTTCACTCCCCCGTAACGGGTATTGCGATAATAGAAACGGCAAAGCGTGGGAACGGTCACCTCACCGCAATCTCACTCTGCCGGGTAAGCACAATCAGTGTGCGTTTTCGACGATCGCGGCTCAATCCGGGGCTGTTGTAGGGAGGGTGTGACAACGCAAGGGCATCAGACAGATGAGATGAGTCGCCTCTGAACGGCGAAAAAAAGGCAAAAAAAACCCCCAAACGGGGGCATCAGCAGAACATCGCGCAGAGGGGGTGGGATCCGTTCCGGGTACGCGAGGGCCTGCACCCGCGGGGAACAATGTGTACCCGCCAGGCTGTCAGGAAGGCGTTAGCACTCAGGCGGTGGAGAAAAGACGACCGAAAACTGCGTGTTTTTGAGCTCGACGCCACGGGCAATATCGGCAATCAAATGCAGTGCTATCTCGCGGTCACGCTCCCGGCAGGTGCCTTCAGAGGTTAATCTTGCTATCAGTTCTACGCGTTCCAGAATGACGCGTTCAGCTAATTCTTTGTCCACAACTCCCCCTCCATATCACTGTACATACATACAGTATCATAGCGCTTAACAATAAGAAAAGTTTTTTGCTTGTACCGCAGACAATCTTTATCACCATGATAATTATCAAATTATTACTATTGCTCTAAAGAAGAAACATACCATCGCCTGCCGTGTTTATTTCAGGCCTGAACGCCCGCCATGGGGGTTTCAGCGTATGAAAATGAGATTCATACGGGTGAAATAAATTAGCGTTGCTCACGTTATACGGGGGCGAACGGGCTGTTCACTCCCGGATGAACTCGCCTATTCACTAAAGATGAATGTGAGAGCCGTACTGACAAAGACAGCGGGTTTACAGGTTGTAAAAACACCCATCATCGGGCAAAATCTTTGATAATTGATGTGCTCGCCGTCCTGATGTGCCCATAAAGCTACAATTCAAATTGCACACTCCCCAAAAAATGAAATAAACCAGGAGTTTGAGCGTGAGCCTAAAAATCGATTTTCAAAGCGGTGCAAAAGAGGTGCTGGATCGCGTGCTCCAGGCCTACGGCTTTACCACGAAACTGGCGCTGGCTGAGCATTTAGGGATTGCCAGCAGCAGCCTGGCGAATCGCTATTCGCGCGGTTATTTCCCCTCAGATATCGTCATCCGCTGCATGGCCGATACGCAGGCCTCATTGCAGTGGCTGGCAACCGGAGAGGGTGAGCAGCCAGGCCCGGCAGAAAACCGCACGCCGCCCTCGCAAAACGGAAATACCCAGACGCTTGCCCGTCAACGCCTGGACGCCGGAAAGCTGACAACGCTCACCAGCATTGCCGTCGACGCGGCGTTCTTTGAGGCCTGGCCCAGCGCCATTGAACAGCCGCTGGTGATTGTTGAAGGCAACCAGCAGTTTATTGCTGAGCAGGCATTCAGTGAGGTCCTGGATGGTGACTGGCTGGTGTCGCTGGAAGGCCAGGTGAGTATTCGCAGCCTGACGCGTATTCCTCCCGGACGCGTGCGCGTTGCTAACGGTCAGCAGCAGTTTGAATGCGCCCTGAATGAGCTGGTCCCGCTGGCCCGTATCGTGATTGCCTGCACCCCGTTGTAAGCAGGCCAGCCGCAAAAAAGGCCACCTCCTGTGGCCTTGTCAGCTAAGTGACGCGGATTACGCCAGTTTCACCGGCCACTGATTCAGCTGGATCCCCCGTTTTTTCGCCCCCTCGCCGAAGTCCTGTAATATCGCTTCCACATCAGGATCGATGTATTCGGCATTATCGTGGTCCACAATCACCACGCTGTTCTCCGGGATCTGCGCCAGCAGGCCTTTGAGGCGCGGATTATGCATAAAGGTCAGGTTCTGCTGAAAACGCAGCACATAATGATCGTCATAGCGCGTCAGCAACATCGCATTACGATGGCTTTTATAGATGCTGAACAGGATCTGCGTCGCCAGACCAATGCCAATCCCCGCCAGCATTCCGAAAATCAGAATACCGCCGATGGTCGCCATAAACGGCACCCACTGCGGCGCTCCCTGGCGGATTTGTGACACAAACAGCCCCGGCGTAGCCAGCTTATAGCCTGTATACAGCAGCACCGCCGCAAGGCTCGCCAGCGGGATCGCATTCAGCAATCCGCTGAACCACAAGCCGCACACCAGCAGCAGCACACCGTGGATCAATATAGAAAGTTTACTGCGAGCGCCCGCGCTGACGTTGACCGAACTGCGCACGATAACGGCAGTGATCGGCAGCCCCCCCATAAAGCCGGACAGCAGGTTACCGATACCCTGAGCGCGCATCTCCTTATCAGGAGAGGGGGCCGGGGTTTGCGTACGCAGTTTCTTCAGCGCTTCCTGACTAAGCAGGGTTTCCAGGCTGGCGACAATCGCCAACGTGGCGGCAACGATATAGACCGCCGGGTTCTGCCACGCCAGCCAGTCCGGCCGCTCCAGCTCCCCGGTTAACGTGGCAATACTGTCAAAAGCGGGCAGCGAGATGCGCGGCAGATGGCTGGCGATATCCGGGAAAAAACGCCCTCCAAGCACCGTCGCCAGACAGCCGAGCAGCACCGCCACCAGCGGGCCGGGCATCCATCCCAGCCAACGATTCCGCTTGATAGCAGGCGTGGTCCACAGCCCGAGCACCAGTAGCCCGGCAAATGCTACCGCTACCGCAGGAAGTGACACATTGATTGCCCCCTCATGCAGCAGTGATGACCAGCCCTCTTCACCCGCAGCACCCAGCGCCACCGGTATTTGCTGAATAATCAGCAGGATACCAATCGCGGCCAGCATCCCTTTGATCACGCTTCCCGGCACCAGCGAGATAAAACGCCCGGCACGCAATGCGCCCAGCAAAAACTGCAATACGCCAGCGATCATCAATGCCAGCAGCAGTGCGGAGAACGATCCCAGGGTCTCGATAGCCCCCGTCACAATGGTCACCAAGCCCGCCGCAGGGCCACTGACCGCAAATTTCGACGGGCTGAAGGTGGTGACCACCAGGCCACCGATGACGCCCGTCAGCAGCCCGACGAAGGGTGGCAATCCGCTGGCCTGAGCAATCCCGAGGCACAGCGGTAGCGCCACGAGGAAGACCACCAGCCCCGCTGGAATATCCTGACGTAAGGTATTCAGATTCATACGCTGCCCTCTTCTGCCTGCTGGATTAGTTCCTTCAAATGCCCGCTGTGCAGATCATAAACACAGCCGAACACATCCAGCGCCACGCCGTCACGCCAGGCTTTCAGCACCGGGGCGGTTTTTACTAACTGGCTGAATTGTGCCAGGACATTGGCTTCCACCAGCCGGTTCAGATGATCCCCCGGCAGTTCTTCTGCACTCAGCGGCGCAAGTTCGGAGGCGATGCCGTGGCGCAGTTGAGTAATGCGCCGCGCCAGCGCTGAGTTTTCATCTCCCAACGGAATATCCGGCAGCGTCAGCGCCGCCTGTACGCCGCCGCAGCCGTAGTGACCACAGAGAACAATGTGTGAAACCTTAAGATATTCAATCGCATACTGCAATACGCTCATAAAGTTGTCGTCATTGCTGACCACCATATTGGCAATGTTGCGATGGACGAAAAGCTCGCCCGGGTGGGCGCCGGTCAGCACCTCCGCCGGTACACGGCTGTCAGAACAGCCGATCCACAAAGAGTGAGGCTGCTGCCCGTCCACATTTTGCCGGAAATAGTGCGGATCACGTTGGCGTCGCTGTAAAGCCCAACTGCGGTTTTTAGCTAACAGGGGTTTGAGGGTCGTCAAAATAGAATCTCTCTTCCGGGGAAAATGTGAAATAAGTTCTAACATCTTAGTTAACCGGAAGTGATTAAGATTAATCTTAAGTGATAATAAATAACCGAAATGTAATGTTAATTAAATGTGCTTTATTAAATTGAGTTAAACAGGCATGGAAATAAAATAAGATAAACTTATTGATGAATGAAATCATTGATAATAAACAAAAAATATAGCCATTTATCATATAGATGATACGAAAAATAAAGGAGCGAAATAAAATAAATCAGGAAACACGCATCTAATATAAAAACGTAAATCTCTTTATGTAACTAATAAAAGTGACACTAACTCAGAAGAGGATAAGAAGGAATAATTATCTCTCTGCTTCTGCTCGATTTATTAATTAGTGACGTGATTTATCAATTACTGTCAGCAAAGTTGATTTTATTTAATCAGATTTACACTTCAGATCGTTTCACCCATAAATATCTGGTAACTCAGGTCCACCGAGTCGGCCGAAAAGCGGCTGTCGCCAATCTTTTTCAACAGCAGCTCGGCCGCGGTATACCCAATGGCGTAACGCGGGGTAATCACACTGGCCATTGTCGGGTACATTTCGCGGCTGATATCCAGCCCATGGAATCCGGCAATCGCAATGCGGCCCGGAACGGCGATGCCGTGGCGCTGGCAGTGCAGTAATGCACCGAGTGAAAGGTCGTCGTTAGTACAGAAAATCGCATCGAGGTCAGGGAACTGCTCCAGCGCGCTGGCCAGCATCGCCGCGCCCAGTTTCTGCGATGAGATAGCCTTCGGGTTGACCCGATTCCCGCAGCCACCACGCTCCTCCATCGCCTGACAGTAGCCGCGATAGCGAAACTCATCACGCCGATCGTCCTGGGAACCGAAGTAGATCACCCGTTTACGCCCCTGATCGAGCAGCGTGCGTGTCATGTCGTAGCCTGCACTGAAGTTATTAAACCCCACCTGCATATCCAGGCAACTGCCCTGGGTATCCATCACTTCGACAATCGGAATCTGTGCCGCCCGCAGGTACTTCACCGCACGCAGGGTATGGTCCTTTTCACTGAGGATAATGCCATCAATGTTGTACGAGAGCAGATTGATGATCTGCTCCTCTTCGGCCTGTTTGTCGTAGTTGTAGTTGGCGATCAGTGTCTGGTAGCGCCCTTCTTTGGTGGCCGCCTCTATCCCGCTGAGGAGATCGGCAAAGATCTGGTTTTTAAACGAGGGGATCAGTACGCCCAGGGTGTAACTCTTCGAACTGAGGAGCATCTCCGGCGCACGATTGGGAATGTAGTTAATCTCTTCGATAATTTGCGCGATTTTCGCCCCGGTTTCCGGCGACACGCGATCGGGTGTACGCAGGTAGCGGCTGACCGTCATTTTCGTGACGCCAGCCAGCGTGGCGATGTCCTGGAGCGAGATACGGTGCGCGCGCATTGGGGGTTCCATTTAAACGTGAAAAGGGCCAGGCAAGCCTGGCCCCTGATAAGGGTAACGGAGTGGCCGGATATACCCGGCCTGATATTAATGAATTATGGCGTTCAGGATCAACACACCAGCCAGGCCGAGGAAGGAGATCAGCGTTTCCATCACCGTCCAGGTTTTCAGCGTCTCAATCACGCTCAGGTTGAAGTAGCCTTTAAACAGCCAGAAACCCGGGTCATTCACGTGGGAAGCGATCACGCTCCCGGAGCCCACCGCCAACACCATCAGCGCCGGATCGGCGTGGGTAATGGCGATAATTGGCGTCACGATCCCGGCAGTGGTAATCGCCGCGACGGTCGCAGAGCCGAGCGCGATACGCAGCATGGCCGCTACCGTCCAGCACATCAGCAACGGAGAAAGCGATGAGCCTTTCATCATGTCAGCGATGTAGTTGCCCACGCCGCTGTCCACCAGCACCTGTTTAAAGGCACCGCCCCCGGCGATGATAAAGACGATCATGGCGATAGCCGCAATGGAAGAGCTGCACATCTCCATCACTTCTTCCATTTTACGCCCGTTACGCAGACCCAGCGTGAACACCGCAATCACCACGGAAATAAACAGCGCAACCGCCGGGTTACCGATAAATTCAAAGAACTGGCGCAGCACATTCTCTTTTGGCGTGGTCAGCTCAAACACGGCTGCCACCGCCATCAGGATCACCGGGATAACCGCCGCGAAGATACTGGTCCAGAAGCCTGGCATTTCATGATCTTCAAAGATTTTCGGGTTATACAGCCCCTCCGGTGGTGATTTTTCGAAACCTTTCAGGAATTTCGAAAACACCGGTCCGGCGATAATCACCGTTGGAATGGTGATAATCATGCCGTACAGCAGCGTGGTCCCCAGGTTCGCACCAAAGATGGTGGCAATGGCTGTCGGGCCCGGATGCGGTGGCAGGAAGCAGTGGGTGACCGACAGTGCGGCCACCATTGGCAGACCCACATACAGCATCGGCATCCCTGAAGCAGCTACCACGGTAAACACCAGCGGCAGCAGCAGTACGAAGCCAATCTCGTAGAACATCGCCAGACCAACGATCAGCCCGGTCACCATCAGCGCCCACTGCACGCGCTGTTTACCAAAGGAGGCAATCAACGTGGTTGCCACGCGCTGTGCCGCCCCGGTGTCAGAAACCAGCTTCCCGAGCATCGCCCCGAAGCCCAGGATCAGCGCCAGGCTGCCGAGCGTGCCGCCCACGCCTTTCTGAATCGATGCGATAACCGCCAGCGGCGTCATCCCTTCGGCAACCCCGACCACGGCAGAAACAAAGACTAATGCGATGAAGCCGTTGACCTTGAAGACGATCATCAGCACCAGCAGCAGGATTACGCCAATAGCTATTATTGTAATGGGCATAAAGCACTTCCTTTAAAAAGTAGAGGTACAGGTGTTGTTAATGACTAAGGGTATAGCTGTTTAGACCGCGACGCGCATCCCACCATCTACAAAAAGTAAGTGCCCGTTCACAAAATCAGAGGCTTTAGAGGCCAGGAACACCGCCGCCCCGATCAACTCCTCCGGGTTACCCCAGCGTGCCGCAGGGGTGCGCTTGCATAACCAGGAGGTGAAGGCTTCATCATCGGCCAGTGCCTGGGTCATTTCGGTTTTGAAATAGCCCGGTGCAATGCCGTTGACCTGAATATTATGGCGAGCCAGTTCCACGCACATGCCGCGCGTCAGCATCGTCACCGCCCCTTTTGAGGCCGCGTACGGGGTAATGGTGTCGCGCCCCAGCTCGCTCTGCATCGAACCGATATTGATGATTTTGCCTTTCTGGCGCGTCACCATCTGGCGGGCCACCGCCTGAGAGACGAGGAACACCGCTGTCTGATTGACGGCGATCACATCGTTCCAGTCCTGCTCCGGGAACTCCAGGAACGGGCGGCGACGCTGAATACCGGCGTTATTGACCAGCACATCGATAGGACCGATTTCACGTTCAATCTTCTCAACGGCGGCATTCACCTCCGCTGACTGCGTGACGTTAAAGGCCACGGCATGGGCCTTAAACCCCTGCTGTTGCAGGTCTTTTGCGGCTTTTTCAGCCCCTTCCTGGGTGGTGGCGTTGATGATCACTTCGGCTCCGGCCTGTGCCAGCCCTTTCGCCATCAGGAAACCAATGCCGCGGCCAGAGCCGGTGATCAGTACACGTTTGTTATTGAGCGAGAAAAGCGTCGTCATGGTCATCCCTTAAAAAGTCAGTTGCACTTTGGCGGCCTGGGTTTTGTCACCGGCAAATTGCAGCGCAGCGTCAATGTTCTGATAGTCGTATTCCCCGCTGAACAGCGGCAGCGGGTTGACGGTGCCGTTGCCCAGCCACTCCACGGCGGTGTTGAACTCGAAGGTAAAGCGGAACGATCCGACCAGTTTGATCTCTTTAGCAATCAGCATCATGATCGGGAAACCCGGGACATCGCCGCCCATGCCCACCTGCACTAACGTGCCTTTTGCACGGGTCACTTCCAGGCAGCGCGTCAGTGAAGACGGATGACCGGAGGCTTCAAACGCCACGTCGAAGTAACCTTTGTCGGCCAGATACGGGGTGAAATCACCGTTGGCCGCGTGGATCGTGTGGGTGGCGCCCATCGCCGTTGCCATCGCCAGCGAACGCTCACTGACATCCGCACAGACCACTTCTGCTGCGCCTTTCGCTATGGCTGCCGCCGCAATCAGGCAACCGATTGGGCCCACGCCAGAGATAAAGACTTTTTTACCCTGCAAATCGCCGCCCTGGTTAGCCGCATGAATGCAGACCGCCAGAGGTTCAGCAAAGACCATCACTTTATCGTCAGCGGCATTGTCGAAAGGAATGCACTGGCTGCTATCCACCACTTTGTACTGGGTGAAACCGCCGTCCACATGCGGGTAATACATCGCGCTGCCGAAGAAACGCATGGTGGTGCACTGGTTCTCTTCATCCGCCAGGCAGTATTTGCAGTGGCCACAGGGTTTTGACGGGTTAACCGCCACCTTCTGGTTCTCTTTAAGCGCTGGGTTGTCGCTTTTCACCACATGACCGATCACTTCATGACCGAGGATCATCGGCATTTTTACCGCAAAGCTGCCCACTTTACCGTGCTGATAGTAGTGCAGATCCGAACCGCAGATACCGCCGCGCGTAATGCGCACCAGCGTGCCTTCACCCTGGTAATTGACCTGCTGGCTGATGACTTCAACCTGCTCTTTGCCGTTAATCATGCAGGACTGTGTGGTGGTGCTCATGGTGTTCTCCAGTACGTGTCAGTTCATGGCGCCTATCAAATCGATGTTTAACATGCAAAACTGTGAATCAGATCACTAAAATTCATGTTACTAAATCAATGTTACGCATAACGTGAACCACGTTGCCCTTTCTCCCCGATGTATTCAGTGGCATTCATCACAAACCGATTAACTGCACTTTCATCACGGTCATTTGATCGCTACAGTTAACTCATCCGACCACTTCAGAGATCGCTTGCGATGAGCCTGTCACTGTTCACCCCGCTGGACCTGGGTTTTACCCAACTTAAAAATCGTTTTCTGATGGGTTCCATGCATACCGGGCTGGAAGAGCATCCGGATGGCGCGGCCCGGCTGGCGGCGTTTTATGCCGAGCGGGCACGCGCCGGGGTGGCGCTGATTGTCACCGGCGGCATTGCCCCTTCACCGGAAGGCGTGGTGAGCCAGGGGGCCTCGGTGCTGAATGATGCATCACAGCTGGCGCATCATCGTCAGGTGACGGATGCCGTCCACCAGGCGGGTGGAAAAATTGCCATGCAGATCCTGCACGCGGGCCGCTACAGCTACCAGCCCGCACTGGTCGCGCCCTCGGCCATTCAGGCGCCGATCAATCCCTTCTGCCCCCGCGAACTGTCGCATGACGAGATCCTGCAACTGATTGCCGACTACGCGCACTGCGCCCGTCTGGCGCAGCAGGCGGGTTACGATGGCGTCGAGATTATGGCCTCTGAAGGCTATCTGATTAACCAGTTCCTGGTGGCGCACACCAACCAGCGTAGCGATGAATGGGGTGGCAGTGAGGCGCATCGCCAGCGCTTTGCCCTTGCCATTCTGCGTGCCGTGCGTGAGGCGGTGGGCCGCGAGTTTATTATTATTTTTCGCCTGTCGATGCTCGACCTGGTGGAACAGGGCAGCACGCTTGAGCAGACCATTCGTCTGGCGCAGGCGGTCGAACAGGCCGGGGCCACGCTGATCAATACCGGCATCGGCTGGCATGAAGCCCGCATCCCAACCATCGCGACGGCGGTGCCACGCGCTGCTTTTGCCTGGGTCACCCAGGCACTCAAAAAACACGTCAGCATTCCGCTGATTGCCACCAACCGGATTAACCATCCGGATGTGGCCCAGCGCGTACTGGATGAAGGCTGTGCCGATATGGTGTCAATGGCCCGCCCGTTCCTTGCCGATGCCGAGTTTGTGCTGAAAGCGCAGCAGGATCGCTGCGATGAAATCAATACCTGCATCGGCTGCAATCAGGCCTGCCTCGATCAGATTTTCGCGGGCAAGCTCACTTCCTGCCTCGTCAACCCGCGCGCCTGCCATGAAACCGAAATGATGCTGACGCCCGCCGCACAGGTGAAGACGCTGGCGGTGGTCGGTGCCGGCCCTGCCGGGCTGGCCTTTGCAGTCAATGCCGCCCAACGCGGTCACCGCGTGACGCTGTTTGATGCGCGGCCTGAGGTAGGCGGACAGTTCAATATTGCCCGCCAGATCCCCGGTAAAGAGGAGTTCAGTGAAACGCTGCGCTACTTCAGACGCCAGCTTGAGCTGCATCACGTCACGCTGCGGCTGGATCATCGCGCCAGCGCAGACGATCTCACCGCGTTTGATGAGGTGGTGCTGGCAACGGGTATTTTACCGCGCACTCCGCCGATTCCGGGCATCGACCATCCGTCGGTACTGAGCTATCTGGAGGTCATCCGCGATAAAAAACCCGTCGGCAAACGCGTGGCTATTATTGGTGCAGGCGGCATCGGGTTTGATACCGCCGAATATCTGGTCGCTCACGGGCAGGATCTCACTGCATTCTGTCGGGAATGGGGCATTGATCGCACCCTCACCCAACCGGGAGGGCTGGTGCCGCCAGAGCGTCCGGTGAGTGAGCGCCAGGTCTGGCTGCTGCAGCGCACACCAGGCAAGCCGGGCGCCGGGCTGGCAAAAACCACCGGATGGATCCATCGCGCCAGCCTGCAAATGCACGGCGTGCAGATGTGGGGAGGCGTTGAGTATCAGCGGATTGATGATGAAGGCCTGCACCTGCGGGTCAATGGTGAAGCGCACCTGCTGGCCGTGGATAACGTGGTGATTTGCGCCGGGCAAGAGCCGGACCGTTCACTGGCTGATGCGCTGTCAGCGCGGGGGAAAGTGCCGCATATTATTGGCGGTGCGGATGTCGCCCGCGAGTTGGATGCACGCCGGGCGATTGCTCAGGGGACGGCGCTGGGGCTGGCGATTTAAATGATGCTACCGGGCGGACCAGAAAAGCGGTCCGCCCCCAGGATGACATCCATGGTCTAAATACCGTTTTCGCGCTAGCATCAATGACGCCACACTGACTGACCAGGAGCTCTTGATGTCATCCCCCTATTTCTCTCCGCTACTCTCGCGCTTTGACTGGCTTGATCACGCCTTTATGGCTGCAGGCGAACGCCCTGCGGCAGGCACGCGTTACAATCAGCAGCGCCACAGCGCCCGGGTCATCCTCGATGTGGATGCCCTGCCGGTAAAAAGCCAGGACGCGGATGGACTGATTGGGACGGGTCAGGATGCCGTGGCGATTTACACCGCTGACTGCCTGCCGATCCTGTTAGCCGATAGCCGTCAGCAGCAGGTTGCAGCGGTACACGGTGGTTTAAAAGGGATTCTGGGCGGGGTACTGATTAACGCAATAACGCATCTGTGTGAACGCGGAGCAACGCCGGACAGTCTGTTTATTGCCATCGGCCCGGCGATTGGTCCCTGCTGTTATGAGCTGGGACAGGATGTGATAGACCGGGCAGAACAAGATGATCCGCATCAGCTGGCCGCACTGATGTCCTGGTCTGCCCACCCCTGGCCTAATCCGGCATCGGTACGTCCACAGGCGCAGGGAACCACCGCAGGCATGTGGTTTGACCTACCGTTGCTGGCAAAACGTATTGCGTTGCGTGCGGGTGTGCCGGAAGAACAGATTGAGCTGTCGCAGATATGCACCTACTGCATGGCGGAGGAGCAGGCCAGCTATCGCCGCAACAGCCATGTTCAGCACGGTTATCAGCAGCGATTTTCGTGGATTGCCAGACGATGAAGGCGCGGGCGAGGCATGCCTCACCCCTACGGAGTACAGTTTACGGAATGCGGTGTGCGTAGGGGGCGGGCATGCCCGACCCGCAGGCCGACGGGTTAAGGCATTTTCACCGAACGTAACACCACAAATTTCTGGTTGCTTGCCACGGTGGTGCAGTTACCAAATAGCTTTTTCATTTTGTGGTAATTGTCGAGATGACGGTTACCGACAATACGCAGTTCGCCGCCATCTTGCAGGCAACGGCGTGCATCACGCAGCATCTGCCAGGCAATATGGTCGGTGACCGCACTCTGCTGGTGGAACGGCGGGTTGCACAGCACCGCATGCAGGCGGTCTGACGGGTAGCCCGCCAGCGAATTGTTAACGTGGAACGTCGTGCGATCCCGATCCTGCGGAGAGTTCACTTCAATGTTCATCCGGCTGGAAGCGACCGCCATATAGGATTCATCAATGAAATGGACCTGCGCCAGCGGGTTCTGTTGTAACGCCATCAGGCCAATCACACCATTGCCACAGCCCAGGTCGGCAATCTCACCTTCCAGATCGGAGGGCAGATGCTGTAAGAAGAAGCGCGCCCCCACATCCAGCCCGCCACGGGAAAAGACGTTGGCATGGTTGTGGATCTCGTAGGGCGTACCGTCCAGCGACCAGGTGGTAATCACATCGCTTTCTTTCAGCTCCGGCGCGCTAAAAGTACCGAAGATCAGGCGTGCTTTTTTACGTGCCAGCGAGGTGGTGGTGGGGCCCAGCACCTTTTCAAACAGCTGCAACGTCGAGGTATGGATATCTTTCGCTTTACCGGCGGCAATAATCTGGGTTTCCGGGGTCACGACCTCACGCAACGCACGCAGCTGGTATTCCAGCAGGGCGAGGGTTTTCGGGACTTTAATCAGAACACGCGCCGGGGCCGCAGGAAGCGGACTCAAACTGTCGAGCAGCTGTACATCGGCTTCATCGAGGTGATTCAGCGCCAGATTCTGGCGTGTCGCCTGCTGGTTCAGCCAGGAGTCGCTGATGCTGTAAACACCCTCACCCGCCAGCGCACAGGCCAGCGCGCCAAAGGTGTCATTGAAGATCAGCGTTGGGCCGCTGACCGGGGCATCGCCCAGATGCTGCAACACATATTCGTCGGCCGCATCCCAGGCCTGCAACGGGCTTTCTTCGCGCATTTGGGGAAAACGATGCAGCGTCAGCATGCGGTTGCTTAGTTCGAGTTGGCTCATGGGATCACCTTAGTGGTAAAATTCCCGCGTTTTATCCCCTAAAACGGGCGCACAGTAAACGTTTTTCTTCACCGGAGTCCGCATGTCGTCGCTTATTTATCTACAAGGTTACCCTGAATCGCTGCTGTCACAGGTCCGCACGCTGATTGAGCAACAGCGCCTGTCAGAGGTGCTGAACCAGCGTTATCCCTCTATGCACAGCATCACCAGCGACAAAGCGCTCTATGACTACGCACTGGATTTAAAGAACCAGTCGCTGCGCAATGCGCCGCCGTTCAACAAGGTGATTTATGACAGTAAGATTAAGGTCATGAAACATGCGCTGGGGTTACATACGGCGATATCGCGCGTGCAGGGCGGCAAGCTGAAAGCCAAAGCGGAGATCCGCGTGGCGACGATTTTTAAACAGGCCCCGGAAGCATTTCTGCGCATGATCGTGGTCCATGAGCTGGCGCATATCAAAGAGAAAGACCACAACAAGGCGTTTTACCAGCTCTGCTGCCATATGGAGCCGCAGTATCACCAGTTGGAGTTCGATACGCGCCTGTGGCTGACCGCACAGGCGCTGGAAGGACGTGAGGGGTAAACCCTCACGCGCTAGAGCGTTACCATTTCCCCGATGCGCCTCCGCCGCCGCTGCGACCGCCGCCACCGCTGAAGCCGCCATCACTGCTGTCGGAATCCCGACTGTGACTGGAGCGGGAGTCAGAACTGTCGTCAGAACGGTCGCGGCTGCCGCCACCGCCCAGCAGGGTGCCAATCAGCGATGAGATCAGCATCTGTACCATCAGGCTGCCGCCAAACAGCAGGCCGACATTATCACCGTTTACAGCCTCGATACCTGAGGACAGCAGCGTGCTGATCAACGAAATACCGGTGACAATCCCGCTGACAAAAAGCGCCCTCAGCAGCGGGTTGCGGCGCAGGAAGAAGAACGGCAGTACTATCATGCCCAGTAGCCAGAGACCGACGCTGCCGCCGGACAGGGTAATGGCGTCATTAGATACTGTCGGAGCAGGTTCAGCCAGCGGACGCGGTGGCGTTGCCGGGGCATCGCCCTCTACCGGGACGCCCAACTGGCGTGAAATACTCTGCACACCGGCAACTAATCCGGGGCCCATTTCCCCCTGTTTAAAGTGAGGAATGATGCTGCCATTGATCACCTGTGCGGCCTGCACATCGGTGAAATCCCCTTCCAGCCCGTAGCCGACCTCAATGCGCACCGTGCGGTCGGTTTTCGCCATCACCAGCAGCAGGCCGTCATCGCGCTGTTTGTCACCGAGTTTCCAGGCATCGAATACCCGCGTGGCAAACTGCTCAATGCTGTCATCCCCGGTAGTATCGACGGTCAGCACCGCAAGCTGGTGGCCGGTTTTTTTCTCCAGCGCCACTATCTGAGTCGTAATCTGCTGGACATCCGTGGCGCTCAGTACGCCCGCGTCATCCGTCACGCGCTGCTGTAATGTCGGTACGGCCACTGTCGCGGCCAGACTGGTCAGGGGCAGCACCGCTAGCAGGATCAGGGTGAAAAATCGCATGGTGATCCCTTATTTCGCGCTGGCAGGCTGTGAGAAATCCACTTGAGGGGCGGTGGATATCTGCGCCACATTTTCCGGCTGGAAATTTTCTTTACGCTGGTAGCCCATCACTTTGGCGGTCAGTGAACCCGGGAACTGGCGGATCATCAGGTTGTAGTCCTGCACCGCACGGACATAGCGCTGGCGCGCCACGGCAATACGGTTTTCCGTACCTTCCAGCTGCACCATCAGGTTGTTAAACATCTGATCCGCTTTCAAATCAGGATAGCGTTCGCTGATCACCAGCAGGCGCGACATTGCGCTACTCAGCTCTGACTGCGACTGCTGGAAAGCCTGCATGGTCTGCGCATCTTCCGGGGCATTTTGTACCTGGGTCAGGCTGCCGATTTTCGCGCGGGCGTCGGCGATGCTTTTAAACACCTCGGCTTCATGGCTGGCGCTGGCTTTTGCCGTTGCCACCAGATTCGGGATCAGGTCGGCACGGCGTTGATACTGGTTCAACACTTCTGACCATTCAGTGGAGACGGCTTCGTCGCGCTGCTGGATTTGGTTATAGTCGCAGCCGGAAAGCCAGAACATCACAGGCAGCAACAGCAGCCAGCGAAAACGTGCAGGGAATGACATGATTTCGTCCTTAAAATAAAGAAAGGGGCAAGGTGAGCATTATACAGGCACCGCCCGATAGCGCTGTTTTACTTATATAAAATCTTTCGCCTGCTGGATCAAACTGGTTTTGGTCAGCGCACCCAGATATTTCCGTTCCAGCGGATTATTCAGCACTGGCAGGCGTTCCAGCGTGACGCGCGCGAACGCTTCCCAGCCTTCTTTGATGGTCTGGTTCTCGTAAACCGTGGGGAATTGGGTGTCGACCACACAGCTGACTGGGGAGGTCAGGGTGATCTCTTTATCCAGTACCTTATGCGAGATATCGTGGATCGATACCGCGCCGATAAACTCCCCTTGCTCGCCAATCACATACACAAAACGTTCGCGCTTGAGTGAGCTGACCGCCAGCGCTTTACCGACAGAATCCTGTGGCGTCAGCGCCGCGCCGGAGACGATAAACTGCGAAATAATGCCGTTATCAAAATCAAACTTGGCGTCAGAGCGGCTGAAGTGGCGGGTCATCACCGAGTAGGTGCTGCTGGAGTGCAGACGGTAGACGGTCATGGAAGCCAGTACGCTGGCGATCATTGCCGGGAACAGCAGGCTGCTGTTGAGCGTCATCTCCAGCACCATCAGCATCGCCATGAGCGGCGCCTGACTGACGGACGCCAGCACCGCGCCCATCCCCACGGCGGCAAACACTTCGGCATTGCCAACCGGTAATCCGGCGGCGGCGGCCAGCAACGCCACCATTTCCCCCATCAGTGCACCAATCAACAGCGCCGGAGTAAACAGGCCGCCCACAGCATTGGAACCGACGGAGATCGCCGTGGCCAGCATCTTTAGCAGCAGCAGCGCCAGCAGCATCGGCAGCAGGAAATCCCCCGCCATAATGCGCACAATC
This sequence comes from Erwinia sp. JH02, assembly GCF_013074405.1. NCBI lineage: Bacteria > Pseudomonadati > Pseudomonadota > Gammaproteobacteria > Enterobacterales > Erwiniaceae > Erwinia > Erwinia sp. JH02. Next base: position 366,091 of record NZ_JABANZ010000005.1, read on the forward strand.
ACTTCATAGCCGTTACCGAGGATCTGGGTGCTGCCAATCGCCAGCGCGCCCACCAGCAGTCCGCCAAGGCCGAGGCGCAGCGGCAGGCTGCGAATGGGCGCGAAGCAGCGCTTACTCTGACCAATCAACCACAGCATGCCCCAGCCCAGCAAACCCGCCAGCAACCCGATGGCCACGGTCAGCGCAATACTGCCGGGCGTCAGATCAAACTGGCTGTGGGAAAACGGGTACATTGCCGAACGGTGCCCGAGGGACCACATGGTCAGCACCGCCACGCCGGACGCAATAATCAGGGGGATCAGACGCTGCATGGCAGAGATACCGAAAGCGATTTCCGCGACAAAAATCGCCGACGCCAGCGGCGCATGGTACACCGAGGCCAGCCCGGCGGCAGCTGCCATCGCCACCACGTCACTGTTTTTCAGCGGCAGCGATTTGAACCACCAGCGCCCCATCAGGCTGCCTGCCAGCGCAGACAGCTGCACCATCGGCCCTTCACGCCCGATAGACGCGCCGCTGCTGATACTCGCCAGCGATGACAGCCCGCGAAACAGCGAGGTGCGCGTGGGGACCGCATCCAGCTGGGCGTTAATCACTTCCAGATAATCGGTACGCACCGTCTGCTTTTGCTCAATGGCGGTGGCATAACGCAGCAGGAAACCGGCAATCAGGCCACCCGCCCCGACGATCAGCGGCCAACAGTACCAGGGGTAAACACGCATCGCCTGGGTAATATCGGTTTGTCCGTTAAACACCAGCCCATCAATCAGGTTAATGGCCTCACGAAAACCCAGCGTCACCAGCGATGCCACCAGCCCAACCGGGATCGCGACCAGAATGCTGGTCCAGTTAAGTGCATGTTTACTTTGCGGGCTGCGAACGCTCATCGGGTTCCCTCGTGATGATTTTCCCTATCGTGCGAGAGGCGGGCTGAAAAATCAAATATCCCGCATCAGGCATTGCCCTGCCAGCCTGACATGATAATCTGCTTTTTCCGCTAATCAGCCGAACAGGAACACTATGATTCGCTTTGCCGTCGTTGGAACCAACTGGATCACCCGTCAGTTTGTCGATGCTGCTCATGAAACCGGAAAAATGAAGCTGACTGCCGTTTACTCACGATCGCTGGAGCAGGCAAAGACCTTTGCCAGTGATTATCCGGTGGAAAAGCTGTTTGATTCCCTGGAGGAGATGGCAGCATCCGATGCCATTGATGCCGTCTACATCGCCAGCCCCAACGCTCTGCACTGTCCACAGTCACTGCTGTTCCTACGCCACCGTAAGCACGTAATCTGCGAAAAGCCGCTGGCCTCGAATCTGCGCGAGGTTGAAGCCATGATCGCCTGCGCCGCTGAACATCAGGTGGTGCTGTTTGAAGCCTTTAAAACCGCCAGCGTGCCGAACTTCCTCACGCTGCAACAGGCGCTGCCGAAAGTGGGCACGCTGCGCAAAGCCTTGATCAATTACTGCCAGTACTCCTCCCGCTATCAGCGTTATCTGGATGGCGAGAATCCCAACACCTTTAATCCGGCATGGTCTAACGGCTCGATCATGGATATCGGCTATTACTGCCTCGCTACGGCGGTGAATCTGTGGGGGGAACCTGCCAACGTGATGGCCAGCGCCAGCCTGCTGGAAAGCGGTGTTGATGGGCACGGTACGGTAATTCTCAACTACGGCGATTTCGACGTGACCTTACAGCACTCAAAAATCAGCCAGTCTACGCTGCCAAGCGAAATTCAGGGTGAAGAGGGATCGCTGGTGATTGAGCAGGTGTCTGAGTGCCAGCGCGTCAGCTTTATCCCGCGCGGTGGTAAAGCGCAGGATCTGACGCAGCCGCAGCATATCAATACCATGCTGTATGAAGCGGAGGTTTTTGCCCGCCTGGTGGAGAATAATCAGTGGGATCACCCCGGACTGGAAACGTCACGCATCACCGCGAAGCTGTTGACGGAGATCCGCCGCCAGACCGGGGTGATCTTCCCGGCCGATGCCACTGTGTAAATATTTCTAAATATTACTGAAGAAGATTGACCTTCGGCGGCTGCCCGCCTATCTTTTGCAACAGCAAAGGGGAGTAACTTCTTCGTCAGTTAATCGTCAATACGACATCCACATGATGTCCGGTTACTGAGCAACCAAATCCTGGTTGTAAGTGAGACCTTGCCGGAAGGCGAGGTTTGCTTACAGCATCAATAATATTGTGGCTAATCCCTTCCGATATACCCTATAGATTTCAGGTCGCAGAAAGGCGGCAACTGAGTGAATCTCCATGAGCTTACATCAGTAAGTGACTGGAGTTCGTGAAGGCAGCCAACGCATCTGCGGCATGAAAGATGACGGGTAGTTGGCCATTTTTGTTATTGGGGCAAAAAAATGAATACTGTCGGTACGCCGTTACTCTGGGGCAGCTTCGCTGTCGTTGTCGTGATTATGCTGGCGATTGACCTGCTGTTGCAGGGCCGTCGTGGCGCACACACCATGACCATGAAACAAGCGGCCGCCTGGTCGCTGGTCTGGGTCACCCTCTCACTGTTATTTAACGCTGCCTTCTGGTGGTATCTCACCGGCACCGCCGGGCGCGAAGTCGCGGATGCGCAAGCGCTGGCCTTCCTCACCGGTTATCTGATTGAAAAAGCGCTGGCCGTCGACAACGTGTTTGTCTGGCTGATGCTGTTTAGCTATTTTGCCGTTCCGGCCGCATTGCAGCGCCGGGTGCTGATCTACGGCGTGCTGGGCGCGATTGTGCTGCGTACCATTATGATCTTTGCCGGAAGCTGGCTGGTGACCCAGTTTAGCTGGCTGCTCTATATCTTCGGCGCATTCCTGCTGTTTACCGGGATCAAAATGGCGCTGGCGAAGGAAGATGACAGCGCGATTGGCGATAAGCCGCTGGTGCGCTGGCTGCGTAGTCGTATGCGCATGACGGACAAAATCGAAGGTGAACGCTTCTTTGTGCGTAAGAATGGCGTTCTGTTTGCCACTCCGCTGCTGCTGGTGCTGATTATGGTTGAGCTGAGCGACGTCATCTTCGCCGTCGACAGTATTCCGGCTATTTTCGCGGTGACCACCGATCCGTTTATCGTGCTGACGTCTAACCTGTTTGCGATCCTCGGCCTGCGTGCCATGTACTTCCTGCTGGCAAACGTGGCAGAGCGTTTCACAATGCTGAAATACGGCCTGTCGGTGATCCTGGTGTTTATCGGGGTGAAGATGTTGATTGTCGACTTCTTCCATATCCCCATCGCCATTTCACTCGGCATTGTGGGCGGTATTCTGGCGCTGACGCTGATCATTAATGCCGTGGTCAACTATCGGAACGATCAGAAGACATCCTGATCGATAGCGGCAAACATCCAGGGGCCGATCGTCTTTTTCGATCGGCCCTTTTTGTTATGGATGGCATAAAAACACGCACTTTTCCCTTTCCCTGTCAGATGATTTCCTTATACTCCCCTGCGCAAACACCCCAGAAACATCGATAACGATAGCGATTTTAAAATATGCGTACAGAAAACAGTGACCGTGGGCTGGTTCAGCGCCTGCTCCAGGGCAGCCTGGTAACACAAATTATGATTGGGCTGGTGGCCGGCATTGCCCTGGCCTGGTTCTCAAAAAGCAATGCGCTGGCCGTCGGCCTGCTGGGTGAGCTGTTTGTCAGCGCACTGAAAGCCGTGGCCCCCTTGCTGGTCCTGGTGCTGGTGATCGCCTCAATTGCTAACCATCAGCAGGGACAAAAAACCAATATTCGCCCGATTGTGATGCTCTATCTGCTCAGTACCTTCTGTGCCGCCATTGTGGCGGTGGTCGCCAGCCATCTGCTGCCGCAGACGCTAACATTGCAAGCCGCCAGCACCGAGATTGTGCCGCCGTCCGGGATTCTTGAAGTGCTGCGGGGCCTGCTGATGAGCATGGTCACCAACCCGATTGAAGCGCTGATGAAAGCCAACTATATCGGCATCCTGGTGTGGGCTATCGGTCTGGGCTTTGCATTCCGCCACAGCAGCGATACCACCCGTGCATTTCTCAATGATGCCTCCGATGCCGTGACGCGTCTGGTGCGTATTGTGATCCGCTTTGCGCCCATCGGGATTTTCGGCCTGGTGGGATCGATTCTCGCCTCGACCGGCTTTGATGCGCTGTGGGAATATGCCAGCCTGCTGATCCTGCTGCTGGGTTGTATGCTGCTGATGGCGCTGGTGTTTAACCCGCTGCTGGTGTGGTGGCAGATCCGCCGTAATCCGTATCCGCTGGTGTTTACCTGCCTGCGTGAAAGCGGCGTAACCGCCTTCTTCACCCGCAGCTCGGCCGCCAATATTCCGGTGAACATGGCGCTGGCGAAAAAGCTGGGTCTGGATGAAGACACTTACTCGGTGTCCATTCCGATTGGCGCCAACATCAGTATGGCGGGCGCATCGATCACCATTACCGTACTGACGCTGGCAGCGGTGAATACGCTCGGGATCCATGTCGATGTGGGTACCGCTATTCTGTTAAGCCTGGTCGCGTCGATTTGTGCCTGCGGGGCTTCAGGTGTGGCGGGCGGTTCGCTGCTGCTGATCCCGGTCGCCTGTAACATGTTCGGTATTCCGAATGAAGTGGCGATGCAGGTGGTGGCTGTGGGCTTTATTATCGGGGTCTTGCAGGATTCAGCTGAAACCGCGCTGAACTCATCGGCGGATATTCTGTTTACGGCTGCGGCCTGTATGGCGGAAGATCGCCGGGTTGAGCAGAACGCGTAAATTAACCCAGGGCGAGGCGTGCCTCGCCCCTACGCTGTTCAGGTGTAGGGGTCGGGCATGCCCGACCCTGCGCAAGGCGTGCCTCGCCCCTACGTCGCTCAGGTGTAGGGGCTGGCATGCCCGACTCAGCGCAAGGCGTGCTTCGCCCCTGCGTCGTTCAGGTGTAGGGGGCGGGCATACCCGACCCTGCGCAAGGCGTGCCTCGCCCCTGCGCCGTTCAGATGTAGGGGTCGGGCATGCCCGACCCAGCGCAAGGCATATCCGCCCCTACGCCATTCGCCGTACTCCTCTCCCGGGATTACAACGTTACCCCGCTTTTAAAAATCGCCAGTTCCCGGAAATCATTCACTTCGTTACGCGTCTGTCGCCCGTTGGCAATCGCCACGATGGTATCGACAAACTGCGCCAGCAAGGCGGGCATCTCCACGCCGTGGATCAGCTGCCCGGCATCGAAATCAATCCAGTGTGGCTTCTTCGCCGCCAGTTCGCTGTTGGTGGCTAACTTCACCGTGGGGACAAAACCCCCGTAAGGCGTGCCGCGTCCGGTGCTGAACAACACCATATGGCAACCCGCTCCGGCCAGTGCGCTGGTCGCCACCGCATCGTTTCCCGGGGCGCTGAGCAGATTAAGCCCTGGCTGTGTCAGCCGCTGCCCGTAGTTGAGAACATCGACCACCTGGCTTTGCCCGGCCTTCTGCGTGCAGCCCAGCGACTTCTCTTCCAGTGTGGTGATCCCCCCCGCTTTGTTGCCCGGTGACGGATTTTCATAAATCGGCTGGTTGTGGGCAATAAAATAGGCTTTGAAATCGTTCACCATCTTCACGGTTTTGCTGAAGGTGGCTTCATCGCGGCAGCGGCTCATCAGAATACGTTCTGCCCCGAACATCTCCGGCACCTCCGTCAGCACCGTGGTACCACCGTTGGCGATCATCTGGTCGGAGAAACGCCCGAGCAACGGATTGGCGGTAATGCCAGACAAACCGTCCGATCCGCCGCACTCCAGCCCGAACTTCAGCTCGCTAAGGCGCCCTGGCTGACGCTGGTCATAGCGCATCGCCTCGTAAAGTTCATGCAGAAGCGCCAGCCCGGCTTCCACCTCATCATCCTGCTGCTGGCAAATCATAAACTTCACCCGCTGCTCGTCTGTTTCACCCAGCGTCTCACGGAAAACATCGACCTGATTGTTTTCACAACCAAGACCGATCACCAGCACTGCCCCGGCGTTGGGGTGACGCACCATATTTTGCAGCATGGTGCGGGTGTTTACGTGATCCTGCCCAAGCTGCGAACAGCCGAACGGGTGGCTGAACAGGTGCACGCCGTCGATATCAGCCGCCTCTGCCGTCTCTTTCAGAAAACGTTGCAGGATCTGACGGGCAATGCCATTGACGCAGCCCACGGTCGGCAGGATCCACAGTTCATTGCGGATGCCGACTTCACCACTGCGGCGGCGATAAATCTGTACTTCACGGTCAGCAGCCTGCTCAGGGAGCGTGGCAAACTCCGGCTGATACTGGTACTCATCCAGATCGCTGAGATTAGTGCGTGCATTGTTCGAATGAATGATTTCACCGGCACTCACCGGTTGCGTGGCATGGCCGATCGGCAGGCCGTATTTCATCACCAACGCATTCGTTGCCAGCGGGTGCAGAGCAAATTTATGCCCACGCCCCACCGGTTGTTTCAGCACCAGAGCGTGTCCGGCAACGCTGACGCGCTCCCCCTCCTCCAGATCACGCAACGCCACCGCCACGTTATCCAGGCTGTGAATTTTAATGATGCTTTGCATGATTCGCCCCTTCGTTTACCTGCGCCAGTGCCGCACGCATGCCAAGCTGGAGGATCTGTTGCAGCTGTGCCGTGACGCCCGCACTCAGCCCGGCCAGCTGTGTGAGGTCCTGCCCCCAGTGCGCGGCATCACTCAGCACGTCATCCACCAGCTGGCGGAGAGAAATATCATGGCAGTCAACCTGCGGCCACAGCGTGGCAAAACGCGCTAACCAGTGCGCATCGTCCTGCAACGGATAACGCTGGCCGTTGCGTTCACCCCGGTAGTACGCCAGCAGCGCTGCCAGTGCAAAGCTCAGGCGCGGCGATGGTGCCCCGTTCTCTGCATGCTGCCACAGCAGCGCGGGCAGCAGACGGGTGCGGAACTTCGTCATGCCATTGAGGGCAATCGCGCTCAGTTGATGGCGGATAAACGGGTTACGAAAACGATTAAGGACCTCGTCTGCAAACGCATTCAGCGCTGCCTGCGGCTGCGTCAGCGTCGGGATAATTTCCTTACGCAGCGTATCATCAACAAACGCAGCCACCTCTGCATCAACCATCGCGTCACCCACCGACTCCAGCCCGGCCAGAAACGCCACCGGCACCATTGCGGTGTGTGCGCCATTGAGGATCGCCACCTTGCGCTCTTTATAAGGTTTGATGTCATCAACCAGCAGGATATTCAGCGCCAGCTGGTCAAGACACAGCGCTTGCGCCACAGAGGACGGCCCCTGGATCACCAGCTGATAGTAAACCTCCCCCGCCACCAAATACTCGTCACGATAACCGAGCTGCTCTTCCAGCTCGCTGGCATCGTCGGGGTAGCCCGTAACAATGCGGTCCACCAGCGTCGAACAAAAGGTATTGTGCTGCTCCACCCACCTCACAAACGCGGCAGGCAACTGCCAGGCCTGCGCCGTTTGCAGTACAAGGGCGCGCAGGGCGTCACCGTTGTTATCGATCAACTCACAGGGCAGCATCAGCCAGCCTTTATCAGGCGCGCCGTCAAAATGCTGCCAGCGGGCCAGTAACAGTCGGGTCAGTTTGGCAGGGAAGCTGGCCGGAGGCGCGGATTCCAGCGTATCTGCCGGATCAAAATAGATCCCCGCTTCCGTGGTGTTGGAGAACACAAACCGCAGCTGCGGGTCCGTCGCCAGCGCCATAAACGCGGCAAAATCCTGCACGGGCTGGATTTCGCGATTGACGGAGCGGATCAGTCGCGGCTCGCTCACCACCTCCCCCTGCGTATTGAGCCCGCGGATCACCGTGGTATACAGCCCATCCTGGCTGTTAAGGCTGCGTGGACTGCCGCTGCTGAGCGGCCGCACCACCACGACGCCAGCGTCCAGACGGGTGTGTTGGTTCAACTGATCGATTTGCCAGTCGATAAAGGCACGCAGAAAATTACCTTCACCAAACTGAATGATCCGCTCAGGATACTGTGGCCCGGGAAAGTCGTTTCGGTTCAGCTTGCGCATCGTAGATCCTCTTACAGCTCAATCGCGAAGTAGTCGCGGGCATTGTTAAAGCAAATGTTCTGCACCATGTCGCCCAGCAGCGCGATATCGCCCGGCGCTTCGCCTTTTTCCACCCAGCGCCCGATCATCTGGCACAGCAGACGACGGAAGTATTCATGGCGGGTATAGGAGAGGAAACTGCGGCTGTCGGTCAGCATGCCGACAAAGCGGCTTAACAGCCCCATTTGTGCCAGTTGGGTCATCTGGCGCTCCATGCCATCCTTCTGGTCGTTAAACCACCACGCCGAACCGAACTGCATCTTCCCGGGCTGCCCTTCGCCCTGGAAATTTCCGGCCATCGTCGCCAGCACTTCGTTATCGCGCGGGTTCAGGCAGTAGAGGATGGTTTTTGGCAGCGCGTTGTCCCGGTTCTGCGCATCCAGCAAGCGCGACAGCGGTTCAGCCAGCGGACGGTCGTTGATCGAATCAAACCCTACGTCCGGCCCCAGCAGGAGTAACTGACGGCGGTTGTTATTGCGCAGCGCGCCTATGTGATACTGCTGCACCCAGCCACGTTTGGCATATTCCCCGCCCAGCCACACCAGCACCGCGGTTTTAAACTGCGCCACCTCGCTCTCCTGAGGCAGGATTCCCGTCAGGCGACGCGCCAGGATAGTATCCAGCGTGGCGTCATCCGCTTCGCCGTACAGCACCACGTCCAGCGCATGGTCCGACACCTTGCAGCCGTGGGCCGCAAAGTGGTCAAGCCGCACGTTCAGCGCACGCCGCAGGTCATCAAAACGGGTGATATCGACATTCGCCACCGCAGAAAGCGTTTGCAGATAGTCGACGAATCCTTCCGCTTCAATATTGAAGGCTTTATCCGGCCGCCAGCTTGGCAGCACTTTCGTAGTGAAGCTGCCCTCCACCGCCAGTGCACGATGATGACGCAGGTCGTCCACCGGATCGTCCGTGGTGCCAACCATTTTGACGTTCATCTGCTGCATGATGCCGCGGGCGCTAAACGCATCCTGCGCCAGCATCTCGTTACACTGGTGCCATATCGTGTCGGCCGTGGCGGGTGACAGCAGCGTATCGGTGATGCCAAACGGACGGCGCAGTTCAAGGTGCGTCCAGTGGTACAGAGGGTTACCGATGGTATCCGGCACCGTCCGCGCCCAGGCATCAAATTTTGCACGATCGCTGGCATCGCCGGTACAAAGCGCTTCCGGCACGCCGTTGGCACGCATCGCCCGCCACTTGTAGTGATCGCCTTTCAGCCAGATGTCATACAGATTGTTAAAACGGTAGTTTTCGGCTATCTGCTGCGGAGGCAGATGGCAGTGATAATCGAAGATGGGCTGGTCGGCAGCGTAATCATGGTAAAGCCTGCGGGCAAACTCACTGTCCAGTAAAAAGTCTTCACTCATAAAGCGTGACATACGGTCTCTCCTGCATCGTCTCAATGCCAACAAAGTTATCATACCAATTGTGATTAGCGCTGGAATAATAGTGAGAACCCGATCACAAAAACACCACTATTTATGGGTGAATTATCCTCTCACTCACGTCATTAAGCGCTATCCATCTGTCTTTAAAGCCCTTTTATTATCCCCCATTGCAAAAATGGTTTTTGTGATGGCTCTCAACTTTTAAATCTGTATGACAAGTTATCGTGGCGGCGGTTGAGATTAAGCAGGCAAGGTTATCGTTTGAAGACAGGGCGGGTGAGTCACTATCAAGCCGTTCCGCCGAGACAAGGTGCCCGTCCGTGACGAGGCATCAATAATAATGACGGGAAGAGGTTTTAAATGCGTAAAATTAAAGGGTTACGCTGGTACATGATCGGTCTGGTGACCGTTGGTACCATACTGGGTTACCTGACGCGTAATGCTATTGCAGTTGCCGCCCCCACGCTGGAAACAGAGCTGCATATCACCACGCAGCAGTATTCCTACATCGTGGCGGCCTATTCGGCCTGTTACACCATTATGCAGCCCGTAGCAGGCTACATTCTGGATGTGCTGGGCACCAAAATCGGCTATGCCATGTTTGCCATTCTCTGGGCGATATTCTGTGCCGCGACCGCGCTGGCGGGAAGCTGGGGCGGGCTGGCGATTGCTCGTGGTGCAGTGGGTGCCGCTGAAGCAGCAATGATCCCGGCAGGACTCAAGGCCAGTAGCGAGTGGTTCCCGGCCAAAGAACGCTCGATAGCCGTAGGGTATTTCAATGTGGGGTCGTCGATCGGGGCCATGCTGGCGCCACCGTTGGTGGTGTGGGCGATTGTCGCACACAGTTGGCAGATGGCTTTTATTATCACCGGCATCCTGAGCATGATCTGGGCGCTGTGCTGGCTGGTGTTCTACAAACATCCTAAGGATCAGAAAAAACTCGATCCTGAAGAACGCGAATACATTCTTTCCGGGCAGGAAGCTCAACACCAGACGAATAACGGCAAGAAAATGTCCGCCTGGCAGATCGTCCGTAACCGCCAGTTCTGGGGTATCGCCCTGCCACGCTTTCTGGCGGAGCCCGCCTGGGGCACTTTTAACGCCTGGATCCCGCTGTTTATGTTTAAGGCTTACGGCTTCAATCTGAAAGAGATTGCGATGTTCGCCTGGATGCCGATGCTGTTTGCCGATCTCGGCTGTATTGTCGGCGGTTATCTGCCTCCGTTCTTCCAGCGTGTGTTTGGCGTTAACCTGATTGTCTCCCGCAAGCTGGTGGTGACCATGGGTGCCGTACTGATGATTGGCCCCGGCACCATCGGCCTGTTTACCAGCCCGTATGCGGCCATCGCTCTGCTGTGCGTGGGCGGGTTTGCCCATCAGGCACTGTCCGGCTCTCTGATCACCCTCTCTTCTGACGTTTTCGGCCGTAATGAAGTGGCGACCGCCAACGGCCTGACCGGGATGGCGGCCTGGACAGCCAGTACTATGTTTGCACTGGTGGTTGGGGCGCTGGCCGATACCATGGGCTTCAGCCCACTGTTTGCCGCACTGGCGGTGTTTGATTTGTTAGGCGCGGTGGCTATCTGGACCCTGCTGAAAAACAAACCGATTTCTGAGCTTGAGCAGGAGAAAAAGGAAAAAATGATGGGGGTAGTGACGCAGCATTAGGGGTAATGCTACCTGTGACAGGACGGGCGGACCGTAAAAGAGGGGCCGCCCGGCCAGGCACCGAATAGCGCACGGACTCGACTTTCTTTTCAGTCGACCCGTTACAGGTAAAAGTGGTATAACAAATTCCATTCTCAGAGTGTGCTCAACGGGAGTCTGGAGCATGGAATTAACAGAATCGCGCCGCCTTTATCAACAACTTGCTGCCGAGCTGAAGCGCCGCCTTGAGCAGGATATTTATCAGGTGGGTGATAAGCTGCCCGCGGAACGCTTTATCGCCGAAGAGATGGGCGTCAGCCGCACCGTGGTGCGTGAAGCCATCATCATGCTGGAGGTGGAAGGTTACGTCGAAGTGCGTAAAGGTTCCGGCATTCACGTTATCTCTCAGCGCCAGCAGAACCGCGTTACCACCAGCAGCCAGTTAGAATTCGCCAATTTTGGTCCGTTTGAACTGTTGCAGGCCCGCCAGTTAATTGAAAGCAATGTTGCCGAGTTCGCCGCCACCCAGGTGACACGCCAGGATATCCTGCAATTAATGGAAATCCAGACGCAGGCGCGCAAAGAAGACCGCTTCCGCGATTCCGAGTGGGACATGAAATTCCACGTACAGATCGCACTGTCGACGCAGAACAGCGCACTGGCGGCGATAGTGGAAAAAATGTGGTTGCACCGACTGCATAACCCTTACTGGCTCAAACTGCATGAACATATCGACGATAAATCGATTGAGAGCTGGTGTGAAGACCATGACACCATTCTTAAAGCCCTGATGCGTAAAGATCCGGCCGCCAGCAAACTGGCCATGTGGCAGCATCTTGAAAACACCAAACAGATGTTGTTCCACGCCACAACCGATGACTTTGAATTCAACGTTGACCGCTATATGTTTGCGGAAAATCCTGTCGTGATGCCAGATACCGTCTCGAACGACGAAAAATAGCACTCTTCATTCAGGCTGAAGGAACTCATTGAGTCAAAATACGGTCAATAGTGTCAGCCTGTGTAAAACTCCTTTCAGACAGCCTGTTCCAACGGTAAAACATCGTTGGACTTGTGTTTCTTCCTGTCCAGGCTAACGTAATTTTGTTACAATTGTTTGCTTATTTTTATCCTTCCTGCGTGGGTAAGAACAAGCTGTGATATTCACCCGCGAAGCTGTTCAGCCGCTCGTTAACTGGCTAAAACGCACCGATAAAACAATCAATTAAGTGTGCAAAAAACCGTGAAACGAGCCAACTATGACGTTCAGGACGACTAATGGATATTTTCAAATCCCTGGTGCACGCCCTCTGGCAGCAAGATTACGCCACCCTGGCGGATCCCACGCTGGTATGGGCCATCTATTTTATCTTGTTTATGATTTTGTTCCTGGAAAACGGCCTGCTTCCCGCCGCCTTTCTGCCCGGCGACAGCCTGCTGATTCTGGTCGGCGTGCTGATTGCTAAAGGGACAATGAATTTCGCGCTGACCGTTTGTGTACTGACCACCGCCGCCAGCCTTGGCTGCTGGGTCAGCTACATCCAGGGACGATGGCTGGGTAATACGGTCACCGTGCAGAAATGGCTGTCGCATTTGCCCGCGCAGTATCACCAGCGCGCCCACCAGATGTTTCACCGCCACGGACTTTCCGCGCTGTTGGTTGGTCGCTTTATTGCCTTTGTCCGCACGCTACTGCCCACTATTGCGGGGCTTTCCGGCCTGAGCAATGCCCGTTTCCAGTTTTTTAACTGGATGAGCGCACTGCTTTGGGTGCTGATTCTGACCGTCATCGGTTACGCACTGGGTAAAACCCCTATTTTCCTCAAATACGAAGATCAGATGATGTTTTGTCTGATGCTACTACCCCTGGTATTACTGGTATTCGGCCTGTTTGGCTCGCTGTATGTTCTGTGGCGAAAAAAACAGTCGACGAATGAGAAAGGAAACTCATGATGCCTGGATTTATGAAGTTATCCACGCGCACGTTGCGGCTTATTCCTCTGGTCGCACTGGCCACCCTTGCGCTGCTGGCGCTGGCATTTATGCCCGCTTTGTTCCGCAGTGAAAGTGCCTTACAAATCCGCGCTTCTCGCCAGGGGATCAGCCTGCCCGATGGGTTTTACGTCTACCAGACGCTGAGCGCTCAGGGCATACATATTAAAAGTATTACGCCGGAGCAAAATTCTCTGGTGATAAAATTTGACTCATTAGAGCAAAGTGATGCGGCCGAAAAAGTGCTGCGCAAGCTGCTGCCTCATGGCTTTGATATTGCGCGCCAGGAAAACCATGGCGCATCAAACTGGATAAACCGCATCAGCCTTAGCCCTCAGTCTGTTGGCTAACAGTGATTTGCCAGCCCTTCCTTAAGGCGGGGCTATCTCTAAGAATATTCTCTCTTTTTGAGCTTTCTCTGTTTTCTGTCTATGCTTCATAAGCAGTAAAAAGCTTCACACCCGTTCCAGGATTACGATATCTCTAACCTGATATCCACGCAAAGGAAGGTCACGATCACCATGAAACATCAGATTTTTTTCGGCATCAGTCTGCTTACCCTGGCTACTTTCGCTCAGGCAGACACGCTCTGTCAGCAGAAAGAACGCGCTATTCAGCACGAAATCGATATTGCACAGAAGCACGACAATCAACGTCGGGTGAACGGCCTGGAGCGGGCGTTAACCGAAACACGTGCTAACTGCAGCGATGCAGGACTGAAAGAAGCGCATCAGGAAAAGATTAAAGAGCACGAGAAAAAAGTGACCGAGCGGGAACAAGAACTCAAGCAGGAAAAAGCGGAAGGTAACGACCGCGACAAAATTGCCAAACGCGAAAAGAAACTGGCTGAAGCCCAACAAGAGCTGAAGGAAGTGCAGGCTGCGCCGTATTAAGGCTAAAAGCTGCCAACGTCATTAAAACTAAATTTAAGGAGTTTTCAATGTCTAAAGACACCACATCAGAACATCTGCGCGCCGAGCTGAAAAACCTGGCTGATACCCTGGAAGAAGTGTTAACCACTTCCGGTGAGAAATCGAAAACCGAGCTGGATAAACTGCGCAGCAAAGCGCAAAGCGCGCTGAAAGATACCCGCGCGCGCCTGGGTGACTCCGGTGACCGCATTGCCCAGACCACCCGTGAAGCGGCCGATCGTGCCGACGTCTATGTACGCGACAATCCGTGGACCAGCGTCGGTATTGGCGCCGCCGTTGGCGTGGTACTGGGCGTTCTGCTGACCCGTCGTTAATATGGCAGAGCATCAGCAAAGCCACGGCCCCGGCAAAGGGGTCATTAATATCGGGCAACGCATTGTCACTACCCTGGTCGGGATGGTGGAAACGCGTGTCCGGCTGGCAGTGGTGGAGCTGGAAGCTGAAAAAGCCAACCTGATTCAAATGCTGTTGATGGTTGGCCTGACGATGCTGTTCACTGCCTTCGGACTGATGAGCCTGATGGTGCTGATTATCTGGGCAGTCGATGCTCAGTATCGTTTGATGGCGATTGCGATTACCACCGGTGTATTGTTCGCGCTGGCGCTGATTTTTGGCCTGTGGACACTGGCGAAATCGCGCCGTTCTACGCTACTGAGCGCCACCCGCAAGGAGCTGTCGGAAGACCGCAAGCTGCTGGAGGATGAGTAAATGAGCCGTAAGCTCGATTTACGCAAAGCGGAACTGTTACGCGAAATCCAGCAACAACGGCTGGATCTCAGTGCCGGGCGTAAAGCCTGGCTGGACACAACTGCACGCTACGATCACGGTTTTCTGGCGCTTCTCAGCGCCAAACGCTGGCTGACCGTTGGCAGCGGTGTGATGGCTATCTGGTCCGTGCGTAATCCGCGCTTTATGGGCCGCTGGGCCAGACGCGGATTGGGCGCCTGGAGCACCTGGCGCATGGTGCGTAATTATCTGCCTCGCCGTTAATCTTCTGCATGATAAAGCCGCATTGACTTGCGGCTTAAACAACCCCCAGATTTCTTGAACATCTTCGACAGATTATCTCGCTTACAATGTTTTCCTTACCCGACTATTATCTCCAGCAACGAACGGCACTGAGCGCTTAAGACGCGTCAGGCCTGAGTAAAATACGGTCGGGCCAGCTTGCACGACCACAAATTCTTGTTTGGGGTTAATCATGAAAAAATTAGAAGATACCGGTGTTGTTATTGCTCGCATCCTGATGGCCGCGCTGTTCGTTGTCGCAGGCTGGGGTAAACTGACCAACTACGAAGGTACGCAGCAGTTTATGGCGTCAATGGGTATTCCGGCCCTCTTCGTGCCACTGACCGTACTGCTCGAATTCGGCGGCGGTCTGGCAATTATGTTCGGTTTCTTCACCCGTACCACCGCGCTGATTACCGCCATCTTTACCGTGCTGACCGCTATCCTGGCGCACAGTAACTTTGCTGTAGATGGTTCAACCATGTTCTTGAAAAATATCAGCATTGCAGGTGGTTTCCTGCTGCTGGCTATCACCGGCCCGGGTGCTCTGAGCATTGACCGTCTGCTGGGTAAGAAGTGGTAAGTTAGCTATACTGATTTATCGGGGGGTGAGGATCATATCCTCGCCCCTTTTCATTTTAAGGACAGGAGAACAGAACATGGGACAACTGATTGAGGGAGTCTGGCACGATCAGTGGTATGACACTAAAGCCACAGGAGGCCGTTTTAAACGCTCCGAATCGGCTTTTCGCAACTGGGTCACCGCCGACGGTGAAGCCGGTCCGAGTGGCAAAGCGGGTTTTCGTGCTGAGGCGGGCCGCTATCATCTGTATGTTTCTCTTGCCTGTCCCTGGGCACACCGCACGCTCATTATGCGCCAGCTGAAAGGGCTTGAGGAGATGATTACCGTCTCTGTTGTGCATCCCCTGATGCTGGAAAACGGCTGGACCTTTGATGAAGATTTCCCTGCTGCTACCGGCGACAGCCTGTATCAGAACGAATATCTTTATCAACTCTACCTGCATGCCGATCCGCAGTACAGCGGCCGTGTGACCGTTCCGGTGCTGTGGGATAAGCATCAGCACACGATTGTCAGTAACGAATCTGCCGATATTATCCGTATGCTGAACAGTGCGTTTGACGGTGTGGGCGCGCGCGCCGGGGATTATTATCCGCAGGATCTGCATGAAGAGATTAATGCGTTGAACGGCTGGATCTATGACACGGTGAACAACGGCGTCTATAAGTCAGGGTTTGCCACCAGTCAGGCAGCCTATGATGAAGCGGTCACCGCGCTGTTCTCCTCACTTGACCGTCTTGAGTCACTGCTGGGCAAGCATCGCTACCTGAGCGGTGAACGACTCACCGAAGCTGATATCCGCCTGTGGACCACGCTGGTGCGTTTTGATCCGGTGTATGTCACTCACTTCAAGTGCGATCGCCATCGTATTAGTGACTACCTGAACCTGAACGGTTTTCTGCGCGACCTCTGGCAGACACCCGGTCTGGCGGAGACAGTTAACCTCGAGCATATTCGCCATCATTACTACTGCAGCCACAAGACCATCAATCCCAGCGGCGTGATCTCGCTGGGTCCTGCATTCGACTGGGATCAGCCTCATGGCCGTGACCGACATTTCGGCTGATCTTTAGCATCCAGGGCGAATTTTCACTCGCCCTGGAAGTTCCGCACCCTTTATTGATCTGGCACAAATTCCCGCGTTGAGGGCTTACGTATCTTTACTGACGTAAACACCTAAAACGAAATCAATATGGGGATGGAGCTATGATCAAACCTATCGCAATCTGCCTGGCAGTGGTAATGCTCTGTTATGTGGCTTTTGTGGGCCATTATTATTATCAGACCTTTTCAACCTTCAACAACATTGAGCATTCACAGGAAACAAATACCGCTCAATAGCCTGCCGTTGATACTGCGGGTGGCTACCCCTGGCGTTTCGCCAGAAGTTTCGGGATCTCCCGCAGGCACCAGGACTTTGCTTCGCCCATGCTGTCGCGCCGCCAGGCCATAATAATATCCACTTCACGAGTATATTCCGGGCTGACCACGCGTAGCCTTCCTTCCGCGATGTCTTTTTCCACCATAGGATACGGCATGGTGCCGACACCTAAGCCCGCCAACAACGCACGGTGCTTATCTTCAATGGTGCTGACCGTCAGACGCTGCTGTTTGTCGAGCAGGGTCACCGTCAATACCGGGCGCTCACGCGCGGTATCCGCCACCGCAATGCCGCGATATTTTACGCGCGTGGTTTCCGAAAGCGGTTCGGGTTCCAGATGGATCGGGTGTTCCGGGCTGGCCACATAGACGCTCATCAGCGTGTAGAGTTTGCGAGTGTTGATCTCTGACGAGGCGCGGAAATGCATATCCGGGGCAATCACAATATCGGCTCGCCCCTGCTCCAGACGCTCCCATGCCCCGGCCAGGACTTCGGTCATCAGCGACACCTGGGTGTTGGCTTTATCGGCCAGCTTCCCGACCAGTGGAAACAACAGTTCAGTGGAGACCAGCGCTTCGGTGGCAATCGTCAGGTGGGTTTCCCAACCGCGTGCCAGCGCTTCCGCATCCGTGGTCAGCTTGTCGGCCGCTTCCAGCAGCACACGACCGCGCTCCAGCAGCATACGTCCGACATTGGTAAATTTGGTGCGATGGCCTGAGCGGTCAAACAGCACGACATCCAGTTCTTCTTCCAGCTTCTGCATGGTATAGCTCAGAGCGGAAGGCACACGGCCCAGCTCATCCGCAGCGGCAGCAAAGCTACCACGACGATCGATAGCATCCATTACCCGCAGCGCTTCCAGCGTCAGAGCGCGATCTTTGGCCATAGTGATTCTCTGTCAGGAAATTTGAATATTGCCAGCAGATTAACTGGCTAACAATCCGGCGTCCAGAAACTTACCATAACAGGATAATAAACGGTCGGGATCTCTCTGGCCGATAAGGAGAACGCTATGATAACCAGTCGAACCGCTCAACAGTGTGGCAAAGCCGATTACGGCTGGCTGCAGGCGCGCTATACCTTCTCCTTTGGTCACTATTTTGATCCCAAACTGCTTGGCTACGCATCGTTGCGCGTACTCAATCAGGAAGTGCTGGCACCAGGGGCTTCCTTCCAACCCAGAACGTATCCGAAGGTCGATGTGCTGAACCTGATTTTGCAGGGTGCAGCAGAATATCGCGACAGCGAGGGAAATCACGTGCAGGCACAGGCCGGGGAAGCCTTGTTGCTGGCCACGCAGCCGGGAGTGAGCTATTCAGAACATAATATCAGTAAAGAACATAGCCTGACGCGTATGCAGCTGTGGCTGGATGCCTGCCCGCAGCGGGAAAATGCATCAGTGCAACGGATGCCGGTGTCTGAACATCAGCGTTATACGCTGCTGGCCTCACCGGACGGCAGCGCAGGCAGCCTGCAACTGCGCCAGCAGGTGTGGATCCATCAGGTGGTGCTGGAACCGGGCGAGAGCTACAGCCTGCCGCTGAACGGCACGCGCGCCTATCTGCAATCGATTCACGGATCGCTGAAGGCCATGGCGCATTCGCAGCAGCAGGAGGCTCTGACCTGTGGTGACGGTGCGTTCCTGCACGAAGAACAGAGCGTGACGCTGACGGCAAAAACGCCATTGCGGGCGCTGGTTATCGATCTCCCGGTGTAATCTCGCCCCGATTGCTGCACTCTGCCGGTTCAGCGCCCTCCTGGTGCTCTGACAGTGTGTCAGCAGTCAAAGTACCAGTAGCCCTGATTCACCAGCGCGGTGAGCTCAGCCACAAAAACCGGATTGTGCAGCGCGTCACCCAGCTCGTTTTTACCGAGCACGGTGTAGCGGCACAGCACATCAGCGGCTTGTGTATCGACCGTCTCCAGCCGTTCGCTGTTAATAAAGAAATGCTCACCCACTTGCAGCACCCTTAACCCACTCAGGCGGGTCAGCATGTCACCACTTAGCAGAGCCTCAGCAATTTCATCCGGTTCATAAGCGGGCTCGGCGGGCGCGATATCCAGCTCGTGACGCGGCGTGGTGGCGAAACGGCCAAACCACTGCTTAAAGTCTGCGGGCTGATTGATCACCTCGATCATCATCGCGCGCAAACGATCCAGCTCATACTCTTCGACCCGCCCAGGATGTTCGCGGCAGGTTAAATCAGCATCGCTGTAATGCTCACCACCGAGATCGTTTTCCAGCGCATAGTCCGCAAAGCTACTGATGAGATCGCGGCCATTAGGCCCGCGGAAACCGACAGAATAGTTCAGTGCGGTTTCGAAGGTGAAACCGTCATGTGGGAAGCCCGGTGGGATATACAGAATGTCACCTGGTGCCAGCTCGTGATCGATGATGGGTGTGAAAGGCTCCACATGTAACAGCGCAGGGTGTGGGCAGAACTGCTTCAGCGGCAGTTTATCCCCAACACGCCAGCGACGGCGGCCCATTCCCTGGATGATAAAGACATCGTATTGATCGATATGTGGCCCGACACCGCCCCCCGGTACGGAATAAGAGATCATCAGATCGTCTAAACGCCAGTCCGGCAATACGCGGAACGGACGCACCAGCTCGGCTGCGTGCGCGTGCCAGTGGTTTACCGCCTGCGCCAGCAGCGACCAGCCGCTTTCACCCAGGCCATCAAAGTGTTCAAAAGGCCCATTGCTGGCCTGCCACTGACCATCGGTATAACTGACAAGGCGGCTGTCGACTTCCGGCTCCATCGCCAGGCCGGCCAGTTCATCTGGCGTAATCGGATCGACAAAGTGTGGGAACGCATTTTTTAAAACAACAGGCTGTTTTTGCCAGTATTTCTCTAAAAACTCGGGCCAGTTTAGATTGAGCTGATAAGCCATAGGTCGCACCAGTGAGAGACAAAACGGCACTGATTATAAAGAGGCAGGCAGCGAGGCTGCCTTGTCATGCGTCAAGGGCGGGCAGAGTAATGGGCACCGGGCAAGACATCGTAGGGGGGCGTAAAAGCAAAAACCCCGCCGAAGCGGGGTTTTCCTGAATGGTTCGATGCTGAACGACAAGCCGCATTCTCTTATGAAGAGTGTCGTGGACAGTCATGCATCTCGCCGTTAAGCGCTATAAAAGCAAAAACCCCGCCGAAGCGGGGTTTTTCCTGAATGAGTTCGAAGCTGACCGGTAAGCCGCCTTCCTGTCATAGAGAGTGTCGTGGACAGTCATTCATCTCGCCGTTGAGCGCTCTAAAAGCAAAAACCCCGCCGAAGCGGGGTTTTTCCTGAATGAGTTCGAAGCTGACCGGTAAGCCGGGTTCTGTCGTGGACAGTCATTCATCTAGGCCAGCAATCGCTCACTGGCTCAAGCAGCCTACCCGGGTTCAGTACGGGCCGTACCTGGTGAACCCCTATTTGGCCTTGCTCCGGGTGGAGTTTACCGTGCCACGAACTGTTGCCAGCCGCGCGGTGCGCTCTTACCGCACCCTTTCACCCTTACCTGATCCCACTTACGTGGGCCATCGGCGGTTTGCTCTCTGTTGCACTGGTCGTGGGCTTGCGCCCCCCAGGCGTTACCTGGCACCCTGCCCTATGGAGCCCGGACTTTCCTCCCCTCTGTCTGTCTCCCCCGAAGGAGGACGGCAACAAAGCGGCGACTGTCTGGTCAGCTTCGGCGCGCAGTGTATAGGGTTTTCTACGGCTTGTCACTCACCCTGCTGCTCCAGCGCATGCTTATAAAGTGCATTTTTCTTCACACCGTGGATTTCGGCGGTAAGTGCAGCGGCTTTCTTCAGCGGTAATTCGGCCTGGAGCAGCGCCAGGGTACGCAGAGCTTCCACTGGCAATGCCTCTTCAACCGCATGATAACCTTCAACAATCAGCACCATCTCCCCTTTACGGCGGTTTTCGTCTTCCAGCACCCACGCCAGCAGTTCACCCACTGGCGCGCCAAAGATCGACTCCCAGGTTTTGGTAATTTCACGGGCCAGCACGACATAGCGATCCGGGCCCAGCACGGTGACCATATCTTGCAGGCTGTCCAACAGGCGATGCGTGGACTCGTAGAAAATAATGGTCCGCGGTTCCTGCTCGAGCGCACGTAACGTGTCGCAGCGCCCTTTACTTTTCGCGGGCAGAAACCCTTCGTAGCAGAAACGATCGGACGGTAATCCGGCAGCGCTTAATGCGGCGATCGCCGCGCAGGCACCGGGTAATGGCACCACACGGATGCCCGACTCGCGGCACAAGCGCACCAGGTGATAGCCGGGATCATTAATTAACGGCGTGCCAGCATCGGAAACTAACGCTATGCTTTGACCTTCGCGCAGCTTCTCCAGCAACACCTCGGCTTTCTGCTGTTCATTATGATCATGCAGTGCGAAGAGCCGCGCATTGATGGCGAAATGTTGTAGCAACAGCCCGGTATGACGTGTATCTTCCGCAGCGATCAGATCGACGCTCGCAAGCACCTTCAGTGCCCGCTGGGTGATATCGCCCAGGTTACCGATGGGGGTTGGAACGATATAGAGCGTGCTGGCAGAAATATCTGCCCGATCGTGTTGTTTCATTGTTTGATCCGAATTGCCGATTTAATATTGAGCATCTTGAAAAAAACATCACTGGATACAGTATGCTTCCTTCGAAAGTAGTTCACTGCAAAGCAGTACGCACCATGCCGCTGCTGCTGGCCGCCCTGATTTTTGCCGGTTGTACCGGCCAGGCTCCGCAAACGCCTCAGGCGAATGTACAGGGGGCCGCCACGGGCACCTCTGACTATTATCTGCAGCAGGTGCAGCAAAGCTCAGATGATAACAAGGTTGACTGGCAATTACTTGCAATCAGAGCGTTGTTGAACGAAGGGAAGGTTCCTCAGGCCAACGATCAGCTGACGCAAATCCCTCAGGATCTTAACGCGACCCGGCGTCAGGAGCTGCTGCTGCTTCAGGCACAGCTGAGTGTGGCACAGCAAAACCTGCCTGATGCGACTGAGAAACTGAAGCAGATTGATACCAGCGCCCTGTCGCAGGATCAGCAGGTGCGTTACTTCCAGTTGCAGATTGCCGCCAGCCAGGGTCGCCCTTCGCTGGATGTGCTGCGCGCCTGGATTGCTCAGGAACCGCTACTGACAAATCCGGCCGACAAACAGAAGAATATCGATGCCACCTGGCAAACACTGACGCAAATGACGCCAGATCAGATGAACAATCTGGCCATCAACGCCAATGAAAATGTGTTGCAAGGCTGGTTAGATCTGCTCGGCGTGTACCGTGCGAACGCCAGCGACCCGGATATGCTGAAAGCAGGTATCAGTGACTGGCAAACGCGTTATCCTTATAATCCTGCGGCCAAAATGCTGCCAACGGCGCTGACGCAGGTACAGAACTTCCAGCCAGCGTCCACCGGTAAAATCGCCCTGCTTCTGCCACTCAGTGGCCAGGCACAAGTGTTTGCTAACGCCATTCAGAAAGGGTTTAACGACGCGAAAAATGGCGTGCTGGCTCAGGGCAGTGCCCCAGCGGTTGCCGCTCCGGTGCAGGCTCCTGAAGCAGTGCAGGCCACACCGGATACGGTGGTCAGCCCGTCTGCCGACGCAACCGCGGCCCAGCCTGCTGACGTTCAACCGCAATCGGCCCCGGCCAACAGCGTAGAAACAGCCGCACCGTCAAGCAGCACTCAGATTCAGGTGTATGACACCAGCACCCAGCCCATCGAACAGATCCTCACCCAGGCGAAGAATGATGGCGCAACGCTGGTAGTCGGTCCGCTGCTGAAAAATCACGTTGAACAGTTGGCTAACAGCCAGACATCACTGAACGTTTTGGCCCTGAATGAGCCAGAGTCCGTCCAGAACCGTCCGAATCTTTGCTATTTTGCGCTTTCTCCTGAAGACGAAGCCCGTGATGCCGCGCATCATATGTGGGACCAGGGCAAACGTACCCCGCTGCTGCTGGTACCACGCAGCTCGTTAGGGGACCGCGTGAACAAATCCTTTGCTGCCGAGTGGCAGAAACTGGGCGGTGGCACGGTATTGCAGCAGCAGTTTGGTTCAAAAACAGAACTGAAACAGGGTATTAACAGTGGCGCAGGTATCCGCTTGAGCGGCACGCCGATCACCGTACAGCCTGCGGCAGCAACGGGTATAACCATTGGTGGCCTGAACATCCCGGCACCGATGACCGATGCCCAGGTCAGCAGCAGCAACGGCAGTGTGGATTCAGTGTATATTGTCGCCACTCAGGATGAGCTGACGCTGATTAAGCCGATGATCTCCATGCGTGTGAGCAGCCGTGATAATGTGGGTCTGTATGCCAGTTCGCGCAGCTATCAGGCAGGTGCAGGCCCGGACTATCGTCTGGAGCTGGACGGCTTACAGTTTAGCGATATCCCGCTTCTGTCTGGTGCGAATCCAGCACTGATGCAGCAGGCGGCGAAGTCGTTTAACAATGATTATTCACTGGTTCGTCTGTATGCGATGGGCATTGATGCCTGGACGTTGGCGAATCATTTCAACGAGATGCGCTCACTGCCAGGTTTCCAGATCAAAGGTGATACTGGCAATCTGAGTGCAAATCAGGACTGCGTCATTAACAGGAAGTTAGTGTGGAGCCAGTATCGTCAGGGTCAAATCGTCCCGGCCAACTGAGTCGACAACAGCAGGGGGCGGCCAGTGAACGTCAGGCCCGCCACCTGCTGCAAACATCAGGTTTGCGTTTTGTCGCTGCGAATGTGCGTTACCGTGCAGGCGAAATCGACCTGATTATGCGCGATAAGCAGGTGTGGGTTTTTGTTGAAGTGCGCTATCGTCGCAACGACCGTTTTGGCGGCGCAGCAGCCAGTATTACGCGCAGTAAACAGCAAAAGCTGTTGCGCGCCGCCGCGCTGTGGCTCAACAGTCGTGGACAGAGCTTCGACACGACGGACTGTCGTTTTGATGTGGTCGCGATCACCGGCGAACAGGTAGAATGGTTACCTGATGCATTTACAGCAGAATAAGAGCCTGTTTTAAAAGGCTAAACTAACCAGGTGAATGACGTGCTGGAAAGAATTAAAGTCTGTTTTACCGAAAGTATTCAAACGCAAATCGCAGCGGCAGAAGCGCTGCCGGATGCCATAGCACGCGCGGCGATGACCATGGTGCAGTCGCTGCTGAATGGCAACAAAATCCTGAGCTGTGGCAACGGAACCTCCAGCGCCAATGCCCAGCATTTTGCTGCCAGCATGATCAACCGTTTTGAAACTGAGCGTCCGAGCCTGCCTGCCATCGCCCTTAGCGCTGATAATGTGCTGCTGACAGCGATTGGTAATGATCGCCTGCACGAAGAGATTTATGCGAAGCAGGTGCGCGCGTTGGGCCACGCTGGTGATATTTTGTTGGCCATATCAACCCGCGGCAACAGCCGTGATATTGTCAAAGCCGTAGAGGCAGCGGTCACGCGTGATATGACGATTATTGCGCTGACCGGCTACGACGGCGGTGAACTCGCCGGTCTGCTGGGACCACAGGATGTGGAGATTCGTATCCCCTCGCATCGCAGCGCGAGAATTCAGGAAATGCATATGTTAACCGTGAATTGTCTGTGCGATTTAATAGATAACACTTTGTTTCCCCACCAGGATGTTTAAAGGAGCTTAAATGAAGGCATTATCTGCATGTGCAGTTATCCTTACCGCGTTGATGTTACAGGGCTGTGTGGCTGCGGTTGTCGGCACTGCGGCGGTCGCCACGAAAGGTGCAACCGATCCCCGTTCCGTAGGAACTCAGGTGGATGATGGCACCTTAGAACTTCGTGTGACCAACGCGTTATCCAAAGACGAACAGATTAAACAAAACACTCACATTGTTGCCACCGCCTATCAGGGCAAAGTGCTGCTGACGGGTCAGGCACCGAGCAGCGACCTGGCATCACGCGCGAAACAGATCGCCGTCGGTGTTGATGGTGCAACCGAGGTGTATAACGAGATCCGCACCGGTAGCAAGGTGAGCTTTGGCACGGCATCTTCAGATACCTGGATCACCACCAAAGTGCGCTCCCAGTTGCTGGGTAGCGATCAGGTGAAATCCTCAAACGTGAAAGTGACTACCGAGAACGGCGAAGTGTTCCTGCTGGGTCTGGTGACCGATTCGGAAGCAAAAGCGGCGGCAGATATCGCCAGCCGGGTGAGCGGCGTGACCCACGTCACCACCGCGTTTACAATTCTGAAATAAGCATGCTGGAAAGGGTCAGGCATGCCTGACCCGTACTAAACAGTAATCCGCGTTGGTATTCGTAATGGTCGCCACAAAACCAGCACCATCCGCGTTGATATTCGTAGGGGGCGCCACAAAACCAGCACCATCCGCGTTGGTATTCGTAGAGGTCGCCACAAGGCCTGCGCCATCCGCGTTGATATTCGTAGGGGGCGGGCATGCCCGACCCGCTCCCACCGCATTACAACCTGCTTAAGCAGTCCATCGCTACCGCTTTGAAACTGGCAAAGTCTTTGCTATCCCGAAGTCGTGTCATCGCCCGCTCGCGCATAAAAGTCACAAACAGGTCGTAAATGGCCATCGCCTCTTCATACTCTGTTTTGCTGATCGCCAGCAGGAAAATCACGTAGGCGGTTTCATCGCCCCAGGCAATGCCCTCGGGAGCAAGCACCGTGTAAACGCAGGTTTTCTTCGCCAGCAATCCAAGCGAGTGCGGCAACGCAATCCCCTCACCCAGCATGGTACTGACAATCGCTTCACGCTCCTCCACTGATGGGTAAAACGTCTCATCCACTCTCCCTTCTTCTTCCAGCCGATCGCATAACTGGCGGAACAGCTCAGAACGATCCATCGGGCGGTCAAGAATAAGAAAGTGGCTGGCATCAAAGAATCGCTCCAGCATATAAGGCCGGGTGCGATCGAGCAGCACCAGCTTGCCAATCTGTTCAAGCTGGTAGTCAGTAGGAAACGGTGACATCACCACAATCGGCTTATCTTTATCGCTGAGGCGTACCGTGGAGATCACAAAGTCTTCCTCCACGTTCTCTTTCAATTCATATTCACGCAGCGAGAGGGTGTTACTCACAACGATTTGTGGATATTTCCGCAGCAGCATGGCTTCGATCATACGCACGGTGGAGTTGCCGGTATCGCACACCAGCAGGATCTGCGGATGGCGCTGATAGCCCACGTTGTAGTGGCGTTCCAGCCCAACGCCAATATGCAGCACCAGGAAGCCGATCTCATTTTCACTGATGATATACGGTGAATATTTCCCCCAGCTGGAGACTGCCGCCAGCGTTACATCCCAGGCCATTGGATAGTGCTGTTTAATATTCGACAACAATGGGTTAGGGATCTGGATCTGGTAACGCACACGGGTGATCATCGTTTTTATATGCGTCAGAAGATCGGCATGGAGTTGCGGATCGTTTTGCAGGTTGAAGTTGTAATGAGTGTTGATGTAACTCAGGATGTAGTCCACCAGCGAGTCACCGTCATCCGGGCTGATCACGCTGGCCACACTGTCCTCAACCCGACGGGCAGCGATATTCACTCGCAAAAAGGCCTCTTCTGCCGGAGAGATCGCTTTACCCGTCATCGGTCTCATCAGATTCACGATATGGCGCGCCGCGTCACGCACGTCGCCATCAACATCTTCTGCAGAGAATTCAGTCAGCGGGTAGCCTTCGCCAATTCGACGCACCGCCACGGCACAGTAAAGGCGCAGATAAAACTCACCCTCATCGGTCAGACGAATCGTAAACCGGGAGAGACACTGTTGCAGCAGCGGTTGCAGTGTATCGAGCATACCGCTGTTCAACGCCTCCAGCCTTAACAGCGGGCTGTCGATGTCCTCCTGTGCAATCTGATACAGCAGGTCCGTCAGGCAGGTGCGCATCGCTACCTCCGTCCCGAATAGCTTCATGCCGTAGCGTGGTTTGGTTTCAATCGCCAGTTGATAGCGCGCCAGCCATTCTCTGACTTCGGCCATATCACTTTGCAGTGTGGTACGGCTGACAAACCACTCATCGGCCAGATCTTCCAGTTTCAGGGAAAACGCCGACGTCAGAAAGCGCGTGAGCAGGTAGTGCACACGTTCCGGTGAGGTGCGTGGAACGCGCAGATGGGAAGGTGACTGCTGCAGCAATGCGGTATAACGCGGCAGATCCTCAATTTTTAGCTGATAACCCGCACCGCGATTCAGCACCAGGCTGGCGCCATGCTCGGCCAGCAGTTCATTGAGAACATTGATATCGGTACGCACCGTGCGTGTCGAGACAGCGAAACGTCGCGCCAGCTCATCCTGCGGCAGCGTTTCGTTTTGCAGCAAATCAAACAACTGAGCCAGTCGTTGGTTAGGGAATCTCACGGGGGCACCACTTTTAAGCTGTTCAACAAAAGGAAAACTAACTTATTTTTCGAAGAAAAAATAGTACACCCCGGCACAGGCCGGGGTGTAAGGACGAGATTAATCCACTAACTTTTTGGTTAATGCCAGCAGTGTTGCCACATCTTCCGGACGGGTCAGCCCGGTGGGGCTATCAATAATGGAGCTGTAGATATGCGGAATAATTTTGCTGACACCGGCATCCAGCGCGACACGCAAAATCGTCTCATAGTTGTCCAGATCAATACCGCCCGTGGGTTCCAGCCAGAAATCCTGCTCTGCACAGGCTTCTGCCACCGCTTTAAACTCGTCGATAGCTTTCAGCCCGCCCATCGGGAAATACTTCACTGAGCTTCCGCCCATATCCTTCAGCATAGCAATCGCGGAGGCGACCGGAACAATCCCGTCTGCCCTCTGTGAACTCAGTGGTCCGGTAGAGATCTTCACCTTTCCCGGTTGGCCGGTTGGCGACACCAGGCCATTCACCACGGTCTGTGCCTGTCCCAGCAGCGCGCGGCTGGTACCGACGCCGGTAAAGACTTGATTAACATGCTGCGGCTGCACTTCAGCGGAGATGGCACTCACCATCAGCGACTGATTCGGGTCGCCCGCACCCAGACCGACGGACAGCGCGTTATCGATCAGCGCGGCATACTCACGCATGTCCGCCACGGCAGTCGCGACATCAAGATAGTTTTTCGACAGCACGCCTACCAGCACGTGGCCTTCGGCCGCCACCCAGATATCACGGGCGTTCTGTTTTGATCCGGCCAGTACATTCAGGCATACCCGATCACGGTAAAATTTTGGTGTCAGCGTCATGCGCGTTTCTCCCTGATTAACAGCGTCTGAATACAGACAAAAATGGTGTGCAGCTGATCCGCAGACACGCTGCGCACGTCTACTTCGACAATCCCTTCGTTAGCTTTGTAGCCACGGAAATAGATGGCGATATCGCCGGTTTTAAGTGCCTGGACCACTTCGCCCGTAGTACGCCCGATAGTCGCTTCGTCAAAATGAATCTCAGCACGGGCAATATCACGCCCGGCCGCATCCCACACCACGCGAGCCTGAATTCCGGACAGCTGATTCAGGTTGTCGATAAATGGCGTCATTTTTTCTACCATCTGCGCCCCTGTTACTTTCTCCAGACGCTGGAAATTTTCAATCGCCTGAGTCAGTCCAAGGATGCCCTCTTTGCCGACTTTCATCGCGCGACCAATGCCCTGCGACTGACGTTTTACCCATTCGACGTACTGCGTTTTTCCTGTTACCAGCCCGCTGGTAGGCCCTTCAATCGCTTTGGCGCCGCTGTAGATCACCAGGTCTGCCCCCAGTGCGTAATATGCCTGCAAGTCTTCTTCGGCAGCAGCATCCACGATCAGTGGAACGCCGTGTTTCCGGGCCACTACCGCCGCCTGTTCGACGCTGAGATGGCTTTTCTGCACGCTGTGGTGCGATTTGATGTAGAGAATGGCGGCTGTTTGCGGCGTGATGGCCGCCGAGAGCTGTTCAGGCGAACATTCGTTGGCGTAGCCTGCTTCCACAAGGCGGCCACCTCCCAGTGTGACCATCGTGCCCACGGGCGCGCCGAAGTTCACGTTATGGCCCTTTGGCAGCACGATGTCATGCGGCACGGTCAGCGGCGCGGCATGGAGGTTTTCCAACAGCCAGTCGTTATCTTTCACGATCACCGCCGCCACAGATTGCGCAATACCCGCTGACGCGCAGGAGACCACAACTGCCGCTTCACAACCCAACAGGCCGGCAATGTAAGCACCGGTTTTGTTGACCAGATCTTTCATTTCGAAGTAGTGATTCAGACCATAATTTACCGTCTCCACCACATCCGCGCTCGGGGTCGACACACCGAGAATGGTCATGCGGCCGGAGGCATTAATCACCTGCTTTAAGCCATATTTTTCATACACTGAAGTCATCACGTTTTTTCCCTTCGTTAGTCACGAATGCCTGCCCGCCCACCACAGCAGCCAGCGGCACCAGGTGTGTTTCGCCAGACAGCGTTTGTCCGTCAGAATCACTGAACAGGCAGGTTTCCTGTTTCACGTCAAAAATGGTCAGATCGGCATCCTGTCCCGGCACCAGCCGTCCTTTACCCTCAAGCCGCAGCCCATCGGCGGCATGGCAGGTGACGCAATCAATCACCTGTGGCAGTGTCATCCCGATGTTTAAGAATTTGGACATCACATGTGCCAGGGTATACACCGGACCATTGAGGCGGTTGCGGCAGTAGATATCCGAACTGATGGTGTGCGGTAAAATCCCCAGACCGATGGCGACCTGTGCCACCTCAAAACTGAAGCTGGCAGAGCCATGTCCAACATCCAGCCGAACACCGCGCTGCAACGCGCGGGTAATCGACGCGCGAAGCTGCCCTTCCGCCGTGAGAATACGATTCGGTTTGCCGTTGTAGCAGTGGGTAATCATGTCGCCGGAGGTCAGTAAATCGGCGATATCATCAAGATTCGGCGGGTTGTTACCGATATGAACCATGAGCGGCAGTTGGCCGTTCTCCTGCTGCATCGCTTTGGCACGTTCCAGCGGCTTGATACCATTTTGTTCCACCACACTGCTGCTGATACGGGCTTTCAAACCCAGGATAAAACCCGGCAGACGCTGTACCGCTGCGCGTACCGCAGGCCCGTCAATACGCGCCATATCCGCCAGTTCATTCTGCGTCAGAATGCCACTACGGGCGATGTTGAGCAGCGCATAAACACGGGTGCTGGCGCTGCGGGTGAGTTGATAGAAATCATCGATATCATCTGCGCCGGTACTGCCCGCATCCACCACCGTCGTGACGCCCGTGTCCACACCAATGCGATCGGCTTCATCATGGTAAATCGGCGATTTTGGGTAGCAGTGAACGTGCGAGTCAATCCAGCCCGCACTCAGCCAGTAACGCCCGGCAAGATCCCACTCATGTTTCGCCGGACCTGCGACCAGGCCAACGGCTGCAATTTTGCCGTCGTGAATGGCGACATCACTGAGGGTGCCATCGCTGAGACGGCCCCGCCGAATAATCAGATCAAACATGCAGACTCCTCAGCGTGGCGACATCCCGCCGCCACGCGGGTTAGTTACAGCGCGACCGGGAAGATCGCTCCCAGCGCCATCGCCCCCAGGATTGCGCCACCGGTAATCGGCTTGTTCCACAGGTAGAACAGCAACGATCCCACCAGCGCACCCAGCCCAATGGGAATCGATGCCGCCATCGCAGACAAGATAATTAACGGACCGAGGAAGCGGCCAGAGGTGTTGCCCGCGCCCATCATCACGTCAGCGCCGTAGGTCGAGTCGCTGTTGTTGATGGTAAATTTACGCGCGAGAATAATCAGGTATCCCACTGCCAGGCCCAGCGCCAGGCCGGTTACCAGCGAGGCGGCAAAGTTTGCTACCGGGAAGATAAACCCGGCCCCCAGCAGCAGCGCAGGCACGCCCAGGCCGATCCCGGTCTGGATCGCGCCACCAATATCGAGGATCCCCACCAGCGATCCTTCAATAATGCGTGCAAACAGGAAGCTGGCACCGAAGGCCGCTACCGCACCGTAAACGCCAGTTTCCATTCCCGCACGCAGCATGGAGACGAAGGCCACTTCGTTGAAAGCACCCAGCCCGTAGACGTAATACATATGCGTACCGGCGAACACACCAGAAGAGAGCAGCCCGACAAAGATCGGAAACGACCAGTCGGCATACCAGAAACCACTTTTTGTATTTTCCATTACCATCGTCCTCTTATTTACCGCTCAGGGAGTTGTGGATCATATCCAGCCAGCCAGGCACACCCAGATGGAAGGACTCCAGCAGCTTCATATCAAAGCCGCGGAAGAACCCGCTTAGCACGAACAGCAGGACGATGGCCATCATCATCACCTTGGTCACACGGTTCCAGCCCGCTTCTTCAACCCCTTTGCCAATCAGGATGCCCAGTACCAGGCCCGGTACCGCATTCCCCATGATTAGCTGCGCCAGTCCACCAAAAATGGTGGCCCAGAAACCGGACTTTTTACCGGCATCAATGGCCGCCAGCCAGAAGATCACGGGCATGACCGTATTGACCAGCAGGTTAGCCGCAGGTACCAGCACCTTCACTGCCGTCACCTGCAAGGCTGCCGGTACTGCTGACGCCGTTGAGTTCAGGAACGCCACCACGATCATGCCGATGATGCCGCAGGCGATCGCCATTTTCTTCGGGTTGTGCAGGGTTTCTGCCACGTTGCGGTTCTTGACCATCAGTGCCGCGGCCCCCCAGTTAGGGATAATGCGGTGGTCAACGTCCTGAGTAAAAGAACCCGCCGCCACAGACGATGCCCAGGCATTAAAGAAGAAGCCGAGGCCGAAAGAGAAGTGGGAGGCAGGATCGCCCTCACAGGAGTTCAGTTCGCCCAATGTACGAAAAGCGCCCATGCCCTGTGTGGTCGGGGCATGAAACATGCGTGCTGCGCCTGCGCCCACACCAACACCGACAAGTCCGCCGATAATCAATGACTTAAATAAGATAATGAGGAACATCGGTCTTTCCTTTTGTTATAACCCCTTCGCCTCAGGCGGTAGACGGACTACCGCATCTGAATGCGTGGAGGTGTATGCGCCCTGATGTTTTTTTAGTGGGAAACGATGAAATCCACGTTGTCTGTATCCACCACCACCACGTTGACGGTGATCTCCAGATCGACGCTGTAGAGCCGCCGTTCACGCGCCAGAAAGAAGAACAGAAACTTTTCCGTTTTGGTGCGAACACTGGCCTGCAGCACCTTCACATCCACCGGCTCAATACGCAGAAGAATTTTGCTGGTGGATTTCAGTACCGTGTTTTGTACCCGGCTAAGGGCATCGGCAAAGGCTTTTCCTTTGCTGTCGCCCTTACCGCTAACGCTCACCGTGGTGGTGAATTGCTCTTTCATCAGCCGTGCTTCTTCTGCCACGCCAGCACCAGACGCTCACCCAACTCTTCTTTATCCATAAAGCCGAAGCCGAGTACCGTGGCACCTTCGTTGATGGCGGTCACACCTTCATCAATGGAGCGCATTCCATGCTTAGCTTTGTAGCCATATTTATTCTGAGCAGTGATGGCACCCGCGCCGCCGCTGCCACAGAAGGAGATGCCGAAAGTGGCGTTTTCCGCCTTCATGACATCACCCAACTTCATGTCTGCCGCAACACCCGGTACTACAATCGCTTTGCCGCCGGCTTTTTCGATTCCGGCAGCGACTTTCTGGCCTTTACCTAAACGGTCGCCAATCACGACGATAATTTGAGACATGTTGTATTCCTTATTGGTTGCAACGGGCGGGGCATGCCCCGCCCCTACGGATTGTCGTAGGGGTCGGCATGTCCGACCCCAGGTTTATTCGTTTTCTTTGGCTACTTCGAAATGAACGGAGAGTAGCCAGGCCTCTTCTTTCGGCAGGTTACCGAACAAATCAACAACCTGCTGTGCCAGCGTCATTGACTCTGGCGAGATATCCTCAAACAGTTCTTCTTCCACTTCTGGCAGCGCTTCTCCGGTGAGAGAACGCAGTGCCATCGCACGCACATGGGAGGTGAGCATCTGCTGCTGAACAGGATTAGGTTGAATATTTCGGGCGGCAAAAAGTTCGGTAATTTGTGTCATCACCCGCGCAGCCAGCGACTGAATTTCATTATCCTGTTCTGTTACCGCGTTCACTGGCGCTATTCCATTACTCACGTTCGTCCCCTCTTAATTAACGATGGGAATAAATTACCTCTACGTTACCTTTCTGTGTAGAACGACTTTTTCCACATTGAAACGGAAATAAACAGATGACGCCGGATTGATGTCGCAAAAACGTTGAAACGTGCACGAACACCGTTAAATTGAGATGTGAATCACAAAAAAACAGCGTTACCTGCTTAATAAACGCAGGCAAAGGGATATATACGGGGGAAAACATATCAATAATCACAGAAATAGAAGTAAAACTTATGAAGAAATACCAGGCGGAGAATAAAAAAGATAACACCCGCGCCTCCCTGCCACATAAATTTTTATGTTCCCGGGATTTGCGGGTTTACCAGTTTTTCACAACTCAATTATCAGGTTATTAATAATCGAAAATATTATAGATCACTTTTCATGGTGAAAACTCTCGCGTTTATCTGCCTGACAAGGGAAGTCAGAGAAAGATTCTGAACAAGAAAAAATCGCGAGATATTCTCATTATCTACAGTGTTTTCACTCAGC
Source organism: Erwinia sp. JH02 (assembly GCF_013074405.1). Taxonomy (NCBI): domain Bacteria; kingdom Pseudomonadati; phylum Pseudomonadota; class Gammaproteobacteria; order Enterobacterales; family Erwiniaceae; genus Erwinia; species Erwinia sp. JH02. The sequence goes on from NZ_JABANZ010000005.1 coordinate 399,644, forward strand.
TATTTTACGAAAAAAGGCGATGGGTTTATTCATCGCCTCTCAGGTTCAAGCTAAACGTTTTTGATCAGGGTTGTGTGATCAACGAAACTTCTTATGACCGGCATCTCGGGTAGCGGAGAATGTCTTCGCTTCTTCCTTTGCGCCTGCCAGATCACCGCCGTTTGCCAGTTTCAGACTGGTATCAATCTGGCCAATCAGTGTGTCCAGTTCTGCACGATAATCTTTCATTCCAGCACTGTCGGCCGCCTGGCCTTTTAACTTATCCGGCGTCTGAGTTTTCGCATTCTCAGCGGCAGCACGCATATCGGTTAATGCTCTGACCATTTCCGCCTTATCATCGGTCTTTTGTACCGTGCGATAAGCGCCTTTCAGGATATCCATATCGCCTTCCAGGTCCTGTGCCATCACCGAGGCACTTAACATCAGGGTCGTACTCAACATTGCAATCAATAACTTACGCATCTCAGATCCTATTTTTTATAAATGGGTATCATTCAGGCATTAAAAAAGGCGGCTGTTTTCACAGCCGCCTTTTCAGCATACGCGTAAATCTGTAAATTACTGCCCTGCGATCTTCATTTCTGGTAACAGAACGGATCCACACTGGATATTGCTACGCGTTTCAATGTCGCTACCGATGCTGACCATATTGCGCCACATGTCTTTCAGGTTACCGGCAATGGTAATTTCACTGACCGGATACTGGATCACGCCATTTTCCACCCAGAAACCCGATGCTCCGCGAGAGTAATCCCCCGTGATACCACTCACGCCCTGCCCCATCAGCTCGGTCACCAACAGCCCGGTGCCGAGCTGTTTTAGCATTGCGTCGAAGCTGTGGCCCTGTCCGGCGATGCGCCAGTTATGAATACCACCAGCATGTCCGGTGCTTTGCAGCCCCAGTTTGCGGGCGGAGTAGCTGGTCAGCAGCCAGTTCTGCAACACACCCTCTTTGATAATGTCGCGGCGCTGGGTACGGATACCTTCGCTATCAAACGGCGTAGAGGCCAGGCCTTTCAGCAGATGCGGATGTTCTTCAATGGTCAGCCACTCCGGCAGGATTTGCTCACCCAGGGAATCAAGCAGGAACGTCGATTTACGATAAACACTGCCACCGCTGATCGCGCCTACCAGATGACCGAATAAGCCTGTTGCGACTTCGGCAGCAAACATCACCGGCGCTTTCATTGTCGACAGCTTGCGTGGAGAAAGACGTGACAGGGTGCGACGGGCACACTCTTCGCCCACGGCTTCCGGTGACTTCAGGTCTTCAATGGCACGACCAATGGTGTAAGCGTAATCGCGCTCCATATCCCCGTTTTCTTCCGCGATCACACAGCTGGAAAGCGAATGGCGGCTGGAGCAATAGCCTTGCAGCATCCCGTGGCTGTTACCGAACACTTTAATCCCGACGTGGCTGTTAAAGCTGCCGCCTTCGGTGTTGGTAATACGCTTATCCGCTTTCAGTGAGGCCTGCTCGGCGCGAGCCGCCAGTTCGATAGCGCGATCGGCATCGATCTCAGCAGGGTGAAACAGATCGAGATCCGGCGCATCAAAGGCCAGTAGCTCACGGTCGGCCACACCCGCGTAAGGATCGGGAGAGGTGTAGCGGGCAATGTCCAGCGCGGCCTGCACGGTGCGCTTTATCGCGTCCGGGCTGAGGTCAGTTGAAGAGGCGCTGCCTTTACGATTCTGATGATAAACAGTGATGCCCAGGGCACCATCGCTGTTGAATTCAACATTTTCCACTTCGCCATAGCGCGTACTCACGCTGATGCCGGTGGTTTTGGTTACCGCGACTTCTGCTCCGTCGCTGCTGGCCTTTGCCAGTTCGAGTGCTGTCGCTATCGCCTGTTCCAGGGTTTTACGCTGTTCTGCAACTTGGGAGAGTAATTTCATCGACCTGCCATATAATTAATAGTGCGATTTTTCGGTGGCTTACCGCGCTGGTATAACCACACCAGGGTGATAAGGCTTCATTTGAGTCTAACAGACTCAGAGAACAATTTCGCAGTAGCCTCGTAACCTGATAGCATTAGCCTCTTTTTCAGGAGCCGTACCAATGACCAAGCAGCCCGACGACTGGCTCGATGATGTACCAGATAACGAAGAAGAAGAAGATGATGAGATTATCTGGGTCAGTAAAAGTGAGATTAAACGTGATGCCGAGGAGCTAAAACGCCTTGGCGCTGAACTGGTGGAACTGGGGAAAAACTCCCTGGACAAAATCCCACTGGATGAAGATCTGCGTGCCGCCATTGAACTGGCACAGAAGATTAAGAAAGAAGGCCGCCGCCGCCAGATGCAGCTGATCGGTAAAATGCTGCGTTCACGTGATGAAGAGCCGATCCGTACGGCACTGGATAAGCTGAAGAACCGCCACAACCAGCAGGTCGCACTGTTCCATAAACTGGAAGTGCTGCGTGACCGTCTGGTGGAGCAAGGTGATGATGCGGTGCCAGAGGTGCTGAACCTCTATCCTCATGCCGACCGCCAGCAGCTGCGTGCGATGATCCGTAACGCGCAGAAAGAGAAAGCGACCAACAAACCGCCGAAAGCTTATCGCCAGATCTTCCAGTATCTGCGTGAGCTGGCCGAAGCGTCGTAACGTATTGCTGTGAGTATCAGGTCGGGCGTGCCCGACCCCTACGCAAAGGCATAGGCATGCCCACCACAGGCGCGTAGGGCGAGGCATGCCTCGCCCAATGCATATTACGCCAATCGATCTAACAATTTCTGATGAATCCCACCAAAACCGCCATTACTCATGACCAGGATGGTATCGCCCGGCTGGGCCTTTTTGGCGATCATTTCTATCAGTGTATCGAGATCCGCACTCCACTGCGCCGGCTGAATGCAGGCCTCGGCCACTTCGGCAACCTGCCACGGAATGTGGTGCGGCTGATAAAGGAACACTTCATCAGCACGCCCCAGCGCCGGGGCTAAATCGTCCTTGCTGATGCCCATTTTCATGGTATTCGAACGGGGTTCCAGCACCGCCAGAATGCGCGCAGTGCCGCCGACTTTGCCGCGCAGCGCCGCCAGCGTAGCGAGGATAGCCGTTGGGTGATGGGCAAAGTCATCGTAGACCTTAATGCCGTTACTCTCTCCACGCAGCTCCAGACGACGGCGGGCATTGATAAAGTCATTCAGCGCACGCCCCGCATCTTCGGGCTTCACGCCAACATGACGTGCAGCGGCAATGGCCATCATGCCGTTATGCATGTTGTGCTCCCCCACCAGCGACCAGTTCACTTCTGCCACGCGCTCGCCGTCCAGCAGCACTTCCCAGTGTGAGGCATCCGTAGAGAGTTTCTTCGCCTGCCAGTGGCCGGTGTCGCCCACGGTTTCCTGTTCACTCCAGCAGCCCATCGCGATCACCTGTTTCAGGTTAGCATCATGCTCTGGCAGGATAATTTTTCCCTGGCCTGGCACGATGCGGACCAGATGATGAAACTGTTTCTGAATAGCACGCAGATCGTCAAAAATATCGGCATGATCGAACTCGAGGTTGTTCAGAATCAGGGTACGCGGGCAGTAATGAACAAACTTCGAGCGCTTATCGAAGAACGCGCAGTCGTACTCATCCGCCTCAATCACAAAGAATGGGCTTTTTCCTAAATTCGCGGAAACATCAAAATTTCCAGGCACCCCACCGATGACAAAACCGGGTTCATAGCCGCAGGCCTGTAAAATCCACGCTGCCATGCCCGCTGTGGTGGTTTTTCCGTGGGTTCCGGCGACCGCAATCACCCAGCGGTCGCGCAGGACGAAGTCATGCAGCCACTGTGGGCCAGAGAGATAAGGAATATTGCGCTCCAGCACCGCTTCCACACAGGGATTACCGCGGGTCATCGCGTTACCGATGATCACCAGGTCCGGTGCAGGATCGAGCTGAGAAGCATCATAACCCTGAATTAAATCAATACCCTGCTTCTCCAACAACGTGCTCATTGGCGGGTAAACGTTAGCATCAGAGCCGGTCACTTCATGGCCGAGCGCGCGGGCCAGCATCGCCAGTCCACCCATAAAGGTGCCGCAGATACCGAGGATATGAATACGCATAAAAGGTCCGTTTCGTAAAATGTTCGGCCTTAGTGTAACGCCCCCATCGTGCGGAAGAAACGGATTTGCCCTATGTTCTTTAGCGTTCAATCGGCTAAACTGCGTACGCATACGTTGGCAGTTTGTGAATCAAGCTGCTACTCAACCGCAGATTCAGGGATTGTGTTATGAAAACGTTAGGCGAATTTATCGTCGAGAAGCAACACGACTTTCCGCACGCAACAGGTGAACTGACCGCTTTGATCTCCGCGATCAAACTGGGCGCTAAGATTATCCACCGCGATATTAACAAAGCAGGCCTGGTCGATATTCTGGGTGCCAGCGGCGCTGAAAATATTCAGGGCGAAGAACAGATGAAGCTCGATCTGTTTGCCAATGAAAAACTCAAAGCCGCACTGAAGGCCCGTGGCATTGTTGCAGGTATCGCGTCAGAAGAAGAAGATGAGTTCGTGATCTTCGAAGGCGCGGAAAACGGCAAGTACGTGGTACTGATGGATCCTCTCGACGGCTCCTCAAATATTGATGTCAACGTTTCTGTCGGCACCATTTTCTCAATTTACCGCCGTCTCACCCCTCCGGGTACGCCGGTGACCGAAGAAGACTTCCTGCAGCCTGGCAGCCAGCAGGTTGCCGCGGGTTACGTCGTTTATGGCTCCTCTACCATGCTGGTTTATACCACCGGCTGTGGCGTACATGCCTTTACCTACGACCCGTCACTGGGCGTGTTCTGCCTGAGCGCGGAACGTATGACCTTCCCGGAAAAGGGCTACACCTATTCCATCAACGAAGGTAACTACATCCGCTTCCCGCAGGGTGTGAAGAAATACTTGAAATTCTGTCAGGAAGAGGATGTCGCGACCCAACGTCCTTATACCTCACGCTACATCGGCTCGCTGGTGGCAGATTTCCACCGTAACCTGCTGAAAGGCGGTATCTACCTCTACCCAAGCACCGCCAGCCACCCGAAAGGCAAGCTGCGCCTGCTGTATGAGTGCAATCCAATGGCGTTTCTGGCGGAACAGGCTGGCGGTAAAGCCTCTGACGGCAAAAACCGTATTCTGGACCTGGTGCCAGAAAGCCTGCATGAACGTTCGCCGTTCTTCGTCGGCAATGACCATATGGTCGATGATACCGAACGTTTCCTGCGCGAGTTCCCGGATAACTAATCGGTAAAATTTAACGATTTCGACTGACCAAAGCGTAGGGGCGGACCTTTTTTTTCGGGTCCGCCCTTTCTTTTGGGGAAACGACCAGAAAAGCGGCCGCCCCCAACGATTTATGCCGCCTGAGTGACCTTAAATACCGCCATGGTTTGCACCAGCTGCTGGGACTGCTCTTCCAGCGACTGCGTTGCGGCGGCCGCTTCTTCCACCAGCGCGGCATTCTGCTGCGCGACTTCATCCATCTGCGTCACCGCCTGGTTCACCTGTTCAATACCGCGACTCTGTTCCTGCGAAGCGCTGGAGATCTCTTTCATCAACGTGGTGACTCGCATCACTTCCGTCGAGATTTCATCCATGGTTTCACCCGCTTTGGTCGCCATATCAGAACCTTCGTTGACGCGAATCTGCGACTCACTAATCAGCGTACGGATTTCCTTCGCCGCCGTTGCACTGCGCTGGGCCAGGTTACGTACCTCGGTGGCGACAACGGCAAAACCGCGTCCCTGCTCACCCGCGCGTGCCGCTTCAACAGAAGCGTTCAGCGCCAGGATATTCGTCTGGAAGGCGATGCCATCAATCACACCGAGAATGTCGCCAATACGCTGCGAGCTGTTAGAGATTTCCCCCATTTTCTCCATCACGTAACACACTACTTCTGCCCCGCGATCGGCGGTATCAGAAACAGCACGCGCCAGCAGATGTGCCTGTTGGGCGTTATCTGCATTCTGCTTCACCGTGGCGGTTAACTGCTCCATGCTCGCCGCCGTCTGTTCCAGCGATGCCGCAGACTCTTCAGTTCGCTGGGAGAGATTGAGGTTGCCCGAGGCGAGTTCGCGGCTGCCGATATCGATTTGCAGACTGGCATCGCGCACCAGACCAACCGAATGCTGTAGCGACTGCTGCATCGTTCCCAGTGCGGCATTTAATCGGCCCAACTCGTTGTCACCGCTTTCCGGCACGGGCTGCGTCAGATCGCCACCCGCCACATGCTCAAGATGCCTGATAGCCTGATCCAGCGGCTTCAGGAGCAGTATGCGCAAAATCATCCATGCCAGCGCCACCAGCAGCAGTGTCAGCGCGCCGCTCACCAGAATCAGAACGGTCATCATGGTTTGGTTACGCGCGGCCTGCGCCATCTGTGTTGCGCTGACGTCGTCGGCATAAGCACCAAAAGCCGATACTGCGCCAGAGAATTTGCCTGCAAGGTCGGAGAGGTTTCCTTCCAGAACGCTGTAGTAATCATCCACGCTCTGTTTTTGCAGCGCCGCCATCATTGGCGTGATGCCATTAACCAGGTAATCTTCATGGGTTGCCACTACGGCTTCCGCCAGAATTCTGCCGTGTTCAGTGACGGTTCCGGCATCAATGAATCGTTTCAGCTCCTGCTGCGATAAAACCACGTAACTGGCGGAACGTGTGGCTATTTTTTCCGCTTCGTCCGGCAGGCCGATTTCCATTTTACGTATGGCCAGCGCTGCGGTGGCGCGGGTGCGCAATAGGTTGCCGTTACTCATATACAGTGCGTTCAACTCAATGCCCTGAATGCGGTTGATCACATCCAGTGAGCGATTGCCCTTTTGAATCGCGATAATGCCCATGACACTCACCACTAAAAGCAGCAGCGTCATCATGGCAAGCAGCGCCAATAAACCCGTACGTATTGAGATTCTCTTAAGCATGATCATTTCCCGATAGTGTTAAGCCTGGTCATTCCTGGTCCCTAAATCGACCATGTTATCGGCAATAACATTACCCAGCTTTAACCATAATAAAGATTAAATTGATCCAGCACAGGGAACCCGTAAGCGTGAATTAAGGGCGCTTCAACGCTTTTATTGTGGACAAACGTCAGAAGGGAAATGACCCTGAAGGAAAATACAGACGATGATGGATTAGATCCATGTAAAACCAGAGAAATGATTTAACAATGATGAATAAACCAAATTAATCCCCTGACAGCCCTCATCTTGTTCAGTGGCGAAAAGAGACTCCAGGCAAGTGTCATGTCATCGCACTAAGAAAATCACAGATTGTAGAATTTTTAGCAAAACAGACATTTGCTATGCTGCACGGGAAATAACCACAAACACACCAAGGGATTTGTATGTTTGATAATGATACTAAGGGCGGCAGTCTGCGCCTGATGACATTGGGCGAGATTAATATGGCGAAGGAAATTTTTCGCGACACGATCATCTACCCGAAAGTGTGGATCCATAAAGGCAGTTACTTGCCTTTTGGTCTGCAACTCAAGCGGGTCTCTATGTCACCCAATGGAGAAATGTACTTTCGAGATGAATACAGCCCTGATTTTTCTAAAGCCGATATAAGAAGGCAGCATACTTTTATCCATGAACTGTCACACGTATGGCAGTACCAGCACGGCATGAAGGTCAAATTACGGGGCCTGGTCAGTTGGATGGCAAAGTATGAATATGCTTTAGACAGCTGGCCACTTAGCACTTACGGTATGGAGCAGCAGGCACAGATTATTGGAGATTATTATCTACTTACGCAGTTCAATGGCCGTGCTTACTGGAAAACAAACAGGGGTTGTACTAACAGTGATGATTTATCCGATGATGAGTTACTAAAACAGTATAAATATACGCTGCGAGCCTTTCCGTGGAGCCTGTGATGACAATAAAAAAAGTGCTGTTTCCCGCCCTGATTGCCTCGCTTCTTACCGGCTGCGGGTGGATGGGCCATTACAGCCCCCCCAATGAGCTCGGACAGGTGTCCCTGACAAATGCCGGAGTGTGTTTCCAGATTAAAAATGCCAGCGACTATTATGCTCATTATCTGGTTATCAGAGAGAGTCGTGCACCGGAGATGTCTGGCTTCAACAGAGAATTCCCCGCTTTAAAAATTGCTAATGATCAGCTCTGCATTCCTGAAACGTATTACAAGTTCCCGAACTCAGGCGCCAGGCGGGTTGATATCGCTTTACGCTCACCCACTAAGAAGATGAGACGCCGTTATATTGTCTCTGAATTCAACATGGTCAACGGTGAGCCACACCCCTTTGCACCGAGTGAATATTCCATACCCCAGCCCGACGTGGAGGATTAGCCATCATCGTGAGCCGGGCATCGCATAGCGCAGCATTTCACTGTCATTGATGCCCCGGCACGGAGCAATCTGAAAGGCGGAAAAAGGAAGGTACTTTGAAGATGACCTGGCTATAATACCCGGCACTCAACCTAAGATGATTGAAGGAATTCATAATGAGCTTGAACCTGGTACCAGCGGGTAAAGACCTGCCAGATGATATCTATGTCGTAATCGAGATCCCGGCAAATGCCTCTCCAATCAAATACGAAGTCGACAAAGAGACTGGCGCACTGTTCGTTGACCGTTTCATGGCGACAGCGATGTTCTATCCGTGCAACTACGGTTACATCAACCACACCCTGTCTCTGGATGGTGACCCGGTTGACGTCCTGGTGCCAACACCCTACCCGTTACAGCCTGGCTCTGTGATCCGCTGCCGTCCGGTTGGCGTGCTGAAAATGACCGACGAATCTGGCGAAGATGCCAAAGTTGTTGCGGTTCCACACAGCAAACTGAGCAAAGAGTACGAGCACATCCAGGATGTGAACGACCTGCCAGAACTGCTGCGCGGCCAGATCACCCACTTCTTCGAGCAGTATAAAGCGCTGGAAAAAGGCAAATGGGTTAAGGTTGACGGCTGGGAAGGCGTAGAAGCCGCTAAAGCGGAAATCGTTTCCTCCTTCGAGCGCGCTGCGAAGAAATAATCTTCCGGCACAGCTCGCGCCAGTGAAGATTCTCTTCCACTGACGCCGAAAAAACACCGCCACGGCGGTGTTTTTTTATCCCGCTTCTCCGCTATTCGATAATCGATACCGTAATGTCGTTCCCCGGCCGATAATCATCCTGGAGAGCAAAGAGCTGGTCCGTGAACACAGGATGCAACGTCACAATAAAGTTTAAATGGCGCCCCGCGTCGACAATCTCGATCTCACTTCCTGGCAGCAGCGTGCCTGTTTGTCGGCTAACGTCACTCTTTTGCCCTGCGAGTGAAGAGAGATCGCGGTAAGCCGTCGCACGATCGTCCAGCATCAGCGCAGAAATATCTGCCTCAAGTTCACCGTCGCGACCAAAGGCGAACTGCCGCTGACTGCCGCTAATGTCAGTGAAAGCCAGTCGAATTTTCCGGGGTTCATCGCACTCCACCCTGAATACGGCTGCACGCGATGTCAGGTGATGTTTCCCATCAGGGCCTCGTGTGACCTGGGTATTTATCCGGCCATAATCCAGCATCCCCGTGCCCGTGCTGATGCGACATTCAGCCTGAACCCACCCTGAACATAGCAGTAGACTGACCGCCATCAGACGCATCCCTTGACGGCGGTGCGGGCGCGAACGTTTCCTACAGTCCATTTTCCGTTCCTTCATGTGTTTCCCGTTGAAAGCTGGCGATGCAGCAGAGAAATTAACCTTGATGCTCCAGCGGTTGTATAAACAAACCCGCGACATAGCCATATTTTGACAGGCTCTGGATTTGGATCTGCTTGCTGTTTTTCAGAGCAGCAGCATCCTGGCCCTTAACGGTCAGCGTTTCGCCGGGAAGAATATAGCTTTTACTCAGCATGATATTGTTCATCGAGGGCAACAGCACGACGGTCTGCGACAGCCGCACCACATAACGACTGGGGTTAGCGATGGTTAACACACCACTCGTTTCCGAAAATTTCAATGCTTCCCAGGGATCTGACTTCATTGGCAGACCGGCAGGATGAATAATGATCGGGAGGTCCTGCCTGAGGCTCAAGCCCACCGTATTCTTGCCGCTCAGTGCTTGTAGTGGGATCCCTTCCAGAATCACCCGCTTCATATGCTCGGTCTTGAGCGGCCCCCGGCTGTGCAGTAAGAAGCGTAGCCGCTGGGTCTGCCCCGCTGCCAGCCTGGTCACCGGCTGGGTCACCAGCAGCTGAGGCTGGGGATCGTCCGGCAGGCTGTAGACCTTCACATACAGCAGTGCCTCGTAGTCTGCGGTATTGGTAACGTTCAGGCTTCCGCCTTCTGCCTCTTCATTAATCATGATCATAGAGGTTTCAGGCTTCATCACCGCCCCCGCCGGATGTGCGATGGACAGCGCCAGCAGGCTACACAGTATGTATTGACCCACAGACCAGGATTTGCAACTACGGATGATGAAAGCCATCAGAGATATACAATATCGAAGGTTGCACTGCCGGCAATCGTCACTTCATCCGATGTTCCAAGGGTATCAAGGGCGACGACCCAGGGGGTGACATTGATATCAAAGACCACATTTTTTGCCGGGATCGGCACCCGCAACATATCGGAGGTGAAAGACACAAGCTCCTCTCCCTGATACTTCCACAGCACGCTTCCCTTCGCCTCTGCCCAGCTTTTTCCTTCATCGGCCGAGAGGGTGAGTTTCTGCATAGGATGCCCGTCCACCATGGACCTGTCCGCCGGGGTATGGATGCGGTATGCACCGATATTTTTTCCCGCTTCGGTAGCTCCGAGGCTGAAACTGGTCTCAGCCGCTTTTCCGTCAATCTTCGCTTCCCCGGCTTTTTCAGCGATATCTCTGGCCCTCACGGCAAACAGCGTGGGCGTTTCGCAGCTGATATTCAGCTTAATATTCTTCGTCGCCAGTGGGGTGGATTTGGAGGATGAGAGGCTGGCAGCGCTAATCTGCTGCCAGTCGAGTATGCCCCCGCCATCAAAATGAATATCACAGGAGGCGGGCTGAATAGTACCTCGTATCTGCAACGTGGCCTGGGTGCTGGCGGGAACCGCAGTACTGAGCACCATCCCCGTTAGCAGGGTGATACCGGAAAGCATTCTTTTCAGTTCCATTGCACAATTCCTTTTTAAGACACAGGTCACAAGCTAAATGCAGACACCGCTCATTTTCTGATAGGGACCGCCATCCTCTGGCTGATCGTCCAGCTGATAGGTGAAGCTGCAGCGCTTATTGCGCCCTGCCACATCAATCAGCAGTGTGGCTTTCTCGGGTGAGTTATTCAGGTAGATCAGCCCATTGTCGATGGCTATGGTCAACATCTCACCCTGGTGGTCCATCACCTTACTGCCACGCGGCAACGGGGTACCATCGCTCAGGGTAAGATCCAGCAGTACACGCCGACTGGTCAACACTGTGTAGTTAATGCGCTTCACGCTTCCCCGCGCAAGTGTGACGGTGTGGTGCCCGTTATTAACATCCGATTTTTTCGGCAATGTTTCCGTATTCAGATCAAGGTTTCCGGGCCGCCACGCCGGAAGCTGAGGCACCAGCGCCAGACCCCGCCAGTCCGTCCAGGTGGTGCCCCCGGGCGTGCTGATCGCCACGTTTGCCAGCCTTTCATTCATAGCGATCATGCCAAAGGTCTGTCCGACAGGGAGGGGGGAGAACAGGATATTTTTACCCACCATGGCGATGCCACCGCTACCGCTTACGGAGTAGTTGCTGGAATGATTGCCGCTGTGCCCTGCCGATGCAGAAAGATTGGTGTAATGCAGGTTGGCACTGAGCCCCCCTTGCACTGACTGGTTATGCTGTTTCAAATCCCGCTCTGTTGACAGGTTGTAACCCACGTCACGGTTAACAGGACCGCTGATCTCGCTGCCTAACTGGCTACGCTTTCTTGAGCTACGGTAATAGCTGTTGACGTATTGCTTGCCTAAAGGAAGGCTGGCGTTAACCGACAACTGTTTATTGCTTTGATATATGCCCGTGCTGTGGGAAAAACTCACCGTCAGTAGCATCTTTTTAATGTTGGTGCCCCAGCTCATCATATTGTAACGCGTCGTCGACATGGCTTTGCCAAAGCTGGTGCTTTCCGCGTGACTAACGGAAAAAGTGCCGAACCTCGGCGTCGCCCAGCTGGCTGAAAGCGTGTACTGCGTATTATCTTTATCGTAATAATCCTGGGTCGGCATACTGGCCTGATTGAGTGAGGCGTACGAGGGCGTGCTTTTACTGACGCTACCACCGATCGAAAAGGCTTCAGTAATCAGGTAATCTGCCGACAGCGACAGCCGCGCACTCCGTGCTCCGTGATAGCGGTCATTGGCCGCCGTCATTTGCGCAGCAAGCTGCAACCCCTGTGCCACCTGTTGCCCCACCGACAACGCGACGGATTGATATTTGTCCGACATCAGCAGGCCAGTCTGTGCCAGTAAGCGCCCCAGCGGTCGCCAGTTCTGATTCATAGTGAGTAAGCGTGGCGCCCCCGACCCGCCCCCGCCAATAGAGCGAAGCGTGCCCGTGGCGAGAGAAAAGCCCTGCATACCACGAGGGTTTACCCCCCTCATTCGGTTAGCAGGGACGGTAAACTGCTGTCGCTGACCGTTGGTTTCCAGCACGGTAATGTCCAGGTCGCTATTAAGGTTTTTTAGCGGAATACGATCTAAGCGAAATGGCCCGGCAGGCACCAGTGTGTTGTAGATCAGCATACCGTACTGGCGCACTTCTACCCGCGCCTGAGGTGTGTTAGCAATACCTTCAACAACTCCCTGAGTTTCACCCTCCTGCTGGAATCCCTCATCCGGGATGATCTGGATGCCATTAATATCACCCAGCTCGAACAGCGTATTACTGACACCAATTTGCCCGATCTGGAAGCGCTTCTGCCAGCGTTCAAAGGTCCGTTCTGCATACAGTGAGTTCATATCAGAACTGAGCTTTCCATCCTGCTGACTAAACTGCTGCCAGCTGCGTACCATCCAGTTAGAGATATTGAAACCATCTTCCAGCGTCAGAAAGCTATAGCGATTCAGTGTGCCGGCATTCCGGTTCACCGAGCTGAAATAGTTATAGTTCAGCAGTGCTCCCATTCCCCCGGACTCACCCGTAATCTCTTTGTACTGCGGCTGCAACACAGCTTCCGGCACCACAATGCTGGCGGAAAGATTTTGGGTATCAAAACGAATGTTGATAGCAGGATCCTGCTGTACCCAGTCAAAACAGTCCGTATCAGGCAAAGGGTCACTGTTGGGCAGCTTTAACCCCAGCTGATTAAGCAACTCAGGGGTAAAGCACAATCCCCCCTTCGGGTTAAACACGACATCGAAGGCGCCACGAAACTCACCGTTAACGCTGATATCCACCAGCGCGGGCCCGGCGGGAAATCGTGATGAGTTGTCGAGAAGGGTCAGTAAAGCCGGGTCAATGCCCCTGGCTTTGAGGATCCTTTCAGTAACAGATTCATGGAGAACCGGAACGGCGGGAGAGTCGGAGGAGCGCTGAACTTTTTGCTGCTGCTGAGGATGTTCATTTTTTTCCTGCGCGCAAAGGTAAGTCGGTGTCAGGGCACCCGCCGTGAGCAGCGCGCAGTGGCATAATTTGTTTGAGGTAAAGCGGTAAGAACACGACACAGGTTAATCCCCGTGGCTGATGGGAAGCTCGACATTGCCAACCTCATACCCATACTGTGAAACGGTATCAATGCGGACGTTGGTGGCTTTTGCCAGCGCTTGTTTATCAGAAAACGCCACGGAGAGGGTTTCCCCCGGTAGGATGTAGCTCTTGTCCAGCGCCACTTTTGTATTGACAGGCATCAGGAGGAAGCTGGGCGCTAATCTGACCACCCAGGCACCTGGATTATGTATCGTTAGCTTTTCCTGTTTGACCCGCCACTGTAAATTTTTCCAGGGCGCGTTATTTTTCGCCAACCCGTCAGGATGAATAATCACGGGCAGATTCTGCCGTACGCTGATGTTGACACTATTACTCTCCCCGGTGGTGAGAGGAATACCTTCAAATGTCACACGCTTTATATGTTCGGTGGTGAGCGGACGATCGCTGGTTAAGACAAAACGGACTCGCTGAGTCTGGCCTGCCGCCACGCGCATTACAGGTTGCGTCACAATCAACTGGGGAAATTTATCATCAGGCAGATCAATGACCTTAACGTACAACAATGCGTCCTTATCATCGGTATTGGTGACGTTAATACTGCCGCCACCCGCCCCCTCCTGAATTAACACCAATGACGTTTTAGGCTGCATCACCGCGCAGGAAGGAAAGATAACTACTAATGAAAATATTGACAGGCATAGCCGAAAAAGTTTGATCAACATAGCATTCATCCATGAATTCTATAAAAAGCCACCGGCATGACTGACTCTGGCTTGTAACAGTGAACAGTCCTGCCGGTGGCAACTTCAGTTAAATATAAACAACTTCAAACGTGGCGCTGCCTTTCAGGTCAACGTCATTTCCCCACGCAGGTTCAGAGACCGGGGCAATCCATGGACGAATTTCTAATGAGAATGATTTATTCATTGCGCTATCACGAAGATATTTAGTCTTGCTATCACTGGTGCTAATATCCAGCGCAGCATCATTACCGAGAGCGGAAGAAGGGAAGTATGCGTAATCTGCATTGGCAGGCTTTTCATTCCACTTGCCATTTTTGAAGGTGACTAATGCCGTTGCTTTGGTTTGATCAGAGGTACTGCCCGCGGTCAATGCTTTAATGCTATAGCCACCGACAGGAGCATTTTTCTCAGCGGTCGACGTAAAGTCAAAATAGCTGTCGCTCAGTGATGGATCGGGACCTAAAGGTGCAACACCCTTCGTTGCATTATCAATGGCTTTGACGGCGAACATCATTTTTGCCGGGCAATTTACATTCAGCGTCAGCTGCTTCGCCGGTAACTCAGTGAACAGCTCATGGTGCAGCGAGGCCGGGTCAATATTATCCCAGTCCAGTGAAGCGGAAGGAAGTACGACATTACAAGCACCAGGCACGATGGTCGCTTTAACGTCAAGCGTTGCACTTCCGCCCGCCAGCGCCTGCCCTGAAGCAATGGCACCAACAATCAATACAGCAAGAGTGGTCATCTTTTTCATATTAGATAATCCTTTATATACTATGGGTTTCGGTCATTACTCAGCCCGATATGGGCAGACATAACCTTCTTTACAAACAATGGCAAAAACTCTCTTTTCGCCACGCTCATTCGTTGGATGTTCCTTTTCCGATAAATGACAATGGAAAGACATTAAAAATGGCACATTAAATCATTACCATCACTTAAATACGTCAATTAGTTCTCATAATAACGCAATATGATAACGATTAAAGGAAGAAATAAAACAACAATCAGGGGGTGGATAATAAACAAAAAATCAGAAATGACAATAATATAACTACGAAAAACGACCAAACAAAATATTACTCCATATGAGCACCTAAATTCAGGAATTAAAACCACAAAGACACCTAATCCCTGTAAAAGAGAATAATTTCAATGAGGATTAAATAAGATATTACTTAGAAAATACACGCTTATTATCTCTAATAAGTGAACGCATAATAGAATAATGTAAGCATGACATAAGATAAAGGTTAACAGTGAGGATTTAACAACATTATGGTTCAAAAAAACAAAGCCGCCTTCAAAGAAGGCGGCTTGTATAGTGTGAATCATCGAAAAATCGGCAACTACTCTGCATCTCGCAGCAGCCAGTCACCGCTGGTGATACGCTTTTTGCCCGTGACGGCACGCTGATAAACGTACAGCCAGGCACTACCGTAAGGGGTTTTTAACAGCTCGCGCTTGTATTCACCGCCTTTGGTTCTGAGCGCATCCAGTTCGCCCAGTGTTGATGCATCAATCCGGTAAACCTCACAATAGACCTGCCCTTCACCCGCCACGACTCCCGGGTAATGACCAAGATTGTAAAGTGCGTAGCCGTCGATCTGATGATCGCCCAGCCACTGCCCGTTCGTCATCCAGTGACTGTTACCTTGCTTACGCCGCAGGCTACCATAGACAATTATTCGCATTGCTAGAACTCAAACTGATAGAGCACATCCAGTGCCTGATCAATACCAGACACGGCTTCCAAATAGAGTTTGGGCATCAGGCGGTAACGCAGCGTTAACGTCGCCAGTGAATCAAATATGCCAACACCGTATTTTACCTGTAGACCCGGCAGCACATAGCCGCTGACCTGCACTTGCTGGCTGTCGCCAACCCCTGCAGTATCCAGCGCCAGGTTACTGACACCAAAAGTCTCGCCAATTTTACCCACAACCTGACCACTTTGTGCAACCCCCAATCCTACCAGGGCTGAAGTTAATGCATCACTGTCGCTGCCGGTCGCCCCTAATCCCTGGCCACGCAGCAGATAAGAGAGTGCTTCCTGCTGTGATTTCGCCGGGTCTGAGAAGATTTCCACCTTAGGCTCGTCTGCCAGCCCGGTCACACGCACCCCGGCCGTCACATCATCTTCGGTGGCTTCCGGGTTACGAATCGCTTCAATATTCACATACGGCTGGTCCGGTGGGCCGGAGAATTGCAGCTCACCTTTACGGACGATCAGGTCCTGACCGTAGGCATGGAAGCGGCCCGATGGAATATTGATCTGACCATTCAGTCCCAGACCCCGTTTATCCTGCGCCAGTTTCAGATCGCCGTTCAGTTTCGCTTTCAAACCAAAGGCGCTCAGGCGCACATCGTTGCCAACGTGGATGATAAGATTACTGTTGATCGGAATGCCGCTGGTTTTCGGCGCAACAGGTTTCAGATCTTTATCCAACAGCACTTCATCGGAGGAGACGCCCACGGCACTTTCTGGCACTTCCTGCACGGTGATGCGTGCCCAGGGAATATCCACGCGACCATCCAGATTGAACAGGTCCGGCGTGGCTTCAAACACCAGGTCCGGTGACACGTCCATCCGCACCATCGGCGGCACCGTCACACGTACTTTATCGCCCTTCGCCGCAATGCGTGCACGCCAGGCATCAAGTTGATTCCAGTCGGCATCACCGTTAAGAGCGATTTGCCCCTGGGAAGTCTGAATCACGCCCTGGAGCGTCGAACTCATGCCATTGAAGGCCATTGTCAGGTTAGCGGTGGTGAGGTCAACCGGCATAAAGCTGCCTTCCACGTCAACGCCTCGCAGTCCCAGCTGGCCAAAGACCTGCGGTTTTTGCAGATTACCGCCCAGGCGCAGGTTACTGTTCAGCACCCCGGTAATTTTCTCCCCCTTCATCAGTGCCGGGTTCAGCATCGCCAGCGACAGGCTGGTGATATTGACGTTACCGGACAGGGTGCGCCGCCCCTCGGGATCGGCAATTTGTACATTGCCATCCAGTTGACCATTATTCGCAATGCGGATCAGCCAGTCGAGCTGAGCACGACCATTTTTCAGTGCCGCATTCAGGTTCAGCGTACTGAAGGCGACGGGTAGCGTATTGCCCTGTACATCCTGCTCCACTTTCACGCCATTCCCTTTCAGGGATACGCGTCCCGTTGGCAGCGCGCCATCTGCAGTCCAGGCGACATCGGCATCGCCGCTGAACAGCCCGGTAAGCTGCGTAGCTTCAGGCATAAAGGGCTTGATCATCGCCAGATTAAAACGATTGAGCACTACGCGCGCATGGCCTGATGGCCCGGCTTCAATCGTCGTGGGTACGCACAACTCGGCATTAGGATTCTGCCAGCAGTGTGCGCCGATACTGACGGTCTGTTTCGCATTGAGGTAATCCAGCGCGATGGCGCGCGTTAAGCGCCATTCCCCCACCGGGGTGTCAAAGCGGGTGTTATTCAGGTTCCCCTTCCAGCGTTGTTCAGCTCGGTCGAAGCTACCGCTGAGCGCTAACTGGCCGGAAACCGGTTCGCCCTGCACGTTCAGCTTAAGCTGATGCTGTTTTTCCGTGCCGCTGGCATCCAGCGTCAGCAGATTCACCGCCAGCGCGTCCTGCTTCAGTTGTTCAACACGCAGTTTCAGTTTGCCCTGAATCTGTTCACCTGAACTGACGTCCCCTTCCAGTTTGATACGGCCAATGCGCATCGCCTGCCAGCGCAGCCCGGTGGCGGTCAGGTCGGCCAGCAGCTGTGGCGTTGTCAGGTCTCCACGGGCACGGATTGTCCCTTTGGCAACCCCGCCAAGGCCCGGCAGGGCATTATCCAGATGCTGCGCATCAATGTCGGCATCCAGGTTCAGTTTATCGCCCAGCGACCCTTTCAGATTGACGTTGTTACGTCCCAGCACCAGCTTAATACCGGGAATATCCCACTGGCTGTAACTGTTGCCGTACAGTGTTCCGTCAGCACTGACCGCGTTATTACGTACGTTACCCTTGAGCTTCAGCTCCGGCACACGCATCTGCCAGCTACCGCCGTACAGGCTGCCCCGCGTGGTGATTTTACCGTCCAGCTTCGCGGGCCAGTCCGGATACTGTTTTGCCGTATTAATCCCGGATAGCGTCAGCTCACTGCGCCAGCTGATGGCTTTACTCCAGTCCACCAGTGCTGTCAGGTCGGTATTCCCCTGCAAGGCAGCCAGTCGCAGCTTGTCCAGCGAGAACTGCTCGACGTTCCCTTTGCCATTCAGCGTCAGTGTGGCAGGTGGAATGCCCTGCCCCTGGAGTGCCGCTTTCAGGGACATCACGTAGTCAGTGGCTTTGCCTTTAAAGCTGAAGTTGAAATTATCGGCCTGATACTGCGCCTGTCCATCCAGCGGCCAGCGCAGTTGCGGACTGTGCAGCGTCATATTGAGCGGTAAACCCGCTTCGGCAAGTTGTGTATCGGCATCCAGTTGCGCGCGAACCGGCCCGGAGAGATTCAGCCCCAGAGTCAGCGTATCGCGCAGGCCCCCACCCAGCGTCATTTTGATCTTCTCACCTTTGATCGGATCGACGTTAAGCTGGCTGTAGAGGGTGAAGTTGACCGGCCAGTTACCGCTCAATGTCGCCTGGCCCTGGGCATTCAGCTGGCCCTGCGGCGAGTCGACATCCAGCGCCAGCAGCTGTAGCTGGTTATTTTCGGTTTTCGCTTTCAGTAGCAGTCGCTCTACCGCAATATCGGTATCGCCCGTGATGCGCAGCTGCTCACCGAGCACTTCCTGCACGTCCACATCCAGCGGCAACGTAAACGCGGGCAGGTCAGGCAGCAAAGGTTTATCAAACATCGCTTTCAGCGTTTCACCCAGCGGCGCTTCATTGACGGCAGGTTGCTGAACTTTCGGTTGTACAACCTGTTCATTGGCGACGTTCACAGCTTTCGGCAGCGCAATCAACAGTCCCTGAATATGGGTCGGAGTCAGCGTCATTGCACGGCCCTGCCAGTGCAGCCCGCTGGTGAAATCTGCCAGCGAAATGGCGGTGTCGTCGATTTTAAGGTTGATGTTATGCAGGGCCAGCCTGCTGAGTGTGAGCGGGTACGGCGTGCTGATATCCCCCGCGCTGCTCTCTTCTTCTACTGGCGGATTCGCCGGAGGGGGCATCTTTTTGCTGTCCACCACCACGCTAACGTCCTTCAGAGAGAGATCGTTAACGCAGAGCGCGCTCTGTTTCAGGCAGCCCAGGCGCAGAGCCAGATGAAACTCACCGGCATTGACCGTTACGCCCGGCATCTCATACTTCACGCCGCTCAGGGTCAAATCACGCCAGCCGCCTTTCACCTGCTGGATATCCAGCCCCGGCACCCAGCGCGCGGCACCGTTCAGCACCAGATGCAGGCCAGTGGTGGTGCCGAGTAAGAAGGCAACGCCGCCAAACAGCAGCACAATAAAAATCAGAATGCCAATCAGGCCCTTTTTCCACCACTTCATAGTTCAGGCCCCAACCCAATGTAAAACTGAATATCCCGATCGTTTTGATCACCAATCGGGCGGGCAATGTCCACTTTGATCGGCCCGACCGGCGACTGCCAGCGCACGCCAAAACCCGCACCGGTTTTGAAATTACTCTGCTTGATGTCGTTAACCGCTTCACCCGAATCAACAAACACCGCCCCCCACCATTTACCCGTGACGTTGTACTGGTACTCCAGCGAACCGGTGGCAAGTTTTGATGCCCCGGTCAGCTTGCCTTCATCATCACGTGGGGAGATGCCTTTGTATTTGTAGCCACGAATACTGCGGTCACCCCCGGCGAAGAAGCGCAGGTCCGGCGGGACTTTTTCGAAATCATTGGTTTCAATCCAGCCAAGATTGCCACGCACGACAAAGCGGTGTTTATCCTGCAATGTGCGGATCCAGACGTTCTGAGCCTGAATCACGGCGAAGTCGATATCCGATCCCCAGGTGGTATCAGAGACATCCAGCGAGTAACGCTGTGAATCACCCCAGGTCGGCATCAGACCACCCCGTGATCGGGTACGGTTAACGCTGACGCCCGGGTAAATCAGCATCGTGGTGTTGGTCACGCTGCCCTGGGTAAAGTGGTCGAGACTCCAGCGCAGGTTGACGGCACGCTGCCAGCCGCTGGAACTGTCCCAGTAGCGTGAGGCTGCGAGCGTAGTGGAGTCTGCTTTGGTATCGTTAAGATCGGTGCGTTTCAGACCGCCCTGCAACAGGTAATACTGCTCCAGCGGGCTTTTACGCAATGGCATTTTATAGCTGAAATCTAACTGCTGCTCCGGCGCAGAGATGTTCGCGCTGGTGCTGAAACTGTGCCCCCGATCATTTACCCAGGGCTTTTTCCATGTTGCTTTGACGCGCGGGCCGACGTCCGTCGAGTAACCAACGCCGGTTTCAATGGTGTTCTCGGTGCGCGGCGAAACGACGCCATGCAGCGGCAGCATCTTGCTCTCGCGTCCTTTGTCAAATTCAGGAGCAACGACAACCGAGTTAAACCATCCGGTTGCGGACAAACGTCGGTTAAGTTCGGCTAAATCACGCGAATTGTAGTAATCGCCCTTTTTAAATGGCACGAGGTTTTGCAGGTAGTCGTCGCGGATCTGCGAACCTTCGAAGCTGACCTCGCCAAAGCGGTAACGCTGGCCACTGTCATAATCGAGATCCCAGAATGCCTCACGCCGTTCAACGGAGACGCCCAGCTGGCTTTTGCGGTAATCACCGTCAAAGTAGCCTTTACGCAGCGCCATGTTGCTCAGGGAGCTTTTAAACTTATCGTAGTCACTGTGATTAAGCACGGTGCCCAGTTTGGGTTTACCGTCCCGCACCAGCTTTTGGTAGTCTTCATCCGTTCGGGCACCGCCACGCAGGATCACCGTTTCTCCGGCAATCTTCACCGGTTCACCTGGCGTAACTTTCGCCAGTAACACCTGCCGTTTTCCGCCAGCAGGCGGTGGCTGCAGTTCGAAATCGATCTGCGGTTCGTAGTAGCCCAGCGCCTTCAGCCCCTCTTTCACCGCATCGCTGACGCGTGCACGAAAGCGACCGTCAGAGGTGACTTCGTCATTGGTAATGGTGGACAAACGCGCCCTGACGTTCTTCTGTAATTCCCCGGATAACCCTGTGACCTGCAAACGAACATTCGCAGCCTGAGTAACAGGCGCGACGATCAGCAGACAAGACATGCAATACACATGAATTCGTGGCACGCTTACTCCCGTTTTTATTGCCAGCCCGCAATCCACTGGGCTTACTCTGGTAAAAATAGTTCGCGAATGGTTCAGTTCAAAGGTAATGCATGCGCATCACCTTACTTATTATTTACGCGCGATCAACCCGAACCTAAGGCAAATTTTGTGCAACGTCACGCTACGTTACAACACAGATCGCGATTAGCCGTAAAAGGAGTGTAACGTGGTATCAGTATCAGACAAGTCTCAACCCATTTCCTGCTCCGGGATACCTGCTCACTCAGAACATCGTTGCCGCAATTGTAAGCGCTCGATGCCACAGCTATAATCTCCCCACAGACTGCTCCGCGGCCTGATTACCCTTCTGCTCCGGCACCAGCCGAACCGCAGACATTTTTGGCACGGATAGCCCTGAATCGCTGCACTCCCTGATGTGATGATCGCAGGATAAACTGACTGCGCGCTGCCCAGGCCAAAAATGACAAGTGATTAACCCGGCCTTCTTTGTCTGCGCGATTGTGTTCCAGATTGCCCACAGAGACGAGCCAACTAATGGATGTTTTATGTTAGACAGCTTTCTTGTCATCATGCTGCTGATTGCGATCAGCTCGTTTTTCTCTCTTTCAGAAATCTCGCTGGCGGCTGCCCGCAAAATTAAACTGAAGCTACTGGCCGACGAAGGCAATATCAACGCACAACGCGTACTGAAGATGCAGGAAACGCCTGGCATGTTCTTTACTGTGGTGCAGATTGGCCTGAATGCCGTGGCGATCCTCGGGGGTATTGTCGGTGATTCCGCGTTTTCCCCGGCCTTCCGAACGCTGTTCGAACGTGTGACAACGCCGGAAATGGCTGAGAGCATCAGCTTTGTCTGTTCTTTCACGCTGGTCACCAGCCTGTTTATCCTGTTTGCCGATCTGTTCCCCAAGCGTCTGGGCATGATCGCGCCGGAAACCATGGCGCTCAAAATCATCAACCCGATGCGCTTCTGTCTGTTCCTGTTCCGCCCGCTGGTGTGGTTCTTTAACGGTGGGGCTAACATCCTTTTCCGCCTGTTCAAAATCCCGCTGGTGCGTAAAGACGACATCACCTCTGACGATATCTATGCGGTAGTCGAAGCCGGTGCGCTGGCCGGGGTGCTGCGTAAGCAAGAGCATGAGTTGATTGAAAACGTCTTTGAGCTGGAATCGCGTACCGTGCCCTCTTCAATGACATCACGTGAGAACGTGGTGTGGTTCGACCTGCACGAAGATGAAAGCAGCCTGAAAGAAAAGATTGCCCGCCATCCGCACTCGAAGTTCCTGGTCTGTAATGAAGATATTGACCATATCGTCGGCTATGTTGACTCGAAAGAGCTGTTGCTGCGCGTACTGGGTAATCAGAGCATGACGTTGAACAGCGGCCTGCAAATCCGTTCGGCACTGATCGTGCCGGATACGCTGACGCTGTCAGAAGCGCTGGAGAGCTTTAAAGCCGCCGGGGAAGACTTCGCAGTGATCATGAACGAGTATGCGCTGGTGGTGGGCATTATCACCCTTAACGACGTGATGACGACGTTGATGGGCGATCTGGTCGGTCAGGGAATGGAAGAGCAGATTGTCGCGCGTGATGAGAACTCATGGCTGGTTGAGGGCGGTACGCCTATTGATGACGTTATGCGCGTGTTGCATATCGACGAATTCCCGCAGTCAGGTAATTACGAGACTATCGGTGGCTTTATGATGTTTATGCTGCGTAAGATCCCAAAACGCACCGACTTCGTGAAGTTCCATGGCTTTAAGTTTGAAGTGGTGGATATCGACAGTTACCGCATTGACCAGCTGCTGGTGACGCGTATTGATGCGCGACCGACAGCACCCGTACTGCCGAAAGATCCGGAAGAACTCGTTTCGTAAGCGGTGGCAAGACACAAAAAAGGCGCTTTCAGCGCCTTTTTTGTCAGTTAAATTCGGTCTGTAATCTGAGGACCTGTCGGTTAACTTCCGACATCACGCTGTAATGCTGCTTATCTTTGACGCGCGGGATAAGGATCTTGCCTTTATCAAACTCAAACGCGCCGACATCTTTGATATACAGCCGCCCACGGAACAGCGTTTTTACGTATTTAGCGACCTGTAGTGGGTTATATCGCTGGAAGATCTTCATTCTTGTTCAACTCCTGAAGAGTAACTACGCCTCGTCGTTACCAATCTCGGCACGAACCTGTGAAACGCAAAGTGCCTGTACTATAGAACATCGTTTGCTTCCAATGTTCCTAAAATTGAATTTTTTTACTGTGTTTACACATCATGACAGAACTCTCTGTTACCTGACCGTACACACACAGTATAAACCTTCAATTCGCAGGGATTTGTGCGGTGTGTTGCAAAGATGTTATCCCGATGCGACAGCAGCATCATCCACGCATATTATTTCAGTAGGATGACTTACTGATCAGACCACTACATTCACAGGAGCGACTATGACAGGAATCCGTATTTTCACTGCGCTGCTTTGCCTGCTAATGCCTTTCACCACGGCGGCGCACAACCTTCATGTCGGCGAGCGCGTAGCTGCAGTGGGCGTTGCAGATAAAGGCGAGTTGCTGTTCAAAGAGGAGAAGTTTAGCTACAAAAACTGGAACAGCGCACAACTGGCCGGAAAAGTGCGGGTGATCCAACATATTGCCGGGCGATCTTCAGCAAAAGAACAAAATGCCGCGCTGATAGAAGCGATTAAGGCCGCCAAATTCCCGCATGACCACTACCAGACCACCACCATTGTGAATACTGACGATGCGATCCCCGGCACCGGGATGTTTGTGCGCAGCAGCATTGAAAGCAATAAACAGCAGTTCCCCTGGTCACAGTTTATCGTCGACAGCAATGGCGCAGTGCATCAGGCCTGGCAACTGGCGGGCGGCGGGTCAGCCATTGTCGTGCTGGATAAAGACGCGCGGGTACGCTTCGTTAAAGAAGGGGCGCTGACTCAGGATGAAGTAAAAACGGTGATAGGGCTGTTAAGAGAGTTGTTGCACTGACGCCGTGACAACGAAGAGCGTCTGTCGGGGCCGACCTTTTTCCGATCGGCCCTTATTTCGGTATCCTGTGAATCAATAAATTGATACGCGGAAGCCCGGATTGAGGAAGGATTCACGCGGGGTGTAATCCAGCGTTTTCCCCTGCCAGTCCGTCACATGAGCACCGGCTGCCAGCGCGACGGCGTGTCCTGCGCCGGTGTCCCAGATATTGGTCGGTCCAAAGCGTGGATAGAGTTGCGCCTGCCCTTCCGCCACCAGGCAGAATTTTAACGATGACCCAATTGCCGTGGTCTGGTGCTCACCCATTTGTGCCAGATACTCTTTCAACTCGTCATCAGATTTAGCATGAGAGCGGCTGATGACCACCAGCGGCGGACGCGCATCCTGCACATGAATCTGCACCCTTTTAGCCCCCTCTTCTTTCCAGGCTTTGCCGCCCTCAGCAGAATACATCACCTTCAGCACCGGCGCGTACACCACGCCCAGCACCGGTTTACCCTGCTGGATCAGGGCGATGTTAACGGTGAACTCGCCGTTACGTTTGATAAATTCTTTGGTGCCATCAAGAGGGTCAACCAGCCAGTATTGCTGCCAGTGCTGACGCACATCCCAACCTGCCGGATCTTCTTCTGACAGTACGGGGATATCCGGCGTCAGCGCCGCCAGTCCGGCGACAATCACTTTGTGTGCGGCAATATCGGCCGCCGTCACCGGAGAGTCATCCGATTTATGCGCCACATCCAGCGGGGCCTCGCCATCATAGACCCGCATAATGGCATCGCCTGCTTCACGCGCCATCTGGCAAATTTGTTCTAACACTGTCCACCTCCTGATTGCCTGGCGTTATCACGGCCACCGCTGTGTAAACCTTAACGCCCCTCTATTGAGGATAGCAGTTCACTCTGTGAGCCGTTATACCGTGGGTAACGCACTGGGTTAGCCATTTGTTTTCAACAGCATAACGTACCTGCTGTGAGGGAACACGCTTTCCTGCCATTTTCGACCAGATTGCCCCGCGTCAGGGGCTGTACTGTGCCACACGCCCTCCGGAGGGCTAAATCCGCGATCGTCATCACAATTTCCTGTCGTGACACGACACAATTTCACACTATTCTGAGAGGGTTACGAAAGTTTAATCCGGAACATAAAGGGAAAAGACATGTTCAAGACTTGCCTCACGCTGACCGCCTTGCTTGTCAGCCATTCGCTGACGGCCGCCACAGTTGATTTTCGCCTCCTGGAAACAACCGACCTGCACAGTAATATGATGGATTTCGATTATTACAAAGATCAGCCTACTGAAAAATACGGTCTGGTCCGTACCGCCTCACTGATTGCCAGCGCACGCCAGCAGGTGACCAATAGCGTACTGGTCGATAACGGCGATGTGATTCAGGGCAGTCCGCTGGGGGACTATATCGCAGCCAAAGGTCTGAAGGACGGCGATGTCCATCCGGTGTATAAAGCGATGAATACCCTCGATTACAGCGTCGGAAATCTGGGGAATCATGAGTTTAACTACGGCCTCGATTACCTGAAAAAGGCCATTCACGGCGCACGCTTCCCTTATATCAATGCCAATGTCATCGACGTCAAAAGCGGGAAGCCGCTGTTTACCCCTTATCTGATTAAATCCGTTGATGTCCGCGACCGTGACGGCAAAACGCATACCCTGAAGGTCGGCTATATCGGCTTTGTGCCACCGCAGATTATGACCTGGGATAAAACCAATCTGACGGGCAAAGTGACCGTTGACGATATCACAGCAACGGCGAAGAAATGGGTGCCGCAAATGCGCAAGGAGGGAGCGGATATTGTTGTTGCGATCCCTCACTCCGGGCTCTCCAGCGAACCTTATCACGCACTGGCTGAAAACTCGGTTTACTACTTAAGCCAGGTGCCGGGCATTGATGCCATTATGTTTGGTCACGCGCACGCCGTGTTCCCCAGTGCTGACTTTGCCAATATCAAAGGTGCAGACATCTCCCGGGGAACGCTGAACGGTATTCCAGCCGTGATGCCTGGCATGTGGGGCGATCACCTGGGCGTGGTCGATCTGGTACTGAACAATGACGCTGGCCGCTGGCAGGTGAGCAGCGCACGTGCTGAAGCGCGTCCGGTTTATGACAAAGTCGCGAAGCAGTCTCTGGCCCCCGAAGATCCAGCGCTGGTCAGCGTGCTGGCGGCCGATCATGCTGCCACACGGGAATTTGTCAGCCAGCCCATCGGCAAATCAGCGGATGTAATGGCCAGCTATTTGTCGCTGGTACAAGACGATCCGACCGTCCAGATCGTCAATAACGCCCAGCGCGCCTATACCGAACACTTTATTCAGGGTGACCCTGACCTTGCGCATCTGCCGGTACTGGCCGCCGCTGCGCCGTTTAAAGCCGGAGGCCGTAAAAACGATCCGGCCAGCTATGTCGAGGTGGATAAGGGGCAGCTTACGTTCCGTAATGCCGCCGATCTCTACCTCTATCCGAATACGCTGGTGGTGGTGAAAGCGACCGGGGAACAGGTGAAACAGTGGCTGGAGTGCTCTGCCGGGCAGTTCAATCAGATTGATGTTCATAGCAGCAAACCGCAGTCACTGATCAACTGGGATTTCCGCACCTATAACTTTGATGTGATTGATGGGGTGGACTACCAGATTGACGTTACGCAGCCTGCACGCTATGACGCTGAGTGCGGCTTGATCAATAACCAGGCCTCACGCATTCGCCATCTGACGTTTAACGGTAAACCGATCGACCCGAAGGCAACCTTCCTGATCGCCACCAATAACTATCGTGCTTATGGCGGGAAATTTGCCGGAACCGGGGATAAACAGATTGCTTTCGCTTCGCCGGATGAGAACCGGGCGGTGCTGGCGGCCTATATTGGTGCGCAAACAAAGGAACAGGGAGAAGTGAAACCCCAGGCTGATAATAACTGGCGACTGGCACCGATTCACAGCAGCACACCGCTGGATATTCGGTTTGAAACGGCACCGGGAGAAAAAGCCGCTGCGTTTATTCGCAGCCATGGGCAATATCCGATGAAGCAGGTGGGAACGGATGAGATTGGTTTTGCGGTGTATCAGTTAAAACCGTAACAACGAGGCACGCCCGACGCATGTCAGTGACGGGCGTGCCGCAGGACTTACAGAATTTCCAGCAGTTCCACTTCAAACACCAGGGTGCTGAATGGTGGGATGGATGCACCCGCTCCGCGCTCGCCGTAAGCGAGGTTGTGAGGGATCACCAGTTCCCATTTGGAACCCACTGGCATCAGAGTCAGTGCTTCGATCCAGCCAGGGATCACGCCACTTACCGGGAACTCAGCCGGTTCGCCACGCTGTACGGAGCTGTCGAACACGCTGCCGTCGATCAGTTTACCGGTGTAGTGTACGCGTACACGGTCCTGACGGGATGGGATTGCGCCCTCACCCTGAGTCAGAACGCTGAACTGTAAACCGGTCTCGGTGCTGCTGACGCCTTCACGCTGCGCGTTATCTTCCAGGAACTTCTGACCTTCAACTGCCATGGCCTTCTGACGCTCCTGACGGACCGCTTCAGCGCGCTCGTGAACTTCACGCAGGGCACGGTGAACCACATCAACAGGAACGGACGGGGCATTCCCTTCCAGCGCATCGCGCAGACCTGCCAGCAGTGCTTCCGGCAGCAGACCCTGCAAACCAGATTCCTGCAACTGTTGACCGACCTGTAAACCGATACCGTAACTTGCTTGCGCTTCAACGCTGTCAAAAGAAGGGGTTGTCATGGATTTTCCTTTCATCATTGATAAAACCGAAGACGAAGCATAACAGCGCAGACAACAGGCGTAAAATCCCATCTTCCACTGGTGACTTTTCCCCGGGAAACAGAAACAATACCGCCTATCACAATTCAGCACCACTGTGGCTCTTAAGCCTATACTTTACGCTTACCCAGGATTGATATCCTGAGCATGAAGGGTTTCGGTTCAGCACATGTATTCAGAGGTTTAAATGGGCCAGATTGCCCGCAGGCGAAGGAAAAAGCCGCTTTTTGTTGCCAGAGTTAAGCAATGGCTGATGAAAAGCTTACCGATAGCGCGAGGTTCGCGTCAGGAGGAAGAGGCCATGCCTAATGCATCGCTCACATCACGCTTACCATTATGGTTCAACCGTCTCTGGCACCTGCCAGACCAGATTCGCTGGATGGACCCGCTGCCACCGCATCATCGGCGCGGGATTATTGCCGCTGTACTGGTGATCCTGCTGGCCTTCCTGTGGCCCGCCCCGACGCCACACCGCGCCGTGACGCCGATGCAGAGTGGCTCGTCCGCCACCGACGTGCCTTTACAGGCTGAAATCACGGATGCGCCACCGCCCCCAGTTGCTACGCCGCAGCAGGATGATCAGGGAACATGGGGTGAATACACCATTGCTCCTGGTCAGACGCTGGCGCAGTTGTTCCGCGACAATAATCTGCCCGTCAATGATGTGTTTGCGATGGCGCAGGTAGAAGGTAATGACAAACCCCTCAGTACCTTACATGCCGGGCAGACGGTGAAAATCCGCCAGAATGCACAGGCGATAGTGACGGGATTAACGCTGGAAGGGGCGAATGGCGAGATACTGTTTACCCGACAACCCGACGGGACGTTCTTAAAAGCAAACTGATTTAATGATGAAGATTGCCTGTGAATTTGGCGTTATTGTTGCAGCCCGTTTTGGCACGGACAGCGCGTAACAACCGGAGCGTACACGCCGTACGTGAGGACTGTCAGCACTGCCCAGGCCAAAAATGGCAAATAAGATAGCCAATTTTCAGGCCACAAAAACAAAAACGCCGCCCCGAGGGGCGGCGTTCTTTCATGCGATACTAAGGCCGATTAAGCTTCAGCAACGATGTTTACAGTCAGTTTAGCGAAGACTTCGCTGTGAACCTGGAAGTCCACTTCGTGCTCACCGGTAGTACGCAGAACGCCGTTCGGCAGACGAACTTCGCTCTTAGCCACTTCAACGCCAGCCGCAGTTACTGCGTCAGCGATGTCACGGGTACCGATGGAACCGAACAGTTTACCTTCGTCGCCTGCTTTAGACGCGATGGTAACGGTGCCCAGTGCATTGATTTTCTCAGCACGTGCATTAGCTGCAGACAGAACGTCAGCCAGTTTGGCTTCCAGTTCTGCACGGCGTACTTCGAAGAATTCAACGTTTTTCTTAGTAGCAGGAACAGCTTTGCCCTGTGGTACCAGGAAGTTACGAGCGTAGCCCGCTTTAACGTTAACCTGATCACCCAGGCTGCCCAGGTTTGCTACTTTATCAAGCAGAATAACTTGCATTACCTTATCCTCTTAAAGTCGTTAATGGACAGTTGCCGTTACTGATGACGATCAGTGTACGGCAGCAGGGACAGGTAACGCGCGCGCTTGATAGCACGAGCCAGCTGACGCTGGTATTTTGCGCGAGTACCGGTGATACGGCTCGGTACGATCTTACCGCTTTCAGTGACATAATTTTTCAGCGTTGCGATATCTTTATAATCGATCTCTTGAACGCCTTCCGCTGTGAAACGGCAGAACTTGCGACGACGGAAATAACGTGCCATTTGGCTAGTCTCCAGAATCTATCAATTCAATCTGCTCGGCATGCAGTACGAGTTTGTTCAGGCCGTTGCGCCCTTGATGGCTGCAAATAAAACCCTGAACAGTTAGCTGCGTGCCGACCGTTATACTTTGAGTAATCGCCTGATGGGCTTTGCCGCTGATAATCACCGGCATACGGCACCAGGCTTGCCGGTTAAAACCGGCTTCCACCTGCTCTGAACGATGCTCAAGCACGAACTGGCAGTGTGGAATTCCTGACGGGCTGACTTTTCGCATTGGCGTCTTGCACACAGTGCCAGACAGCGTCAGTCGGTTAGCCGTCACGGAAATTACTCTTCAGAATCCCCAGCATCTGCATCATCAGAGGTTTCATTAGCAAAATCTTCGCGACGATCACGACGCTCATCTTTCGCTTTAACCATCGGAGATGCTTCAGTTACCGCGTGCTTAACGCGCATAACCATGCTGCGGATAACGGCGTCGTTGAAGCGGAAGTTAGTTTCCAGCTCATCGATCGCTTCCTGCGGAGCTTCAACGTTCAGCAGAACGTAGTGGGCTTTGTGCAGTTTGTTGATCGGGTAAGCCAGCTGACGACGGCCCCAGTCTTCCAGGCGGTGGATCGTACCTTCTGCACCAGTGATGGTTGCAGAGTAACGCTCGATCATGCCAGGAACCTGTTCGCTTTGGTCAGGGTGAACCATAAATACGATTTCGTAATGACGCATCGAATTTGCTCCTTACGGATTATTCAGCCTCCTGTCGGGGTCAACCGCGGCCCATGGAAGCAAGGAACGTTATAAGCCGTGACCAAATAGTGCCGGGTCACAACCTGAGAATGCGGCTGAAAAATTGACGCGTAATCATACTTGCGGGGAGGGGATAACACAAGGTAAAGATTGGTGTTCAGCAGGGTATTTCGGGGGAACCAGAAAAGAAGGCCCCGCCCTACGGTTGGGGGCGGTCTTTTTCTTCGCGCATCCCCAAAAATTACAAATGATGTTTAAAAAATGCCGTCATGGCGCTCAGCGCAGGCGGTGTGATACGGTGCCCAATACCTTTTTCCGTCAGGAAGGTCAGGTTCGCATTTTGCCCGCTTTCACGCAGCGCTTTCTCCAGCCTGACGCTTTCAGCGGCGGGAACCACATCATCCGCCTCGCCGTGCCACACCAGCAGAGGCCGGTTAGCCAGTTTATCGAGCTGATGGCTGACCTCATATTCCGCCAGCGGCGCCAGTCGTTCAGCCAGTGTTTTGCGCTCATCCGGGCTACGCGCAACAAACGGCGGAAACAGTGTCTGTGCCAGTTGGCTGAAATAGCCTGATCCCATCATACAGGCCGCGCTGCGCAGCTGTGGGTAGCGAGCCAGTGCGCCCAGCACGGTCATCCCGCCCATCGACGCTCCGGCGACCGCCAGCCGTGCGCCATCCACGAGTTTCTGTTCACGCAGCGCTCGTTCAATATCCGGTAATTCGTCAATATTGCTGCGCAGGATCTCCCAGAAGTGAGTCACTCGTCGCTCATCGTCACCGTTGTAACGCGCCCCGTGCATATCCGCATCGGGCAGAATGGCACGGAAACCCGCCTGCGCCAGCGCTACAGCAAAGTAGGAATAGACCTCTTTTGACGAGGTGTAGCCATGATAGAACAGCACCGTGGGGAGCGGTTCGTGCATTTTTCCTGCCGGACAGGCATGTAAACATTCGATATTGGCGAAAATTTCTGTGTTGACTTCAATCATTACATCTCCTTGTCAAATTCATCACGGCACGCTCTTTTTTCAGGAACATAGCGCCGCTTTAGGGATTAACAGTAAAAGAGCACTAATGTGATATATCTCACAATAAACTACGCCGAATTCCCACTGAGTTTATAGGGTAAATTTTACCCATCCCCTGCCGTTAACTCGTGTAAGACCCTAACGATTTAAGGCATAACGATGAAACGTCTCTCTCTCAAGACATGGAGTCTGGGCGTAAAACTTTCGGTACTGACCTCGCTGACCGTGGCAGTGCTGTTTATTATTTTAACCCTGACCCTGAGCCACAATGCAGCAAAACAAGTCCATACCCTGACACTGGCCGATATGGATAACCAGGTGGATGGCATCGGCGATATGGCCAGCATGTTTAACACAACCCTGGCTGAAGAAGTCAGCAACTACACCGGATTATTCCAGAGCTTCCTGCCGAAGCGCTTTTCGCTGGATGAATCACAGCACATCGCAGTCGGTGAACAGCAGACACCCACTCTGCGTGCCGGGCTGCGCACCCTGAACCTTGATCAGGTACTGGTGGATGATTTCCAGGAACGTACTGGTGCCATCGCCACCATTTTCGTCCGTACCCAGGACGACGAATTTATCCGCATCTCCACCTCCTTGCGTAAAGAGGATGGTGAACGTGCTATCGGCACCCGGCTTGACCATAGCAGCCCCGCCTGGCAACCGATACAGAAAGGCGAGATTTTTCGCGGTGTCGCCCTGCTGTTTGGCAAGCGCTACATCACCCAGTACCAGCCGGTACGTGATGACGCTGGCCGGGTGATTGCCATCCTGTTTGTCGGTGTGGATATCACGAAACAGTATGCAGTCATCCGCCAAAAAGTGCTGGCGAAGCATCTCGGCGACAGTGGATTTTTTTACGTGCTAAACCGTGCACCGGGGAAACTGAATGGCCACTATCTGTTCCACTCTTCCCTTGAAGGTAAAATGCCGGATCTGCCGCAGGAGGCCCGGCAGCAGCTGTTAAGCCAGCCTCGAGGAACACTGGAAACCACTGACGATAACGGGAAGGAGCGAATCCTCGCCTGGCAATATTTACCGGAGTGGAATTGGGTCGTGGTAGGTGACGTTGACAAGGCCAGCCTGCTGGCACCTGTTCAACAGACACGGAATCTGTTTCTGCTGATCGGTGCCGCATTGGTGGGGCTGTTTGCCGTGCTGTTCGTCTGGATCACTCGCCGCTGGCTGAGCCAGCCACTCCAACAGGTGATCACACTGGCGCGAGAGTATGCGGCCGGTAATTTACTGGCGACATTGAGCACCCGCCGCCAGGACGAAGTGGGACAGTTGATCGTGGCGATTAACGGCATCGGCGACGGGCTGGAGCGCGTTGTCGCTCAGGTACGTCACGCTGCCGATGAGATCGCCAGCGGAACCGAAGCTATTGTGACCAGCAGCAGTAACATCAGCGAGCAGATTACCCGCCAGGCCAGCAGCGTTGAGGAAACGTCCGCGAGTATGGAGCAGCTTGGCGCCACGGTGGAACAGAACGCCGGGAATGTCACTCAGGCACTGCGCCTGGTTGGTGAAGCAGCCGAGGCAGTTAGCAAAGGTTCAGCCACCGTTGGCCAGTCGGTAGTCACCATGTCCGATATCAAGACGGCATCACAGGGCATTGCAGATATCACCCAGGTGATCGAGTCGATTGCTTTCCAGACCAATATTCTCGCCCTGAATGCAGCGGTAGAAGCGGCGCGTGCCGGAGAAAACGGGAAAGGCTTCGCGGTGGTCGCTGCCGAAGTACGGGCATTGGCACAACGCAGTGCACATGCGGCCAAAGAGATTGACCATCTGATTGCCGACTCATTGCGTAAAGTGGTGCAGGGGCACGACCTGTCTGAACAAACCCGCCAGGCGATGGATAACATTACCGGGCGCATTGATCAGGTGAAGGCATTAATGAGTGAGATTAACGTGGCCTCACACGAGCAATCGACTGGCATCGGTCATGTTAATATTGCGATGGCACAGATTGGTCAGGCCACGCATCAGAACAGCGAACTGGTGATACATTCTGAGCAGACCGCGCAGGAGCTTAGCCGTAAGGGACATCACCTTAACGAACTGGTACAGGTGTTTAACGTCAAGTCATAAACTGGCGTACACTGATTGTCGGTATCTTGTTGAGATGATGACGATGCGTCTGATAACCGCTTTGCTGTTTGCCCTGTTGTTAAGCGGCTGTAGCGTGCTGAAAAGTACGCCGCAGCCTCCCCCGCCGCCTGGCGCACAGGCGGTAGAGATCAACCGTGCGCAAAGTGCCGCTTTGCCACGCCTCGGTAGTGCCAGCGTGACCGTGCGGGGATCGCCGGATGATGCCGTGCGGGCACTGGCAGCGAAAGCCAATGCCGCCGGCGCACGTTACTATCAAGTGCTGCTGGTCAATGAGACGGTGGCACCGGGTCTGTGGTACGCCAGTGCGATTTTCTATGGGGCAGGTATAACTGACAGTGGCGTGAAGTAATCGGGGAATATCAGAGAATATCGGGGCGCGAACACGCCCCGGACAGTTATTTCGCGCTGCGCTGACGCACCGCTTCAAACAGGCAAACACCCGTGGCAACCGAGACGTTGAGCGAAGAGACGCTGCCCGCCATCGGAATGCTAATCAACTCATCACAGTGCTCACGCGTCAGACGACGCATGCCTTCCCCTTCTGCACCCATCACCAGCGCCATTGGGCCGGTCATTTTGCTCTGGTACAGCGTATGGTCAGCTTCACCTGCGGTGCCCACAATCCACACATTTGCTTCCTGCAACACACGCATGGTGCGCGCCAGGTTGGTGACTCGGATCAGCGGGATATGTTCTGCCGCGCCGCTGGCGACTTTTTTCGCCGTGGCATTCAGCTGGGCTGAACGGTCTTTTGGCAGAATGATCGCATGCACACCTGCTGCATCCGCGCTGCGCATGCAGGCGCCGAGGTTATGCGGGTCGGTCACGCCATCAAGGATCAGCAGGAACGGACTGTCCAGACTGGCCAGCAGATCCGGCAGATCGCCTTCCTGATATTGACGCCCTGGTTTCACACGGGCAATGATCCCTTGGTGAACAGCGCCTTCTGATTTGCTATCCAGTACCTGCTTGCTCGCGACCTGAATAACGATGCCCTGCGCTTCCAGCGCTTTAACCAGCGTCTGCAACCGGCGATCGTCACGCCCTTTCAGGATAAACACTTCCTGGAAACGCTGTGGATCGCTGTCGAGCAGCGCCTGTACGGCGTGGATACCAAAAACAATTTCACTCATTTCATTGACTCAGTAGTTCGTTATTTGCGCGTGTGCGGGTCAGGCATGCCTGACCCCTACGCTGTAGGGGCGACGCACGCGTCGCCCGGATGCGGTTATGCGCCGTCGGTTTTCTTCGCCCGCTTCGCACGAGTGGCAGCACCGATTTTACGGGTTTTATCCGATGGCTTACGCGGTTTTTTCTCTTTCGCGGCGGCGGGAGCAGCACCGTCAGCGGCTTTGGCCGGACGGAAAGCGCTGTCCGGCTCAAAGTTGGCCCCTTTGCGCGGTGCACGACGGCGGTTGCCGCTGTTCTTCGGTGCCGCACGTTTTTCGCGTTCGCGTTCGGTTTTCCCTTCGCCACGCGGTTTACGGCTGCTTGAGATCAGGGCGAAGTCGATCTTACGTTCGTCCATATGCACCGCATCAACACGCACTTCTACCGTGTCGCCGAGGCGATAGGTACGGCCGCCGGATTCACCGATCAGACGCTGACCTATCGCATCAAAGCGATAGTAGTCATTATCCAGGGTAGACACATGAACCAGACCGTCGATAAACAGGTCAGTCAGACGTACAAAGAAGCCAAAACCGGTCACGCTGGAGATCACGCCAGTAAAGGTTTCCCCGACCTGATCCTGCATAAAGTCACACTTCAGCCAGTCCGCAACATCACGGGTCGCTTCATCCGCGCGGCGCTCTGTCAGCGAACAGTGCTGGCCCAGTTGCAGCATCTGCGGCATCTCGTAGTGGAATCCGCCCGTTGGGGTGGTATTGCCCTGCAAGGTGCCTGCTTCTTTCGCCAGCAGATACTTGATGGCACGGTGTAACAGCAGATCAGGGTAACGACGAATAGGCGACGTAAAGTGCGCATAGGACGCCAGCGCCAGGCCAAAGTGGCCACGGTTTTCCGGGTCATAAACCGCCTGCTTCATCGAACGCAGCAGCATGGTTTGCAGCATCTCGTGATCCTGACGACCTGCGATCTGACTCAGCAGCGCTGAGTAATCGACCGGCTGCGGCTTATCGCCACCCGGCAGCGTCAGGCCCAGTTCATTCAGCACGGAGCGGAAGCTCTTGATGCTTTCATCGCCTGGACGGTCGTGATCGCGGAACAGCGCTGGCTCGTTGTTTTTCTCAACGTAACGCGCCGAGGCAATGTTCGCTAAGATCATGCACTCTTCAATCAGCTTGTGCGCATCGTTACGAGAAACCTGCTCCACGCGTTCAATACGACGATCGGCATTGAAGATAAATTTCGCTTCATCGGTTTCAAACGAGATACCGCCACGCTGTTCACGCGATTTTTCCAGCGCCAGGTACATGCGGTGCAGCTCTTCAAGGTCTTTTACCAGCGGCTCATACTGCTGGCGCAGTTCCTGATGCCCCTGGAGGATGTTCCACACTTTGTTGTACGTCAGACGCGCGAAGGAGTTCATCACCGCTTCGTAGTGCTTATAGCCGGTCAGCTTACCGGTGGAGGAGATGGTCATCTCGCACACCATACACAGACGGTCCACTTCCGGGTTCAGGGAACACAGGCCGTTGG
Source organism: Erwinia sp. JH02 (assembly GCF_013074405.1). NCBI lineage: Bacteria > Pseudomonadati > Pseudomonadota > Gammaproteobacteria > Enterobacterales > Erwiniaceae > Erwinia > Erwinia sp. JH02. Next base: position 436,310 of record NZ_JABANZ010000005.1, read on the forward strand.
ACAGCACTTCCGGCAGCATTGGCACCACCTGAGACGGGAAGTACACCGAAGTACCACGGTTAACCGCTTCATCGTCCAGCGGGGTGCCAGGACGCACGTAGTAGCTCACGTCGGCGATCGCTACCCACAGACGCCAGCCGCCGCCGCGTTTACGTTCACAGAAAACGGCGTCATCAAAGTCACGTGCGTCTTCGCCATCGATGGTCACCAGCGGCAGATCGCGCAGATCAACGCGGCCCTGTTTGGCATCTTCCGGCACTTCTTCGCTCAGATGAGCAATCTGTTTTTCCAGCGCTTCAGGCCATTCATGCGGAATATCATGGGTGCGCAGCGCCATATCGACGGCCATGCTGGTGCCCATATTGTCGCCGAGCACTTCAACCACTTTACCCACGGCTTTGCTACGACGGGTGGGACGCTGAGTCAGCTCCACCACCACCACAAAGCCCATGCGAGCACCCATCAGCTCTTCAGCCGGGATCAGGATGTCGAAGCTCAGACGGCTGTCATCCGGCACCACAAAACCTACACCGGAGTCAGTGAAGTAGCGGCCAACAATTTGGGCGTTACGCGGTTCAACCACGCGAACCACGCGTGCTTCGCGGCGACCTTTACGGTCAGCGCCCATGGCCTGCGCGAGGATCATGTCCCCGTGCATGCACATTTTCATCTGTTCGGCAGAGAGATAAAGGTCATCTTTGCTGCCTTCAATGCGTAAGAAGCCGAAGCCATCGCGGTGACCGATGACTTTACCTTTTAACAGGTCCAGGCGTTCCGGCAGCGCGTAGCACTGGCGGCGGGTAAACACTAACTGCCCGTCACGCTCCATGGCGCGCAGGCGGCGACGCAGCGCTTCAGTCTGCTCTTCTCCGCTTATCGCTAATTCTTCTGCCAGCTCTTCACGGCTGGCCGGTTTTTCACGTTTGTCCAGGTGGGCAAGAATGAACTCGCGGCTTGGAATAGGGTTTTCGTACTTTTCAGCTTCTCGTTCCTGAAAGGGATCGTGTGACATCGAGGTTCCTCCGTTGTCAGCTGCTCAGTGAAGGTCTTTCACTCAGCAAAATTTGGTAGAGCGGATTGTTGTTTTCAACCAGGTCGGCCAGGGTGTATTGATCAAGCTCGTGCAGAAAACTCTGTACGGCATCATGCAGCGCTTTTTTCAGGCGGCAGGCTGAGGTGATGTGACAAAAGTCACTGTGACAGTTCACCAACTGCAGGGGTTCCAGCGCGCGTACCACCTGACCAATCACAATATCTTCGGCGGGTTTACCCAAACGGATACCGCCATTTTTGCCACGCACTGCTGCAATGTACCCGGCACGACTAAGGTGATTGATAATTTTGACCATATGATTACGTGACACACCGTAGGTGTCAGTCACCTCACTGATACTGGTCATCTGGCCTGCGGGTAGCGAAGCGAGATAGATCAGCGCACGTAAACCGTAATCGGTGAAACTGGTTAGCTGCACGGTAACCTCAGAGATACAACCGCATATGAAGTTGTGATCCGCTCAAGAATTTGTATGGTTAACAATGATAATAAACCAGCCACGGCTAGCCGGGCCATTTTATTTAAGGTGAGAACGGCAGAAGGGAACGGCAGGAAACCGGTACTAAATAAAAGCTGGCCGGGCAATGCCCGGCCTGAAACGAAATTATGCGTCAAACGGGTCGCGCAGAATCATGGTTTCGCTACGATCCGGGCCGGTAGAAATAATATCAATCGGCACTCCGGTTACGTCTTCAACGCGCTTGATGTAGTCAAGCGCTGCCTGCGGCAGACCTTCCAGCGTTTTCACACCAAACGTCGTCTCCGACCAGCCTGGCATGGTTTCATAGATGGGCTCAATGCCTTCCCAACCCTCTGCTGCCAGCGGGGTGGTAGTGACTTCGCGGCCATCTGGCATACGGTAAGCAACACAGATTTTCACTTCTTTCAGGCCATCCAGCACGTCCAGTTTGGTCATGCAGAAGCCAGAAAGGGAGTTAATCTGAACCGCACGGCGCACGGCAACCGCATCCAGCCAGCCAGTACGACGACGACGGCCCGTTGTGGCACCGAACTCGTTCCCCTGCTTGCACAGGAACTCGCCCGTTTCGTCAAACAACTCGGTCGGGAACGGACCTGCACCCACGCGAGTGGAGTACGCTTTCACGATACCCAGCACATAGTCAACGTAACGTGGACCAATGCCTGAACCCGTTGCTACGCCACCTGCGGTGGTGTTAGACGAGGTCACATACGGATAAGTACCGTGGTCGATATCCAGCAGTGTGCCCTGCGCGCCTTCGAACATGATCAGATCGCCACGCTTACGCGCACCGTCCAGCAGTTCGGAAACGTCAACCACCATGCCAGTCAGGATATCGGCAATCGCCAGGGTATCCGCCAGCACTTTGTCGTAGTCTACCGCTTCAACTTTGTAGTAGTTCACCAGCTGGAAGTTATGGAATTCCATGACTTCTTTCAGCTTTGCAGCGAAGGTTTCTTTGTTGAAGAGGTCGCCAACACGCAGACCACGGCGAGCCACTTTATCTTCATAGGCCGGGCCGATACCACGACCGGTGGTGCCGATGGCTTTCGCGCCGCGCGCTTTTTCGCGAGCAACGTCCAGCGCCACATGATACTCAAGGATCAGTGGGCAGGCTTCAGAAATGAACAGACGCTCGCGTACCGGGAAGCCGCGATCTTCCAGACCTTTCATCTCTTTCATCAGCGCAGCAGGAGACAGCACAACACCGTTGCCGATGATGCTGGTGACGTTCTCACGCAGGATGCCAGATGGAATTAAGTGGAGGACGGTTTTCTCACCGTTGATGACTAGCGTATGGCCAGCGTTATGGCCTCCCTGGTAGCGCACAACGTATTTTGCACGTTCTGTCAGGAGGTCAACTATCTTACCTTTACCTTCGTCACCCCATTGGGTGCCCAGTACGACGACGTTCTTACCCATTTTTCAAAATCACCGATTGCTTAAAAAAGGATTCTACCATCGTCATTTCCCTCTTTCAGCAGTTTTAGCATACGATTGCGTACTTTTTTACCAGTTAGCACTTTGTGCGGCGGGATTACAGTACGCGACACACTTAACCACCATTACCCCGGCTCACCATGTAGTAGATCACCGCACCGGCAACCACCAGACCACCCCCGACTCGCCGCAGCAGGCCATCCGGCATCCGCGCCATGGTGATGATCATCCGCCGCCAGAGGCGCGGATACAGCATCGGGCCTAATCCCTCAAATACCAGCACTAACCCCAGCGCCATCCACACTGTTGCGTTCATGTTATTCACTCACTGTCTTTGCCATTAAAAGAAACATAAAAAAAGGGCCGGAATTTCCGGCCCTTAGAGTGCACTATCAGCGGATTAGCGCGTCGTGGTAGACGGGCTCTTCATAAAGCGGAAGAAGTCGCTATCCGGACTGAGCACCATGACATCCTGATTGCTCTTGAAGCTGTTTTCGTAAGCACGCAGGCTACGGATAAAGGCATAGAAATCAGGATCCTGGCTGAACGAATCAGCAAACAGTTTCGCCACTTCCGCATCACCTTCACCCTGAGTAATCAGAGCCTGACGACGCGCTTCAGCCAGTGTACGTTCCACTTCATAATCTGCCTGAGCTCTGACCTTCGCGGCTTCTTCTGCACCCTGAGCACGCTGGCTACGGGCAACAGATTCACGCTCGGCACGCATACGTGCATAGATAGCGTCAGACACTTCCGTTGGCAGGTTAATCTGCTTGATGCGCACATCAACCACCTGGATACCCAACGCCGCCATACTGTTCGGGTTGATAGCCGGTTCGTTGCTGTTCGTCTCGCTTTCAACGCGTTTCGCTACAGATGCAATCGCATCATCGGCGGCTGGCGTTGCCACTTCATCATCCTGGCCTGCACTACCGGTGTTCAGCGCATCACGTACATCAGTCGTCAGACGGCCACGAGAGTCAGTCACGATGTCTTTGACATCCAGACGACCAATCTCAGAACGCAGACGGTCACTGAACTTACGTTTCAGCAGCACTTCGGCCTGAGAGACATCACCACCGCCGGTGGCGAGGTAGTAACGGCTAAAGTCGCTGACACGCCATTTGATGTAGGAATCAACGATCAGGTCTTTCTTCTCTTTAGTGACGAAGCGATCGGCCTGGTTGTCCATCGTCTGAATACGCGCATCAAGTGACTTCACAGATTCCAGGAACGGGATCTTGAAGTGCAGGCCTGGCGCGTAGACCAGAGGTTTATTTTCAGAATCGCGCAGTACTTTACCGAAGCGCATCACAATGCCACGCTGGCCTTCCTGCACAACAAACAGTGACGCGTACAGCACCACCAGCACAACAATCAATAGTACGATTAATGGCTTACGCATCGCTTACTCTCTCCCTTCGCGCTGGGTATCGTTACGCTGAGCATTCACCCGGCGCTGATCCATAATGTCGTCCGGACTGAACGACGAACTGCCGCTGGCGCGCTCGTTACTGCCTGATGCCGGTGGCAGACGCAGCAGACCGCCGCTTCCATCCTGACCACTGGCAGATGCACCGCCCTGGCCACGCATCAGCTGATCCAGTGGCAATACCATCAGATTGCTGCCTTTATCGTTAACCAGCACCTTGCGGGTATGGCCCAGCACGCGCTCCATGGTTTCGATATACAGACGTTCACGGGTAATCTGCGGTGCCGCTTTGTACTCCGGCAGAATACGCGCGAAGCTGTCGACTTCACCCTGCGCTTCCAGTGTGACACGAGATTTGTAGGCACGAGCCTGTTCCAGAATCCCCTGTGCATCACCACGTGCACGTGGCAGTTTGTCATTAGCGTAAGCTTCCGCTTCACGAACAGCCTGCTCACGGTTTTCACGTGCAGCAATCGCATCATCGAAGGAGGCTTTCACATCTTCCGGCGGACGCGCTGTCTGGAAGTTGACGTCCAGAAGGGTAATACCCATATCGTACGGACGCACAGTTTCTTCCAGCTCACGCTGGGTTTCGCTACGCACCACGGTACGGCCTTCGGTCAGAATACGGTCCATGGTTGAACGACCGATAACGCCACGCAGGGCGCTGTCGGTTGCCTGACGCAGGCTGTCATCAGCGCTGGTCACAGCAAACAGATAACGTTCCGGGTTGGTCACGCGGTACTGCACGTTCATCTCAACGCGCACAACGTTTTCATCAGAGGTCAGCATGGTGCCGGAAGCCGACAGCTCACGCACCGCCTCCACGTTCACCGCACGCACCTGATCAACGAAGGTCGGTTTCCAGTTCAGACCCGGCTCGACCAGATGACTGAACTTCCCGAAGCGTGTTACCACGCCGCGCTCGGCCTCTTTGATGGTATAGAAGCCGCTGGCAGCCCAGATAACCACTGCTGCTACCGCCACGATACCGACCAGACGTCCGGCATTGCCGGGTTTGCGCTGGCCACTGCCGTTGCCGTCACCGCCTTTTTTACCACCGCCCAGGCCACCGAGCTTATTGCTCAGCTTACGGAAGATATCATCTAAATCAGGAGGCCCCTTATCGCGCCCTCCTTTATTTCCCCCAGAGTTGCCGCCTTGGTTATTGCTGCTTCCCCACGGGTCGCGGTCCTGTCCGTTATTCCCGGGCTGATTCCACGCCATGTTTATACTCCATTAATTGTGTGTGCGGTGGTATCCCAGGCCGGGATACACGTGTCAGGCAACATCAGTTAAACAATATAATCGACCAACGAGGGTTCCTGTTTACACAGGCGACGCCAGTCAACGATTGGCATGCGCACATGTAACCCTACGCTACCATCGTCTTCATTCCACTCTTTCTCTATCGCCTGCAACTGGTAAAAGCGGCTACGTAACCGCCCAGCTGCTGGCGGCAGGCGTAAATCATACTGCGCGATTTCACCGGCCAGGCGCTCAGTCAGCGCCTGGAATAACAGTGGAATTCCTTCCCCCGTCTGGGCTGAAAGCCAGACACGGATGGGCAGGTTTTCTTCATCACGGTCGATACGCGGAACAAAATCATCCAGCATATCGATTTTATTCATCACCAGCAGGCTGGGGATTTCATCGGATTCAATTTCTTCCAACACCACGTTGACCGCTTCGATGTTGTCATCAAGCCGGGCATCCGCTGCATCAATCACGTGCAGCAACAGCGTCGCCTCACGAGTTTCCTGCAACGTGGCTTTAAACGCCGCCACCAGATCATGGGGCAGATGGCGAATAAAACCCACGGTATCGGCCAGTACCACTTCGCCCACATCAACCACATCAACACGACGTAACGTCGGGTCGAGGGTGGCAAACAGTTGGTCAGCCACATACACCTCGGAGGTGGTCAGGCGATTGAATAATGTGGACTTACCGGCGTTGGTGTATCCCACCAGCGAAACGGTTGGGACATCGGCCTTGTTACGGGCCTGCCTGCCCTGCTCGCGCTGCTTAGAGACGCGTTCAAGACGGGAAAGAATCAGCGTAATACGGTTACGCAGTAAACGACGGTCGGTTTCTAACTGGGTTTCACCCGGGCCGCGTAGACCAATACCGCCTTTCTGGCGTTCAAGGTGCGTCCAACCGCGAACCAGTCGCGTGGCAAGGTGACGCAGCTGCGCCAGCTCAACCTGCAATTTACCTTCATGGGTTCGGGCGCGTTGGGCGAAGATATCCAGGATCAGTCCGGTGCGGTCAATGACGCGGCACTCACACAGGGCTTCCAGGTTTCGCTCCTGTGCCGGACTCAAGGCGTGATCGAACAGCACCACGGAGGCACCGCTCTCTTTTACCGCATCGGCAATTTCTACAGCCTTTCCTTCACCGACAAAATATTTGGGGTGTGGCGCCTTGCGGCTGCCTGTAACGACACGCAGCGCTTCTACGCCAGCAGAAGACACCAGAGTTTCAAACTCCTGTAAATCTTCTGTATCTCTGTCTTGCGAGAAATAGATGTGCACCAGTACGGCCTGCTCACCGGCATCATAACGGTCAAACAAACTGAAAACCTCTCGATACTTTGTTAAACCTGCTGCGCGTTGGCCATACTGCGTCAAAACCAGATTCAAAATGCGCGTTCAGCTCACTAAACGGCGTTTTTTGCATGGATTCACTTAATGTCTTAAGCGCAATAAGGAAGCCAGGCGATAGATTCGTTGCCATAAAAATATTGCCAGGACGGGGAACCGGGATTATAAGACTCCCCGTCTTGGAGGGACAGCCACGCTACTTATTCAGCGTCATCACTGTCTTGCTGAGGCTGAGAAGCTGCCCCCTGGTTACTTCCGCTATGATGATAGTTGCTGCTTCCGCCACCTGCATTGTTGCTATGGTGGGAGACCGGACGGGACGGAACAACGGTAGAGATCGCGTGCTTGTACACCATCTGACTAACCGTGTTTTTCAAAAGAATAACAAATTGATCAAACGACTCGATCTGGCCCTGAAGTTTGATGCCATTTACCAAATAAATCGAAACCGGAACACGTTCGCGACGCAGTGCGTTCAAGAACGGATCTTGCAATGATTGCCCCTTAGCCATTCTATCTTTTCCTTATATGCTTGTTGTTTGTAACTTAAGAACCATAAGGTTCGAAATACGACGTAAAAAATTTGCGCAAGATAATGCACCAATTGTACACAATCACCCAGGCTTCGCACTAAGAACCTGTAACACTCGGTGGTAAGCAGCATCAGGCTGTTCGCTGTCAAGCCAGTGAACTTCCTTCCAGCCGCGTAACCAGGTCATCTGTCGTTTCGCCAACTGCCGGGTTGCGCAAATTCCCCGATAAACCATGTCATCGTAATCAATTTCACCGGATAAAAATGACCACATCTGGCGATAACCAACACAACGAATGGAAGGCATGTCCGTATGCAAATCACCTCGGGCAAAAAGCGCCCGAGCTTCCGCTTCAAATCCTGACGCCAGCATCTGATGATACCGCTGCTCAATACGCTGATGAATCAGTTCACGGCTCGCCGGTGCGATAGCAAACTGTGAGACATCATATGGCAGGGGATCGCCCGACGTTTTTGTCAGTTCCGTTAAAGTTTTACCCGAAATAAAAAAAACTTCCAGTGCTCGCGAGAGTCTCTGGGGATCATTCGGATGAATACGACTTCCAGCAACGGGATCTACATCACATAACTGGCGATGAAGGGCTTCCCAGCCTTCTTCGTTCGCCATCTGCTCAATACGCTGACGTACCTCTGGATCGGCCGAGGGCAACGGCGATAATCCTTCCAGTAACGCCTTGTAATAGAGCATGGTGCCTCCAACAAGCAACGGAATATTTCCCCGCCGGGTAATTTCCGCCATTTCGGCCAGTGCATCGCGCCGAAATTCTGCGGCCGAATAGGCCTCAGACGGATCGCGTATGTCCAGCAAATGATGGGGCGCGAGCGCAAGTTCTTCTGCGGATGGCTTGGCGGTACCAATATCCATCCCGCGGTAGATCAGCGCTGAATCAACACTAATCAGCTCTACCGGTAACGCCTGACGCAATGCAATTGCCAGAGAGGTTTTACCGGAGGCCGTAGGCCCCATCAAAAATATTGCCTTAGGCAGGCCAGCCATGGATTGTTCACTCATGCTTCAGGGCGTTCATCGCCGATTCAATATCGATGTATTGCAATAATCCAGAAGGTGGCGACTTCACTAACTGCGGGCAAAGTCGTTCGACTTCAGCCAGCAAGGTAATCGCCTGCGAGTGATTCCAGTGCTGATGTTCAGAAACCGACTGGCGCGCTAACCACTGCGCTGTCTGGCTCGCTGAAGCATCTTGCTGCCGGGCCAGATACCCTAACATTTCTGGAATCAAGTTTTGTAAATTTTGTTGGCGTAATGGTAAAGGCACGGCGCGTAACATCACATGATGAGCGTCAAACAGCAGGTCAATGCCCATCTCGCTCAATAAGGCAGCATTTCGGTTACCTGCCTCGCGCTCTGCCTTCTCCAGCTTCAATCGGACCGGAATCAATAGCGGCTGAGGTTTCAACCCCTCGCTACCGGGCTCCAGCTGTGTCTGTTTCAGCCAGCGCTCTGCCACTGCCAGCGCGATTAATGCCACACCCGATGTTCCGTCAACCAGCGCATACTGTTCACGTACTACCGTCAGCACTCGCCCAAAGCTGTGCACATGCCCGCTCAACGGTGCCGGTTTGTCTTCTTTTGCGGCGACCGCCACGGGGCTCGGCTCTTCACTGCGTGCCGGGGTGTTCAATAGTTGCTGATAGACGGCACCTTCACGTTTCTGATACTGCGGCTCCTGCCGCTGCCAGCTATTGCCGCCGCTCCCGGTATTTCCCGCCGGGGCAGCACGCGGTGGCGTCGCCGGCGCAGGTTCAGCAAAATGATTCCCCCCTGCCGCCTGGCGGTTTTCCGGCTGCCAACGTTCGGCAGAGGCAGAGGACATTTCAGGCAGTGTTTCAGCACCGGTTTCCTGTAATACACTCACCACGCCTTGATAAATAAAGTCATGCACCAGGCGCGACTGATGAAAACGCACCTCATGCTTCGCCGGATGTACGTTGACATCCACCTGATGCGGGTCAATTTCCAGATACAGGACATAAGCAGGCTGATGCTGCTCCCCCAGTTTGTCCTGATAGGCCTGACGGATAGCGTGATTGATCAAACGGTCACGCATCATGCGGCCGTTAACATAGCAATATTGTAATTCCGTCAGCGCTTTTGACCCCACCGGGTCAGCCACCCAACCGCGTAAACTCAGATCGCCGTGCTGCCATTCAATGGCAAGGGCGTGAGTCATAAAAGCGGTGCCGCAGATGGCCGCCACACGGCGCTCACGCTGCGTACTATCACTGACGCCGCGATACTGACGCACCAGCTTTCCGTTGTGGGTGAGGGAGATCGCCACATCAAAGCGTGCCAGCGCGATACGCCGGATCACTTCATCAATGTGGGTAAATTCGGTTTTTTCGGTGCGCATGAATTTGCGGCGCGCCGGGGTGTTATAGAACAAATCCAGCACTTCCAGCGTGGTGCCTACCGGGTGCGCCGCCGGTTTGACGGTCACCGCCTGATCGCGCCCTTCGGCATAGGCTTGCCAGGCTTCGCTCTGCGCTTCCGTTCGCGATGTCAGGATCAGACGCGACACCGAGCTGATACTGGCCAGCGCCTCGCCACGAAATCCGAGGCTGATAATCGCCTCCAGATCGTCCAGCGTCGTGATCTTACTGGTGGCGTGGCGCGCCAGTGCCATCGCCAGCTCATCTTTAGTAATGCCGCAACCGTTATCACGAATGCGGATCAGCTTTGCGCCGCCTTTTTCGATATCGATATCAATGCGCGTTGCGCCCGCATCCAGACTATTTTCCACCAGCTCTTTCACCACCGATGCCGGGCGTTCAACGACTTCACCAGCGGCAATCTGATTAGCAAGTTGTGGCGGTAATACCTGAATGGGCATGATTTATCCTTAGAAAAGGGCCAGGCATGCCTGCCCCCTGGGGAGGGGCGAGGTATGCCCCGCACGAGATTATGACGCCGGAATTTTTAATGTCTGGCCAAGCATCACATTCTGAGACTTCATCTTATTCGCCTGCTGGATAGCCTGCGGGCTAACGCCATATTTCGCCGCAATCGCCGTCAGCGAATCGCCACGGACCACTTTATGCCGGGCCGGCTTTTTGCTTTTTGCCACACTGGCGATGGCGGCCGTTTTACTGCCTGCTGGCACTTTCAGACGCTGTCCCACCCACACCACATCTTTTTTCAGGGTGTTCATGGAGCGCAGTGTCGACATGCTGACACCGTAGCTGGCGGCGATACCGGATAACGTTTCACCGCGTTTCACCACATGGCGCTGCGTTGCGCCAGTGTATTCGGTCGCTGTTGGTGCCGGGTTAGCCTCGACTTCAACCGCCGTTGCGGCTTGCAACGGTCGGTTTTCCTCCTTTGGGATCGATTGTAGCGGGTGCGCCAGGAAGTAGTTGCGCAGGCCTTTATAAATCGACTCGGCAATCTTCTGCTGGTAAGCGCTACTGCCAAGCAGTCGCTCCTCCGAAGGGTTACTGATAAAGCCGGTTTCCACCAGCAGAGAAGGAATATCCGGCGAGCGCAATACGCCCAGGCTGGCATGTTCCGGCCGGCGTTTGTGCAGTGCGCCTACGCGTTGCAACTGCGCAATCACTTTCACTGCCACATCGTAGCCGACACGCTGCGAATGGCCGAACTGTAAGTCCAGCACTGCCTGGCTCAGGTAGGGATCGGCCTGGCTGTTGGCTAACAGGTCACCTGCCCCCCCCAACAGTTCTGATTGCTTCTCATGCTGCTCCAGCCAGCCAGCCATTTCACTATTGGCACGACGGTTCGACAGCACCCAGACCGATGCCCCGGATGCTGAGCGGTTAGGTGCGGCGTCAGCATGAATAGAAACCAGCATATTCGCATTCTGTTTACGCGCCACATCCGAACGCCCCATCACGGAGATAAAGTAGTCGCCGTCGCGGGTCATCACCCCTTTAAACATCGGGTCGGCATTGAGCAGCTCTTTCAGCTTACGCGCAATCGCAATGGTGACGTTTTTCTCTTTCAAGCCACCGCCGCCAATGGCACCGGGGTCCTGACCACCGTGACCGGCATCGATCGCCACAATCACCGTATCGTTGCTACTGGCCGCGCTGCGCGGGCGTGCGACCTGATTGCCGCTGCTGACCGACGTCACCGGATTAGCATCAAACGGGCTTTTCCCAGGCTGACTGGCTGGACGTGAACGGGAGACACTGCTGACTGGCGCATTGGGACTGGCGGTTTGTGCGGCAGGCTGCGTACCTGTAATGGTAAACACCACGTTGTAATTATTGCCGTTACGCTGGGTGACCGCACGCGTTTTCCCACGCTGGGTGAGCTCAAAGACAAGCCGGATACTCTGGCTGTCTTTCGCCGTACTGGAACGAATGCGTTTGACAATATTTTCACCGCTGAAATTCAGCGGCAGCCCTTGAACAATCCCGCTCTGGCGAATATCCAGCACCACCCGGTCCGGGTTATGCAGCGGGAAAAAGGCATAGACGGGCTGACCGGCAAAGCTCAGGGTCACTTCCGCCTGGTTACTGCCGTTCGAGACTTTAATATCCGATAAATTTGCCGCCAGTGAGCTAAATGAACAGCAGAACAGCGCCAGCAGACACCAGGCTTTCAATCGCAACATCATGCGCCACCCTGCTCAGCGGTCATCCGCGCCAGCATCACTTCACCCGCAGGCGAGCAGGCACGCAATAAGGCTTCGCGCGCATGCCCCTGATAACTGAGGTGCAGTTCCAGATCCGGCTCGGGCAGAACACCCGCGCCCTGCTGCGGCCATTCGACCAGACACAAGCTGTCAGGGCCAAAGTAATCACGAATTCCCATAAACTCCAGTTCTTCCGGGTCAGACAAGCGGTACAGATCGAAATGATAAACCCGGCGATCCGGCAGGACATAGGGCTCAACCAGTGTGTAGGTAGGGCTTTTCACATTGCCCTGATGGCCGAGTGCCTGCAAGAATCCGCGGCTGAAAGTGGTTTTACCCGCCCCCAGATCGCCATAGAGATAGAGGGTCGCCGCGCCATCACAGGCGCGGGCCAGGCGGGCACCCAATGCGAGGGTTGCTGCCTCATCGGGCAACGCAATTACACAGGTCATCATTCTTTAGTATTCGAGATCTCAGGATTGACAAACAGATACAGCTCGGAGAACAAATCGGTGGCTAACATTCCGCGTGTACCGCGACGTTGCGCCACTGCGTCTGCCGCCGCTCCGTGCACTACGCATCCTGCGCAGGCGGCATCGTACAGTGAGAGCTTTTGCCCTGCCAGGCTGCCGATGATACCAGATAACACATCTCCCATTCCCCCGCTGGCCATACCGGCGTTGCCGACATCAGCAATCGCCAGTTCGCCCTGCTCGCTGGCGATGAGCGTCCCGGCACCTTTCAGTACCACAACGCCACCATAACGCTTTTGCAGACGCCGTACAGCCAGTAAGCGGTCACTCTCAATATCGCTAACTTTAGTGTTCAAGAGCCTTGCGGCTTCGCCGGGATGCGGCGTAATAACCCGATTTTGACGTTTATCGGGGCTGATTGCCAGCAGGTTAAGCGCATCGGCGTCCCAAAGCATCGTTTTCTGAGTATTTTCTACCTTTTTCAAGGCTTTCTTACCCCATTCACCCTGGCCAAGACCGGGGCCAATCACAATGACATCAGCCCATTCCAGGCCTGCATCCAGCGTCTCTGCCGTCATCTCCTGCACCATCAGCTCGGGCCGTGCAGTCAACAGCGGGCCAACATTCTCAATGTGAGTAAGCACTCGCACCAGCCCTGACCCCGAACGTAATGCGGCCTCAGCCGTCATTCGAATGGCCCCGGCAGTGCCATGATCGCCCCCGATAACCAGCAGTCGCCCGTGATCCCCTTTGTGCGAGGTGGGACGACGAGGCGGCAGCCAGGCGGCCAGATGATGAGCATCGTAACGCGCGATGGGCGCAGACCGGGTCTGCAACCACGCATCAAGATTCAGACTGTGGCAATGTAGCTGACCGACATGGTCACGCGCCTTACCCGTTAGCAAACCTGGTTTTAGCCCCACAAATGTCAGCGTGTGTTGGGCATCTATTACCACTCCGGGCACTGTCCCGTTAGCAGCCACTAACCCGGAAGGAATATCCAGAGAGAAAACCGGCGCAGTATGGTGGTTTGCCTGCTCAATAAGACGGTCATAGGGAAAAGCAGGAGGGCGATTGAGACCGGTACCCAGCAGGGCATCAACAATGACATCTGTCTTTTCTGGCCATGCAAACGAGACATCGTGGATCACGCCTCCGGCCGCCAGCCAGTTTTCACGTGCCTGACGAGCTTCCTCCGGCAGCGCGCTGTCACTCTCCACCGCAATCAGGGCCACTTCCACACCGGCCGCCTGCGCCAGGCGCGCCACCACAAAGCCGTCACCGCCGTTGTTACCCGGTCCGCACAGAATCACCCAGTGTTGCGCATGCGGCCACTGCTGGCGCAGCAGACTGAAGGCAGCCTCCCCCGCTCGCTGCATCAATTCGAACAGGGTGATGCCAAGATTGTCCGCCCCCTCGCGCTCCAGCCTGGCTATCGCCTCCACAGGCCAGACAGAATAGGGTAAACTGACCGGGTCTTTTTGCTGGTTCAGGTCATTCATGTCGCATCCTCTCGATTTCCATCAACTCGCTCTGGATATTAAACAGTGGGGTCTTGACCTCGGCTTTCAGCAGGTGGGTATCTGTGATACCGACTTAACGCTGGAAGAGCCGCGTCTTCAGGCCTGGCTGGATAAACAATATCACGGAGAAATGGACTGGATGGCGCGTCATGGCATGATGCGCGCCCGTCCCCATGAACTGCTTCCCGGCACGTTACGGGTGATCAGCGTGCGGATGAATTATCTGCCGGCAAAAGCCGCCTTTGCCAGCACGCTGAAAAATCCGCGCCTCGGTTATGTCAGCCGTTATGCTCTTGGCCGCGATTACCACAAAGTATTACGTAATCGACTGAAAAAGCTCGGCGATAAGATCCGCGAACACTGTAGCGAGGCCCAGTTCCGACCCTTTGTCGACTCTGCCCCGCTGCTGGAACGCCCACTGGCCGCCAAAGCGGGCCTGGGCTGGACAGGCAAACACTCGCTGATCCTTAATCGTGAAGCGGGGTCGTGGTTTTTTCTTGGCGAATTACTGATCGACCTGCCATTACCCGTAGATCAAACGGTGGAAGAAAACTGCGGGCGCTGCGTGGCCTGTATCACCACCTGCCCAACGGGTGCGATTGTCGAACCCTATACCGTTGATGCCCGCCGCTGTATCTCCTACCTCACGATTGAGTTAGAAGGCGCGATCCCGGAAGAGTTTCGTCCATTAATCGGAAATCGTATTTATGGTTGCGATGACTGCCAGCTGATCTGTCCGTGGAACCGCTACGGTCAGCTCACCGATGAAGATGATTTTAGCCCGCGAGCGGTGTTACACGCTCCACCGTTGATCGAACTTTTTGCCTGGGATGAAGCGAAATTTCTGCGTATCACGGAAGGATCGGCTATCCGACGTATTGGTCATCTGCGCTGGTTGCGTAATATTGCGGTAGCGCTGGGCAACGCTCCCTGGGATGAAAAGCATCTGGCGGCGCTGGAAACACGACGGGGCGAAAACAACATGCTGGATGAGCATATCGACTGGGCTATTGGCTGCCAGTTAGCACGACGTGAAGAAAACAGGGTCGACGTTCAGAACAACCAGCAAAAACGTCTGGTTCGCGTCATTGAGAAGGGATTACCGCGTGATGCTTAATTGCACAACATACGGAATATTACCCACGCGGAATCTTTTCCACATGCTGTGAATAAAAATAAAAAGTCGTTGTCATTCAACCGTCACAGAAACCACAAGTGATCCAGATAACAATTTGAAATATTCACAATAATATATAAAACAGCAAGTTACGTATAACAACTAATTAGCGGCTGTTTTTTCTCGCGCGAAGATCAACAACATAGGCTGTGGATAAGTCTGTTTAAAACATTTTTGGCCCATGTAAAAACGGGCTACCGCACTGCGCTTAGCGCTGTGGATAATTTGGAAGGCAATTGAGAAAGATTTTTATTTGGAGCGGGAAACGAGACTCGAACTCGCGACCCCGACCTTGGCAAGGTCGTGCTCTACCAACTGAGCTATTCCCGCTTAGGAGTACTGCTGAATTTCTGCGCTAAACATCTTATAACTACTTGATTGTTTTAGCTTTTAACTCTTCCTTCCGGAGGAGAGGTCGCTATTATGGACCCGTTTGCTGATGCTGGCAAGACTTGCGTGAAAAAAATTTAATGCCGATCGTGGCCTGTACAATTTTCGCACATAAGTACCCTGCACGGCGGCATTCGCTGACCACTGCAGGAAAGGCATGGCTTATCTTCAGGCATAAAAAAAGAGCCTTTCGGCTCTTTTTCTACAGGTTGTAGACGATACATCTTGTCTGCAATCAAAATTTTGGAGCGGGAAACGAGACTCGAACTCGCGACCCCGACCTTGGCAAGGTCGTGCTCTACCAACTGAGCTATTCCCGCTTGGGTGGTGCTTTACTGCTTTAAAAATTGGAGCGGGAAACGAGACTCGAACTCGCGACCCCGACCTTGGCAAGGTCGTGCTCTACCAACTGAGCTATTCCCGCTCTGGGTAACGATGAAAATTCTTCACCGGTACGGGGTGCGCATTATACGAGAATTCTCTCTCCTCGCAACCCTGCCACTAACATTTTTTGTTTTTTTTCTTCCGACTGCCGATTAAAACGTCATTGCGCTGATTTAATCGGCATTTTTGAGCCATTTATCGGGGTTTCCCCCTTTTTCATCCAGATCGTTAAAACATCACAGCTGAATGAAATGCTCGCGGTAATAGGCCAGTTCTGCCACGGACTCGCGGATATCGTCCATTGCCTGGTGGGTGCCCTGCTTTTTGAACCCTGGCAGGATCTCCGGTTTCCAGCGACGCGCCAGCTCTTTCAGCGTGCTGACATCCAGGTAACGATAGTGGAAGTAGGCTTCCAGTTCCGGCATATATTTGAACAGGAAGCGGCGATCCTGGCCAATGCTGTTGCCACAGATCGGAGAACTGTTGATGGGCACCCACTCTTTCAGGAACGCAATCGTGGCCTGCACGGCGGCTTCTTCATCGTACTGACTGGCTTTAACACGCTCGACCAGGCCGCTGTTGGTGTGCGTGCGCACATTCCACTCGTCCATTAACGCCAGTTGGGCATCGGACTGGTGGACAGCAAGTACCGGCCCTTCCGCCAGGATATTCAGATCGGCATCGGTCACCAGTGTGGCGATCTCAATAATACGGTCCTGCTCCGGGTCCAGCCCGGTCATTTCAAGGTCAATCCAAATCAGGTTGTTGGCATTGGCAGTCATAGTACGTCTCACAATGTATACTCGAATGATGCAGAGTATAGGGCTGCAGGGTTAAGTAGCGTGTATGATAGTCCTTTTGCCCTGTCAGGGCGAAATATGCAAAACCGGTGTGAGGAACAGTGACTAAAAACAAACTATCCAAGGGTCAGCAACGTCGCGTAAGTGCCAACCACGATCGTCGCCTGAAGCAGCGTGCTGATAAACCTGAGCCAGATGACAATCTGTTCGGTGAAGTTCGCGATGGCGTGGTGATCAGCCGTTTTGGTATGCATGCTGATGTGGAAGATGCGGATGGTTCCGTTCACCGTTGTAACATCCGCCGCACCATTCGTTCGCTGGTGACCGGTGACCGTGTGCGCTGGCGTCCAGGCGTTGAAGGCGGTGCCACCGTTAAAGGTATTGTTGAAGCCGTTCATGAACGTACCTCGGTACTGACCCGTCCTGATTTCTATGACGGCGTGAAGCCCATTGCGGCCAACATCAATCAGATTGTGGTGGTCTCGGCTATTTTGCCGGAACTGTCGCTGAACATCATTGACCGCTATCTGGTGGCCTGTGAGACGCTGGGCGTTGAGCCATTGCTGGTACTGAATAAAACCGATTTGCTGGATGATGAAGGCCGTGCCTTTGTTGATGAGCAAATGGATATCTATCGTCATATTGGCTACAACGTGCTGATGGTATCCAGCCATCGTAAAGAGGGGCTGGTTGAACTGGAGCAGGCACTGACCGATCGTATCAGCATCTTCGCCGGGCAGTCTGGCGTGGGGAAATCCAGCCTGCTGAACGCTCTGCTGGGGCTGGAACTGAGCCATGCTGAGATCCTCACCAATGACGTCTCAGATAACTCAGGCCTGGGTCAGCACACCACCACCGCCTCCCGTCTCTATCACTTCCCGCAAGGCGGTGATGTGATTGACTCCCCAGGCGTACGTGAATTTGGTTTGTGGCATCTGGAGCCGGAACAAATCACGCAAGGATTTGTCGAATTCCGTGACTATCTGGGTGGATGCAAATTCCGTGACTGTAAACATGACAACGATCCCGGCTGCGCGATTCGCGAAGCGGTGGATAAAGGTGAGATCAACGAATCGCGTTTCGTTAACTATCACCTGATTCTGGAAACCATGTCTGAAGTGCAGGGTAAAACCCGTCGCTTCACCACGGACAAAAACTGATTGCACCTGCCCGCGTGGCGTGAACCACCTGCAGCCGCCCTGAGAGTCAGGCAATAGCCTAAACCTCCGGGCGCTGCTACAATCCGCCCCCTTTTATTTTAAAGCGCTATACCCGTCTGATTTGAGCCAGGAGGCTAACGTGTTAGATCGTATTAAACTCGGCCTGAATAACTTACTGCCTAAAAAAGCCCTGACTGAACTGGCCGGCTGGGGTGCCAGCAAGCGCGGTGGATGGCTGACCAAAGCAGTGATTGATGCTTTTGTCTGGTACTACAAAGTGGATATGAAAGAGGCGCAGAAGCCTGATACCGCCAGCTATCGCACCTTTAACGACTTTTTCGTCCGCCCGCTGCGTGACGATGCGCGTCCGATTGAAACGGACCCGAACCTGCTGATCCTGCCTGCAGATGGTGCTATCAGCCAGCTCGGCCATATTGAAGGTGAGCAGATTTTCCAGGCCAAAGGCCATACCTATTCGCTGGAAGCACTGCTGGCAGGCAACGCCGCGATGACCGATATGTTCCGTGATGGCGAGTTTGTCACCACGTACCTCGCACCGCGTGACTACCACCGTGTCCATATGCCGTGTAATGGTATCCTGCGTGAAATGATCTACGTTCCGGGCGATCTCTACTCCGTGAACCCACTGACCGCGCAGAACATTCCCAACCTGTTTGCGCGTAATGAACGCGTCATCTGTCTGTTTGATACTGAATTTGGACCAATGGCGCAGATTCTGGTGGGTGCAACCATCGTGGGCAGTATTGAAACCGTATGGTCCGGCACCGTTACGCCACCCCGTGAAGGAGTGATCAAACGCTGGAGCTGGCCAGGTGCCGATGCCGAAGGTTCTGTCGTGTTGTTGAAAGGCCAGGAAATGGGCCGTTTCAAACTGGGATCTACCGTCATCAACCTGTTCGCACCAGGCAAAGTGAAGCTGGCTGAAAGCCTGGCGGCAGAAAGTAAAACCCGTCTTGGCGCCACGCTGGCCATCGCACTGCAGAAAGAAAGTGCGGAAGACGTCCTCCACCATCCATAGCGAATTGCCATGTCACGTCTGATTCTCACTTTTTTATTAGGCTGGAGCTTACTCCAGCCGGTTTATGCCGCCAGCGCACCGGATGCATCGCTGATCAAACAGCAGCTGGAAGAGGCGAAGTCAGACAAGACGTCGGCGAATCAGACGGCTATCGTCGATGCCCTGCAATCCACGCTAACCTGGCTGGACGAGCGTCAAAACTCGCTCAACCTCACTCAGGATTACCAGCAGGTCATTGACGATTTTCCTAAACTTTCCCGCGAGTTACGTCAGCAGGTCGTCACGCTGACGGACAGCAGCAAGCCTTTGCGCAGCAACATGAGTGCCGCTGACCTTGATCAGGAGATCTTACAGGTCAGCAGCCAGTTGCTGGAAGAGAGCCGCCAGGTTCAGCAGGAGCAGGATCGCGCACGCGAAATCAGTGATTCACTTTCCCAGTTACCGCAGCAACAAACAGAAGCCCGCCGGGCGCTGAATGAGATCGAACGCCGTTTACAGGGGCAACCCGCCCCGACCACACCGCTGGGTCAGGCACAGCTGGCACAGCGTCAGGCTGAGTCTGCGGCACAAAAAGCCCGGGTCGATGAACTCGAACTGGCACAGTTGTCGGCTAACAATCGCCAGGAACTGGCGCGTATGCGTGCCGAAGTACACCAGCGTAAAGCCGCCAGCCTGGATGCCTACCTACAGGATTTACGTAACCAGCTGAACAGCCTGCGCCAGCGTGAAGCTGAAATGGCGCTGGCCCGCACAGAACAGTTGGCGGAAAACAGCGGTGATATGCCCAAAGGCATCACCGAACAGTTCCGCGTTAACCGTGAACTGTCCAGCGCACTGAATCAGCAGGCGCAGCGTATGGATCTGGTGGCGTCGCAGCAGCGCACCGCCGCCAATCAGACCATCCAGGTTCGTCAGGCACTGAGCACCATCCGTGAACAGTCGCAATGGCTGGGCGTATCCAATGTGCTGGGCGAAGCGCTGCGTGCGCAGGTGGCTCGTCTGCCAGATATGCCAAAACCTCAGCAGCTGGATAACGAAATGGCCCAGCTGCGCGTCCAGCGTCTCTATTATGAAGACCTGCTGGAACGTCAGAAATCGCTGCTTCAGCTGCGCCAGGATGACAACAGCAATCTGACCGCAGAACAGCGACGCATTCTGGATGCGCAGCTGAAAACCCAACGCGAACTGCTCACCTCCCTGCTCTCCGGCTGCGATAACCTGATCCTTGGCGTGACCAAGCTAAAAGTCGGTAACAGCCAGCTGGTGGATGCGCTAAATGAAGTGAAAGAAGCCACGCACCGCTATCTGTTCTGGACGGCCGATGTCAGCCCGGTGGACTTCAGCTACCCGCTTGATCTGGCGCGCGACCTGCACCGTCTGCTGTCGCTGGATACCCTGGGCCAGCTGGGTGGCGCAATGGTGATGATGGTCACCAGCCGCGAAACCGTGCTGCCTCTGCTGGGCGCGATGCTGCTGGTCGGCTTCAGTATCAGCTCGCGCCGCCATTTCCGTAAATTCCTTGAACGCGCCTCCAGCAAGGTCGGCAAAGTCACCCAGGATCATTTCAGCCTGACACTGCGTACCGTGTTCTGGTCGATTCTGGTGGCGTTACCGCTGCCGGTGCTGTGGGCGGCACTGGGTTACGGTTTACAGCATGCCTGGCCCTATCCTATCGCCATCGCCATCGGTGACGGCGTGACCGCCAGCGTACCGCTGCTGTGGGCCTTTATGGTCAGTAATACGTTTGCCCGCCCGCAGGGTCTGTTTATCGTCCATTTCCGCTGGCCACAAACCCGCGTGGCACGCGCTATGCGTTTCTACACGCTGTGCATCGGCCTGGTCGTGCCGCTGATGATGATGCTGATCGCCTTCGATAATCTCGAAGATCGTCAATTCTCAGCCACCCTCGGGCGTCTGTGTTTTATCCTGATTTGTGGTGCGCTCAGCATGGTGACCGTCAGCCTGAAGCGTGCCGGTATCCCGCTGCACCTCGACAAGGAGGGCAACGGTGAGAACTTTATTAATAACGTGCTGTGGAATGCGATGATCGCCATTCCGATGGTGGCGGCACTGGCTTCCTGCATCGGCTATCTGGCCACCGCGCAGGCTCTGCTGGCACGTCTGGAAACCTCGGTGGCCATCTGGTTCCTGCTGCTGGTGATTTACCATATTATCCGCCGCTGGATGCTGATCCAGCGGCGACGCATCGCTTTTGATCGCGCCCGTCAGCGCCGTGCTGAAATCCTTGCTCAGCGTGCACGCGGCGAAGAAGAAGTGGCGGCACAACAGACCGCCGTCGATAGCGTGGATGTGGAAGAGCCGGTCATTGACCTTGATGCCATCAGCGCACAGTCATTACGCCTGGTACGCTCAATCCTGACGCTGATTGCGCTGGTCTCCGTGATTGTGCTCTGGTCAGAGATTCACTCCGCCTTTGGTTTCCTGGAAAATATCCGCTTGTGGGATGTCAGCACCACCGTTCAGGGCGTCGAAAGCCTGCAACCGATCACGCTCGGATCGGTGATGATCGCAGTCCTGGTGCTGATCATTACCACCCAGTTGGTGCGCAATATGCCTGCCCTGCTGGAGCTGGCGCTGCTGCAACACCTTAGCCTGACGCCAGGGACCGGTTATGCGATCACCACCCTGACGAAATATCTGCTGATTCTGATTGGCGGCCTGGCGGGGTTCTCGCTGATTGGTATCGACTGGTCGAAATTACAGTGGCTGGTCGCCGGTTTAACCGTGGGGCTGGGCTTTGGGCTGCAGGAGATCTTCGCCAATTTTATCTCTGGTCTGATCATCCTGTTTGAGAAACCGATCCGCATCGGGGATACCGTCACGATCCGCGAACTCACCGGCAGCATCACGCGGATTAACACCCGTGCCACGACGATTACGGACTGGGATCGCAAAGAAATTATCGTGCCGAATAAGGCCTTTATCACTGAACAGTTTATCAACTGGTCGCTGTCGGACTCCGTCACCCGCGTAGTGCTGACGATCCCGGCACCGGCTGAAGCCAACAGCGAAGAAGTGACCAACGTCCTGCTGACGGCTGCACAGCGTTGCAGCTACGTGCTGGATACACCGCAGCCGGAAGCGTTCCTGGTGGATTTACAGCAGGGTATTCAGCTGTTTGAGCTGCGCATTCACGCGGCAGAAATGGGGCACCGTATGCCGCTGCGCCATGAGCTGCATCAGTTGATCCTGCGTGGCTATCAGGAACACGGGCTGGAAATGCCGTTCCCACCGTTCCAGGTTCGTATGGAAACTATTGGGCGTAAAACCCCGGCCAGCAACGGCGCACCAGCGGCAAGAAACTACAAATCGGGCGGGTTATAAGAATCTGAACCACGGGGCGATCGGAAAAAATAATCGCCCCCGACACCCAAGGGCTGACCTCGTTTTTCGGTCAGCCCGTTTCACCCCGCCGAGGAATTAACAACGGTCGACGGTGAACGCGATCACATCACTGAGCTGCTCTGCTTTCAGTGCCAGCATCACAATACGATCAACCCCTAATGCCACACCGGAACACTCCGGCATACCGTGCGCCAGCGCATCCAACAGGTGGGTATCAATCGGCTGCACGGGCAGACCCGCAGCCGCACGCTTACGGTTATCCTGCTCAAAACGCAGACGCTGTTCACGGCTGTCGGTCAGTTCACGGAAACCATTCGCCAGCTCAATACCTTTGAAATAGACCTCGAAACGCTCGGCCACGCGATGATCTTCCGTACTGATCTCTGCCAGCGCCGCCTGACTGGCCGGAAAGTGATAGACGAACGCCGGTTTCTCTTTACCGATTTCAGGTTCCACACCCAGCATAAACAACAGTTGAAGCAGCGTATCGCGATCTTCTTCACGATGGGCGAGATCGCCAGCGCCCAGTTTTTCAGCAGCTTCGCGCAACTGCGCTTTGTCAGCAGACAGCGGGTCAATCTCCAGATGACGAATAAACGCCTGCTGGTAGGAAAGCGTCTCGGCCGGAGCACACTCCAGCACCTGTTGCAGCAGATCGTCCACCTCGTTCATCAGGCGGTACATATCGTAGTGCGGGCGATACCATTCCAGCATAGTAAATTCGGGATTATGGTGGCGCCCCATCTCTTCATTACGGAAACTGCGACACAGCTGGAAAATCGGCCCGCTGCCTGCGGCCAGCAGACGCTTCATATGGTATTCAGGGCTGGTCATCAGATAAAGATCGATACCGGCAGCGGCACCTGGGCCAACAAACCGGGTCTGGAATGGGAACAGATGCACATCGGTCACCGTCGCCTGGCTCATGGCCGGGGTTTCCACTTCCAGTACGCCACGATCGGCAAAGAAACGCCGGATTTCAGCCATGATCGCCGCACGCTTTAATAAATTGGCGATAGATGCACTTGGCTGCCAGCTAGCCGAATCGCTCATCTTTTTTACTCCAAAGTCAGTAGGGGCAAGAAGTCTACCTGTCCGGGCCGCAACACACAATTCTACGTCGAAAAAACCAGCAACACGCTTTCCACAGAAAGTGAAGGGTTTTTATCACTTACCCGCCGAAATGCCCGAACACATCAAATTGGCGCCATTTTAACCCCCTTATACTGGGCCGCGACTGTCGGGTAGAGCCACCCGCTTTGCCTCTGGAAAAATCTCAAACACAAAATACCCACCATGGTTCGCGTGGCAGAAAAACAGGCAACACACATGTTGCGCGACGTATGCAGGGTATAAGGGAGAAAATTGTGCAAACCCTGAATGCCGATTTAGTCATTGTTGGTGCTGGTGGAGCCGGGCTGCGTGCTGCGATTGCCGCCGCAGAAGCCAACCCGCGATTGAAGATTGCTCTGATCTCCAAAGTCTATCCGATGCGCAGCCACACTGTGGCCGCCGAAGGCGGTGCCGCCGCCGTCACTCAAGAGCAGGACAGTTTCGATTCTCATTTTCACGATACCGTTGCCGGGGGCGACTGGCTGTGCGAACAACCCGTGGTGGACTACTTTGTTCAGCACTGCCCGCAGGAAATGGCGCAAATGGAGCAGTGGGGCTGCCCGTGGAGCCGCAAAGAAGATGGCTCCATCAACGTCCGTCGTTTTGGCGGAATGAAGATTGAACGCACCTGGTTTGCCGCCGATAAAACCGGCTTCCATATGCTGCACACCCTGTTTCAAACCTCGCTGAAATACCCGCAAATCCAACGCCTTGATGAGCATTTCGTCCTCGACCTGCTGGTGGACGATGGCGTGGCGCACGGCCTGGTCGCGATCAACATGATGGAAGGCACGCTGCTGGAAGTACGCGCACAGTCAGTGATCCTCGCGACCGGCGGCGCGGGCCGCGTCTATCGCTACAACACCAATGGCGGCATTGTCACCGGCGATGGTATGGGCATGGCGTTTCGCCACGGCGTCCCACTGCGCGATATGGAGTTTGTTCAGTACCATCCCACCGGCCTGCCGGGTTCCGGCATTCTGATGACGGAAGGCTGCCGTGGTGAGGGCGGTATTCTGGTCAATAAAGACGGTTACCGTTACCTGCAGGATTACGGCATGGGGCCGGAAACTCCACTCGGGGAGCCAAAAAACAAATATATGGAGCTGGGCCCGCGCGACAAGGTTTCCCAGGCTTTCTGGCACGAATGGCGTGCAGGGCGCACCATCGCCACACCACGCGGGGATGTCGTCTATCTCGATCTGCGCCACCTCGGTGAGAAAAAACTGCGCGAACGTCTGCCGTTTATCTGCGAACTGAGCAAAGCCTATGTCGGCGTGGACCCGATTACGGCTCCGATCCCGGTGCGTCCGACCGCGCACTACACCATGGGCGGCATTGAAACCAACGCCGAGTGTGAAACGCGTATCCAGGGTCTGTTTGCCGTGGGTGAATGTTCCTCCGTTGGACTGCACGGGGCGAACCGCCTCGGCTCTAACTCGCTGGCAGAACTGGTGGTGTTTGGGCGCCTGGCGGGCGAGCAAGCCGCACAGCGCGCTTCCCAGCCACATCCGGTGCGGGATGCCGCACTCAGCGCTCAGCGCAACGACATTGAAAAACGACTGCACGGGTTGGTGAATCAGCAGGGCAGCGAAAATGCGGCCACGCTGCGTGATGAAATGGGCATGGCGATGGAAGAAGGCTGCGGCATCTACCGCACCACGGAGCTGATGCAAAAAACCATCGATAAGCTGGCGGAGCTGAAGCAGCGTTTTTCTAACCTGCGTGTGACCGACACCTCCAGCGTGTTCAATACCGAACTGCTGTACGCCGTTGAACTGGCCCACGGGCTGGATGTGGCGGAGTGTATGGCGCATTCAGCCATTCAACGTAAAGAGTCTCGCGGCGCACATCAGCGGCTGGATGAAGGCTGCACCACACGCGACGACGAACACTTCCTGGCGCATACCCTGACCTTCTTCAACCCGAAGGGAGCGCCTTCGGTCGCTTACGATCCGGTGACCATTACCCATCTGCCGCCTGCTGCGCGCGTGTATGGCGCGGCCTCTGAGGGCAGCACCCACAAGGAGCCTGGTCATGAGTGAGAGCAAAAACCGTCAAATCAACATTATGCGCTACAACCCGGAGACAGACCGCGTCCCGCGTAACGAGATTTTTGACGTTCCCTGGGATGAAACCACCTCGCTGCTTGATGCCCTCGGCTATATCAAAGACAACCTGGCTTTTGATCTGTCGTATCGCTGGTCATGTCGTATGGCGATTTGTGGTTCTTGCGGGATGATGGTGAATGGTGTCCCCAAACTGGCGTGCAAAACCTTCCTGCGCGATTACCCGGCCGGCGTCAAAGTAGAACCACTGGCAAACTTCCCGATCGAACGCGATCTGGTGGTGGATATGACTCACTTTATGGAAAGTCTGGAGGCGATTAAGCCTTGGGTGATTGGTAACCCGCGGGAGGCCAGTGAAGGCCCGGGCCTGCAAACCCCGGCGCAGATGGCGAAATATCATCAGTTTTCCGGCTGTATTAACTGCGGTCTGTGCTATGCCGCCTGCCCACAGTTTGGCCTGAACCCTGAATTTATTGGCCCTGCGGCGATCACCCTCGCCCACCGCTATAACCTCGACAGCCGTGACCGGGGTAAAGCACAGCGTATGCCGCAGCTTAACGGCATTAATGGCGTCTGGAGCTGTACCTTTGTCGGCTTCTGCTCCGAAGTATGCCCGAAACACGTCGACCCGGCGGCGGCTATCCAGCAGGGCAAAGTGGAGAGCAGTAAAGACTTCCTGATCGCCACCCTGAAACCCCATTAAGGAGGCTGTAAATGACCTCGAAACGTAATGCGTATATCCGTCCTATGTCAGGAAGCTGGTGGCAGTCGCTGCCGTTCTACCGTCTGTATATGCTGCGTGAAGGCACCGCCATTCCCGCACTGTGGTTCAGTATTGAGCTGATTATCGGCCTGTTTGCTCTGAAGATGGGGCAGGAAAGCTGGGAAGGTTTTGTCACCTTCCTGCAGAACCCCATCGTCCTGCTACTGAATCTGGTGGCACTCGTCGCCGCCTTGCATCACAGCAAAACCTGGTTTGACCTGGCCCCAAAAGCACAAATTATTATCGTTAAAGGGGAGAAGCTGCCGCCGGAACCGATCATTAAAGGGCTATGGATCGTGATGATTATTTTAAGCGGCGTTGTACTGGCCGTGTCGCTGCTGGCTTAAGGAGTGATAATGAACACACAACCGCAACGTTCTGATGAGCCCATCTTCTGGGGCCTGTTTGGTGCCGGGGGCATGTGGGCTGCATTGGTCAGCCCGGTGATCGTTCTGCTGGTCGGCTTGTTGCTGCCGCTAGGCTGGGCACCGGCAGAGACGTTCAGCTATGAGCGGGTTCTGGGATTTGCTCAGTCACTGCCTGGCCGAGTCATCCTGCTGCTGGTGATTGTGATGCCACTGTGGTGCGCACTGCACCGCCTGCACCATAGCCTGCATGACCTGAAACTGCATATCCCTGCCAGCAAGTTGCTGTGCTACGGCATTGCCTCGCTGTTAAGCGTAGTAGCATTAATTGGCGTGATCGCCGTGTAAACCTATACTCAAGCCATTCGATCATTAAGGAATGGCTTATTTATATGTCGCTATGGAAAATGTTCACCGCAGGTGCCGGGGCGCTGCTCTCGGTTGCCTGCTCTACCACCCCGCCGCAAGGCGTTACCCCCATTTCTGGATTCAATGCCGAACGCTATCTTGGAAGCTGGTATGAGATTGCGCGCCTGGACCACCGTTTTGAACGTGGCCTGGAGCAGGTGACGGCCACCTACAGCAAACGCGACGATGGCGGGCTGAAAGTGGTTAACCGCGGCTTTAATACGCGCAAACAGCGCTGGCAGGAGAGTGTAGGTAAAGCCTATTTTACCGGCCCTTCTGATCTGGCCGCACTCAAAGTGTCATTCTTCGGACCGTTTTATGGCGGCTATAACGTGATTGCGCTGGATAACGATTACCAGCACGCGCTGGTGTGCGGGCCGAATCGGGACTATCTGTGGATTTTATCGCGGACGCCGCAGCTGGAAGACGGGGTAAAAACAGAGTTACTGGCTAAAGCACGCGGAGCAGGCTTTGCCGTGGATAAACTGATTTGGGTTAATCAGCGCTAACAAGGCTATCGCCGGTGCACCGCACCGGCCTTTCACACAGATTAATTCGTGCTTTTCTGAATTGCCTTACCACCCGCCTCAACATCTTCACCCACGCCGCGCGTGGTATTACAGGCAGAGAGTACGGAAGAGAGCACCAGAACAGAAAGAAGGGCAACAATACTTTTCTTCATAGCAATTTCCTTTTAATTAGAGATAAAGCACAGCGATGTAAGCATAGCTGTAATTTATGCGCTTGCCTGTATGGCAAAGCAAAAAGGGAATTTTTCAGACCAGAAGACGTTACTTATTGGCTGCGTCGGTGATGGCACCGCCGAGATGCTGCACATCTTCGCCAAAGCCGTGGAAGGTATTACAGGCGCTGAGCGCGCAGGTCATCAACAATGCAACAGCTATGAATTTCAACATATACTTAAACTCACATCGTCAAGGATAAGGGCCTGACGGGCAGGCCCTCACTGGTTCGGGCTTATTTTACGCGTGAAACGTATTCGCCAGAACGGGTATCAACTTTGATCACTTCGCCAATCTGCACGAACAGTGGCACTTTCACTACCGCACCGGTAGACAGTGTCGCTGGCTTGCCGCCAGTCCCTGCGGTATCACCTTTCAGGCCCGGATCAGTATCCGTGATTTCCAGCTCAACGAAGTTCGGTGGTAACACCTGGATCGGTTTGCCGTTCCACAGGGTCACGATACACTCAGCGTTGTCGAGCAGCCATTTTGCTGCATCGCCCACGGTTTTCTCTTCAACAGGATGCTGTTCGAAGCTTTCCGGGTGCATGAAGTGGTAGAACTCGCCGTCGTTGTACAGGTAGTTCAGGTTAGTATCTACTACATCAGCGCCTTCAGCGGAGTCGGTAGATTTAAAAGTTTTCTCAACACGCGTTCCGGTCAACAGACGACGCATTTTTACGCGTGCGAATGCCTGGCCTTTACCCGGCTTAACAAACTCGCTTGATTCGATGGCATAAGGCTCGCCTTCGAACATGATTTTAAGACCGGGACGGAAATCGTTGCTAGAATAAGTCGCCATAAAGGCCCTCTACAATTTATTACTGGTACTTAGCCAAAAAAATGGCACACATTGTAACCCTAAATACCCCTGTGCGAGAAGAATGGTTGCATCAACTTGCCGATGTAATCACTGATCCGAATGAATTACTGCAACTTTTAGCGTTGCACCATCACCCTGATCTGGTTTCAGGCCATGACGCACGGCGTCTTTTCGCCCTGCGCGTCCCCCGGGCCTTTGCTGCACGCATGCGCAAAGGCGATCCGCAGGATCCTCTGCTGCTACAGGTTATTACCTCGCAGCAGGAGTTCGTTGATGCACCGGGTTACAGTACCGATCCGCTGGATGAGCAGAGCAGTGTGGTGCCGGGTCTGTTACATAAATATCGTAATCGTGCGTTATTGCTGGTCAAAGGCGGCTGTGCCGTCAATTGCCGTTACTGTTTTCGCCGCCATTTTCCGTACTCTGATAACCAGGGCAATAAACGCAACTGGCAGCAAGCCCTGGAGTATATCCGACAACAGCCAGAACTGGATGAGATTATTTTCTCCGGCGGCGATCCGCTGATGGCAAAGGATCACGAGCTGGACTGGCTGATCGCAGAACTGGAACAAATTCCACATATTAAGCGCCTGCGCATCCACAGCCGTCTGCCGGTGGTGATCCCTAAACGCATCACCGAAGCGCTGTGCCAACGGCTTGCACAGTCACGCCTGCAAACGCTGATGGTCACCCATATCAACCACGCGCAAGAGATCGACGACGACCTGCGCCATGGTATGCGTATGCTAAAACGTGCGGGTGTGACGCTGCTGAATCAGAGCGTGCTGCTACGGGGCATTAACGATGATGCCACCACGCTGGCCGCACTGAGCAATGCGCTGTTTGATGCCGGGATACTTCCTTATTACCTGCATGTGCTGGATAAGGTGCAAGGCGCAGCGCATTTCTACGTTGATGACCAGCGCGCACGCGCCATTGTGCGTGAACTGTTAGGTAAGGTTTCGGGTTATATGGTACCGAAACTGGCGCGGGAGATTGGGGGTGAGCCGAGCAAAACGCCTCTCGATTTACAGTTACGTCAGGAATAGATGCGGCGGCATTGCAGCAATAAAAAAGGGTGCGCTTAAAGCCACCCTTTTTTATTCATCGTCAGAATGCCCATCAGGCCATAACGATCATGAGCACTTATACACCTGACCACTCATTTTGCTGTCGAGCGGTGCAAAGTTAGACCAGATGTTCTGGGTTGGACTGGTGGCACCATAAATGACGTTACCGCCCATCTCTGCCGCACGATTACGCAGATCGTTGGCTGCGCCGCGCAGTGAACTGCCTTCGCCACCGGAACCTGAGAACCAGTTACTTTGTGCGCCAGTCACGTTGCCCAGCAGCTGGCAGCTACTTGCTGGTTGCTGATCGGTAAAGGTGACACGCTCGCCAGCTGAACTCAGTGTGTTGGATGAACTACAGCCTGCCAGCAGCAGCGCGAGCGCCGAGAATCCCAGTACGTGAATACGCATGCTTTTCCTCAAAATTGTAAAATTATACGACCCCATTTATACCCTTTTAACTGGCAAAAGAAAAACATACTTACTGATTTTCTTGCGCCCGCAACTGATTGCTTTTTGAACACACCATTAGAGTGATAATTAACACCCATTAAGTGATATATTTCCAGTTAAGAAATATATATTAATAACGATCGCTCCAAAAAAATCACATATTGAAACAACAAGAGTAAACACGCAAATAAAGATTTTACTATAAAGACAAACTTTTATTAAACACGGCACTGTGTATAATCGAGGCAGCAATTACCACTCAAGGATAACGAGTCAGGCTGCTATCACACATCATAAATAATGGACTATGCATGAAAAAAATCAGATCACCTCTCACCCTTACCGTGATGATACTGCTTGCATTAGGCTCTAATGAGATATTCGCATCCTCCCAAACAACCATAAAGTTGCAGGGCGAGATTATGCCCGGCTCATGCGATATCGGCATGAATAGCGCAGGAAGCATTAAGTTAAATCTGGCCGCTGGTCAGGGCAGCTCCCATTCGGGCAGAACGCTACTGCCCGAAAAAAAATTAGGCTTGATGATTCAATGTCAGGGAGCGACTTCGTTTGCTTTTCGCGCAAGAGACATTGCCCCGAATGCCGGCAACGTTCAGCTGGCGGGTGAACAGCAGCGTGATATTTTCAGCCTTGGCCTGACAAATAAAGGACAGGCAATTGGTGGCTATCTCGCCCTGATTGACCCTGAACACTCGCGAATGGACGGAAGAGTTATACCTAACGTGCTGGTTTCAGATAACGAAGGGGTTAGCTGGCGCACCGGGCAGTTCAGGCTGACTCCATCCGGTGAAAACATTTACTCCTGGGGTAGCCAGATAACACCAGGAAGCGCACGTCAGGTTAATATTGACATCATCCTGAAGCCTTTCATCTTCAATTTAAATCAGGCAGATGCAATAAAAATAGATGGAATGACAACGTTTGAAATTGTATATCTGTAAAAATCTCATTTGCTATTTTTATTTTAACTTGATTAGTTAACCCTACATCAATAGATGTAAAAACAAGCCTCCAAAATACATCAGACAACCTTTGATAAAGTTAAAAAAAACAAACATGCGACATTTAATCCTGCCTTCTGCATGTTAGGTTAAAAAGGGAATATCCAAGTGAAAGTGGAATTCAAGGAAACCCGCATTAAGTATTAAGCGTTCCCCTTACTCTCACAGGAGAGTATTTTCTTCATGAATAAAACGTATAAGGACTATACACACATGAATTTTAAAAAGACCGCGCTGAGCCTGTCTCTGTTGGCCGCTATCGCAACATCGGGCATGGCCAATGCAGGCAAATCACAGTTCACTGTAAAAGTTGATGGCATGATTATTCCTGCGTCATGCGATATTGGTAAAGGGGTCAGTTCAACGAGCATTAAGTTAGGAAAATTGATAGCCGATAATCTGAACCTGACGAAAGACACAATCCTACCCGTATCAAAACTGCAGATTAGGATTGACTGCCCATCTGCCACAGCCGTTGCCATCCAACCCACCGATGTGGCAGAAAAAGCGGGCCAGGTTTTCTATATGGGTTTACAGGTGCCCGAAATTTTCAGCCTGGGAGCAACCTCTGACGGCGCGGTAATCGGCGGTTATATGGTGAAGCTCGACACCGATAGCACAAATGTAGACCAGGTTGGCGTGAGCAATTTCATCGTTGCTCCTGTGGGGTCTAACGTCTGGAGTACTTTTGATAACACCAGCCGCCTTATTTCAGGTACCGGCCAGAAGATGTACTCCTGGACAACAGGGGATAAAAGCAATGCGCCTGTTATGGGTAAAAGCCATACCATCGGGCTGGAATTCACCCCGTTTATTTCCCCGGCATCCAAGCTGAAAACCTCTGAAAGAATCGATATCAAAGGTGAAGCGACTTACGATCTGGTTTACCTGTAATCCCAGATTAATTTCACCTAAATACCGGAGTGTTACAACCCGTAGCACTCCGTTCTTGTTACAGAGGTACCATGCGCTCCTTTACCCTGACCACACTGGCTCTACTCTGCTGCTCCTGGACAGCAGCGTCTTACGCCACCATGAAACCAGAAACCCCCATGCTGTTTATTCTTGAAAAGGATGGCGGCGGCAGCATCAATGTCACCAATACTGACGATCAGACAGAACTGCTGTATGTCAAAATTCACGATTTACCTGACGATCCGCAGCCCAAATTGTATGCCACTCAGCCCGTCATGCGCCTGGAAGCCGGGAAAACCCAGCTGGTGCGTTTTATTCTTAATAGCGACCGCCCACTCCAGGTTGAGCATCTGAAGCGTGTCACCTTCGAAGGCATCCGGCCGAAAACAGGCAATGATGAAAACAGAATTGACGTTAATATTCGCCAAAATATTCCAGTGATTATTCATCCACAAGGATTAGCCATGAGCGCCGATCCATGGAAAGCACTGGTCTGGAACCTCAACGGCAATAAGCTGACGGTACACAATCCCAGTCCCTATGTGGTCAGGCTGTCACAACAAATCAAGCTGCTTCCACAGGGGAAAAACGCACTGCTGACCAAAACCTATGTTCTGCCGCAGCAGACGGTGCCCGTGATGGTGAAAGAAGCCGCACAGCTCACTGGCACGCAGAAGGTCAGTATTGAAACCGTGTCGAAATATGGCTTCGACACCGGCAATGTTGAAATGTCGGTGACACATTGACCCCGGCGGTAAAAGGAAATTTACTGCACTCATTACCAAATGAAATGGAATAATGTGGAAGCTCATTTTTTTACTGCCCGCCAGTCTGATATTTGTGGCGCTAAACTCTAATGCCACCGCCAACGAAACACCTTCCGCTTCTTTATCGGGTGAAACCTCGCCTGAAGACTGGGACGTTGAAACGTTAAAACGCCACGGCCTGGACCAGAGTGCACTGGAAAAGCTGGATCGGTTGGGCAAGATCCCTGCCGGATTGAATGTGATAGATATCAGCCTTAACGGTGATTTTATCGGTTCATTCCAATTACAGGTCACTCACCAGGGGGCGATTTGTTTCACTCCAGCGCTGTTTGAAGAACTGGGCCTGAGCGTTCCTGATGCCGCACGATCTCAAAAATGTTATGACTGGGCGGCCAGTGATAGCCAGATTAGTCTCGCCTGGCAGCAGGAAACACAGTCGCTCAGTATCGTAGTGCCCTCTTCATGGCTTGTCAGCCAACGTCATGAGGGCGAATCCGGCGGCAGTGCCATCCACGTTAACTACAACTACTTTTCCAGCATGAATCTTTCCCCTGACCATCGGGAACGTTACAGCTGGCTGGCGTTGGATAGCGGTATCAATCTGGCCAACTGGATATTGCGCAGTCAGCAAAACGTTCAACAGGATAAACAGGGCCTGACGGCTACGGTTAACTCCACCTATCTGGAACGCTATGTTAGTAAGCTGAACAAGACCCTACAGGCAGGGGAAATTAACGTTAGAAATACCCTATTCGCCCTGGACACGTTAAATGGCTTTCAGCTCTCACCGGATGATGTGTTATCTCAGGGGGTGGGAGGAAGTGGCGTCAATATTGAGGGCATTGCTAATACCCCTCAAGCGCGTGTCGAAGTGCGACAGTATGATCAAATCATTTACAGCACCCTGGTGCCGGCAGGCCCGTTCAACCTGGACAATATTCCAGTACAAAACCTCAATGCCCCACTTGATGTCACGGTAGTAGAAAATAAGGGGGAAAATCAGCACTTTGTGGTTCCTGTCACCCAGCTTACCCATTTTAATCGCGGCAGCAGCCCCGGTTTCAGCCTGGCGATAGGCAGTGTAAAGAGAGTGGCACAGGACAGTGCTACACCGGCCATTTTGACGCTAAATCAGAACTGGCAACCCGGCCCCTCGTGGTCACTGCGCAGTGGAGCGCTGCTCAGCAAAAGCTACCATTCCCTTGCGATTTCGCTTAACGGCGTGCCGCAAATCCTTGCAGGCAGCAGCTCAATTTCACTTCAGGCTATCGTGGAACAGAACGATACTCGCCGCAGTAACGGCGCTCAATTGCAGCTTTCGGGTAGCCATAACCTGTCGCAGAATCTTTCCCTGTCTCTGGGAATGAGTAAAAATAGCCCGAATTTTATCACGTTGAATGAAGCAAAACAGCGCAATAGTAACAACCACAACGACCAGCAAAATAACGAACTCAGCGTCTCTGCTAACTGGTCTCCTCAATGGCTGGGCACATTGTCCCTGAGCTATAGTCGCTCGCGCAGCTATCAGAATGATCAGTTATGGCGCTATGCCATGCTGTCCTGGAATCGTCGCTTCACTAAGAATCTTCGGCTGTCATTGAGTGCGTCACAGGGCAGCGGCGGAAAGCAGAAAAATAAAAATATCTCGTTGAATGTTAACTGGTCGCTGGGGGAGACGCATTTTCGGCACTACTACCGCGCTTATAATCATCGTGATGTGTTGGGTAGTGAAGTCAGTGCGTCACTTTCAGACTACAGTGATTACAACCTGGCTCTGGAACAAACCAACAGCGATCATAACCGCTCGATCCAGGGCTCGCTCAACAGCGATCTGCGCTATACCCGCCTTAGCCTTAATGCCCAGCAGGACACCCAGCACAACAGCAACTACAGCGTGAGCGGTCAGGGTGCAGTCATTCTTTACCCTTATGGCGTGGGTTTCAGCAACAATCCGGTATCAGATACCTTTGGTCTGCTGGCACTCAGTCGTCCTGTGGCAGGGATCCCGATCATCACACCGGGCGGGATCGCGTGGACGGACTGGCGTGGAGAGGCAGTCCTCCCGGCGATACCGCCATGGCAGGATAGTTCACTGAACATCGATGTGGATAAACTGCCTAAAAATATCGATGTGATTAATGGTCACCGCACGCTACATCTGGCACGAGGCACGGTAAAAAAAGTGAAGATAGCAGTGCTCTCCGGCACGCGATTGCTGCTCACCGTCAGGCTTGCAAATGGCCAAATGTTACCGAAAGGCAGTACGCTATGGCGGGATGGGGAGCTTGTCACAGAAGCTGTAGATGAGGGCGTGGCGTTTCTCAGTAATGCAGCAGAACAGGCCAGTATGCAGGTGAAAATTGCACGCAGTACAGAGGAGTGCATCATCAATTACCACATCGATGATGAGGACGACGACGATCGTACTCTGTACAAAAGGCTTGATGTGACCTGCCAATAAAAAACGCCCCGTCAGCGCAAACTGACGGGGCGTTTTGCATCACGTACCGCTAAGGGCAGTGGAGCGGGGGGATTACATCATTCCGCCCATGCCGCCCATACCACCCATGCCGCCTGCGCCTAAATCAGGCGTATCGCCTTTAGGCAGATCAGTCACCATACATTCGGTGGTGATCATCAGGCCAGCAACAGAAGCCGCGTACTGCAGAGCAGAACGGGTCACTTTGGTTGGGTCCAGGATACCGAAGTCGATCATGTCGCCGTACTCTTCGGTCTGCGCGTTGTAACCGTAGTTACCTTCGCCTGCTTTCACGTTGTTAGTCACAACAGATGGCTCTTCACCGGCGTTAGCAACGATCTGACGCAGTGGGGATTCCATTGCGCGCAGCGCAACTTTGATACCCACGTTCTGGTCTTCGTTCTGGCCACGCAGTTCAGACAATTTAGACGCCACGCGTACCAGTGCAACACCACCACCAGCAACCACGCCTTCTTCTACTGCTGCACGGGTAGCGTGCAGAGCATCTTCAACGCGTGCTTTCTTCTCTTTCATTTCAACTTCAGTCGCTGCGCCCACTTTCAGAACGGCAACGCCGCCTGCCAGTTTCGCGACACGTTCCTGCAGTTTTTCACGATCGTAATCAGAAGTTGCTTCTTCGATCTGCTGACGGATCTGAGTCACACGGCCGTTGATCGCCACTTCTTCACCGGTACCATCGATGATGATAGTGGTGTCTTTGTTGATCACAACGCGTTTCGCCTGGCCCATATCTTCCAGACCTGCTTTTTCCAGTTCCATACCGATCTCTTCTGAGATTACGGTACCACCGGTCAGAACAGCGATGTCCTGCAGCATGGCTTTACGACGGTCGCCGAAACCAGGAGCTTTAACCGCAGCCACTTTCACGATGCCGCGCATGGTGTTCACCACCAGCGTTGCCAGCGCTTCGCCTTCAACATCTTCAGCGATGATCAGCAGTGGTTTACCGGCTTTCGCAACGGCTTCCAGCACTGGCAGCATTTCACGGATGTTGGAGATTTTCTTGTCAGCCAGCAGGATGAATGGAGATTCCAGCTCAACTGCGCCAGTTTCTGGCTTGTTGATGAAGTAAGGAGACAGGTAGCCACGGTCAAACTGCATACCTTCAACCACGTCCAGCTCGTCTTGCAGACCGGTGCCTTCTTCAACAGTGATCACGCCTTCTTTGCCCACTTTTTCCATCGCCTGAGCAATTAACTGGCCCACGGTTTCATCGGAGTTAGCAGAGATGGTACCGACCTGAGCAATCGCTTTAGAGTCAGAGCAAGGCACAGACAGTTTTTTCAGCTCTTCAACCGCGGCGATAACCGCCTGGTCGATGCCGCGCTTCAGATCCATCGGGTTCATACCCGCAGCGACGGCTTTCAGGCCTTCGGTGATGATGGACTGTGCCAGTACGGTAGCAGTGGTGGTACCGTCACCCGCAGCGTCGTTAGCTTTGGAAGCGACTTCTTTCACCATCTGAGCGCCCATGTTTTCGAACTTGTCTTCCAGCTCGATTTCACGCGCAACAGAAACACCATCTTTCGTGATGGTCGGTGCACCAAAAGATTTATCCAGAACCACGTTACGGCCTTTCGGGCCCAGGGTAACTTTTACTGCATCTGCCAGTACGTTCACACCGCGCAGCATTTTTACGCGCGCGTCATTACCGAATTTTACGTCTTTAGCTGCCATTTTATCTTTTTCCTTAAATTCGTTACGTTCAGTGAATTACGCGTTAATTACGCTTCAACAATCGCCAGAATGTCGTTTTCTGAGATGATCAGAACTTCTTCGTTGTCGATTTTTTCAGTTTTCGCGCCGTAGCCTTCGCTGAAGATGACCACATCACCTACTTTCACGTCCAATGGCTTCACTTCGCCATTTTCCAGGATGCGACCGTTGCCAACAGCCAGGATTTCGCCACGAGTAGATTTACCCGCCGCAGAACCGGTCAGCACGATGCCACCTGCAGATTTGGATTCAACTTCTTTACGCTTGACGATAACACGATCGTGCAATGGACGAATTTTCATTGTTAGCTCTCCTTTGAGAAGTCCAATCAGTTTTGGGATGAAAGCCGGGCTGCATTGGCTACCGGCCTCGTGACGGAAGAGATGCGGCCGCCGAGGAGGCCTTTCAAGGGCCAGAAGTAATTTTTTTTGTTAACTGCCTCTTTAGGTGTTTTTTTGTACATCCTGTTCGGCAGGCAAAAAAAACGGCGCCCCGTCAGGAAAGCGCCGTGATTGACGGGCAAAACATTAACGCCTGTCGTCGTTGCGGTCATGCTCAATCAGATTCGATTCTTTACGCTCGTATTCACCATCAACGGTAAACCCGCTATCAGGCGCAGCGCCCCCACCGCCCCAGACTTTCAGATGCGGCATCAGCTTCAGCGTCAGATGCTTTTGTACCGGAGGCAACAGCAGCAGCAGACCAATGAAGTCAGTAAAGAAGCCTGGCAGTAACAGCAGGAAACCCGCCAGCACCAGCGAGACACTC
The DNA here is from genome assembly GCF_013074405.1 of Erwinia sp. JH02. NCBI lineage: Bacteria > Pseudomonadati > Pseudomonadota > Gammaproteobacteria > Enterobacterales > Erwiniaceae > Erwinia > Erwinia sp. JH02. The sequence continues at coordinate 474,299 of NZ_JABANZ010000005.1, forward strand.
TTGATCATCTCTGCCGCCGGGCTTTCGCCCGCATTCAGCTTCTGCTGCATCAGCATAAAGTTTTTCATCCCCTGGTTTTTCACCAGAGAAATGCCAATGCAGGAAGTGAAGATCACCAGTAGCATGGTCATCAACACGCCCATCACATGGGCAACCTGAATGAAGAGAGAAATCTCGATCCATACCAGGGCAAATATTACTAAGAACGGTAACCAGCGCACCGTATTCTCCTGTATCAATGGCCCCCCTGCAGAGTGCACGGCGGCATAAAATGGCGATCGTAGTGACCGATAGTATAGAAGGTGGGAGCGAGGACCCCCTTTTTCAACGGGAAATGTTGAAATAGATGCGACACCTTTCATTGTGAGTACGATCACATATCATTGAAACTGTTTGATATGGCAGGCAGTTTAAGTGATCTGGCTTCAGGCTTTTGCATCACGACAGAATATGATCGTGCTCGGTGTGACGCAAACAGATAAAATCTTGCGGCAGCCGTTCTCCGGCCCGATATTCTCTGGATGTCGACCGCAGAAACAGGCACTTAAATTGTGATGATTTTACCGGTATTCCTTTAAAGAAGGTTCTCATGACTAATAACATTCGTATCGAAGAAGACCTGTTAGGTATGCGTGAAGTCCCCGCGGATGCTTACTACGGTGTTCATACTCTGCGTGCGATTGAAAACTTCTATATCAGCAACAACAAAATCAGTGACATCCCTGAATTTGTACGCGGTATGGTCATGGTTAAAAAAGCGGCGGCGCTGGCGAATAAAGAGCTACAAACTATCCCGCGCAACGTGGCAAACACCATTATCAGTGCCTGTGATGAAGTGCTGAACAACGGCCGGTGTATGGATCAGTTCCCGATCGACGTTTACCAGGGGGGGGCTGGCACCTCGGTAAACATGAACACCAACGAAGTGCTGGCCAATATTGGCCTCGAGTTGATGGGGCATCAGAAAGGAGAGTATCAGTACCTCAATCCGAATGACCACGTAAACAAATGCCAGTCCACCAACGATGCCTACCCAACCGGGTTCCGCATCGCGGTTTACAGCTCCATTTTGAAACTGCTGGACGCTATCGGCCAGCTGAGTGAAGGCTTCCAGCGGAAAGCGGTGGAATTTAACACCATCCTGAAAATGGGCCGTACCCAGCTTCAGGATGCCGTGCCGATGACACTTGGCCAGGAATTCCATGCCTTTAACGTGCTGCTGAATGAAGAGATCCGCAGCATTCTGCGCACCGCCGAACTGCTGCTGGAAGTCAACCTGGGCGCGACCGCCATTGGTACTCGTCTGAATACACCGGACGGCTATCAACAACTGGCCGTACAAAAGCTGGCAGAAGTCAGCGGCCTGGCCTGCGTGCCGGCAGAAGACCTGATCGAAGCCACCTCCGACTGCGGTGCCTACGTGATGGTGCACAGTTCGCTGAAACGCCTGGCGGTTAAGCTGTCGAAAATCTGTAATGACCTGCGTCTGCTCTCCTCCGGCCCACGCGCTGGCCTGAACGAAATTAACCTGCCGGAATTACAGGCTGGCTCTTCAATCATGCCTGCCAAGGTTAACCCGGTCGTCCCTGAGGTCGTCAATCAGGTGTGCTTCAAGGTCATCGGCAACGATATTACGGTGACGATGGCTTCTGAAGCGGGCCAGCTCCAGCTGAACGTGATGGAACCGGTCATCGGACAGGCGATGTTTGAGTCCATTCATATTTTGACCAACGCCTGCTACAACCTGCTGGAAAAATGCGTCGATGGCATTACCGCCAACAAAGCGGTGTGCGAAGCCTACGTGTTTAATTCCATCGGTATTGTCACCTACCTCAACCCGTATATCGGCCACCATAATGGCGATATCGTCGGCAAGATCTGCGCCGAAACCGGTAAGAGCGTGCGGGAAGTGGTACTGGAGCGCGGTTTACTGACCGAAAGCGAGCTGGATGATATTTTCTCTACGCAGAACCTGATGTTCCCGGTGTACAAAGCAAAACGCTATACCGATGAAAACGAACAATAACAGACCGGATATCTAACTTTTTAAGGCACGTTGTTCACCCGAACACCGTGCCTTTTTACTTTTCACAGCACACAAAATTTTAACGGTTTATTAGCAAAAAAATTAAGGAACACCTTATGTTATTACCTGAGCTTATCGTCGTCTTTGCCGCGATCTATCTGGGAAGCCGGCTGGGAGGGATCGGCATCGGCTTTGCCGGAGGTCTCGGGGTGCTGATTCTCACCCTGGGATTTCAAATCAAACCGGGTGCCATCCCGTTCGACGTTATCGAAATCATTATGGGCGTTATTGCCGCTATCGCCGCGATGCAGGTTGCTGGCGGGATGGATTATCTGGTCAATCTGGCCGAGCGGCTGTTGCGTAAACATCCGCGCTATATCACCCTGCTGGCACCGCTGGTGACTTATGTGATGACCCTGCTGGCGGGGACCGGGCACACCGCGTTCTCCACGCTGCCGGTGATTGCCGAGGTGGCCAAAGAACAGGGCATACGCCCTTCCCGTCCGCTGTCGATTGCCGTGGTCTCTTCGCAGATTGCCATCACCGCCTCGCCAATTTCAGCGGCCGTGGTGTTTATGGCGGGCATCCTCGAACCCAAAGGCATCAGCTACCTGATGCTGCTGGCGGTTGCGATCCCCTCCACGATGGCGGCTATCTTTATCGCTGCGCTGCTCACCAACTTCCTTGGTAAAGAGCTGAAGGATGATCCGGTATATCAGGCCCGGCTGGCAAAAGGCGAAGTGGCCCTGCGTGGGGCCAGCAAGTTTAAAGAAAAACCGGGAGCCAGGCGCTCAGTACTGTTGCTGCTGGTCGGCATTGTCGCCGTGGTACTGTACGCCACCGCGATCAGCGATGCGGTTGGCCTGATTCAAAACCCGGTGCTGCCGCGTAATGAAGCCATCGTGGTGTTTATGTTGACCGTTGCCGCGCTGATCTGCTTAACCTGCAAGATTGATACCGGTGAAATTCTCAGTGCCAGCACCTTTAAATCCGGCATGAGTGCCTGCGTCTGCGTACTCGGCGTTGCCTGGCTGGGGGATACGTTTGTCAAAGCCCACATCGGCGATATCCAGCAGGTGGCAGGTGAGTTGCTGCACGATTATCCATGGATGCTGGCTGTGATCCTGTTCTTTGCCTCAACGCTGCTTTACTCGCAGGCGGCAACCACCAAAGCGCTGATGCCGGCAGCCCTGATGCTGGGTGTTTCCCCGGTCACTGCGGTGGCATCATTTGCGGCGGTATCCGCTCTCTTTGTGCTGCCGACCTACCCTACGCTGCTGGCCGCGGTGGAAATGGACGATACCGGCTCCACGCGTATCGGCCGTTTTGTGTTTAACCACTCGTTCCTGATCCCTGGCACGCTGGCCATTGTGCTGTCGGTGGCGTTTGGTTTCCTGTTGGGTGGCATTATTCTCTAATCTCTCCCCGGGCCGATCGGAAAAAATGATCGGCCCCTGGATCCTGTAGAGGCCGACCTGCCCGACCCCGGCCCCCCGAAACTCACGGTGCCATGCTATCATCTCCCTTTGCCGTCCGGCCGGTCCCACATGGAGAGAGCAAGACCCGTTATGACTCAGCGACTTATCCCCTTTATTTTCCTGCTGTTTGCCAGCCTGTTCAGCGTGAACGCCAGCGCGTCGCTGTTCGGCCACAACAACAACAGCCAGTTTGTGACGGTCAATCAGGCCTTCGCTTTTGATTTCACACAAAAAAACGACATTCTCACCCTCAACTGGCAGATCAAACCGGGCTACTACCTGTATCGCCAGCAGATAAAGATCAGCGTGCAGGGCGCGACGCTCGCCGAGTGGAGTCTGCCCGCAGGCAAACCGCATGAAGACGAGTTCTATGGCAAAACGGAAATTTATCCGGACAGCCTGACGCTGCCTTTCACCCTCAGGCAAGCCGCTGCAGGCGCGCAAATGACGGTGGTCTATCAGGGGTGTGCCGCAGCGGGATTTTGTTATCCGCCGGAGACACGCACCGTGCCGCTGGATGCAGTGGCGGCGCATAGCACGCCGGAAGCCACACCGGTACCTGCCACTGCCTCAGAGACGTCCGGCAGCAACAGCTTGCCCTTCTCACCGCTGTGGGCACTGCTGATCGGCATTGGCGTAGCGTTCACGCCCTGCGTACTGCCGATGTATCCGTTAATCTCGGGGATTATCCTCGGCGGCAATCGCCGCTACAGTCTGGCTCGCCTGTTTGCGCTGGCGATGGTCTATGTACAGGGCATGGCGCTGACCTACACCCTGATGGGCATTGTCGTGGCGGCCGCCGGGCTACGCTTCCAGGCCGCGCTTCAGGCACCCGCCGTGCTGATCGGACTTTCTGTGCTGTTTATTCTGCTGGCCTTGTCGATGTTTGGCCTGTTCACCCTGCAACTCCCCTCTTCATTGCAGACCCGTCTGACGCTGTGGAGTAACCGTCAGCAGGGCGGCTCACTGCCGGGCGTCTTCCTGATGGGTGCGCTGGCCGGGCTGATTTGCTCGCCCTGCACCACTGCCCCGCTGAGCGCTATCCTGCTGTACATCGCTCAGAGTGGCAATATGCTGGCCGGTGCCGGAACGCTGTATCTGTATGCGCTGGGTATGGGTCTGCCGCTGGTCGCCATTACGCTGTTCGGCAACCGCCTGCTGCCGAAAAGTGGCCCGTGGATGCAGACGGTAAAAGAGGGTTTTGGCTTTGTGATCCTGGCTCTCCCGGTCTTCCTGCTGGAGCGGGTGGTCGGCGACACCTGGGGATTGCGCCTCTGGAGCCTGCTGGCCGTCGCCTTCTTCGGATGGGCGTTTATCAGCAGCCTGAAAAGCCAGCGTGGCTGGCTGCGCGTGCTGCAAATTCTGCTGTTAGGCATCATGTTGATTGTTGCCCGTCCCTTGCAAGATTGGGCGTTTGGCAGTGCTGCCCAGCAGGAAGCGGGCCCACAGTTAACGTTTACCCGAATCAGTAGCGTTGAGCAGCTCAATCAACGGCTGACAAGCAGTGCGGGCAACCTCACGATGCTCGACCTGTATGCCGACTGGTGCGTGGCCTGCAAAGAATTTGAGAAATACACTTTCAGCGATCCGCAAGTGCAGGCGGCCTTTGGCCACATGCAGTTATTGCAGGCAGATGTCACTGCCAGTAACGCCAGCGACAGCGCCCTGCTGAACCATCTGAATGTCCTGGGCTTGCCCACCCTGCTTTTCTTTGATGCACAGGGCCATGAAATCCCGGGCTCACGCGTGACCGGGTTTATGAAACCGGCGGCGTTTCGGGCGCATTTGCAGAAACTGGCACAGTAAACGACACTAGATTTTGATAAAGCTAAACGAGGAGAAGGACGTGCAGCGTGAACAGGTACTGGAACAGGCTCTTGGCATCCTTGAGCTGAACGGACTCGCCGCCACCACTTCTCTTGCCATGATGGCGGAAGAATTGGGATGCAGCGAACAAGAACTTCAGCGCTTCTGGCCGGATCGCGATGCGTTGCTGTATGACGCGCTACGCTATCACGGGCAGCAGATTGAAGTCTGGCGACGTAAGCTGCTGCTGGACGACAGCCTCAGCCCGCAGAAAAAACTGATGGCCCGTTATCAGGTGCTGGCAGAAGCCGTCAATAATCAACGCTATCCCGGCTGTCTGTTTATTGCCGCCTGTAGTTTCTACCCGCAACCGGACCATCCGATCCACGAAATTGCGGAACTGCAAAAACAGGCATCCTGGCAATATACTCATGCCCTGTTGAGCGAGCTGGAAACCGATAATCCTGAGCTGGTGGCACATCAGATGGAGTTGATTCTGGAGGGCTGTCTGTCCCGTCTGCTGGTGAAGCGCAAGGTGCAGGAAGTGGAAAACGCCCGCCGCCTGGCAGAAGACGTACTGACCATTGCTTTGTGCCGCAAAAATGGGGCGTTAAGCTAAAGCACTTTGCCGTATCAGGGTAAAAAGCAGGCAGTCGGCAGGATTTTACGACTTTTTTATGACAAAGCCGTTGACGCCGAACGGCCTTTACGGTTTAATGCGCCCCGTTGCCCGGATAGCTCAGTCGGTAGAGCAGGGGATTGAAAATCCCCGTGTCCTTGGTTCGATTCCGAGTCCGGGCACCATCTTTAGAAGAACCCGCCTATGGCGGGTTTTTTGCTTTCTGTGCTACGGACTCTCCATCGAACTGCGTTCGATTACTCGTCTCATCCATGAGACTCGCCCCTCCGGGGCTGGCGCTGAAGCGCCATGCAAAAACGCTCCCGGCGTTTTTGTCCGAGTCCGGGCACCATATTTAGAAGAACCCGCCTGTGGCGGGTTTTTTGCTTTCTGCGTCACGGACTCTCCATCGAACTGCGTTCGATTACTCGTCTCATCCATGAGACTCGCCCCTCCGGGGCTGGCGCTGAAGCGCCATGCAAAAACGCTCCCGGCGTTTTTGTCCGAGTCCGGGCACCCTATTTAGAAGAACCCGCCTGTGGCGGGTTTTTTGCTTTCTGGGTTACAGACTCTCTTTTCCTTTTTCCTGACTCAGCAAGAAGTAACGCTTCTGCAACTGCTCCAACGCCATTTCCGTCTGCCGTTTCTGTATATCAGAAGAGCTGACCGAGTAAAGACGCAGCTGTTCTTCAACCGGGATCGATCGGTTAAACGCCTGCCTTGCGGTGTATATCACCGACTTCAGTTCGCTGACCGTAATGTATTTCCCGCGCTCGCTGTCGAGCGTATTCAGCTTCGCACTCAGTTGCTGCAACTGCGACATGCCCTTATGCCAGCCGCTCATCACATCTTCGGGTAACGCTGCCGCATTGACCTGCTGTTGCCATTTCTGTACCAGCTTTTTTGCAGCCTCATCTTGCGGCTTGAATGACTGCAACTGGTTGATTAACCCCTGGCCGTAGGATAAAGACCAGTCAGGGCTGTAGCCCTCTACCCGCTCCAGCTGCTGCTGCGTTTGCTCAACAAAGTTTTCCGCCAGTTGAGGCTGACTCTGAAGCAAAGCCTGACGCTGAGCGGGCGATAACGGGGTAGCAAGAGGCATAACGGACGCTTCCAGCTGCAACAACAGCGGAGCCGGAGGAAATACCTTATCCCAGCCCAGCTGTACCGCGCTGCCCAGCACAAGCATGACGCACATCCCCGCCGCAAAGGGCTTCCAGGGCATATTGTTAAACGGTATCTGCATCGCTGCCTTAGACTGCGCCACATAGACCCATCTCACGGGTTCCTCAGTTTCCTTCGGTGTCAGCACTGGAGATTCTGCAACCGGCTCGGGTAACACCACGTCCAGCTTAGCCACCGTACTACTGGTGCCCTTCGCCAGAGGAGTTCCGGCGACTGACGTACTGTTTTTTCCCGCCACGTCACTGTTTTCCAACCGAATGGCAATGCTGTGCATCAACGTGGCCAGTACATCAAACTGACTCAGCTGTTTTAATTCCCGCCGATCCAATACTTCATTCAGACGCGCGAGCAGATGCTCGGCCTGGTACAACTGACTGAGGTTAAGGTCGCTGTAGCTAATCGGAAGCGTGCGCATCAGTTGCTGGATACGTCGGCTCAGGCTACTGAGGATGTCCACCCGCGCGTGTCCCTGCTTCGGCCACAGCGTTTCCCACTTATGGCTAATCAGGGCCTCGAGGATCGCCAGGCCTTCGTTCAACCCGGATAACCCGGCAAGTTGCATGCGAACCTGGGTATACCAGGCGGCTGTCTGTAATTCCACACCGTTGCGTTCAAACAGTGCCAGGCACAATTTTTGTACCCGAGTCCAGTCCACGTCCGGCCGTGCAGAATGAGCGAACTTACTCATTTCATCGTTCAGGGAAATATAGTCCGGCAGCATAGTCGGGTCACCGCCGGTTTTCAGATAACGTTCAGATAATGGGTTCATAGTGGGCTTCTGAGTTAAGAAAATGTATTTATCTATTTAAGAAAGTTCAAAAAAATTATCGTGTTAAATAAGAACAATCAGACAAGCGCACCACAATAACTGCCTGCACTGCCTTCCTCAAAAATAATAATATTTTTTGAACCACTTATTGATATACAATCGGAAACCCTTACTAAGTAAATAGTCATCGCTACATATTCTGACAGTGTTCTGGGAAACAGGCTCACGAAAACTCCTTTTATAAGTTAAATCCTATCATTCCATTAAATATCCCAAAAAATACCCCATCGATTATTCATAACAGAGTTTTAATATCAAGATATTGTGTCATAAGATGACGGATCAGCACCAAAACCTGGGGCATGAGTGCCCTGTTGGCTGTGTTAAACAGAGAGATTAACGGCAGGAGGAACAGATATGAGACGTTGCAAGATCAGGCAGTGAGGAATTGCACGATAGCCACAATAAGCATCAGGCCGACACCTATCACCATTATCCAGCACAGCGCGTAAAAAGGATGATTGTTGCCGTGTCTTGCGATCAAACGCAGCTCGTCAGTCGAAAAAAACCGTAATGAGCGTCGAAAGACGATGAGATAGGCAATACAGTAAAGCAGCCACAAGAATGGCGTCAGCCGGGCCAGATCGCGCCCGCCAGTCAAAAATAAACATAATGGGATAACAAAGAAGAAGATGGCGGCCAGGTTATCCCGACGTTTCAGTTTCTCCCTCCACCGGGCATCGTTCTCTTTAACGGCTTTCTTACTGGGTAACATTGTTACTCTCCTCCTTTGGAACCATTTACCTTCACTTTATTAGCGTATCTGCCTTGATCCAGGCAACAAGGGGAGAGCCTTTTGCATTGATGTAACCCACATTCACCCATTGATTATCAGGTGAACGTTGTATGATCTTTATTTCGTCCCCCGCCACCAAATAGGCCTTAGTTTGACTGTGTTCATCTGCACGGGTGAATAATAAGGCTTTGGACTCTATCGATGCGGCCACCGTCAGGCTATTTACGTAATGGGCTATCTGGCTGCGAACGGCCTTTGCCGATAATTTATTTAATGTAGCCAGTTGCTGGTAGTCATTAATATTACCTTTCCCCGGCACGTCACAACGCATAATATTCATTACCCGGGCATTTCCCATCAGGGCGAAATCCCCTTTCGACTCACGCAGCTTAGGGCGCATTGCGGTAAAGTTAAACGTGTCTGCGTTGGGTTTTTCTGAACTGGCGAGGATATCTTTGCCGCCGACCCACGTGTAACCACACGCCTCACCGCTCCAGTCACTGGTGATGCAGCCATTCTTCATATCAACCACACTGCAATAGGCGCGGTCGCTCCAGGTCACCGTACCATCTTCCTGCCACAACTCCCCACCAGAGATGCTGTTGACGATCAGATAACGCCCGGAGGGGGACACCTGGGAAGAACCGTCTTCAGTGTAATAACGGTCCTCCTGGCTGAGGTCTGCCTGCATATTTTTAGTAGAGAAGACGATTTTCCCCCATGTGTTGGCATCGTAATGCTCCCCTTTTTTCGCCTGAGAAAAGGTTAATACGCCCCCTTCAGGAGAGGTAATCATCACCCCGGCATGACTTATTCCAGAAATTAAAAGAGAGAACAAAAAACAACCCGCATAACGATGCTTAATCATCCACTGACCTTGAAGGAGCAAAAAAGAAGGGGGAAAAGATACCACTCTTATGATGCGCTGACACGATCGCCTGCTGATGAATCGCAACGCGCTCAGCGAGGCAGCTATCATCGTGATAGCTGCTTTTTTTATTTTCCTCTACGGACGTTCTCTCCCTCTTAATGCCCGCTTTACTTTAAATATTCTACTATTTTTCTGCTTCATAACTTTCTTGTCATAATATCACCACAGAGTCTGAATGCGCTTTCGCGCCATATTTAACTACTTGTTAAATATATAATCACCCCTAAAAACCACAGATTCCAGGCGTATCATCACCTCAAGCACGTAACAGGCAGGTAACGTTCTAACTAAAGACAAATTTTTATATTGCCGTGAAGATCTGCACATAAAAAGCACTACGGCTTGTAGGTGTTATTTCGCGATAAAAATTTAATTTTTCGGAAGTTATTGCATAGTCACGTCCAATGATAATAATTGTCGTTATCTTTAACATTCTCATTGGCATCTGAATCTATGTTTAACACCAAGCCCTGCCTGCTCTCTGTGCTGATTGCCAGCACCTGCGCCACCTTCGCTCACGCCGCCACCACCCCTGACGAAAAAACCCTGGTGGTTAGCGCGTCGGATTCCGGTGCAGCGTCATTGCCCGCTTACACCAACAGCGCCACCAAATCGGCGGTGCCGGAAAGTAAAACGCCGCAGGTGATTAACACCGTGGGCAGCAAAGAGATTGCCGCACGCCACGCCAACTCACTGAATGAAATTCTGCGCTATGCGCCGGGCGTCTCCACAGAAACCCGTGGTGCCACCTCGTATATGAGCGAATATAAAATTCGTGGTTTTGCGGTAGATAACTCGTTCTACGACGGGCTGCAGCTACCGTATAACGTCACCGGAAATACCAAAGCCAATATCGACCCAATTCTTATCGACCATGTTGATATCCTGAAAGGCCCGGCCTCGGTGCTGTACGGCAACGGTTCACCGGGCGGTCTGGTGAATATTCAGAGCAAGAAACCGCAGAAAGAACAGAAAACCGAGGTCGGCTTTAACAGCGGCAGCCGGAAACTGCGCGAAGGCTATATCGACAGCACCGGGGCGATTGCCGACAGCGACTGGAGCTACCGCTTTATCGGTAAAGCCAGCGCCGGCGATGACCAGCCGCGCACCACCAAATCCGAAAACTATCTGGTGGCACCGTCCCTGACATGGCAACCCTCGGACAAAACCCGCCTGACATTTGATGCGCAGTACCAGGATATCCCCAGCCTGACGCCGTCGGATACAATGCCGCTGGCCGCGCTGAAAGCCTTAGATTCCTCACACCGCGCCTACGCGGGCGATCGCTGGAGCGGCTTTAAACAGCGCCAGTGGATGCTGGGTTACAGCTTTGAACATGAGTTCGATAACGGCTGGGCCGTCGCCCAGAAGGCACGCTACTTTGACGTCGACACGCATCAGCAAAGCATCTACGCGACCGGCATCACCGATCCAGCGGTCAGCAACACGCAACTGGGTCGTTTTGCCTATACCACTGATGAAGATCTGAAAAGTTTCAACATCGACAACCAGGTGACGAAGCAGTGGGATCTGGGCGACTGGAAACACCACCTGCTGGCGGGTGTGGACTATCAGCGCATGGATTCCCACTTCCACTATAAATATGCTTCTGCCGCCTCACCGGGTATTGATATCAGCAACCCGGATTACAATCAGGTCAATGAGTCGGCGCTGGGCCTGAACACCGCGCAGCTTAACCGCCTGAGTTTTAATCAAACCGGCTACTACTTCCAGGATCAGGTCGAATACGGCAACCTGAGCCTGATCGCCGGACTGCGTTACGACGACTACCGCTCAACCAATACCGATTATTTTGCCAATAACACCAAAACCTGGGTTGATCAGCACCGCCTGACCAAACGCCTCGGCGCGCTCTACACCTTTGATAACGGCATTGCGCCGTTTATCAGCTATTCCGAAGGCTTCAAACCGGTTTCACCCACGGGCAACCTGACCACCGCCAAACCGACCACCAGCCGTCAGCTGGAAGGCGGGGTGAAATACCTGCTGGCCGATTACGCCACCACGGTGACCGCCTCGGTATTTAATATTCGCCAGAAAAATGTGCTGACCTCGGATCTTACCTTCCTGAACTATCGCCAGACCGGGGAAGTGGAGTCAAAAGGCGCAGAGCTGTCGGTGATCAGTCGTCCGACCGAGAATATTAATATCATCGCCAACTACGCCTACACCCACGCGCTGAATACGGAAGATGATAAGTATCAGGGTAAACGCCCGACTCAGGTGGCGGAGAACACCTTCAACCTGTGGGGTGACTACACCGTCGACAGCGGTGCAGTACGCGGCCTGACCGTCGGTGCCGGGGCGCGTTATGTCGGCCCAATGGAAATTTCACTGGCGAACGATCAGGGGAAACTGGGCGGCACCACGCTGTGGGATATGGCCGTGTCTTACAATATGGCGGCGGTGTCTCCGCAGCTGGCCGGGGTGACGCTGAAAGCCAGCGCGCAGAACCTGACCAACAAAGAGACCTTCACCTGCTACGACACCAACAACTGCTGGATCGGTCGTGACCGTACCTGGCAGGCAGGCGTCAGCTACAGCTTCTGATCCCGCGCTCTACAGGCACTCTCCTGGCGGGAGTGCCTTTTTTATTTAGCGCACCGGGTGCTGCGTCCCCGACAGGACCGGCATCGCTTCGCGCATCATCGCCAGAAACATCCGCAATCGTGCCGGATAGTAACGGGCATGCGGATAGACCAGATACACCGGCAACGCAGCGGCCTGCCACTGTGGAGCCAGATGCAGCAAGTCCCCACGGGCAATATCCTCCTGTACCACCCATGACGATGCAATACCCACCCCCATTCCTGCCAGTACGGCATTGCGCAGCGCATACAGACTGTCGGTCAGCAGACGTGGCCGGATATCAAAACGCTGGTTCTCCCCACTCGGAAGCTGCGTCAGCGACACGCTGTGACGGTAAAAAGTGCTGAGCGCCAGCCAGGGCAGATCCTGCAACTGTTGCGGATGCCGGGGCAGCTCCCCCGAAGGCAGCAGCGACGGTGCACCAATCACAATGCGCGGCACTTCGGCCACCAGCAGGGCCACCACCGAGGGTTCCGTCACCGGACCGACGTGCACCGCACAATCAATGCCTTCGGCAATAAAGTCCGGGTGCCGATCGCTGAGCATCCACTCGACGGTCATCTGAGGGTAGCGTTGTAAGTAGCGCTGCAAAGGCCCAATCATCTGGTCCTGGCCAAAGGCATGCGGGGCCAGCACACGCAGCACGCCCTGCGGCTCTTCCGTTACGCCGCGCAGATCGTCCTCAATGCCCTGCCAGCTTTCCAGCAACGTTCTGGCATGGGCGTAACAGCGTTCGCCATCTTCCGTCAGCTTCATCACGTGCGTGGTACGCTGCAATAGCTTCAGCCCCAGCAGTTTTTCCAGGGTTTGCAGGCGGCGGCTGACGGTGGGCTGGCTGGTTCCCAGACGTGCCGCCGCCGCCGACAGATTGCCGGCTTCCACAATGCGCACAAAAGTCTGCATCAGTTCTATACGGTCAACGCCGGGAAATTGAGATATGTTCATACGCCTATCGTATAACAGTTCTACCAGGCAGGCGACTACCCTCTAACGCAGCGGCGCATAATAATAGCGCCAACTTCACTGACACACAGGCTGTTCACCATGTCGACTCACACCGCTTCTTTACCGCAGCCACTCTCCGGCCCCACCGTGCTGATGCTGGCCAGCGGCGCTGGCTTTAGCGTGGCATCCATCTACTACAGCCAGCCGATGCTGGAAATCTTATCGCGCCAGCTTCATGCCAGCGTCACCACCAGCGGCCTGGTGCCGACGTTGACGCAAATGGGTTATGCCCTCGGCATCCTGCTGCTGGCGCCACTGGGGGATCGCCACGATCGCCGCACCATTATCACTCTCAAAGGTATGTTGCTGACGCTGGCCCTGCTGCTCAGCGCCGCCGCCGGCAATATGATGGTGCTGCTGGCCGCCAGCCTGGCGATTGGCATCACCGCGACAATGGCACAAGATATCGTTCCGGCTTCTGCCAGCCTGTCGCCGGAGGCACAGCGCGGTAAAACGGTGGGCACGGTGATGACCGGGCTGCTGCTTGGCATTTTGCTGTCCAGAGTGGTGAGCGGGCTGGTGGCGCAGTACTTCGGCTGGCGCGTCATGTTTGTGCTCGCCGCCCTGCTGGTGCTGATGATTACCCTGGTGCTGTGGCGTCGCCTGCCGCATATCGCCCCCAGCACCTCGCTGGGTTACCCGGCGCTGTTGGCATCAATGCGCCACCTGTGGATGCACCACGGTGAGCTGCGCCGCGCCACGCTGGCGCAGGGGTTGCTCTCTGTCGGTTTCAGCGCGTTCTGGTCGACACTGGCGGTGATGCTGCACAGCCGTTATGGCCTGGGCAGCGCCACGGCAGGGGCGTTTGGCCTGGCGGGTGCCGCAGGCGCAATGGCGGCACCGCTGGCGGGAATGATGGCCGACCGCCGCGGCCCGGCGCTGGTTACGCAGTTCAGCACTGCCCTCGCCACGCTCTCTTTTGCTGCCCTGTTTTTACTGCCGCTGCTGCCGGTTTCCGCCCAGCTGGCGCTGATTGTTATCTCGGCTATCGGCTTTGATTTTGGCGTGCAGGCGACGCTGGTTTCCCATCAGACGCTGATCTTCGGGCTGGAACCCGCCGCCCGCAGCCGCCTGAATGCGCTGATGTTTACCGGGGTATTTATCGGTATGGCGGTCGGTTCGGCGCTGGGCAGTCTGTTGCTGGAAAAGGCGGGCTGGCCGGGCGTGGTCGCCCTGCTGACACTGGCCGGAGCGGGCAGTTTTATCGTGCGGATGAATGCCCGCCGCCTGATGAAGTCTGCCCATAAAACAAGACAAGCATAAATCCGTAATGGCTGACCCTGAGTTTCGGTCAGCCAGTATTGCTGACCTGGACCCTGGTACAAACCCTCAGCACGGGTCGATCGGAAAAAATGATCGACCCGTGCGGCTGTTACTCAGCGAGTTTTTTGTAGAAGTCATCCCACTGCTGACGGTACACATCAAGCTGCTTGAGCCCGCTCTCTATAGAGGATTGCGCCATCTTGTCAGGATTCGGCGTGTTGTTAATCACATCGGCAAAGGCACTGAACGCAGCCTCCATATTTTTACTGAGTGTTGTCGCCGCCATCATCGCCACCAGTTCAAGCTGCGGTCGGGCGGTGCCGCTCTTCACCTGCTCAAGATAGTCACGCGCATCAGCCTGCATCGCACGGGTGCCGTACTGGTTAGCCACATCCAGCATCCCCTGTGCCGACAGGAGCGTTCGCTCTTCGCGAAAGGCAATCTTGTCATCAATCATCGCATCAACAATATCGGTTGCCTGCTGTTGGTTATCGGGTGAGACATATTTCTCCACCAGCTTATGCAGCTTGGCCTGGGTTAACGTCAGGGCCATCGCCTCCGAGGTGTCTGAATTATCGTACTGATTACGCCCCACCTGACCATCCGTTATCACCTGATGCAGCGCGGCGGCAAAGCTGTCCATGCTGGCCTGGGTAGGGTCAGCGGTCATCTTCAGCAGTGGGCTGAAGGTGCGGGCATCCCAGTTGGTTTGCGGATCGTTAAACAACGCATACCCCAGATTTATCGACGGGGTCTGGTTGGCTGATTTACTGGCCAGCAGGTCCTTAACCTGGTGTTCCTGCTGTTCCAGTTGCTCTGCCGTTAAGGGTTCGGTGGAAACCTGCGCCAGTCGTGCTCTGCCTTCCGGCGAGATCACCACCATGCTGGCAGGCAAGGTTTTTCCGGTAATGCTCTCGGTTTGAGAAGAGGTTGCTGCTTCCACTGCGGTTGTGGCGATGTACCCTCTTGCCACGCTGTCGGTCACTCCACTGATAACGCCCATAATGCCCTCTACGGTTTTTTCTTCGGTAGAGCAATTAATCGGCAATATGTAAGAATTCTTTACCAAATAACGTCAGAACCCTGACATTCAGCAGGTCATTTATGACAGCGTCAGGCTACCGTAGGCCGATGACCAGTCGTGGTCAAAACGCTGCAGTGCGCTGTCCACCGCCGGATCAAGCAGGAACAGTTCCGCCACATCCGGATCGACGGTGATCGCCTGACACCCGGCGAGCATACAGTCCAGCACCTGGCGCGGCGTACGGAAGCTGGCGGCCAGCACTTTGCTCTGTGGGCAGTGGAGGCCCAGCAAGGTTTGCAGCTCCCTGACCAGCGCAATGCCGTCGCCGCCCTGCGCATCAATACGGTTAACATAGGGAGCAATGTAGCTGGCCCCGGCCAGCGCCGCGTAAAAGCCCTGCCCGGCTCCGTATACTGCCGTGCCCAGCGTCGGGATATTCTGCTGCGTCAGTAATTTAATTGCGGTCAGGCCCTGGTGGGTTACTGGCACCTTTACCACCAGCGACGGCACGATTTCGCGCAACTGTAACGCCTCATCCACCATGGCAGATGCCTCATGCGCAATCACCTGAGCGAACAGCGTGCTGTCGGCAGGCAGAATCGTCACCAGCTCCTGCAACACGCTGCTGAGCGGGCGCTTACTGCGAGCGACAATACTGGGATTGGTGGTCACACCCTTTATCGGCAGCACTGCTGCCAGGCGCTTTACCACTGCCACATCTGCCGTATCTAAATAGAATTCCATCACATCCTCCGGGAGACCACGCTGAGAAGTTTCATATGAAACTATTTTTGCTTTCGCAGTACGATAAATGAAATATTCCCGATGAAATTTGATCGCCGTCACGCTTATCAAGGCAGAAGAAAACAATAAAAAACCAAAACAAACATTTTTAAAACAGTTAGTTAGATACTGATGGTTGTGGTGTATTGCGATTGGTGAAAGTGACCTTTCACCAGGCGGGAAATAACGTAACAAAGCAGCGCGAATATGAAAGCGCTATCAGGCCTTCAGCACCCTCACCCCCTGTTGCACGAGGGCGTTTTCAAAGTTTAGCAGCAGCCCGGCGTCAGTGATCACCGTATCGATATCGCTGTGCTTCGCCACGTTATACGGGAACAACTTGCCGAACTTGCCCGATTCGGCAATCACGTAATTCTGCACCCGCTTCTCTATCGCCAGCCGGATGTTTTCAGCGCGCATAATGTCACGCCCCGTAAAGCCATAATCCGGGTTGTAGCCATCAATACCGATAAACACCTTGTTGAAATTGATGTTGTTGATACACAGGTGGGTCAGCGGCCCGACCAGGCATTCGCTGCGCTTTTGCAGCACCCCGCCTATCAACACCACATCCTGATGGCAGTTTTTCAGCTCGTTAGCGACATAAACACAAGGGGTTACCACCGTGACATCCAGGCCTGAACGGCCAATCTCCCGGGCAAAATGTGCATTGCTGCTACCGGCTTCAATAAACAGCGTGTCCCCTTCTGACAATAGCGCCAGCGCCCGCTTTGCCATGGCTTCTTTGGTGGAAAAGTTACTGCTGACACGCTCAGAGAGATCGTTAAGTGACACCGCATAACCGTGAGCACGGCTGAGATAATGCAGGCTTTCCAGTTCAGCCAGGTCTTTGCGGATCGTCACGCCAGAGACACCGTTAATCTGCGCCAGCTCATTAATGCTGACCTTTCCCTTCTCTTCCACCCGATCGAGAATACGCCGGTGACGCTGTTTCATAGGGACCCTCTCCGTCTGTGATTACTTTCATCAGTAATCCTTTCCTTTCATATTATGTAAGCAGCGTGCGGATCACAATCTGATGCCCGTCGAAAATCACTGCCTCTTTTCGAGGTAGGTTTTTCCCCTTACAGGTACTTTCATCGCTAACAGCATCCAGTAACAGTACAAAAAGCACCAGACAGGGGATAAATAACCCAATAACGGCTCAGCCTCAGCAAGCACACAAATAAAAGGGGAACGCACGGAAAAAAGCTGCCTCTTTTTACCTTCAGTCTTTCCACCGATGATAAGGCAGTATTTTACCTTTTTTACTCAGGGGACCCGATGATTAAAATGATTGCTGTGGATATGGACGGCACCTTCCTCGATGACAACAAAACCTACAACAAAGCGCGATTTTTAGCGCAATACCAGCAACTGAAAAAGCAGAACATCAAGTTTGTGGTCGCCAGCGGCAACCAGTATTACCAGCTCATCAGCTTCTTCCCGGAAATACGGGATGAGATCGCTTTTGTCTCCGAAAACGGTGCCAATATTGTCGACTGTGGTAAGACCTTGTTCTGTGGCGAGTTAAGTGAAGCGCATCTGGAAAAAGTGCTGGCGGTGCTGGCCAGGCTGCCTTACGCCCATACCGTGGTCTGCGGGCCGCGCAGCGCCTATATGCTCAACAGCGCACCCGAATCACTGGTAACACTGATGTCGCAGCACTATCACCGCCTGGAACTGCGCGATGATTTCAGCGCGCTCAATGACACCATCTTCAAGTTCTCACTGAATCTGGCCGATGAAAAAATCCCGGAACTGATGGCACATATCGGCCATGCGCTCGATGGCATCGTCACACCGGTTTCCAGCGGCTTCGGGTTTGTTGACCTGATCATTCCTGGCATCCACAAAGCGCACGGATTGGCGCTACTGCAACGTCAGTGGCAGATTGCCGACAATGAAGTGGTGGCCGTCGGTGACAGCGGTAACGATATTGAGATGGTGGCACACGCCGGTTATGGCTTTGCGATGGCGAATGCGCAACCCGCCGTGAAGCAGGTAGCGCAATATCACACCGAGAGTAACAACCATGAAGGCGCGCTGAATGTGATTGAACGGGTGTTAAGCGGTCAGGTCGGTTAAACGCAGGGGGCGCCCCCTGAGAGATCCCAGAAATGTTTTCTGGCTGAATGCATAGCACACGGGCTGGGGCCAGTTTGAGCACGCCGGATCGGCAAAAGACGCATCCCTGCGGGCCTCGGCACGCGGCGTCCTGCCGCGTGACGTCCGGCTTACCTCAAACTGGCCCCATCCCCTAAACATTCGTTCCCGCTGTGGGTTTTAAAAACAGCCACGCAAATGCCAGCAGGTGAAGGAGGAAGGGCTGATTGCAGCAGGCTGCCGGCCAGGGAAGGCCGGCCGCCAGGCCACAGGGACGTGTTTATGCCGGTGCAGCAAGCAACCCTTCCTCCGGGAACCGGTTAACAGGCTGCCCGCAATAACGCCCTGGTCATTTTTCTCGGGAGCACTCAGGGGGCTGACCGAAACAGAGGGTCAGGCCCTACAGGAACAGGCGATCGAGGGAATCCTGCTGTACTTGCTGATACAGCGTAAACTCATCGAGCACCTGAGCCCCCAGCGCCTGCTCAAACGCCGCCTGGCTGGGGTTACCGCTGCTGATATTGCTCGTGTCGCTCCCCAGATTCGACTGAAAAATCCCGGCCGCACTGACCGGTAGAAAATCTTCGTAGATAATCGGTTCGGCAATGACCGCACCCCGGGCAATCTGGCTCTCCAGATCGTCACCCGGTAATGCGGCTATTTCCGGATGACGACGATAACGGTAAAAAGCCAGCTGCTGCTGACGCAACTGGTCAGCATCATCCGGGAAGGCGTTAAATACCGCGCTCAAATGACGCTGATGACTGTCGTTATCCCCGTGTTTTTCCGCTGAGGCTTCACGCAGCAGGCGATCATACAGCTCGCGACCCTTGCGCGTCAGCGCCACGCCGCGCTGCTCAATTTCCCCAAAACGGGCAGTATGCGTACCCGCCGTCTGGTCGGTAAAATCAATCGCTTCATTCAGCGCTTTAAAACTGGTTTGCCGCAGCAGGATCGGACAATGTCGTGCAGGCGGGCCTTCGATGGTCTCTTTCGGCGTGATGCCATATTCCGGCATCAGCTGCTGTACAAGGTCGATATCCAGCGTGCGCGGCGTCAGATGGTTGATATGCGGCCCACGGAAACACACCACATCGGCGATCAGACGATGCTGTGCCAGCAACGTGTTATAGGTACGGAGGTCGACCGAAGCCTGATGATGCCAGCGGAAAGTTTCCAGCGCTTCCTGGACAAATTCGTCCGCCTGCGCATCGTCCAGACCGCCCTGCTGCTGCCATCGCGTCAGCAATTCGCGTAGCCGCGACGTGAAGATATCGCGCCGGGCCAGAATCTCACTCACCTGCTGGCGCAACGCCGGATCCTCAATCAACTCCAGCCGCAGCAGTGAGGTAAACACGCGAAACGGATTGATTTGCAGTGCCTCTTCCGTCACCGGGCGAAACGCGGTGGAGTGCACCGGCACCCCGGCCGCCGTGAGATCGTAATACCCCACCGCCGACATCCCCATCACGGCAAACAGCTGCCGCAGAGTGGCCAGTTCCTGCGCCGTCCCCACGCGAATGGCGCCGTGGCGTTCCACGCTCAGGCGATTCACTTCCTGGGGCCACTGATCTGCATTCAATGCGCCAGGATGCTGCGCCAATGCCTGCTGATTCACCTCGCGCACCAGCTGCAACAGCGTGCCATATTGAGGAACTTCCTTTTGATACATCGCCGACATCGCTTTGGAAAAGCGGTCACGAATACGGTCTGCGCTGATAACTCTGTGACTCATTGCGGCTCTCCTGAGTGTCCTGTTCACCATCCCACAGGAAGGATAGCGATGGCTCCGGTGGCTAAGTGTTAGTTTCATCACAGATTGTAGACAGAGAATGAAAATGTCATTGCAGCCGCAGCCATAATTGAGACAAAATCTTCTTATTACGAAATATTTCATACCGTATTTCGTTAACAAACACTCTGGATTGTTACTGTTTGCCCGCTAACGGGCTGGCAGGCAAAACCTGAAGCGTTTTTCTTCTTGCTGAAAAAGCGGAAAGAAAAGCTATTCAGGTTTTTTTTTGCCTTCAGAAAAGTTGGCAGCAAGAAAATATAAGAGGAATGGTATTCATAAAAGAAAAAAAATAAAAACAAATCGTTGATTTAAAGAGTGTTATCTGCTTTCGCACCCACTCTCAATTTTATGCCCGTTAGCGGTACGACTGGCAGGGATTCCGCATGCCTTTTATTTATCATGCAACACCTGGGAAACTAAAAAAATGAAAAAACACTCATTAAAAATAATAGCCGTTCTTATTACTTCTGCACTGTTTCCAAACCATGTTCTTGCCGCTAAATTAACGCTGGAACAGCGTCTGGAATTACTGGAAAAAGAGTTACAGCGAACCCAAACGGAATTCAGCGAATATAAAGCACAGCATGAGCAGCCCGCTATGGCTAAACGTGCGGCGCCCGCCAGCACGCCGAATGCCGCCCCTGTCGCGGTCAGCGCCAGCTCTACGGTTGACGTCGCCAGTACCTCTGCGGGTGGCGAAAGTAGCCAGCCAGTCACTCTGAAAGACATCAGCCAGTATGTGAAAGATGATATCGGCTTCACCTACTCCGGCTACCTGCGCAGCGGCTGGGCAACCGGCAACAACGGCTCCCCACAGTCCTATGCTATCGGCTCCGTCGGGCGCTTTGGTAATGAGCACAGCGGCTGGTTTGACTTACTGCTGAAACAGCGCGTGTATAACCAGAATGGAAAAACCGCCGAAGCCATTGTCAAACTGGATGGTAACGTCAGCCAGCAGTATGGTTCCGGCTGGTTTGGCGACAACACCGGCAATGAAAACCTGCTGCAGTTCTCCGATATCTACCTGACCACCAAAGGTTTCCTGCCGTTTGCGCCCGAAGCTGACTTCTGGGTGGGTAAACATACCCTACCGGTCTATGAAATCCAGATGCTCGACTGGAAAAGCGTGCGCACCGACGTCGGCGGCGGCGTAGGTATTGAAAACCTGGCGGCCGGACCGGGCAAGGTTGATCTGTCACTGACCCGTGAAGATATCGACGTTTACTCGCGCGATCTCGCCAATAAGACGCAAATGAATACCAACTCTGTCGAGGTCCGCTACAAAGATCTGCCACTGTGGGATAGCGCAACGCTGACCATGATGGGTAAATATTCGATGGCGAATAAAACCGACGAGCAGAAAAACAATGAAGACAGCAACAGCTTCTATACGCTGAAAGACGCATGGCTGGCCACCGCCATCGTGCGCCAGCAGCTCTACAACAAAGGCTTTAACGACTTCAGCCTGCAGGCCGGTAACAACTCCTTCGCCAGCAGCTTCGCCAATTACAACGGTGCAAGCTCCAATGTCAGCTATAACGGCTACTATTATGGCGACCACACTAACGGCACCGCGTTCCGCGCCATCTCCCAGGGTGAAATGTACCTGAGCGATAAGATCATTATGGCGAATGCGCTGGTCTACTCACGCGGTAACGATGTCTACAGCTACGAAAGTGGTTCACACAGCGATTTCGAAAGCCTGCGTACCGTGGTGCGCCCGGCCTGGATCTGGGACAGCTACAATCAGACCGGTGTGGAACTGGGCTGGTTTACTCAGACCAACAAAACGCAGTCAGGTGAGAATCTGAAAGAATCTGGCTATAAAACGACGCTGTATCACGCGCTGAAAGTCGATACCAGCATCCTGAACTCACGCCCGGAGATCCGTTTCTACGGTACGTATTTGCATGTACTGGATAATGAGCTGTCAAATTACAGCTTCCAGGACAGCAAAAACGATCAGTTCACGCTGGGCGTTCAGGCGGAAGTCTGGTGGTAATCTGCCCCTGATTTTCTTAACCGATAAGGAAGTAACTGATGAAGAAGTCTGCCGTTGCACTGCTGCTCTCAGGCCTGGTACTGGGGGCATCGCTCCCGGCCTTTTCCGCGACGCTGCCCGCTGATTTCCCTGTATTCCCGCCGCAGGACCGGGCGGTGAATCAGTACGTGACCCAGGTGAATGCTGACCACAGCATCACCTTCCGGTTGTTCGCACCGCAGGCGCAAAAAGTCTCGGTGTTTACCGGGGCCACGCCGGATAGCTATGTCTCGCATCCGATGGTGAAGGACGCCAGCGGGGTCTGGAGTTTCCGCTCAGCGGTGCAGGCACCGAATCTGTATGAGTACTTCTTCAGTGTTGATGGTTTCCGCAGTATCGATACCGGTACGGCGTATGCCAAACCCCAGCGCCAGGTGAACACCAGCCTGATCCTGGTGCCGGGCAGCATTCTCGATGTGCGCAATGTGCCTCATGGTGAACTGCGTACGCTGACTTATCACTCACCCCAGTTGAAGCGCGAGCGTCAGGTCGCGGTCTGGACACCGCCGGGTTACGACGGAAAAGGCGCCCCGCTACCGGTGCTCTATTTTTATCATGGCTTTGGTGACAGTCTGCGCTCGGCCATCGATCAGGGCCGTGTGCCGGAAATGATGGATAACCTGCTGGCAGAGGGAAAAATCAAACCGATGCTGGTGGTGATCCCGGATACCGAAACCGATACCGCCACCACCACGCCGGAAGCGTACGTGCCGCAGGAGCGCCGTAAGCTGTTCTACCCGCTGAATGCGGCGGCGGCTGACCGTGAACTGATCCACGATATTATCCCGCTGATAAACCAGCGTTTTAATGTCCGTCATGATGCGAACGGACGCGCACTGGCGGGCCTGTCGCAGGGAGGATATCAGGCGCTGGTGTCGGGTCTCAGTCATCTGGACAGTTTCAGTGCGCTGGCGACTCTTAGCGGTGTGAGCACCACCACTGTTCCGAATGACAAGGTGGCGGCACAGCTGGAAAAACCGGATCAGATTAACCGTCAGTTGAAAAACTTTACCGTTGTGGTTGGCGAGAATGACACCATTACCGGTAAAGATATCGCCGGGCTGAAGCAAACGCTTGAAGAGAAAGGGGTGAAGTTCGATTATCACGCCTGGCCGAAGCTGGGGCACGAAATGGATGTCTGGCGACCGGCCTACGCGGAGTTTGTCCAGAAACTGTTCCGTTAAGCGGCTATCGCGTTTCTTTTCACAAACAGGGAGTGTTGCTTTATATTGCGCTTTCAGGCGGGTCACACCAGGGTGGCCCGCCTGAATGACTGAGGGGGAGAAGCATGTCACCACCACGTATTGGCGTCGGAGTCTTAATTTTCCGTGATGGCCAGGTATTACTGGGAAAGCGTAAAGGCAGCCACGGCGCAGGCGACTGGTCTGCACCCGGTGGGCACCTTGAATTTGGGGAAACACCGCAGCAGTGTGCGGAACGTGAAGCGCTGGAAGAGTGCGGACTAGTCATTGGTGACTGTGTCACCGGACCGTTTACCAACGATATTTTTCCGGCAGAACAGAAGCACTATGTCACGCTGTTTATGCTGGCTTACCACGCCACTGGCACACCGGAATGTCGCGAACCGGACAAATGTGAAGGCTGGCAGTGGTGCGATCCGGCGGCACTGCCGCAGCCGCTGTTCGCCCCACTAAGTTCATTACTGAAACAGGTTGATCTGGTCACCCTCAGCCGCGGGCATTAACGTTCCATTCGTTCAGCCAGCCAGTCCGCATCCAGCAGGCGTGCGGCGGCCGCGTCGAGATAGAGCGTGCAGTTGGCATGGCGCTGCAATACAGAAGCAGGCAACGCTTCCACGGGGGGCTCCATCAGCATCCGCCGGACTATCTCGGCTTTATTCTCACCGTTGATCAGCACCCTGATATGCCGCGCCTGCATAATGGTGTGAATGCCAAAGCTCAGGTAGCTGTCGGGAACATTTTCCTCCGATCCCACTTCCTGCACTAAAGCCGCCATCAGTACACCGTGGCAGCGATCGACCTCAATTTCACGCGTCAGCGTGTCGAACGGCGTGCCCGGCAGGTTCGCGGCAATATGTCCATCCTGCCCCACCCCCAGCAGCAGCAGATCCAGCCCGCCGTCAGCGGCAATCGCGGCATCCTGCTGCGCAACGTTGGCCAGGGTTAACGGATGGATGCGTTGTGGCGGGATGCCCGCCGGGGTCAGCAGATGTCGGTCAATATGCTGATAAATCACCCCTGGCTGCTGCTCACGACCGCGCAGCGGAACATCATCCTGCAGATAATAGTGCACCTGCTGTCCGGCGTTTTCTGCCTGTAACCGTGCGACCAGATGCTGATACAGCCGCAGCGGCGATGAACCGCCTGTCGGGGCGAAATTACAACGTCCTCCCTGATTCAGCTCAGTAAAAATATCTGCCGCGGCCTGCTGGCTCAGGGCTTCATGATCGTCGAATAACCGTATTTTCATTTTTTCATTCCCTTGTTACGGACCGGATGACAATAAGATGAATGCTTCTGATAACCACTGCAACAATAATAACTAAAGGGATAATTCTCTTGGGTTTTTATCGCTAAAAAGTCCGAGAAATCAGTAGTAGAGCGCGCAACGGCATCGTACAGTGAATAACCTGCTTTTCTGCCAACGAGACCCTGATGAATCCTCTTGCTTCCCTGCTTAACCTGAGTGCTCACCCGATTACCGATGCCGGTTACACAGCAACATGCCAGCAGCAGCTGGCTGCCAGCGGCGCGCTGGTACTGCGAGGTTTTTTAACCCCTGCCGCGCTGGCCGCAATCAAGCAGGAAGGGGACGATAACCAGCATCTGGCGTTTTATGCCAGCAGCCAGCATAACGTCTATTTGCAGAAACCGGACGATGCCTTTGCCGCCGATCACCCGCGTAACCGCCAGGTGGTTTCCTCGAAAGGCTGTATTACCGATGAAGAGATCCCGGCGGCCTCGGCCCTGCGTACGTTGTACGACTCGGACGCGTTCAAGGCGTTTCTATGCGGCGTGCTGCAAGAGCAACAGTTGTTCCCGTATGCCGACAACCTGTCGTCGATTAACCTGCACTATGCACATGCCGGGCAGGAGCTGGGCTGGCACTTTGACAACTCCTCCTTCGCTATCACACTGCTGATTCAGAAACCCGAAGCGGGCGGCGTATTTGAATACGTCAGCCATCTGCGTAATGCGGAAGCCGGAGAGATGAACTACAGCGGTGTGGGTGCCGTGCTGGACGGTGAGCATCCGGTAGAGAAACTGGCCATTGAGCCGGGGGATCTGGTGCTGTTCAGGGGGCGGAATGCCCTGCACCGCGTGACGCCAACGGAAGGAGATACGACACGTATGCTGGTGGTGCTGGCGTACAATGCCCAGCCGGATGTGTCGTTGTCAGAAAGCGCCCGCATGACCTTCTACGGGCGCCTGTGATCTCACTGCTGTAATGCTTCCCAGCCGCGCTGGAAAATCTGTCGGGTGCGCAGTGCAACCAGCGCCCGCCAGTCCGGATCGGCCGGGTAAAACCCTTCAAACAGCTGCTGTTTCACCTGTAATGCCTGCTCGCTGTCCAGGTCACCGTACAGATGCAGCCAGTGGTCGTCGCGCACGCGACGGTGCATATCACGACCGTCGTAAGTTCCGCACTCCACCACCAGTTGAAGCAGTTCAGTCTCCGGCAGCTGATCCAGCATAAACTGTGACAAATAACCGGTGGCTGTGGCGGTCACACCGGTGTCACTCTCCCCACTGTCCCCGGTGATGATCACCGTCAGCCACTCGCCAAACAGACGTTTCGCTTCATCGAGCGCCGGGTAAGGGCGCTGCGCAATCGCCAGCAGCATGGGATGGCCGTAAGCCCCGGCCCCGGTATGCAGATCGAAGCTGATAATACGCCGTGCCATTTGCAGATGATTGGCGATAATCTGCCGCAGGATCTGCTGAGACCAGCTGGCCTCGCTGCCGCCGTAAAAGATGCCGTCAGCAAACTGATACTGCCCGGCTTCCACAATACGTTTTACGCCACCCCAGCCGATCTCCGCGCACTTCAGTGCCATCTGCACATCGGCTGCCGCACGCTCTGATCCGTCCAGGTCACGGCAGGTATAAATACTGTGCAGCGCGGGGTACGCCGGATTGGGCGGTACCGCTCCCGAGAAGTCGATAAAGTTACGGTTCAGGTCGGCGTTGTCTTCATTCACCCGCCGCAGCCAAGCGGTACCCCACGGATTGATCAGATGCACCAGCACCAGCGCGACATCCTGCGGCAGGGTGCTGCCATCCAGCGCTTCCAGCCAGGCGATCTGGCTGTCGGAGCCGTAATACCCTTCCACGCCGTGGGTGCCAGAAACCACCAGCATCACCTGCGGGGCATCCGCGCGGCCAATCACCGCCACATCGGTCGACAGCGGCTCGCCCTGCGGGCCGCTCAGCGGGTGTGGGTAGCAGGTAACAGCGCCTCCCAGCGCCCCCACTGCTGCCAGAAAGCGTGCGCGCTGCTGGCGAAAGTCAGGCAGTGTCGTTAACGTCATCGCTTACTCCGGGCGGTGATAAACATCAAAGCTGAAATACTGCTTCGCCAGACGATCGTAGGTGCCATTTTTGTGCAGTTCAGCCATCGCTTCATTAATTTTGGCAATGCGCGCACCGTCATCTTTACGCAAGCCGATCCCGACACCTTCACCGAAGTATTTTGGGTCATACAGCGGTTTCCCGGCGATATGATACTCCGCACCCTGCGGCGTTTTCAGGAAGCCGGACTCAGCCGCTGCTGCACTGGTGAAAGTGGCATCAAGACGCCCTGACGCCAGGTCCGGATAAATTTCCGACTGGTTTGGATAGCTCACCACCTGAACACCCTGGCTGCCCCAGACGCTTTTCGCAAAGCCTTCCTGCGTGGTGCCCTGCGCCACGCCAACGGTCTTGCCTTTCAGCGATGCCAGTTCCGGCATCAGCTTGCTGTCTTTACGTGTCAGCAACGCGCTCGGGGTGTTATAGAGCATGTCGGTGAACGCCACCTGCTCACGACGTTTTTCAGTCATCGCCATGGCTGACAGGATGGCATCAAACTTGCGCGCCTGTAACGCCGGGATAATGCCGTCATAACCGGTCTGTACCCAGACACATTTCACTTTCATCTGCTGGCAGATGGCGTTACCCATATCTATATCAAATCCCTGCAGCGATCCGTCAGCAGCCTTGGATTCAAAGGGGGGGAACGTCGGGTCAACGCCAAAACGCAGCTCTTCTGCGGCCAGGGCAGAAGCACTAAACCCCGCCAGCAAAGCCAGCGCGGTCAGGGTCAGTTTTTTCATTTCAGGATCTCCGGGATCATCATGCGGGTTATCCCCAAGTAATAGCATGATTTTTCATGGAGAAATAAGGCTTTTGTCTTATGGCAGGCGGGGGTTAATAAGCCAGTTTTATAATACGAGGTGTTGTCGGGTAAACGTCGATGAGGGTGGCCGGGCGGCCACCCTCTGATCTCAGCTGCGTGGGTACAACTCAAGCAGACGGCGCGTCACACCGTTAGTCCAGCCGAAGCCGTCCTGCAACGGGTATTCGCCACCGCCACCGAGCAGCGCGGCATCACCGCTGATGTTGTATTTCTCCACCAGCTTGTGATGCTGCTGCCAGGTGGTATCGACGGTCGTCAGCCAACGGGTGGCAATCTCCTTCGCCAGCTCTTCTTCGCCATAACTGCTGAAGCCTTTTACCGCCAGCCACTGCATGGGTGCCCAGCCGTTCGGGCTGTCCCACTGCTCACCGGTCACTTCCATGCTGCACAGCATACCGCCCGGTGCCAGCAGATAGTCACGCACCGCTTTCGCCGTACGCGTGGCCTGCTCATAGCTGGACATTCCCACATACACCGGGGTGACCGCCGCGGCGGAGAACGCGGCTTTCTCCCCTTCACGCCAGTTGTAATCCCGGTACAGGCCGGTTTCCTCTTCCCACAGATACTTATCTACGACCTCACGGCGACGCAGCGCCAGCTGCTGGTAGCGGTCTGCGGTCTCCTGCTCGCCTTTGCTGGCCGACAATCGGGCGATGGTGGTTTCCAGCTTGTAGAGGAACGCATTCAGGTCGATTGGCACAATACTGGTGGTCTGGATGCTTTCCAGACGGCCTGGCTCAGCCAGCCAGCGCGAGGTAAAGTCCCAACCGGATGCCGCGCCGGCACGCAGGTCACGGTACACTTCGCTGGACGGACGCGATGACTGGCGTGCCGTTTCCACGTCTTCCAGCCAGGACTCGTCACGCGGCGTATCACGGTCATCCCAGTAACGGTTCAGCACCGAACCATCGGGCAGCATCACCACGTGGCGATACGCCTGATTCGGGGAGAGATCGTCCTGGCCATCCATCCAGAACGCATACTCGCTTTTCAACTGCGGCAGGTAATGCTGTGCTTCATGGATATCATTCTTTTCGAACAACTCCACCATCATGGCAAACACCGGCGGCTGCGAACGGCTGAGGTAATAAGTACGGTTACCGTTAGGAATATGGCCGTATTTATCAATCATCCACGCAAAGTTGTCGGCCATGTTATGCATCAGATCGCCACGCCCGGCGGCGGCAAAACCCAGCATGCTGAAATAGGAATCCCAGTAGTAGGTTTCACCAAATCGCCCGCCCGGCACCACATAGGGTTTCGGCAGCGGCAGCAGCGATGAAAACTCGCAATGCTTTTCCGGCTGGCGGGTTAATACCGGCCACAGCGCATCAATATGTTGTTCGATGCTGTTTTCCGGGTCGGAAACATAGCGGCTGTCATGGACACGTGGCAGCTCGAAATTTTCCAGCACGAATTCCAGCAGGTTAAAATCATCCCGCTCACGCGCCATATAATAACGAAAGAGAATTCGTTCCGGTTCAAACCTCGGCGCACAGTCAGCAAAGGTTTTACTGTCGGAAAAAATACGCGACATCTGCACCACTTCGAACAGCTCCTGATAGCGGTCTGAAGGGGTGAGAATATCGGACGCGGGTAGCCCACGGATCGGCTCCGGCTGAGGCTCGACCGCGGAATCAGGCCCAGCCTCATAATCATCGTACCAGGCTTCATATTCAGTAGGGTTATTGTCAATCATCGCTTCATTTTGGTTGAAAGTGATAAGAACCTCCTGATGCCTAAATATTATGGCAAAGTCGCTGGTGGATTAAGAGACTTATTATAGTACCGTAGTCTCAGCACGCAACCCGATGTTTCCATTACTCTTAATGAAGAAATATTTCAAAAAATAAACAGAAAGAAAAATAAGCCAAATTCATTGACAATAAAAATGAAAATTGCCGTTTCACCTTCATTTCTGACTGCCTATTTATTTTTTAAAATAGTGTTCATTAATCGCTAAATTACAGCAGCTTAACGACGCTGGTGGCCAAAAAAGGCAAAAATGATTTCTCTGGCGTTTTTAACAGTATTCTTCAACGCTTACAGAAGATTAGCGTATTTTTCCGCTTACCCATGATGTGTGGCTGTGCCTGTTGAGCCCGCGCTGCAATGTTACGGGCTTGTAAAAGTTAAGTATGGGGGCATTTTTTGTCTAATTCAGACAATACCCAGAGAGAGCCCTGATGGAAAATGCTTTATCCACGGTGACTGCACACGCTCGCACGCAGTGGATAGATCGGCTGGAGGCCGTTGCGGTGTTTATCCCACTCAACGGCCGCTTTCGCCTGAAACCCGGGGTTCGGGGAGCTTGTACTGAATCGCTGACAGGCCTCGTCACAGGAATATTTCCCGACTGTGATTTACTTCTCATTGCCGGGAAAATAAACTATTGCACCTTCGTAATTTGACGAAAAGAACAGACCCGGCGCCCTCAGGCTGAGGGTGATAACCAGAAAGGATTATGTAATGACGCTTCAACTCTGGCTAGCGTATACCGGTGTGATTGCCGCACTGATTGCCATCCCCGGCCCTTCGGCCCTGATCAGCATGACCCACGGACTGCGCTATGGCCGTAAACAGGCACTGGCAACGGTGACGGGCGGCGTGCTGGCCGCCATGATGCTGATGACCGCTTCTGCGCTGGGGCTGGGTGCCATCCTGGCGGCGTCTACCACGGCCTTTACCGTGCTAAAAGTGGTCGGTGCCGCGTATCTGATCTGGCTGGGCATTGCGGCCTGGCGTGATAACAGCGAGCCTGCTGCGGTGAATGCCGTGGAGCTGGAAGAGGCACCGGGTGCATTACGCCTGTTCCGCAAAGGCTTTATGGTCGGTATCAGTAACCCGAAAGATCTGCTGTTCTTCGCGGCACTGTTCCCGAACTTTGTTGATGCCAGCCAGCCACATGCTGCGCAGTTTGCCACGCTGGCCATCACCTGGGCGGTGCTGGATCTCAGCATTATGTTCAGCTATGCCTGCGCCGGACGCCGCCTGTCAGGGGTGTTCTCCAATGCACGTCGTCTGCGCATCCTCAACCGTTCTACCGGCAGCCTGTTTGTCTTTGCCGGTGGCGCGCTGGCGATTTCAGCGAAATAATCCTGCCAGCTCCCGGGTGAAGCCGCTGTGCAGGCTTCGCCCGTTGCTCTGCTCCGTTACCCTGTACGAATGCGCCCACTGGCGCGCGCATAGGCAAACAACCCGCCCGCATCAATGATATTCGCCAGCTCCCCCACCGGATCAATCGCCAGCTGTTCGCCCGTTGCCAGCACGGTCACCGTCTGACTGCAGGTATCAATACTCACCCGGTCGCCAGTTTGCAGCTGCTGATACAGCGCTGCGGTGGTCGCAACGGGCAGCAACTCTCCGGTCGCGACACAGTTGCGGAAAAAGATGCGCGCATAAGACCGGGCAATCACGGCCTGCACCCCGGCGGCCCCCAGCGCCATCACGGCATGCTCACGCGATGAACCACAGCCAAAATTTTTCCCCGCCACAATAATCGGGTAAGCCGAGCGCCCACTCTGCACATCGATAAACGGTAGTGCGCCTTCCGGCAGACCGCACATCGCCAGTGAGGCCAGCTGGGCATAGCCCTCCGGCGTCGAAGGATTCACTTTGAGATACTCGGCAGTCAGAATCTGGTCGGTATCAATATTGTCACCCAGCACGTATACCGCGCCGCTTATGATCGATTCCATGCTTACACTCCGAATTCAACAGGGTTGGTGATCATGCCGGTCACCGCCGCCGCCGCCACGGCATAAGGGGAGGCCAGATAGATAGTGGCGCGCTTGTGCCCCATGCGGCCAACAAAGTTACGGTTGGTGGTGGAGATCACTGAAATCGGCTGATGCACGCGACCAAAGGTATCGGCCGGGCCGCCGCAACAGGCCGCGCAGCCCGCTTCTGACGACAGCTGCACGCCGGCATCGGTGAGGATCTGATACACCGACTGCCCTGCAATTTGCGTGGTGATCAGGCGATGAAACACCTCTTTAGTGGCCGGAACGGCAAAGGTCGGGATCGCTACTTTATGCCCCTTCATCACCTGTGCAGCAGCGACAAAGTCCGCCAGCTTGCCGCCCGTACAGGAACCAATATAGGCCTGAGAGATGGCGACATTTTTCAGCGTATCAATCGACACCACGTTATCCGGTGAGTGCGGTTTTGCCACCAGCGGCTGCATGGACGTCACATCGAACTCGACCACCCGGCTATAGTCCGCATCCGCATCGGCCGTCACCACACTAAACGGGATATCGGTGCGTTCCGCCAGATAAGCCAGCGTGGCTGCGTTCGGCACCATAATGCCGTTCTTTCCACCGCACTCCACGACCATATTGCACATCGTCATACGCTCTTCCACCGACAGGGCATCAATGACACTGCCGCCGAACTCAATCGCTTCATAGGTTGCGCCTTCCACCGTCAGCTCAGCCAGCAGCGCCAGGATCAGGTCTTTTGCCTGCACATGCGCCGGCAGCGTGCCGTGATAGTTAACCCGGATGGTGGTGGGCACTTTCAGTGGGATTTCGCCGGTCCCCAGCGCATAGGCCGCATCGGTGATGCCCAGCCCGACAGCAAAACAACCAAAAGCTCCGGCGGTAACCGTATGGGAATCGGTGCCGAGTAACACCTCACCGGGCCGGGTATGCCCACCTTCGGCCAGACCAATATGGCAAACGCCCTTATACTGTGGCGTACCAACATCGTAGAAGTATTTAATTTTCTGCTCCTGAGCGAACTCGCGCATCACACGAATATTGTGATTAGCCTGCGGGTCAGCCGAATAAACAAAGTGATCCGGAATCAGAATAAAACGGTCGGCATCCCATATTTTCGCCTGTTCACCAAATTCTTTTTTAAATACGCTGGCGACACCCGGCGTACAGGGATCGTGCGACATTAATATATCCACTTTTGCCCAGACTATTTCTCCAGGCGTAACGGTTTCCCGCCCGCTGGCACGAGCGAGTATTTTCTGACTGATTGTCTGCCCCATGCTATTTATCTCTGCGTGATATTTCGGCCATTGAAAGTAAATAAATTTTAATCACCTTACCGTTTTTCTCTGCGCGGTAAACGGGTAATATGCTAATATCCTCTATTGTTTCCGCCTCAGAACAATCCGGGATAATAATGAGCGATTTTGAAAACCTGCACGGGATGATTATTTTTGCCAAAGTGGTGGAAACGTTAAGCTATACCGAAGCCGCGAAAGCGCTGGGGCTGGCAAAATCCTCGGTGAGTAAAGAGATCTCGGCGCTGGAAGTGCGCCTCGGGGCAAAACTGTTGCAACGCACCACCCGGCGGATTCAGGTCACCGAAGTCGGGATGACGTACTATCACTACTGTTACCGCATCCTGCATGAGGTGAAAAGCGCCGATCTTTTTATCCGCCAGTTCCACGAAGAGCCGACCGGCAGCCTGCGCGTGGTGGCCCCGGTCACCTTTGGCTGTCAGTGTATTGTTCCGGCGCTGAACAGTTTTGTCGCCAGCAATATCCACGTCAGTGTCGATCTCGACCTGACCGATCGCGCGGTCAATCTGGAGGATGATGGCTGTGATATCGCCATTGCCATCACGCGCGAATTACCCGACCACCGCCATTATCGTCCGCTGATGGACATCGCCTGGGGGCTGTATGCCGCCCCGGATTACCTGAAAAATATCGCTCCTATTGCCAGCCCGGACGATCTGCCGCGCCATGACTTTATTCTTTTTCGTGGCCCGGCCCATACGATTTCATTACCGTTCCGTAAAGAGAAGCAGAAGAAAGACATTGAAGTCCGCAGCCGTTTTCGCGCTAATAACAGCATCGCTTTATTAAACTCAGCCGTGGCACAAACCGGCATCGCCTATCTGCCTAATTATATTGCACAGGAAGCGGTTTCCCGTGGGGAACTGGTGCAGTTATTACCCGACTGGGAAATGGATATTTATAAGTCATACGTTCTGGTGAAAAGTGATAATTTTATTTCACCGCGCGTGAGACTGTTTATTGAGGATTTGCAGAAGGCGTTAAAGAAATAACAATAGCAGACGGAAAGCAATAGAATATACCGAGGATATTATTTTACCCTAAATAATTGGCGTTACAGCAAGGCGGCAAGCTTGCTTATCCCCAGGAGCATAGATAACTATGTGACTGGGGTAAGTGAGCGCCGCCAACGCTGCTGTAGCGTCAAGTATGACGGATAAATTACCCTAAATAATTGGCGTTATAGCAAGGCGGCGAATGCGTGAATCCCCGGGAGCTTACTGGAGTAAGTGACCGGGGTGAGCACATGAAGCCAACGCTGCTGTAGCGTCAATTATGACGGGTAAAATTAATAATAGTTGCCGTGACGGTAATCCCAGGTAGTAAAGATGTCAGACATGATCGACATAATCTTATCCACATCCAGACCTTTACGGATCAGCACCGGGCATGGCGTGATGTTACGCTCGCCTTTCTGCTCTGGCACCAGTTTGCCGTTATCGTCAACCATCGCAACCATCACACCCTGCTCGTAGCGAGTCTTTTCAGACTCGTTTGGCTGGATGGATTTCACGTAGTCGTTGGCAGCAATAATCAGGTCTGCATGCGCTTCGATGCGCTCGCCAATGCCTTCTACCAGGCCACGGTTTCCTTTACCTGATGGGTTCGCGGAGCTGGCGAAGGAGAATTTACCGTGGTTTTCCCACAGCTCTTTCGCCAGATTCTCGCCAGGTACGCCAAACTTAATCACAAAGCAGCTGGTCTGGCGGCGGTCCATCATCAGCTCTTTAGAACCGTCATCCGGGATACGTGCCACCGCTTCTTCTTTCCACGGCAGGATGCAGCCCAGCAGAACATCCTGGTCCCAGTGCTGCTGATACAGCGCTTCGATTTCAGGGTTTAACTGGGCCAGTTCTTTCAGCTGTTCCAGAGAACCACACAGCACCACGCCTGGCTTGTTACGGTTACGCTGCTTGGCGTCAAACTTGCGCTCCAGACCTTTGGCATCAGACGTCATGATGATGTAGCCCACTTTGGTCGGGCAGACGATCATGCCGCCGTTAGCAGACAGGATCTTCACGGCTTCCGGCTGTAAGCCACCATTCCAGTTAACCACTTTGTCGTTCATAACAGCACCTTTGCGTTCAGATTCGGTTCAAATTAAGTGGGTAATCACCCGTTGAAACCATCCTGCCACAGCCAGTTTTTAGCGCAACAATAAACATCAAAAAGCCATGATTGTTTCCCGGAGGAAACAACCGTTGCCTGTTAGCGTGGGATTAACTGCTCTGCTTTCAGCCGGTCAAACAGCTCAAAGAAGGCTTCGCGCGTTGGCTGATACCCATTGAACCCGGCTTTGCGGCTTTTGCTGACGTCGGTAAACACTTCCATCGGGCGACCGAGATCGGCATCGGTATGCCACCAGGAGGCCAGCTTGGTGACGTCGCTCTCTTTCAGGTTGTGCTGTTGGGCAATCTCCTGCCACTGCTGAGCGGCGTCGTTCATACGTCCTTCCAGCGGCTGCTCGCCGTTGAATGGCGCGGCTTCAAGACCAAAGTATCCGGCGATTTCGCCCCACATCCACTGCCAGCGGAACACATCACCGTTGACCACATTGTAGTCCTGGTTTTGCGCCGAAGGCGTGGTGGCGGCCCAAATCAGCTGGTCGGCCAGCAGGCGGGCATCCGTCATATCGCTAACGCCCTGCCACTGCGCCTGTGAACCCGGGAAGACAAACGGCTGACCGCTCGCTTTACACAACGTGGCGTACACCGCCAGCGTCTGCCCCATATTCATGGCATTACCCACCGCGAAACCAATCACCGTATGCGGGCGATGAACGCTCCAGGTGCAGCCATATTTTTCTGCGGCGGCAAAGACTTCATCTTCCTGCGCGTAGTAGAAGTTCTCTACCGGCTGACGTCCCTGCTCCTCACGGAACGGGGTCACCGGCACACTGCCTTTACCGTAGGCATCAAACGGACCCAGGTAGTGCTTCAGCCCGGTGATCAGCGCCACATGGCCCCCTTTCAGGGTGTCGCCCAGTGCATCCAGGACATGACGCACCATGCCACCGTTGACGCGGATATTCTCTTTCTCATTTTCCTGACGTGCCCAGGCGCTGAAGAACACCTTATCGACCACCACCTCTTTCAGTGCGGCCTGGACGGATGCGCTGTCCGTCAAATCGGCGGTCAGCGAAGTGACCCCGGCGGTGACCGGCGTGCGGCCGCGTGATAACCCATAAACCTGCCAACCCTGCGCCAGAAGGCGTTCTGCCAGGGCACTTCCGGTGACGCCGCTGACGCCGACAATCAAAGCTCGTTGTTGCATAATTTCTCTCCTGTTCAGTAATGCCTCCAGCTTAATAGAGAATTAAATTCTCATCTCAGGTATAAATTCACAGTATTCATGAACAGGAGGAACGAATGGCCTCATCTGAAGATCGCCTGAAAGGCATCACCGCCTTTGTTGCCACGGTGGAGAGCGGCAGTTTTACCGCCGCCGCCGAACGGCTGCATCTGACCAGTTCTGCCGTAAGTAAAAGCGTGGCACGGCTGGAAGCGCGCCTCGGTTCACGGCTGTTTGAGCGCACCACCCGCAGCCTGGCACTGACCGATGCCGGGCAGGCCTATTACGACACCTGTACCCGCGTGCTGGGGGAGCTGAGCGAAGCCGAATCGGTGCTGGCGGCTCAGCGTACCATTCCTGTGGGCCGTCTGCGCGTTGCCGTCCCCCATACCTTTGGCCGGCTGCATGTCATGCCGCTGCTCAATCACTTCTGCCAGCAGCACCCGGACATGCAGCTTAACCTGTCGTTCTCGGACCGTTTTGTTGACTTGTTTGAAGAGGGCGTGGATGTCGCGGTACGCATCGGCGGGCCAGGCAGTTATCCCCCTTCGCTGGCGGTGCGTTATCTCGGCTGCGAGCAGTTGATCTTTTGCGCCTCGCCTGACTATCTGGCGCAGCACGGTACACCGCAGTCGTTAGAGGCGCTGGAGCAGCACCGGGCGATTGTGTATGACCGCATCGACGGCAGTACCAGCCCGTGGCATGTCACCTCGCCGGATGGCCGCATTACCACACGCACCGTGCCACACCGGATGGCGCTGGGGGATGGCGAAGCGCAGCGTTCAGCAGTGATGGCCGGGCTGGGCGTGGCACAGATGGCGACCTGGCTGATGGAAGAACAACTGGCACGCGGTGAACTGGTGGCATTCCTGCCGGAACTGACGGTGCCGGGCCTGCCGCTGTATGTGGTGTGGCCACGCAGAAAACAGCTCACGCCGAAGGTCGATGCGCTGCTGAGTGCGCTGGAGACGTTGAGGATTGGATAACCAGGGATGGCGCGAGCCGAGGCCCGCATGGATGCGGCTTTTGCCGATCCGGCGTGCTCAAACGGGCCTTAGCCCTGTCACACCGTCTCTAGCGAAGAAATGGGGGATACCTCCCCGACGAGAGATCGCCCTGTCGTGGCAGTGTTAAAACCACAGCGGCACAATTTTTGTGCCCACATTACCCGTTTAATTACTCGTGAAAACCCAGCTCGGCGGAGATCGCTTTCGCGGTGGCTACCACAGGAGCCATCAGCTTTTTCACCCCAATCTGCTGGAGTTTCGCCGTCGGCAGGGACACGGATACCGCATACGGCACCCGCTGCTGAATATCAAACACCGGAGCGGCAATACAGGAGACACCCAGCTCGTTCTCTTCGCGGTCCATCGCCGTCTGCTGCTGGCGAATATTTTTCAGCTCTTCCAGCATTTCCGGCAGCGTGATGATGGTGTTTTTTGTCAGGGGCTGAATGGTGTCCTGATGGCTCTGCCAGTAGTGCGCCGGATACTCTTCGCTGCCCCAGGCCATAAAGATTTTGCCCATCGCCGAACAGTACAACGGCATATGCTGGCCGATATAAGCACGGGTACGCATCATTCCGGTGGTCGGCTCCAGCTTATAAATCAGGATCACATGATCATCTTCCCGACTGGAGAAATTCACCGTTTCCCCTACCTCAAGATTGAGTTTTTCCAGATGCGGCGCCGCCACGTGGATCACATTGAGCGATGAAAGTGCCTTCTGCCCGACAGAGATAAATTTGGTGGTCAACCGGTAGCTGCCCGGCGACGGTGCCTGTGTCACATAGCCGCTGCTGTGCAGCCCCTGCAACAGTCGGTGCACGGTACTTTTGTTCATCCCGGAGAGCTCCGAGAGATGGGCCAGCGGGCAACCGTTAGGGTAGTTGCTTAAGAGTTCAATCAACTGAAGGCCACGAAACAGGCTCTGCGTCCCCAGCGGCTTGTCTTTCTTATCATCCTTCACGCTATCCGCTTTTACGCTCATCCACGCTTCCTCTAAGTTTCCCGCGCCCCGTCCGGGGAGTTGCCAGATGGTAACCCATGCATCCCGTACTGTGAATATGGAACGACGTTTCAGTGCATTTTATGAGGGACAAATCTGCCAAAAAACGCCCATCCAGAAGTGAGCTATTCATCACAATTCCACAACATCAAAAACAAAGCATTGTTTTTAAACAATAAATAAAACCGTCACATCTTTGCTTTCCGTTCCAACAGAGAATAGTATTTTTGAAACTTGATTTCGCATATTGAAATATTGCGGTGTTTTTTCTTGCTGTCGCCGCTGTTGATGCTCACCAGGAGTTGCAGGAGGCTGTAATGCAGCATACACCCGGTACACCGGTTCTTACGCTGAGCCATATCACCAAACGGTTCGGTGGCAATATTGCCGTCAACGATGTCAGTCTGGAGGTTTTCCCCGGCGAAGTGGTCGCCCTGTTGGGGGAAAACGGTGCCGGAAAATCCACCCTGATCAAAGTGCTGGCGGGCGTCTATGGTCGTGACAGCGGTGATATTCGCTTTCAAAACGCCAGTATCGCCTCTGCCGCCAGTTTAAAAACGGCCCGCCAGCAACCCATCGCCTTTATCCATCAGGATCTCGGGCTGATTGAGTGGATGACGGTTGCCGAAAATATGGCACTGGTGATGGGGTTTACCCGTCGTCTGGGGTTGATTGACTGGCGGGCGGTGCGCGAACGTTCACGTGCTGCGCTGGATGAAGTCGGCATCGCTCTGGACCCGGACGCCCGCGTGTTTGAGCTGTCGCGCACTGAGAAATCCCTGCTGGCGATTGCCCGCGCCGTGGCGGTCAATGCCGAAGTGCTGGTGCTGGATGAACCCACCGCCTCATTGCCCGCCAACGATGTGCGCCATCTGTTCAGCGTGATCAACCGCCTGAAAAGTAAAAAAGTCGGGATGATTTACGTCACCCACCGCCTGGATGAAGTGATTGAGATTGCCGACCGCGTCTGCGTGATGCGCGACGGCAAACGCGTGGCGGGCGGCATGACGGCGCAATATACCCTGCGCAACCTCGTCGAAATGATCGTCGGGGAAGCCATCGACGGCGATCAGCGCGAAGCGCTGCCTGAAGGGCAACCTCCAGTGCTGACGCTCAACCAGCTGCGCATTGATGAGGTCGGCCCGGTGTCCTTCAGCCTGCAACCCGGTGAAATGCTGGCACTGGCCGGGCTGCGCGGTGCCGGACAGGAAGAAATTGGCCGCCTGCTGTTCGGCCTGCGCCAGCGCAGCGGTGGCACCATGACGTTTCGCGATAAAGACTATCACGCCCAGTCACCACAGCAGGCCATGGCCGCGGGTGTCTCACTGGTGGCGGGCGACCGCACCGGAGAAAGCCTGGTGATGTCGATGAGCGTGCGTGAAAACCTGTTTCTTAACCCCTGTGCCAGCGGCCACCCGCTGCTGTCACGTTACGGTCGCCGGGCTGAAATCGGCGCCAGCTGGTGGAAAGTGCAGTTATTTGATGTACGTCCGAAAGACGTCAACCTGGATATCAGCGCCCTCTCCGGCGGTAACCAGCAAAAAGTCGTCATGGCACGCTGGATGCACCTCAATGCCCCGCTGCTGATCCTCGAAGACCCCACCGCAGGCGTCGATGTCGGCGCACGCGAAGAGATCTATCACCTGCTGAACAAAGCGCTGGCCGACGGCATTGCGGTGCTGGTGATTTCCAATGACTTTGAAGAGATCGCCCATATCTGCAACCGCGCACTGGTGTTTAACCGTGGTCAGGTGGTCGGCGAACTGAAAAATGACCAGGTCACGTTTGCCAACCTGCTCGAACTGGCTTCGGCCAGTCACGAAACCCCTGTCGCCACCGTCTGAATTGTCAACGCCACCCTTCGACGGTGGCAGGAGAAGCTGTTATGTCCAAAACATCCGTGAAATCGACCGCGCTGGAACAGCGGGTCAGCCTTGGCGAGCATGGTGCCGCTGCATGGTCGATGCAAATCGTCACCCGCTACGGTCTGCTACTGCTGTGCATCCTGCTTACTCTGCTGTTTTCCGTGCTCTCGCCGTCATTCGCCAGCATGCTGACGTTGCAGGCGATCCTCGCCAGTAAAGCCAAAATCGCCCTGCTGGCACTGGCGGCCACCATCCCGATGATTGTCGGCAAAATCGACCTTAACGTCGGCTTTGGTATTGTGCTGTGGCATATCCTCGCCATCACCTTACAGGTGGAATATGGCTTCTCCTGGCAGATGGCGGTGCTGACCGTGCTGGCGATTTCCGCGCTCTACGGGCTGCTGAACGGCATTCTGGTAGCGCTGGCCGATATCGACAGCTTCGTTGCCACCCTCGGTTCCGGCACCGTGCTGTATGCCGTGGCACTGTGGCACTCCGGCGGCCGCCAGATTGTCGGCGATCTGCCGGATGCCTTCACCGCCCTGCACCATACCGAAATCTTCGGTATTCCGGTGGGTGCCTTCTACGTGCTGGCGGTAGCCATCATCCTGTGGCTGATCACCGAACACACCCCGCTCGGACGCTGCATGTATGCCGTCGGCGGCAACCCTGCTGCGGCACGGCTCAACGGCATTGCCGTCAACAAATTTACTATCGGTGCCTTTATCGCCTCCAGCGTACTGACCGGGTTTAGCGGGGTGCTGATCGCTGCTGAACAGGGTGTCGGCCAGGCCAGCGTGGGTATGGATTACCTGCTGCCCGCCCTGGTGGGCGCGTTCCTCGGCAGCACCACCATCCGTCCGGGCCGCGTCAACGTCTGGGGCACCGTGGTGGGGATTGCTATCCTGGCGATCGGCATCGCCGGTATCCAGCAGTTCGGCGGCGATTTCTGGGTAGAGCCGCTGTTTAACGGTGCCACTTTACTGCTCTCCATTACCCTCGCCGGTTACGCCCAGCGCCGCCGGATGCTGAACCAAAAGGCCGTGGTGCGCAGTCAAAGCACCCCGGCTACCACTCCTGACAATAACCAGAAAACCATCACTCCAGGGAGTACCCTATGAAACGTCATCTTCTTGCTCTGACCCTTGGCACCCTGCTGGCAGGTTCGCTGCCCGCCTGGGCCGACAGCTACCTCGATCAGGCCACCGCCGCCATTACTAAAGCCACGGCCAGCGTCACCGAGTGGGACGGCCCGACCACCGGGCCTGTCCTGCAAAAGAATAAGAAGGTGATTTTTATCGCCTCGGATATGAAAAATGGCGGCGTACAGGGCGTGCAGCAGGGGCTGAGTGAAGCCGCCGCTGCCGCAGGCTGGAAGCTGGAAACCCTCGACGGTGGCGGCTCGGTAAAAGACCAGTTGGCCGCGCTGAACCAGGCCATTGCTCAGCGCCCGGACGGCATCGTGATTGGCGGCTGGAATCCGAACGTTGCCAAAATTCCGCTGAAAAAAGCCCTTCAGCAAAAAATCGTGCTGATGGCCTGGCACGCGGAACCTCAGCCAGGGCCGATTGCTAAATACGGTGTGGTCGCCAACATCACTTCTGACTCCAACGAAGTGGCCCGCCTCGCCGCGCAGTATGCGGTGGTACAGTCCGGCGGCAAGGCACAGGTGCTGATCTTCACCGATTCGCTCTACCAAATCGCACTGGATAAGGCCAATGCGATGAAGCAGGAAATTGAGAAGTGCAGCGGCTGTAAAGTGGTGGAGTTTATCGATACGCCGCTGGCCGACACCGCCAACCGCATGCCCTCCATGACCTTCAGTCTGTTGCAGAAGTACGGCGATAAGTTCCAGTACGCGCTGGCAATCAACGATCTCTACTTTGACTTTATGGCCCCGGCGCTGAAAACCGCCGGTAAAGGCGGTAAAAATGCGCCGTTTAATATCTCCGCCGGGGACGGCTCAATCTCCGCCTTCCAGCGTATCCGCAGCGGTGACAGCCAGATCGGCACCGTGGCCGAGCCGCTGAAACTGCACGGCTGGCAGCTGCTGGATGAGTTTAACCGCGCCTTTGCCGGGCAGCCGCCGTCAGGTTACGTCACCCCGGCGCACCTGATCACCAAAGAAAATATTGGCAGTGACGGCGGTCCGCAGAACCATTACGACCCGCAGAACGACTATCAGGGACACTACAAAACCATCTGGGGCGTGAAGTAACGGAGGCGTTATGCAGACCGATAATCTCAGGCTGGAAACGCTCTGCTCCCCGGCGATATGGGCAGAGGGACCGGTGTGGCTGCCAGAGCAGGACACCGTGGTGTTTAGCGATGTGAAAGGCAACCGCATGTTCCGCTGGCAGCGTAGCGGTGAGGTGAGTCTCTGGCGTTCACCCTCGCACTATGCCAACGGCAACGCCCGCGATAATGAGGGCCGGGTGGTCAGCTGCGAGCATGGCCGCCGTGCTATCAGCCGTACCGAGCATGATGGCAGCGTCACACTGCTGGTGGAGAAGGTCGAGGGTAAACGCTTTAACTCGCCGAACGACGTGGTGGTGCGATCCGACGGGACGATCTGGTTCACCGATCCCCCTTACGGCATCGTCAGTGACGACGAGGGTTATCACGCGCACAGCCAGGTGATCGGCTGTTACCTCTACTGCTTCGACCCGGCCAGCGGACAACTGACTATCGCCGCCAGCGATCTGCAACGCCCCAACGGGCTGGCCTTTTCGCCCGACGAGCGTCTGTTGTATGTGGCGGATATGTCCATCGTCGACTTCCCGACGCTGGGCCGCCGTCAGCTGCGGGTCTATCCGGTCGAGGGACGGGAGCTGGGCGCTGGGCGGCAGTTTGCCGAGGTCGCCCCCGGTTTCCCGGATGGCTTCTGCGTGGATAACCGCGGCAACCTTTATTGCAGCTGCGCCGATGGGGTGATTATTTTCGACAGCCTGGGCCAGACGCGAGGCAAGATCCCCGTGCCGGAACGGGTGTCGAACTGCACCCTCGGCGGCCCGGACGGTAACGAGCTGTATATCACTGCGACCACCTCGCTGTACCGGGTGATCATCGGTTAACGGCCGGGCGAGGCATGCCTCGCCCCTGGGGTGACGGGGATCGGTTCGGGCCGGGCGAGGCGTGCCTCGCCCCTGGGGTGACGGGGATCGGTTCGGGCCGGGCGAGGCGTGCCTCGCCCCTGGGGTGACGGGGATCGGTTCGGGATGGGCGAGGCGTGCCTCGCCCCTGGGGTGACGGTGCCGGCGGTTTTTTAATATGTAGGGGTCAGGCATGCCTGACCCGGTTTCCCCACGCCTCAATTTCACCCAATGTGTTGGCGATCACATAACCCAACACTATTTTTATCTCACTGTTTTATAACGATTAAATTCCACTCCGTTTCTTTGACTTGTTCCCACCAGGCGCATAGGATTTATTTGGAACGATATTCCACATATTGAAATAAAGCCACCTCCGGGGAGAGACAGCAGTATGAGAATCAGCTATCAGCAGTTGAAACAAGAGTTCCTGCGGGTGTTACTGGCACGCGGCGTGGCGGCAGATAAAGCCGAAAGCTGCGCCACCCTGTTCGCCGACACCAGCGAGAACGGCGTTTACTCCCACGGGGTGAATCGTTTCCCCCGCTTTATCCAGCAGCTGGATGCCGGGCACATCGTGCCGCACGCCGAAGCGGAAAAAATCCTCTCGCTGGGCGCTATCGAACAGTGGGATGCCCACCGCGCCATCGGTAACCTCACCGCCCAAAGCATGATGGATCGCGCCATTGCGCTGGCCGACGACCACGGTATTGGGCTGGTGGCGCTGCGTAATGCCAACCACTGGATGCGCGGCGGCAGCTACGGCTGGCAGGCAGCGGAAAAAGGCTATATCGGCGTCTGCTGGACCAACTCCATCGCGGTGATGCCGCCGTGGGGGGCAAAAAACTGCGCCATCGGTACCAACCCGCTGATCGTCGCCGTGCCGGGTGAACCGATCACCATGGTCGATATGTCGATGTCGATGTTCTCCTACGGCATGCTGGAAGTGAATCGCCTGGCGGGCAAAACGCTGCCGGTCGACGGCGGTTTTGACAATGACGGGGAATACACCCGCGATCCCGCCACGATTGAAGAAAATCGCCGCATTTTACCCATGGGTTACTGGAAAGGCTCCGCCCTGTCCATCGTACTGGATATGGTCGCCACCCTGCTCTCCAACGGTGCCTCCGTCACCGAAGTCACCGAAGACAACGGCGACGAATTCGGTATCTCCCAGGTGTTTATCGCCATTGACGTTGACCGTCTGATCGACGGCGCCACCCGCGACAGCAAGCTGGCACGCATCCGCGAGTCCATCACCGGAGCCGAGCGCGCCGATAGCCAGCAGGCCATCCGTCTGCCTGGCCATAAATTCCCCGGTATCCGTGCTGAGAACCAGCGCCTCGGCATTCCGGTGGATGAACGCGTCTGGGCACGCATCCAGGCACTGTAAGGGAGGAAACCGCATGATTTTTGGCCATATCAACAACACCGATGCCCACCACTATCCGCCGACGATTGCACACGCCATCGACTGGTTAGCCCGCCACGATCTGGCCAGCATGGCAGCCGGGCGCTATCAGGACGATCACACCGGCTGGCAGATACAGGTGCTGGATCTGCACACCGCTCCGCACG
This sequence comes from Erwinia sp. JH02, assembly GCF_013074405.1. Classification (NCBI taxonomy): domain Bacteria; kingdom Pseudomonadati; phylum Pseudomonadota; class Gammaproteobacteria; order Enterobacterales; family Erwiniaceae; genus Erwinia; species Erwinia sp. JH02. Next base: position 518,789 of record NZ_JABANZ010000005.1, read on the forward strand.
GCGATAACTACCCTGAGGCGCACCGCCGTTTTATCGATGTGCAGTACCTGGTGTCCGGTAATGAGCTGATGGGCGTGGCAACGGAGAAGTGTGAACCCGCTATCCACCAGCCCTATGACGACGAACGCGACATCATCTTTTACCAGGATGCCCCGCATGAAACCCTGGTGCTGATGCAGCCAGGCCATTTTGCGGTGTTCTTCCCGCAGGATATTCACCGTCCGAACTGTGCGGTGAATGCTCCCGAAGCCATTCGCAAGGTGGTGGTGAAGATCCCCACGGCCGATCTCGCTGACTAAAAGAGGATCACTATGAGCCTGACTTCCACATCGATCTCACGCGAAGGGATCCCTTCGCTGCGCTGGCTGCGGATCATTCCACCGATCCTGATCACCTGCATTATTTCCTATATGGACCGGGTCAATATCGCCTTCGCCATGCCCGGCGGGATGGACGCCGACCTCGGCATCAGCGCCTCGATGGCCGGGCTGGCTGGGGGGATCTTCTTTATCGGTTACCTGTTCTTGCAGGTGCCCGGCGGAAAGCTGGCGGTCTACGGCAACGGTAAACGCTTTATTGGCTGGTCGCTGCTGGCCTGGGCGGTGATCTCTCTGCTGACCGGGCTGGCGACGAATCAGTATCAACTGCTGGCGCTGCGCTTTGCGCTGGGGGTTTCCGAAGGTGGGATGTTGCCGGTGGTGCTGACCATGATCGGCAACTGGTTCCCCGATGCCGAACGCGGCCGTGCCAACGCCATTGTGATCATGTTTGTGCCGATCGCCGGGATCCTCACCGCCCCACTTTCCGGCTGGATCATTACCGCCTGGGACTGGCGCATGCTGTTCTTTGTGGAAGGCGTGCTGTCGCTGTTTGTCATGGGGCTGTGGCATTTCACCATCAGCAACCGCCCGCAAGAGGCGAAGTGGATCTCGCCCGCTGAAAAACAGTATCTGATCAAAACCCTGCACGACGAACAGCTGCTGATCAAAGGCAAAAACACCCGTAAAGCCTCGCTACGCCAGGTGATGAAAGAGCCGGTGATGTGGCGACTGATCATGGTGAATTTCTTCTACCAGACCGGGATCTACGGTTACACGCTGTGGCTACCCACCATCCTGAAAGGGCTGACCAACGGTAACCTGGAGCAGGTCGGTTTTCTGGCGATCCTTCCCTATGTCGGGGCGATCTTCGGTATGTTCCTGTTCTCATCGCTGTCCGATGCTACCGGGCGGCGCAAGCTGTTCGTCGCCCTGCCGCTGGCCGGGTTTGCCCTCTGCATGGCGCTGTCAGTCCTGCTGAAATCTCATATCTGGTGGTCGTACGCCGCGCTGTGCGGCTGCGGGTTCTTTATTCAGTCGGCAGCAGGGGTGTTCTGGAGTATCCCTCCCCGCCTGTTTAATGCCGAAGTGGCAGGCGGTGCGCGCGGCGTGATTAACGCGCTGGGTAACCTCGGCGGCTTCTGTGGTCCTTATATGGTCGGCGTGCTGATTGTCGCTTACAGCAAAGATGCCGGGGTTTACAGCCTGGCAATCTCACTGACGATTGCCTCGCTGCTGGCGCTGACGCTGCCTGCGCGTTGCGATGCACAAAACAGGGAGGCAGCATGAACTACTGGTTAGGGCTGGACTGCGGCGGCACCTTCATTAAGGCCGGATTGTATGACGCTGAAGGGCGTGAACGCGCGGTGGCACGGCAGACTCTGCCAGTGCTGGTGCCGGAGCCGGGGCGTGCAGAACGCGATATGCCGCTGCTGTGGCAGCAGGCTGCTCGCGTGATTGCTGAGGTGCTGCAAAACAGCGGGCTGGAGGCTACTCAGGTGGCAGGCGTGGGCATTTCCGCGCAGGGTAAGGGGCTGTTTTTGCTGGATAAACAGCAGCAACCGCTGGGCAACGGCATCCTCTCGTCCGATCGCCGGGCGCTGGCGCTGGTGCAACAGTGGCAGCGCGAAGGGATGCCGCAGACGCTCTACCCGGTGACGCGGCAAACGCTGTGGACCGGGCACCCGGTGTCGCTGCTGCGCTGGTTAAAAGAGCATGAGCCGCAGCGCTATGCGGCCATTGGCAGCGTGCTGATGGCCCATGACTATCTGCGCTATTGCCTGACCGGAAAACTGGCCTGCGAAGAGACCAATATTTCTGAATCCAATCTCTACGATATGGAGAAAGGTGACTGGTCTGCCGCCCTGGCGGACACCCTCGGCCTCGGCGATATTCTGCCTGCCCTGCCTCCAATTGTCGGCCCGACGGCCATCGCCGGAGAGGTGACAGCGGAAGCCGCAGCATTGTGCGGGCTGCGTGCAGGTACGCCTGTGGTCGGCGGGTTGTTTGATGTGGTGTCTGCCGCGCTGTGCGCCGGGCTGCATGACGATACCCGACTGAACGCGGTGATGGGCACCTGGTCGGTCACCAGCGGCATTACCGACCGCATCAGCGATGAAAGTGGCCATCCGTTCGTGTACGGGCGCTACGCCATTGAGGGGCAGTACATCATTCACGAAGCCAGCCCGACCTCGGCGGCCAATCTGGAGTGGTTCTGCCAGCAGTGGGGGATTGACGACTATGCACAGCTGAATCAGTGGGTCGCCGCTCTGCCACCGGCACAAAGCTCGCTGTTGTTCCTGCCGTTCCTTTACGGCTGCAACGCCGGGGCCGACCTGCACGGCAGCTTCTTTGGTTTGCAGGCAGGCCACCAGCGCGGCCACCTGGTGCAGGCGATCTACGAGGGCGTGGTGTTCTCGCACCTCACCCATCTCAACCGCATTCTTACCCGCTTCCCGCAGGTCAGCGCCCTGCGCCTGAGCGGCGGGCCAACGCGTTCCGCTGAGTGGATGCAGATGTTTGCCGATGCCAGCGGGCTGCCCGTCGAGATCCCACAGATTGAAGAAAGCGGCTGCCTGGGGGCGGCGCTGGCGGCGATGACGGGTACCGGAGCCTGGACCTCCCTGCAACAGGCGCAGCAGGCACTGGCACCCGCCATCGTCAGCTATCAGCCGGACGCACAACGTCATGCGTTGTATCAGAAAAAATACCAGCGTTATCAGCAGCTACTCACGGCGCTGATCGCCGCACAAGGAGTCACACCATGAGTCATTCACGGGTTCCCCAGCTGCAGCTGGCGCTCGATCACACCCAGCTGGATGCCGCGCTGGAGACGGCGCAGCGCCTGCATCAGCAGGTCGATATCGTGGAAGCGGGCACCATTCTCTGCTTCAGCGCCGGAATTGACGCCGTACGTCAGCTGCGCCAGCAGCTACCGGGGAAAACGCTGGTGGCCGATTTTAAAGTGGCGGATGCCGGGGCCACGCTGGCAAAACTGGCGTTTGAAGCCGGGGCCAACTGGATGACGGTGATCTGTGCGGCACCGCTGGCGACCTTTGCCAGCGCGCTGGAGGTGGCGCATCTGCACCAGGGCGATATCCAGATTGAGCTGTTCGGCAACTGGACGCTGGAAGAGGCTAAGCGCTGGCGTGAACTGGGGCTGACGCAGGCCATCTACCATCGTGGGCGCGACGCCCAGGCCAGCGGCCAGCAGTGGAGCCCGCAGGATCTGGACGTGATGAAAGCGCTCTCCGACCTGGGTTTTGCCCTGTCGGTCACCGGGGGGATCACCCCGGACGAGTTGCCGCAGTTTAAACAAATTGATGTGAAAGCCTTTATCGTCGGCCGGGCGCTCAGCGAAAGTGCCGACGGGCTGGCCACCGCCGCCGAGTTTCATCAGGCGATTGCCAACATCTGGGGACACTAACCATGCGCCAACACCCGCTGGGAATTTATGAAAAAGCCCTGCCTTCTCATCTGAGTTGGCCGGAACGCCTTGCCCTGGCGAAAGCCTGCGGCTTCGACTTCGTCGAGATGTCGGTGGATGAAACCGACCTGCGCCTGTCGCGCTTACAGTGGAGCAAGGAGCAGCGCCTGTCGCTGGTCAACGCGATGATGGAAACCGGGGTGACCATTCCCTCGATGTGCCTGTCCGGTCATCGCCGTTTTCCGTTCGGCAGCCGCGACCCGGCCATCCGTGAGCAGGCCTATAAGCTGATGGAGCAGGCGATCCAGCTGGCAAAAGACGTCGGCATCCGCACCATCCAGCTGGCGGGCTACGACGTCTACTACGAACCGCACGATGAAGGCACGGTGGCACGCTTTGCCGAAGGGCTGGCGTGGGCGGTGGATCGCGCCGCGGCGGCGCAGGTGATGCTGGCCGTCGAAATCATGGATACCGAATTTATGAACGCCATCAGCAAATGGAAACACTGGGATAAGCAGCAGGCCTCGCCGTGGTTCACCGTCTACCCTGATGTCGGCAACCTGACGGCCTGGGGCAACGACGTCGCCGCCGAACTGGCGCTGGGCATTGACCGCATTGCCGCTATCCATTTGAAGGATACCCAGCCTGTCACCGCGAGCTCGCCGGGGCAGTTTCGTGACGTGCCGTTTGGCGAGGGTTGCGTCGATTTTGTCGGCGTGTTCCGCACGCTGAAGCAGCTTAACTATCGTGGCGCATTCCTGATTGAGATGTGGACAGAAAAAGCCGAGGAGCCGGTGGCCGAGATCGTGCAGGCCCGGCGCTGGATTGAACAAAAAATGCAGGAAGGAGGCTTACAATGAGCTTATCAACGCTGAAACAGCAGGTTTTTGAGGCCAATCTGGCCCTGCCGCGCCACCATCTGGTGACTTTTACCTGGGGCAACGTCAGCGCCATTGACCGCAGCAGCGGGCTGGTGGCGATCAAGCCTTCCGGCGTGGAGTATGACGGCATGACCGTTGACGATATTGTGGTGGTGGAGCTGGAAAGCGGCCGCACGGTGGAAGGCAGCAAGAAGCCCTCTTCCGATACCGCCACCCACCTGGCGCTGTACCGGGCGTTTGCTGATATCGGCGGCATCGTGCACACCCATTCGCGCCATGCCACCATCTGGGCGCAGGCCGGGCTGGATCTGCCTGCCTGGGGCACCACCCACGCGGATTATTTCTACGGCACCATTCCCTGCACGCGCCTGATGACGCCACAGGAGATCGCTGAGGATTACGAACACAACACCGGTGAAGTGATTATCGATACGTTCCGCTCACGCGACATCAGCCCGACGGCGATCCCGGCGGTACTGGTCAACGCCCACGGGCCGTTCGCCTGGGGTAGTAACGCGGATAACGCCGTACATAACGCGGTGGTGCTGGAAGAGATTGCCTATATGGGGATTTTCTCGCGTCAGCTGACGCCGGGGATGCGTGATATGCAGCAGGTGCTGCTGGATAAACATTATTTGCGTAAGCACGGGGCGGGGGCGTATTACGGGCAATAATGGCCTGCAATGGGCAGACCGGTAGTCCAGGGCGAGGCATGCCTCGCCCCTACGAGTTCCGGTAGTCCAGGGCGAAGCGTGCCTCGCCCCTACGAGTTCCGGTAGCCCCGGGCGAAGCGTGCCTCGCCCCACGAAAGCATGATGTGTCGCTTAGCCCGTTACGGCGTCAACTTCTCCACATCAACACTCCCCTGCTGATGCACCACGGCCTCATCCTTACGCACCTTCGCCACATCGCCGGCCGACACCACAGACGTTGCGGTATTGCCCCAACTGGTGCGGATAAAGTTCACCACGTCGGCGACCTGCTGGTCGTTCAGACGCCAGCCAAACGCCGGCATGGTGATGGTGGTCGGTGCATCTTTCATACCCGGCAGCTGTGCGCCACTCAGCACGATATGGATCAGCGACGTGGGATCTTCTGCCAGCACCACCGGATTCCCGCGCAGTTCCGGGAAGAAGCGTTTATAGCCGCTGCCATCGGTCTTATGACAGGCCGCGCAGCTGTCGACATATACCGACGCCCCGGTCTTGCTGTCATCGCCCTTCCACAGCGCTTTCGCAACGGTGTCATCCGGTGTGAAGCCCACCTGATTCGGATCTTTCGCGCCCAGCGACTTCAGATAGCGAGCAATCGCCGTCGCATCCTCTGGCGTCAGGTGTTGCAGGCTGTGCTGCACGACATCGGTCATGCCGCCGAACACCGCCGTATGATCGTTGCGCCCCATACGCAGGAACTGCACCAGATCATCTTCGCTCCAGCGGCCCAGGCCATCACGCCCGTCACCTCTGAGATTGCTCGCCGTCCAGCCGTCAATCGGTGCATTGCTGCCGGAAAGGAAGTCGCTGCCCTCATCATTGTTCAGCGCTTTTTCCTGCATGGTAATACTACGCGGCGTGTGGCAGGCACCACAGTGGCCCAGCCCTTCCACCAGATACTGGCCGCGCGCCAGCACCGCATCCTGCCCTTTGATCGGCTGGAACGCCTTCACATCCGGGGCAAATATTCCACGCCAGATCGCCAGCGGCCAGCGCATCGACAGCGGCCACGGAATGTCGCTCTCCTGATTCGCCTGTGCCACCGGCTTTACGCCGTGCATAAAGTAAGCGTACAGCGCCTGCATATCGTCGTCGCTGACCACCGCATAAGAGGGATACGGCATCGCCGGGTACAGCGTATCGCCGTTTTTCGCCACGCCATGACGTACCGCTTTCTGGAAATCGTCGTAGCTGTAACCCCCAATCCCACTCTGCTTATCCGGGGTGATATTGGTGGAGTAAATCGTGCCGATCGGCGTTGCCATCGGCAGCCCACCCGCGAACGGCTCGCCGCCCGCTTTGGTGTGGCAGGCCACGCAGTCCCCGGCACGGGCGAGGTAATCACCGCGTTGAATCAGGGCATCGTTGTTGTCGTCTGCCAGTGCGCTAAACGCCACCATGCCCGGCAACAGGGCAATAAGAAGTAACTTTTTCATCTGCTTATCCTTATGCCTGCACCAGTGGACCCGGGTTTTTCAGGTACTGTTCGCGAATCGCTTTCGCCGACCAGTAGGTCAGCGCTGCCACCATGCCCGTCGGGTTGTAGCCCAGACCCTGCGGGAACGCCGAGGCACCGGGAACAAACACGTTCGGGACATCCCAGCTCTGGAGATAGCGGTTAATGGCACTGGTTTTAGGATCTTCACCCATGATCGCGCCACCGTTCATATGGGTGGTTTGATACACGGTGGTATCGAAGTGGGTTCCCGCCGCTTTCGGCGCGCCACTGATCAGCTTAGGATTCATCGCTTCTGCAATCTTGTGCATCCGGCCATGCATAAACTGTGACATCTTGATGTCGTTGTCCTGCCAGTCAAAGGTCATACGCAGCAGCGGCTGGCCGTGCACATCCTTGTAGTTCGGATCAAGATCGAGGTAGTTATTGCGATAAGACTGATGTGCACCGTGGGCATCCATCGACACGTGGTGGGTATAGTGATCCGCCACCGCCGCCTTCCACTTGCTGCCCCAGTTCGGCGTGCCCGGAGGCGTTGGCAGGCCAGAAATCGGCTTCACGCCCGCCTGGTTAACCCACATTGGTGAACCGCCGACAAAGCCATATTTGGCATGGTCAAAGTTATCCGCATTGAAGTCATCCACGCCGACCCCCGCGCCACCGGCACCGATAAAGTTATTGGTGAAGACGTCTTTATCGAAGAACGCCTTAATGGTGGAGATGTTCTGGTAGGCAAAGTTGCGCCCGACGGTGCCTTCGTTAGTCACCGGATCGTACGGCTTGCCGATGCCGGACAGCAGCATCAGATGCACGTTATGGAACTGGAAGGCGGAGAGGATCACCAGATCCGCGGGTTGAACGTTCTCACGCCCCAGACCATCCACATAGGTCACCCCAGTGGCATGTTTCTTATCGTCGGTCAGATTCACACGCAACACATAGGCATTGTTGCGCAGCTCAAACTTCGGCTCCTGGCGCAGCGCAGGCAGGATATTCACGTTCGGTGAGGCTTTGGAATACATGTAGCAGGCATAACCGCTGCAATAGCCGCAGAAGTTGCACGGCCCCATCTGCGCACCGTAAGTATTGGTATAAGGGCCAGAGGTATTGGCCGAGGGCAGATCGTAAGGATGGTAGCCAATGCTTTCTGCCGCCTGGGCGAACAGCTGCGCGGAGTAAGTGCGCTTCTGCGCGGGCAGCGGGAAATCAGCAGAACGGTCCGGGGCAAACGGGTTACCTTTGCCGCCCTGGCCAACCACTTTGCCCTTCACACTCCACGCCGAACCGGACGTGCCAAACACGCGTTCGGCCTGATCGAAGAACGGTTCCAGCTCATCGTAAGTGACGCCGAAGTCCTGAATGGTCATGCCATCCGGGATAAAGTTTTTGCCGTAACGCTCCTCATAATGGCTACGCATGCGCAGTTCCATCGGGTCGACGCGGAAATGCACGCCGGACCAGTGCAGACCTGCGCCGCCGGTGCCGGTGCCGGGCAAAAAGGCCGCCAGCTGACGGTACGGCTGGGCAGTCTGCGCGGCATTATGACGGATGGTAACGGTGCTTTTTGACAGATCCTGGAACAGCTTTTTACGGATGTTATAGGTCAGTTCGTCAATCACCTGCGGATAGGCACCATCAGGATAGGTATCACGATGCGGGCCGCGCTCCAGCGCCACCACATTCAGACCGGCTTCAGTCAGCTCTTTCGCCATAATCGCCCCGGCCCAGCCGAAACCGACGATCACCGCATCCACTTTTTTCTGTTCGTTTGCCATGGTTATGCTCTTTCCCCGCGAATTGATACCGGCGGCAGCGTGTAGCGCTCGCCGCGTTCTACCCAGTCCATAAAGTCGGCGCGTGCGCCTGGGAAGTTGATCAGCTGCCAGCCGACCAGGCCCTGATTACCGCCGTGGATCGGGTCGCTGAAGAAGCCTTCGCGGGTGTTTTGTAACAGGAAGGAGAAGAAGGTTTTGGCCGGGACCTGGGGCAGTTCAACGCTGCCCGCTTCCAGCGCCTGTAACAACGCATCCTGCTGCTCGCCGCTCAACTGCGCGAACACGTTGCCGTGCTGCTGTTTCGCCAGCGCATCGGCGTCGGCCAGGCCAAGACGGTAGATCTCACGCGGCGTCAGCGGCAGCTGATAGCCCAGCGTTTTATCGGCATCCGGATGGAACGGTCCCTGCATATACCAGTTGCTGCCCGTGGCGTACGGGGTGTTCATCTGGCGGTCAATGTACTCGGGAACACCCGCTTCCAGCGCTCCGGGGCCACGCTCATCTGCCGGGATCAGTCGTGCGGCCGCCGCCTGAAGGAAAGCGTACTCTTCCGGGGTAAACCAGGTGGGCTGATAGTCGCGTGCTTTATGTGGCCCGGTGGCGGCGGCTTCTTTCGCCACCGCAGGAGCGACGGCGGCCAGTGACCCCAGCCCTGCGGTGCCAATCGCCATCGCCGGGGCGAGGGTAATGGTTTTCAGCAGAAAATCCCTGCGTGTACTGCCTGTTTTTTGCTCTGACATGACATTGCCTTCTCAAACGCTCGCATCGGCGATCGTAAAAATGGGGGTCGGATGATTTCTTAGTCACATGTAGTGTAGGGGTATTCTACTGTCCCGGCGGTTTAGGCTGTTATTGTTACCGGTAACAACACTCCCTACTTTAACAGTAATACGCACAAGGTGTGAGGGGATAGAAACAAAAAGGCACAATTTCATTAACAAATTACGTAGCAGGCAGAGGGCGAGGCATGCCTCGCCCCTACGGAGAATGACGTTGTGAACAGGGTTATGCCGGGCGTGGCGTGCCTCGCCCCTACGGAGAATGACGTTGTAAACGGGGTTATGCCGGGCGTGGCGTGCCTCGCCCCTACGGAGAATGACGTTGTGAACAGGGTTATGCCGGGCGTGGCGTGCCTCGCCCCTACGGAGAATGACGTTGTGGACAGGGTTATGCCGGGCGAGGCATGCCTCGCCCCTACAGGGGAAGTCGTTGTGGACAGGGTTATGCCGGGCGGGAATGACGTTGTGAACAGGATGATGTAGGGGTCGGGCATGCCCGACCCGGGGAGGTTAAAACTCTTGCAGGCGGCTTTCCGACGGCTGTGGTCGGCCAAAGTAGTACCCCTGGAACAGGGTACAACCTTCTGCTTTCAGGCGTTCAAACTGCTCGTTGCTTTCCACACCTTCCGCCGTGATCTGAATATCCAAACTGCGGCTCATGCCGGTGATAGCACGGATAATCGCCAGTGCTTCACGACTGTCATGCATATCGTTAATAAACGACTTGTCGATTTTGATTTTGTCGAACGGGAACGATCGCAGATAGCTGAGCGATGAATAGCCGGTGCCGAAGTCATCCAGCGCGATACGCACGCCTAAGGCCTTCAGCTTCTGCAAGATATGGATATTCACCAGGGTGTTATCCAGCAGTACGGATTCGGTGATCTCCACTTCCAGCCGATGCGGTGCCAGACCGGAGTCCTTCAGCGCGGCTTCCACTACCGAGACCAGCGCGCTGTTTTTAAACTGCAATGGTGACAGGTTTACCGCCACGCTTTGCTCACCCGGCCAGGTGGCGGCCTCACGGCAGGCCTCATACAGGGCATAGGCTCCCAGGCTGTGGATCAGCCCGGTCTCTTCGGCAATCGGGATAAAGTCCATCGGCATAATCATGCCTCTTTCCGGATGATGCCAGCGCATCAGCGCTTCATAGCCGATGATCTCGCGGTGCAGGTTGTTCGTGATCGGCTGGTAATAGAGCCTGAGCTGGCGGCAGGTGATGGCCTCACGCAGGTCGCTTTCAATCACCCGGCGCTTCTGCGCCATATCACTCATGGCCACGGTGAAGTGCTCAAAGCGGTTACGGCCGTTACGCTTGGCTTCGTACAGCGCCATATCCGCACAGCGCAGCAGTTCATCCGGCGTGGTCATGCCGCTGTCGGCAATCGCAATCCCCACACTCAGCCCGACGGAGAGATTGTGCCCATCCACGCTGAACGGCGGACGAATGGTATCAATCAGACGGCTGGCGACCACTTCGGCTTCCTGCTGATGCGTCAGCCCTGGCAACACAATCGAGAACTCGTCGCCACCGCTGCGTGCCAGCGTGTCCTGCTCGCGCAATACTGCGCGCAGCCGCACCGCCACCGAACGCAGCAGATCATCACCCACCTGATGACCCAGCGCATCGTTAACGTTTTTAAAATTATCCAGATCAAGCCCCAGCGTTGCCGTCTTGCGCCGCGCATCACGGTCTTCACGCAGCGCCTCGGTCAGGCGCTGGCTGAACAGAACGCGGTTGGGCAGGCTGGTGAGGTTATCGTGATGCGCCATATGGTGAATACGGGCATCCGCAGCGCGCTGATCGGTTACATCATCCGCGATCAGCAGCACATAGTTATGGTGCTCATCGTTACCACGAATGATCGATGCGCTGCCGTTGATAATACGGTCACCGCCCGGCGTGGTCAGCAGCCGCTCGTTGCGCTGCATCCCCTCTTTACGCTGTGCGGTATCAGAGAGTTGCATAAAGTACTCCCCCATCTCTGCCGTCATACAGTCCGGCGCACGTTTGCCGATAAAGTCCCGCTGCGTGCCGCCCAGCAGTTTTTCTGCCTTGCTGTTGATCAACAGGATCTCGCGAGAAACTACATCTTCAACGATGACGCAGGAGGGGATGTTAGCAATGATGGTATCGAGAAATTTTGACAGTGAGGCCATTTTTTCACTGTTCTGCTCGGCCAGATCTTTCGAGCGCAGGATCTGCTGTTCGTACTCACGAACTTCGGTGCAGTCGCGGGTGATCTTGGCAAAGCCTATCAGCTGATCGTCATCATTACGGATCGCGTCGATCACCACATGGGCCCAGAAGGCGCTGCCATCTTTGCGATAACGCCAACCATAATCTTCGAAACGCCCGCTGGTGGCGGCTATTTTCAAATTGGTATCTGGCAGTTGCAGCAGGCGATCCTGAGCGCTGTAGAAGCAGGAGAAGTGCTTACCGACGATTTCTTCCGAGGTGTAGCCTTTGGCACGGCGTGCACCGGTATTCCAGTTCATCACCATGCCACGCGGGTCCAGCATATAGATGGCGTAATCTTTCACCCCTTCCACCAACACGCGGAATGTCTGCTCACGTTCGGTTTGTTCGCGCTGCATACGGCGCTGCTCGGTACAGTCGCGGGTAATTTTGGCGTAGCCAAGCAGCTTACCGTCATCGTCATGTACTGCATCAATAACCACGTGTGCCCAGAACGCGCTACCGTCTTTACGGTAACGCCAGCCCTGCTCTTCAAAACGCCCGGTGCGATAGGCCGTTTTCAGATTCTGTTCCGGCAATTTATTCAACCGATCCTGCGAACTGTAGAAACAGGAGAAGTGCTTACCGATGATCTCTTCAGCGGTATAGCCTTTAGAACGGCGGGCCCCGGCATTCCAGTTCACCACCAGGCCTTCCGCATCCAGCATGTAAATGGCGTAGTCGGTGACGCCTTCCACCAGCAGGCGGAAACGTTGTTCATGTGCACGCTGCTCGCTCAGCAGCCGTTGCTGTTCAGTGCAATCGTGGGTGATTTTGGCGAAACCGATTAACTCGCCACTCTCGCTGCGGATGGCATCAATGACCACATGAGCCCAGAAGGCGCTGCCATCTTTGCGATAGCGCCAGCCTTCCGTCTCAAAGCGCCCACTCTCACGCGCAGTCTGCAACCCAAATTCCGGCAGGCCTTTTTGGCGATCTTCATAGCTGTAAAAGCAGCTAAAGTGCTTCCCGACGATCTCGGCAGGCAGGTAACCTTTGGCACGCTGTGCCCCCGGATTCCAGTTGGCGACGGTACCATCAGGCGTGAGCATATAGATCGCATAATCGACCACGCTTTGTACCAGCAGTCGGTACATAACATCTGAGTTTTCATTCATTATTATTTTCGCCTGGGCGCTGATGGTCATTTTCCCCTCTGAGGAAAACACTGTCAGCGCTGCAATACGCCGTTCGCTGGCGTAAAATATACCGCCCCCGCCCCCCGTAGGCAGCAGGATTCTTGTCTTTCAGTGTGCTCAATCCACACGGGTATAAACCGAAAACATCAGCCAATTCAAGCTAATTCAATCTATTGATAGCAGTTCATTGATCGTTATCGGCTTTGATTAAAAAACATTCAGCATTAATTTTCAGGCGACCACGCTATATAACGTGAATTTAAAGGTAAATTTGTTGTTTCTCTTCCACAAAATAAAGATTACGGGGCAATTAACGGCATAAATAACCAAAGGAAATAAAGTATTTTCGTCACGGACATTAATAGATACAACCGTAACGAGATTACTCACAGGCAATCGCGGTATAACCACCAGACATTGACAGCGGAGTGCCTATGTTTAAATCCTTTTTCCCCAGGCCAGGGCTGTTTTTCAGCAGCGTAGTGATCTGGAGCCTGCTGGCCGTTTTGTTCTGGTTTGGCTATGCCGACAGCAAGTTCGCTCACCTGATGATCCATTTGACATGGATTCCCCCCGGCACGTTGCCCAACAACGCACTGCGTTTCATCTCCCCCGGCGAACTGGGTTTCTACAGCTATTACCTGCTGGTCACGCTGCTGTTTGCCGGAGGCTGGTTTATTTTCAGCCCCCACCCCTGGCAGCGCTGGTCCATCCTCGGCAGTGCGCTGATTATCTTTGTCACCTGGTTTTCCGTGCAGGTGGGCGTGGCGATCAACAGCTGGTATGAGCCGTTCTATGACCTGATACAAAAGGCCATGGCACACCCGAACACTATTCAGATCTCGGCGTTTTATACCCAGATAAACGGCTTTCTCAGTATCGCGTTTATTGCCGTGGTGATTGATGTGCTGAATTTGTTTTTTATCAGCCACTTCGTGTTCCGCTGGCGCACCGCGATGAACAGTTACTACATGGAATACTGGCCGCGCCTGCGCCATATAGAAGGGGCCGCCCAGCGCGTGCAGGAAGACACCATGCGTTTCGCGTCCACGCTGGAGGATATGGGCGTCAGGTTGATTGATGCGGTGATGACGTTGATCGCCTTTTTACCGGTACTGGTGGCGCTGTCAGTGCATGTGAAAACCGTGCCGATCCTGGGCCAGATTCCCTATGCGCTGGTGATAGCTGCGGTAGTCTGGTCACTGTTCGGCACCGGGCTACTGGCGGTAGTGGGGATTAAGCTGCCGGGGCTGTCGTTTCGTAATCAGCGGGTGGAAGCCGCTTACCGTAAAGAGCTGGTGTACGGTGAGGATGACGCGCAGCGCGCCAGCCCTCCGCTGGTACGCGATCTGTTCAGCCACGTACGTAAAAACTATTTTCGACTCTACTTTCACTATCTCTACTTCAATATCGCCCGCATTTTTTATCTGCAACTGGATGCGGTATTCAGCATCTTTGTGCTGTTTCCCTCGATCATCACTGGGGCGATCACCCTTGGCCTGCTGACGCAGATCACCAATGTGTTCGATCAAGTGCGCAACGCGTTCCAGTATCTGATCAATGCCTGGACTACTTTGGTGGAGCTGATGTCGATCTACAAGCGTCTGCGCAGCTTCGAGCGCGCACTGGATTAAGGAGGGCGGGCTGACCGAAGAAGAAGGTCAGCCCGCGAAGATTAGCCTGCCAGCGCGGCAAACACTTTTTCTACCGCACAGGCTCCCGGATCTTTCACCCCGTCCAGGCTCTCCTGGTTGAGGTAAGAGGAGCGTCCGGCACGTGCGCTGCGCATGGTGCTGGTGCTGTCGGCCCCCTTTTTAGCCGCCGTGGCCGCTGCAGTCAGACCGTCGCCGTTAAGCAGTGCAGCAAAGGCAGGCTGTAAGGCATCAATCATCGTGCGATCCCCGACCTGCGCCCCGCCGTAGTGCTGCATACGCTCCAGACCGGCGGTGAATGCCTGTGCCAGCGATGCGCCCTGGGCGAGCTGCTGTCCGGCGGCGGTAAACATGATCGACATCAGCACCCCACTGGAGCCGCCCATCACCGTGGCCAGCTTCTCACCCACCACCGTCAGCAGCGCCTCTGGCTGATTCAGCGGTAATTCCCCGGCTTCGCTCGCCTCCAGAACGCTACGCGCGCCGGCTGCAAAAGTTGACCCGGTATCCCCGTCACCCACCTTCGCATCCAGCTGATTCAGCTCACTTTCCAGCCCGATCAGTGTCTGACAAATCGTCGTGACGATGGACGCTGTCGCCGGGTTGTCTGAAGGGATAAACGACTGTAGCGAGTCGGCCAGTTTGGCCGGGATCTCCGCCAGCGTTGCAGGCGCGATAGCCGGGCTCCAGCCGCTGACTTCCACCGGTGCCAGCAGCGCGGTTTCCAGCGAGGGATCAAGCTGCATCACTGAGAGTGAAAAGCCTTTCATATCCAACGCACTGACCAGCGTGGCGGGGCCAACCAGCAGCTTAACCTGCTTGCCCAGCGCCGAATGAAGCGTCTCACGCACCAACACCGCCATTTCCAGCGCCGAGAAGCCGCCCAGATTGTTCACCAGCAGGGCGAGCGGTCGATCAGTCTTTTTCGCCGTCAGCTGTTGCACCAGTTCAGCGACGATCTCGCGGCTGTTCTGTGTTTTTAACGTTGAGGCCCCCGGTTCGCCGTGGATCCCCATCCCCAGTTCGCTGCACCCTTCCGGTACGCGGTGATCGTCACGCGCTTCGCCCGGCACATGGCAGGTGGTGAAAGCCAGCCCGATGGAGGCAGTAGCGTCACAGGCCTGCTGCGCCAGCGCGGCCACCTCCGTCAGCGACTGGCCCTGTTCGGCGGCATAGCCCGCCACTTTATGCACCAGCGCGGTCCCGGCGATACCGCGCGGCTGCGGGTTATCCGGCAGCGCAATGTCGTCGCGCACCATCACCATTTCCACCTGGTAGCCCATGCCACGGGCCTTTTCTGCCGCCAGCCCGAAGTTAAGACGATCGCCAGTGTAGTTTTTGACGATCAGCAGACAGCCCGCCTCCCCGGTCACATTGATAATGGCGTGCAGAACGGCATCGACGCTGGGGGAAGCGAAGATATCGCCGCACACCGCTGCCGTCAGCATCCCTTTACCCACAAAGCCAATATGAGCAGGTTCATGACCCGAACCGCCACCGGAGATCAGCGCAACGCGTGACTTGTCCCAGTCATTGCGCACGACCACACGCATCTGGGAGCCCAGCGCCAGGCGGCCAAGATTATGATGGGGAGTACTGAGCAGTACCCCTTCAATCGCGTCGTTCACCACCTGCTGTTTCTGATTCATGAAAAACTGACTCATTGCGCACTCCTTGTTAAATGAAGAATATTAATTACCCTTTCAACTAATAAACAATACCCTACGTTAAGAGAGATAGCCCGGGGATATTTACCTGTTCCCGCCAAAGATTAAAACCAGGTTCACATACAACGTTTCACCATATAAAGATGCCATTAAAAATAAGCACACAATTAATTGATAACACTCACCTTTAATTCCCTGTTAATATTTTAATACATATTTAACACAAAGGTGATATGACAATGAAACTTCAGTATCAATCACACTTTGCTATTAAATGTAATGCATTCCACAGACATTGCGTATATAACTGTCCTCGGCTAACCACAACATAACAATACGCCGTTTAGCCAATGATATAAAAATCCAATGAGGTGCCGCGCGGCAGGCCATCAAACACAATTACAGGCAAATCACTGCCCGCATCACATCTCAGCAGTCACGCCAACACCAGGGCGTCAAAAGGAGCAGGCTTAATCCCCTGCTCCTTTTTTTTCATCGTTGATTGTCACTTTTTCATCCGCTGTTGTCAGTTTTGCGCCAGCCAGCCAGCGCATTTTCACCGCAGAATAGTCACTCACCCAACAAGGAGCCTGACTATGCTGCACCAACCTGCCGACAAATATCACGCCTTTCCTCCCGTCACCCTGACCGATCGCCGGTGGCCTGCCCGCACGCTGACCGCCGCCCCGCGCTGGCTCTCTACCGACCTGCGTGATGGCAATCAGTCACTGGCCGAGCCAATGGATGGCGCACGTAAAAAAGCGTTCTGGCAGTTGCTGATACAGTGTGGTTTCAAAGAGATCGAAGTGGCGTTTCCTTCAGCGTCACAGACCGACTTCAATTTCGTTCGTGAACTGATCGAAGAGCGGATGATCCCGGATGATGTGACGATCCAGGTTCTGACCCAGGCAAGAGCCGATCTGATCGATCGCACGTTTGTCTCTCTGGAAGGGGCAAAGCAGGCCTGCGTGCATTTGTACAATGCCACCGCACCGGTGTTTCGCCGCCTGGTGTTTCGCCAGAGCCGTGAGCAGATTATCGAACTGGCCGTGAACGCCACACGTCTGATCCGACAACGCTGTGAGGAGCAGACGCAGACGCACTGGACCTTTGAATACTCACCGGAAACCTTCTGCTTCACCGAGGCCGATTTTGCACTGGAAATCTGTGAAGCGGTGGCCGCCGTCTGGCAGCCCTGTGCACAGCGGCCGATGATCATCAACTTGCCTGCCACGGTGGAGGTCAGCACACCTAACGTGTATGCCGACCAGATCGAATACTTCTGCCGTCACTTTTCTCAGCGCCCGCAGGTGTGTATCAGCGTGCATCCGCATAACGATCGCGGCACCGGGATTGCCGCCGCAGAGCTGGCACTGCTGGCCGGGGCCGATCGGGTTGAAGGCTGCCTGTTTGGTAACGGCGAACGCACGGGGAATGTGGATCTGGTGACGATGGCACTGAACTTCTATACCCAGGGCATTCATCCGCAGCTCGACTTCAGCCAGATGAAACAGGTGGTCGATGTGGTGGAGCAGTGCAACCAACTGCCGGTGCATCCGCGCCATCCCTACGCCGGGGAACTGGTGTTTACGGCCTTTTCAGGCTCCCATCAGGATGCGATTAAAAAGGGCTTTGCAGCCCGTCAGCAGCAGGAGCGCTGGGAAGTGCCTTACCTGCCACTCGACCCGGCGGATATTGGCTGTAGTTACGAAGCGGTGATCCGCGTCAACAGTCAGTCCGGGAAAAGTGGGGCGGCATGGATGATCGAGCAGAATCATGGACTGGCTCTGCCACGCGCCCTGCAACAGGACTTCAGTCAGCAGGTGCAGCAGGTTGCCGATCGGGAAAGCCGTGAAATGACTCAGGCCGCCATCTGGCAGCTGTTTCGCCGGGTATACGGTCTGGAAGCGACACATTTACAGCTGGGTGAGTACCGCAGCGAAAGCGACAGCCAGGGGCAGTTGCGTTTCGACGCGGGCATTCAGCAGGGCGACAAACATTACAGCATCAGCGGGCGGGGGAACGGCCTGCTGTCTGCGGCAGCCGATGCGTTGCGCCAGGCGCTGGATGTCTCCTTTACCATTCAGGATTATCATGAACATACGCTCGGCCAGCGCAGTGACAGCCGCTCCGTCACCTATCTGCGCTGCATCTTCCCTGGCAACCGCAGCGCCTGGGGCGTGGGCATTGACAGCGATGTATCGCGAGCCTCGTTGCAGGCGCTGCTGAATGCCGTGGCGCAGGATCAACTGGGCGGGAAGTAGTCGCTG
Source organism: Erwinia sp. JH02 (assembly GCF_013074405.1). Lineage (NCBI taxonomy): Bacteria > Pseudomonadati > Pseudomonadota > Gammaproteobacteria > Enterobacterales > Erwiniaceae > Erwinia > Erwinia sp. JH02. Next base: position 537,104 of record NZ_JABANZ010000005.1, read on the forward strand.
GGAGCAACGCCGAGGATACGGCGGAACATGGCGCTGAAAGCGCTCTGGCTCTCATAACCCAGCTCCAGTGATACCGTCAGCACCGAGTCGCCCCGAGCCAGGCGCGTCAGGGCTTCCATCAGGCGGGCGCGCCGCACCCAGTCGCTGAATTGCAACCCCGTCTCCTGATGAAAATGCCGCGCCAGCGTACGGCTGCTGACATTAATGCGTTGGGCGCTGTTTTCCAGCGTCCAGCGCTCGCCCGGTGCCGCCCTCAGCGCCTGGCAAAGCCCGACCAGGGCTGCACTCTGCGGTTCCGGCAGGTTGAAAGGCAGCACGCTCATCACCCGAATTTCATCAAGGATCAGTTCATAAATACGTTCAGCGCGGCTGGCGGGAGCATAATGTTCAGGCAGGTCGAGAGCGCTAACAATCAACTCGCGCAGCAGGGGCGACACCTGCACCACCTGGCAACTGGCAGGCAGATCGGCGCGCGCCAGGGGGTCGATAAACAACGTGCGTGCCGCAACGTCTCCGGTCATCTGCAACGCATGTTTCACCCCGGCAGGCAGCCAGACACCGCGCCCCGGCGGTACAACCCAGTGCCCGAGCGGCGTCTCAATCCGTACCACGCCCGTCAGCGTATGTACCAGTTGCGCGCAGTTGTGATGATGCAATGGCTCAACGTCGCCATGTTGATAGTCGTGTGCATAGGGGATCAGCGGGCGGTGGGCAAAGGAGAAATCGACGGTAGCTGACATGGGAGTCTCGCAGGTTAACGGAGAGTCAGCATAACAAATGTTAAGCGGGTCGGGCATGCCCGACCCCTACAGATTTTCCCTGATGGGTTAACGGAACACGCTGATAGCTTCGACCAAACGCGTAGCCTGCCGCGTCATACGCCCGGAAGCCTGTGCGCCCTCTTCCACTTTTGCCGCATTCTGATGAGTAATGTTATCCAGATCTTCCACCGCCAGGCTGATCTCGCCGATGGCCGTGGACTGTTCGGCGGTTGCCGCGCTGATCTGCGCGATCAACGACGTTACGTTCTGCACCTGAGACACAATACTTTCCATCGTTTTCCCCGCTTCATTGACATGCAACGTGCCGGATTTCACTTTGTCAGCGCTGCTCTCCACCAGCATTTTGATCTCACTCGCGGCCTTGGCGCTGCGCTGGGCCAGGCTGCGCACTTCCCCGGCGACCACGGCAAAACCTTTACCCTGCTCACCGGCGCGAGCGGCTTCCACCGCAGCATTCAGCGCCAGAATATTGGTCTGGAAGGCAATGCCGTCAATCACGCTGGTGATGTTGGCAATTTTCTTCGAACTGTCGGTGATCTCCGCCATCATCTTGACCATATCATTCATCGCTTCACCGCCCTGTACAGCGGCGCTGCTGGTGCTGATCGACAGGCTTTTCACTTCGGCTGCAGTTTCGGTATTGCTCTTCACCGTGGCCGTCATTTCATTCATGGTGGCCGCGGTTTGCTGGACGTTGGCGGCGGCCTGTTCGGTGCGGCGGCTCAGTTCGCTGTTACCCTGCGCAATCGAGTCACTGGCGCTCAGCACATTAATTGCCTGGCCGCTGACATCATCCACTAACCAGCGGAACATCAGCCCAAGCTGACCTATGGCTCGCAGTGTGGTGCCGACCTCATCAACCCGGTCTATCTGCTCCACTTTATGATCGGCCCCGGTGGCCACGCGCAGCGCCTGCTGGCAAACGCGTTCAATCGGTCGTGAAATCTGCTGCTCCAGCCAGGCTGACGCCAGCAGCAACAGCACCGCCATGCCCGCAGCAAAAATACCCAGCGCAGCATGACTCAGCCCGAGTGCCCAGACGCCCAGCGTCGCCAGCGGCAGCAGCGCCAGCAACGCGCTGCGAATACGCCAGCGCAGCGGCAGGGTTTTAAAGACGGATCGCCAGGCCATCAGACCGGTACGAACAATCAGCCCTTTATGGAAGCACTTTCCTTTCGCCCGTCCGGTACGGAAATCCTGGTACAAACGCTCGGTGTCACGGATCTCCTGCTGGCTCGGCTTGGTGCGCACCGACATATAGCCCTGTACGTTGCCGTTACGTACCACCGGAATGGCATTGGCACGTACCCAATAATGGTCACCATCTTTGCGGCGGTTTTTCACCAGTGCGGTCCAGGGTTCCCCCTTTTTCAGCGTCGCCCACATATCGGCAAAGGCTTCCGGCGGCATATCCGGATGACGCACCATATTATGGGGCTGGCCGTTAATCTCTTCCGGCGTAAAACCACTCACCTCCATAAAGGCATCGTTGGCATAAGTGATATGGCTGTTGGTATCGGTGGTCGACATGAGTGTGGCATCATCGCCAAACGCATATTCTTGCTGTGTAACGGGCAAATTATTGCGCATGAGTTAAATCCTTGAATGGATCAACGGGAGTTGGACCAGGAAAAATTAGTAACGTTTTTTTATATTTTCGGCGCGAAATAGGGGATCTTTAGCAGGGTTTTTATAAATTTCGTGATCCGGGCGACAAAGCTTGTAACATCGACGCACGGACGCTGACCCACAAAAAATCACGGCCTGGAAACAACAAAAAACCATGATTTTAGTAAGTCATTATTCTTCAGGTAAAATTTATGATATTGCCAATGCATCTTTACCAGGCGGATAGGTGATGCAGGGGAATGCCCACAGATACCCCAGATAAAATGATAGCGATAAAGGAAGAAGTGCGCAGGGAGAGCTTATTCGGGCTGGCGATCAGGGCCACCAGCCCGTGGAGTTATCAGACTGAAGTCTGCGTTTTTAGCTGCGCTTCATAGGCTACGGCCTGTTTGGCATCAAACTGATCTTCCCACTTGGCAATCACCAGCACCGCCAGCGCATTACCCACCACGTTCAGCGCCGTACGCGCCATATCGAGGATACGGTCAACACCGGCAATAAACGCCAGCCCTTCCAGCGGAATACCCACGCTTCCTAGCGTTGCCAACAGCACCACAAAGGACACGCCCGGCACGCCCGCAATACCTTTCGACGTCACCATCAGCGTCAGCACCAGCACGATTTCCTGCCCCAGGGAGAGGTCAATGCCGTACAGCTGGGCAATAAAGATTGCCGCAATGCTCTGATAGAGGGTGGAGCCGTCAAGATTAAACGAGTAGCCCGTCGGTACCACAAAGCTGGTGATCGACTTAGGTGCACCGTAGGCTTCCATCTTCTCCATGATACGCGGCAGCACGGTTTCCGAACTGGCGGTAGAGTAAGAGAGGATCAGCTCATCTTTCAGGATGCGTATTAACGTTGTAATACGCAGCTTACAGAAGCGCGCCACCGCACCCAGTACCACCAGTGCGAAGAACAGGATCGCCACATACACCAGTATCACCAGCTTCGCCAGCGGCCACAGTGAAGCGAAACCGAAGTTTGCAACGGTGACGGAGATCAGCGCAAACACCCCAATCGGCGCATAGCGCATGATCATATTGGTGACTTTGAACATCGCTTCTGAGGTCGAACGGAACACTTTCACCAGCGGGTCACGGTGTTCAGACGGCAGCGAAGAGAGGCCCAGGCCGAACAGCACCGAGAAGAAGATAATGGGCAGCATGTCGCCTTTCGCAATCGCCGCAAAAATATTCTGCGGGATCAGCGACAGGATAGTGGTTACCAGACTGTGTGGCTGCCCCTGAACCTGCGCCGTTGTGGCTTCATACTTAGAGATGTCCACCGTTGCCAGCGTCGACATATCAATGCCGGAGCCGGGTTGAAACACGTTCGCCAGAGTAATTCCTGTCACAATGGCAATGGTGGTAATCACTTCGAAATAGACGATGGTTTTCACACCAATACGTCCGAGTTTTTTAGCATCACCGACACCGGCAATGCCGACAATCAGTGTAGAAATCACAATCGGTACAACGATCATTTTGATCAGATGGATAAAGATATCACCGGCAGGACTGAGAACGTTGGTGACTAACCATTCACGATTTTCTGGCTGATTATGCAATATCGCCCCAGCGGCGATCCCCAGCACCAGCGCAATCAATATTTGCCAGGCAAGGCTGAACTTTACGGCTTTCATAACGCGTCATTTCCTTAACAAAACCTGCTTTCCGCGTGGTGCATGCGGAGTGAATAACACTCAAAGGAGGCTGACCGGGATCGGGCAATTCGCAGGTAGTGGATAGTTGAAACCTGATTGACAGGCGCGTAATCAGTACCATTTTCAACGGACTAAATGCAACCCTGCGAGAGATGTGGCTACTTTACTATCTATTAACAGGATAAAGCGCTACCGTTAACATGAAGAAATAAGTCTTTGTAATAACTAGAAATATTCAGAATAAAAACAGCATAGCTATGCATAACCCCGCCATTCCCCGCAGAAACAAAATGGTCTATATGCGCTTTTTTTGCACGACATGTCGTGCGCATCTCAGCGGTTCTGACGGTAAATGAATATCTTTAGAGCAGGCAGTTCCCCCGATTCCATCACATTCTGTTATGACGTGATCTGCCGCGCAAAAAGAAAACAAAGCCAAACCAGCGTCTTCACTTAACCTTTGATTGACATATTATTAACAATCTTCAAGGAGGCCAGCTATGAGCCAATCACATACCTACCCGGTTCCCGCGAACATTGCGGAAAATACCCAGATCAATGCTCAGCAGTACGCGTCAATGTATCAGCAGTCGGTACAGGACCCCGATGCGTTTTGGGGTGAACAAGGCAAAATCCTCGACTGGATTAAGCCTTACACGTTGGTGAAGAACACCTCCTTTGCTCCCGGCAATGTCTCTATCCGCTGGTTTGAGGACGGCACGCTAAACCTGGCGGCCAACTGCCTTGACCGCCATCTGCAAACGCGTGGCGACCATCCGGCAATCATCTGGGAAGGCGATGACAGCAGTGAAAGCAAGACGATCACCTATCGCGAGCTGCACCAGGACGTCTGCCGCTTTGCTAACACCTTAAAAGCGCTGGGCATCAACAAAGGCGATGTCGTGGCTATCTATATGCCGATGGTGCCGGAAGCCGCCGTTGCCATGCTGGCCTGCGCACGTATTGGCGCTGTGCATTCGGTGATCTTCGGCGGATTCTCGCCAGAAGCGGTCGCCGGACGCATTATCGACTGTAACGCCCGGCTGGTGATCACCGCCGATGAGGGCGTACGTGCCGGGCGAACTATCCCACTGAAGAAAAACGTGGATGATGCGCTGAACAATCCCAACGTCACCAGCGTGGGGAACGTGGTGGTGTTTCGTCGTACCGGTAAAGAGGTTGGCTGGAACAGCGATCGTGACCTGTGGTGGCACGAGCTGGCGAACAACGCCAGCACCCATCACCAACCGGAAGAGGTGGGTGCAGAAGACCCGCTGTTTATCCTTTATACCTCCGGTTCAACCGGGAAACCGAAAGGCGTGCTGCACACCACAGGCGGTTACCTGGTGTATGCCGCTACCACCTTTAAGTATGTATTTGATTACCAGGCGGATGATATCTACTGGTGTACCGCCGATGTCGGCTGGGTAACCGGCCACAGCTACCTGCTATATGGCCCACTGGCCTGTGGTGCCACCACGCTGATGTTTGAAGGCGTGCCCAACTGGCCAAAACCGAGCCGTATGGCGGAAGTGGTCGACAAGCATAAGGTGACGATCCTGTATACCGCACCCACCGCCGTGCGTGCGTTGATGGCCGAAGGGGATAAAGCGATTGAAGGGACCGATCGTTCGAGCCTGCGCATCCTCGGGTCCGTTGGTGAGCCGATCAACCCGGAAGCCTGGGAGTGGTTCCACAAAAAAATCGGCAATGGCCGCTGCCCGATCGTGGATACCTGGTGGCAGACGGAAACCGGCGGTTTTATGATCACCCCGCTGCCGGGCGCGACTGCACTGAAACCGGGGTCGGCCTCCAACCCGTTCTTTGGCGTGCAGCCTGCACTGGTGGATAACGAAGGCAATGCGCTGGAGGGGGCCACTGAAGGCAACCTGGTGATCGTCGACTCCTGGCCGGGCCAGGCGCGTACGCTGTATGGCGATCACGAACGCTTCGAGCAGACCTATTTTTCCACCTTTAAAAATCAGTATTTTAGCGGTGACGGCGCACGTCGTGATGAGGATGGCTATTACTGGATCACCGGGCGCGTGGATGACGTGCTGAACGTCTCCGGCCATCGACTGGGGACGGCAGAAATCGAATCTGCACTGGTGTCTCATCCCTTAATCGCCGAAGCGGCGGTGGTAGGTATTCCGCATGGTCTGAAAGGTCAGGCAATTTATGCCTATATCACTCTGAATCATGGCGAAGAACCTTCACCCGAGCTGTATACCGAAGTGCGCAATTGGGTACGTAAAGAGATTGGCCCGATTGCCACCCCGGATGTATTGCACTGGACAGATTCATTACCGAAAACCCGTTCCGGTAAAATAATGCGTCGTATCCTGCGCAAAATTGCTGCCGGTGATACCAGTAATCTCGGTGATACCTCTACTCTGGCCGATCCTGGCGTAGTGGAGAAATTACTCGAAGAGAAACAGTCCATTAAAATGCCATAACCCACAGGGGCCACCGTGCCCCTGCTTTTCATATTGACATCATAAACCTGCCGCAGAGCAGATCTGATTGCTTCACGTCTTAATATTGTCCGTACCAGGATATAAAAAAAATATATTCCCCCGATCTTGACGTTAATGCTTCAAGGATCAAAGGAATAACCCTGTCTCTGGAGATATTACAATGAGCAATGTCCTCTACGAAAGAATAGAACGAAGTGCGAAATTTAAAGAGCTGGTGAGAAAACGCCAGAGCTTTGCCACCCTACTGTCCGTGATTATGTTAGTGCTGTATGTCGGGTTTATTTTGCTGATTGCTTTTGCCCCTGGCTGGCTCGGTACGCCGCTTTATGAAGGGACCAACGTGACGCGCGGTATTCCGATTGGCGTGGGCTTAATTGTGATTTCTTTTCTGCTGACCGGAGTTTACGTCTGGCGTGCTAATGGCGAGTTCGACCGTCTGACCCGCGAACTGCTGAATGAGGTGAAAGGATGAAATCACGCCATCTGTTCTTTGCGCTGGCGGCACTGTTGCCGTGTGGTGTACTGGCCGCCGATGCTATCAGCGGCGCGGTAGAGCGCCAGCCGACTAACGTCGAAGCGATTATCATGTTCCTGATTTTCGTCGCTTTTACGCTGGGGATCACTTACTGGGCCTCCAAACGCACCCGTTCACGCAGCGACTACTACACGGCAGGCGGCAATATCACCGGCTTCCAGAACGGTCTGGCGATGGCCGGGGACTTTATGTCTGCCGCCTCATTCCTCGGAATTTCCGCGCTGGTGTACACCTCCGGTTATGACGGGCTGATTTACTCGCTTGGTTTCCTGGTGGGCTGGCCGATCATTCTGTTCCTGATTGCCGAACGCCTGCGTAACCTCGGCCGCTATACCTTTGCAGATGTGGCCTCTTATCGTCTTAAGCAGAAGCCAATCCGCACCCTCTCCGCCTGCGGTTCTCTGGTGGTGGTGGCGCTGTATCTGATTGCGCAAATGGTGGGGGCAGGCAAGCTTATCCAGCTGCTGTTTGGCCTGGACTACCATGTGGCAGTGGTGTTGGTCGGGATCCTGATGGTGATGTACGTGCTGTTTGGCGGCATGCTGGCCACTACCTGGGTGCAGATTATTAAAGCCGTGCTGCTGCTGTTCGGCGCCAGCTTTATGGCGATTATGGTGATGAAAACCGTTGGCTTCAGCTTCAATACGCTGTTTACCGAAGCGATGAAGGTGCACCCGAAAGGCATCGCCATTATGAGCCCAGGCGGGCTGGTGCATGACCCGATATCGGCGCTGTCACTCGGACTGGGCCTGATGTTTGGTACCGCCGGGTTGCCGCATATTTTGATGCGCTTCTTTACCGTAAGCGATGCGCGTGAAGCACGTAAGAGCGTGTTCTGGGCCACCGGCTTTATGGGTTATTTCTACTTCCTGACCTTTATTATCGGGTTTGGTGCCATTCTGCTGGTCGGGGCTAATCCGGCGTTTAAGGATGCGACCGGGGCACTGATTGGCGGCAATAATATGGCGGCGGTGCATTTGGCCGACGCGGTGGGCGGCAGTCTGTTCTTAGGCTTTATCTCTGCTGTGGCCTTCGCCACCATTCTGGCGGTGGTCGCGGGTCTGACGCTGGCCGGCGCCTCGGCGGTGTCACACGATTTGTATGCAAGCGTGTTCCGTAAGGGCCAGGCGAGCGAACGTGATGAGCTGCGGGTGTCGAAGATCACCGTGGTGCTGCTGGGGATTGTGGCGATCCTGCTGGGCATTATGTTTGAGAAACAGAATATTGCGTTTATGGTCGGGCTGGCGTTCTCGATTGCGGCCAGCTGTAACTTCCCGATTATTTTGCTGTCGATGTACTGGTCGAAACTGACCACGCGCGGGGCAATGATTGGCGGTTGGCTGGGTCTGCTGACGGCGGTGCTGCTGATGATCCTCGGCCCGACGGTGTGGGTGCAGGTGCTGGGACATGCCAAAGCCGTGTTCCCGTATGAGTATCCGGCGCTGTTCTCCATGCTGGCAGCATTTATCGGTACGTGGCTGTTCTCGGTGACCGACAACTCGGCATCGGGTGCGGAAGAGCGTCAACGCTTCCAGGCGCAGTTTGTGCGATCGCAAACAGGTGTCGGGATTGAGGGTGGGAAAGGGCATTAACACGGAACCCGTACGGGCGAGGCACGCCTCGCCTATGTCAAACGGGTCGGGCATGCCCGACCCCTACGGGTATATGTACCATCACCGTAGGGGCGAGACACGCCTCGCCTGTGTCAAACGGATCGGGCATGCCCGACCCCTACGGGTATATGTATCATCACCGTAGAGGCGAGGCACGCCTCGCCTGTGTCAAACGGATCGGGCATGCCCGCCCCCTACGGGTATATCTACCATCGCCGTAGGGGCGAGGCACGCCTCGCCTGTGTCAAACGGATCGGGCATGCTCGACCCCTACGGGTATATGTATCATCACCGTAGGGGCGAGGCACGCCTCGTCCGTATCAAACAGGGTGGCAGGGCGTTAGAAGTGCAGTGCGGCGCCCACGTATGGACCATCAGCAACGACATTATCTTTACGGCCATCTTTGCCGTTCAGCGTCATATACTTGTAACCCACGCTCACATCCACCAGAGAGATTGGCTGGAAGCTCACGCCTGCAGATGCTTCCTGGTAGTTATCGATGTGGCTGGAAAACGAATCAGGAGAGTAGAAATACTCACCGTACACGTTAAACATTTTGGTCACAGGGACTTTCACGCCGCCACCAATGGCAATCGCGTAGCCATCTTTCGTGTCTTTCGGGTTAGTCGACAGCGCTTTAACGGTCGGAGACAGGAACACATCGCCAATCGCGACGTTGTAACCCAGACCCAGGCTCTCTACATTGCCATCATGATCGCTGCGCAGCCAGTCACCGGAAAGCGCAAAACCAGGGGTTGTTGTCCCCAGGCCAACGTGAACATCAGTGTAATCCTTACCCACACTCACGCCACCTTCGATAGCCTGAGCAGAGCCTGCCAGCGCCAGCAGCGCCAGTGCGCCGGTTGTCATTGCCACTCTTTTCATTTTATTCTCCTGATTAATTTTTACTCACGCCATGATGCGGCGGGCTTGCAGAGTAAACCAACCGCCCCTGAAATTATATGAGAAACAAACTAATCACGTTGAATTTGAGTAACCTTACAAACGCACTGAATCCAGTCCTGTTAGCCAACCGCCCACATGACATGCCCGATAGCAGGCGCTATCACCACGGTAACGACACCGGATAACATCATCACTAAGCTTGAAACCACGCCCTCTTGCTGACCCAGCTCATACGCGCGTGCCGTCCCGGCGCCGTGAGATGCCGCACCGAATCCGGCCCCTCGCGCCAGGCCTTGTTTGATGGCCAGACGCAGGAACAACAGGTCACCCACCGCCATGCCAAACACCCCGGTGATCACCACAAACAACGCCACCAGATCCGGCTGCCCGCCCAGCTGTTTCGCTGCCGCAAGCGCAAACGGCGTGGTGATGGAACGCACTGCCAGGCTGCGCTGAATGCTCTCCGGCAACGCCAGCATCTGCGCCAGCCACACTGAACTGCATACCGCTACCGCCGTGGCGGTGATCACCCCGGCACTGAGCGACATCCAGTGACGACGAATGATCGCCACGTTCTCATACACCGGTACAGCAAACGCCAGTGTGGCCGGGCCAAGCAGCCACAAGAGCCAGCGGCTTTCACTGATGTAGTCCTGCCAGGAGATATGGGCCACCACCAGCAGCGCCACCAGCACCATCGGTGTCATCACCAGGGGCATCAGCAGCAGGCGGTGCCAGCGGCGATACAGCCGTTTATTGCAGAAGTAGACGGCCAGTGTGGCCAACAGACATAACACGCTGAGGATAAAATCATTCATCGCCCTTCCCCTGTTTACGCGCCGCCAGCCACAGCTCGAAGCGATACACGCGATCCACCACCAGCGAGGTGGCGCCCAGCACCAGCAGCGTACTGACACCAATCACCAGCAGAATTCGCCAGCCCTCAAGGCGCAACAGATCGCCATAGTTAACCACCGCGACAACGGCCGGAACAAAGAACAACAGCATTTCAGCCAGCAGCCAGCTGGCACCGGCTTTGACCCACCCCAGCGGCATTACGCGCAGCATAATCATCGACAACAGCAACAACATCCCAACGATGTTGGCGGGAAGGGGTAAATGCAGCCAGCTCACCAGCTGTTCTGAGATTAAAAACAGCCCGACATAAAGCGCCACCTGTAGCGGAACCTGAACCCGATGCAGCCAGGCAGAACCCTGTGGACGAAGTGCCAATGCCATGCTGTTTTCCCCTTTGTGAATGTTTTTATAGGAAAGAGTATAAAGCGGTAACAAAGGGTGAAAAAAATGACTTAATATTATCCCAACTATGCCAGACAGGAATGATTATGGACGTTCGCGCCCTGCGCTACTTTGTGGAAGTGGTTCGTCAGCAAAGCTTCACCCGTGCTGCCGAACAGCTCTACGTCACACAGCCGACCATTAGCAAGATGTTGCGCCAGCTGGAGGATGAGCTGGGCTGCACCTTATTGATCCGTGAGGGGCGTAAACTGCATCTGACGGATACCGGGCAGGCGGTGTACCAGCGCGGCGTGACTATCCTGCAAGAGTTTAAACAGCTGGAAGCGGAGATCAGCGATATCAACGAGCTGAAAACCGGCGAGCTGCGCCTGGGTATTCCCCCGATGGTGGGGATGCAAATTGCGGGTTCGATCTCCGCATTTCGTCAGCGTTATCCGGGCGTGGAGCTGAAAATATCTGAGTTTGGCGGCCTGACCGTGCAGCAGGCCGTGCTGTCCGGCAGTCTGGATATTGCCATGACCGCCCTGCCGGTCGCTGATGATTTGCCGCTGAATTCGCTGTCACTGATGAGCCACCCGCTGTGCGTGCTGGTGCCCCGTACCGAGGCCTGGTTGCGCCGCAGCCATATGCCGATCAGTGAGCTGGCCGGGCACCCGATCCTGATCTATAACGAAGAATTTTCCCTTAATCGCCAGCTGATGCGGGCGTTTCAGGCCAGTGGTTTTACTCCGCAGATTGCGGTGCGCAGCGGGCAGTGGGATTTTCTGGCCGCGATGGTGCAGGCGGGTATGGGCGTGGCGATTCTGCCGGAGCCTATCTGTCAGCGTCTGGATAAAAGCCAGCTTCTGTGGCTGCCGCTGGAGTCGGATCTGGTGTGGAATCTGGGATTAATCTGGCGCGAGGGGAGCTATCTGTCGCGCAGCGCACAGGCATGGATTACCTGCTGTCGCGAGTTCTGGCCGGGCGAAACACCGCGCATTTCATTGTAAACCCGCCGGGCGAGGCATGCCTCGCCCCTACACGCAATTTACAATGCCGGATTATCGTAGGGGTCGGGCATGCCCGCCCACCAAAAACACACGAAATAGACACCGTCGGATTATCGTAGGGGACCGGGCATGCCCGGCCCACCAAAAACACACGAAATAGACACCGTCGGATTATCGTAGGGGTCGGGCATGCCCGCCCACCAAAAACACACGAAATAGACACCGTCGGATTATCGTAGGGGTCGGGCATGCCCGCCCACCAAAACCACACGAAATAGACACCGCGGATTATCGTAGAGGTCGGGCATGCCCGGCCCACCAAAAACACACGAAATAGACAATGTCGGATTATCGTAGGGGTCGGGCATGCCCGACCCACCAAAACCACACGAAATAGACACCGTCGGATTATCGTAGGGGTCGGGCATGCCCGACCCACAAACGCACGGGACCGCCGATGCGCAGTTATTCCTCTTTCTCGATCAACAGCGTTTCCAGCAGGTCGAGATCGTGCAACAGCTTCTGCATCGTCTCATTACTGATTTGCTGCGTGGCTCGCAGGTGATACAACTCCGCGCGCTCAGAACGCAGAGCGCTCAGACGGAAACGTCGCTCAAGGTTTTCGGCAAACAGCGCACGTTCCATATCCTCTTTGCCATCCACACGACGACGCAGATTGCCCATCACCCTTGAACTGACTTCTTTCAACAGCTCGGGGTCGATGTTCTCTTCCGTGTCGACCATCAGACGTTCTTCCATCTTATGTAGACTGTCGATGGCAACACTCGCCATCGTCGCGCGCGCCATCTGTAGCTCACGGCGGTGGCCCGCTTTATCGATCCCTTCAACGCCTCGCAGCAGCAGCGGCAGCATGACCACCCCCACCAACAGCGAGAACAGGATCACCCCGGTCGCCAGGAACACCAGCTCATAACGCGCCGGGAAATCATTTCCGTTACTCAGCAACAGCGGAATCGACAACACACCGGCCAGGGTAATCGCGCCGCGTACCCCGGCGAAGGAAGCAATCAGCAGCTCACGCGTCGAGTAGCTGGAAAACTCCATCGGACGTTTTTTTAACGCCGTACGGCTGATAAAGCGCATGGTCCACAGCCAGCCAAAACGCACGACCATCAACGCCATATAGATCAGCACCACCGAGGCAAACAGCACCCACAGCTCAACATTCGGGTCAGCATCCGCCTGACGCACGGAGATTTCCAGAATGCCTGGCAGTTGCAGGCCCAGCATCAGGAAGACCATGCCGTTAAACACGAATTCCAGCATCTGCCAGACGCTGTTAGCACGCAGGCGCATAGCCAGCGGCGCCTGACGGATAATCCCGGAGCGTGAAATGGTCATCCCGGCGGCAACCGCCGCAAGAATGCCGGACACACCGATATGTTCGGCAATCAGATAAGACGCAAACGGCAGCAGCAGCAGCAGCACGGTCTGCGTGGCCGGATCATCGCCACTCCAGCGGCTGAACAGGCGCAGTGATTTACCGTATAACCAGCAGATCGCGATACCTGCCAGCAGGCCACCTATCGCCACTTTGGCGAATTCCAGCGAGGCCCCGGACACGGTAAACACCATCGTGCCCATCGCCACGGCGACGGCGAACTTCAGCGACACCAGGCCGGATGCGTCGTTCATCAACGCTTCGCCTTGCAGTATCCCCATAATTTTTTTCGGAATGCGCCCCTCGCCGACAATACCGGAGAGCGCCACGGCATCGGTCGGTGACAACACGGCCGCCAGTGCAAAGGCAGACAGCAGCGGAATACCCGGCACCAGCCAGTAAATCAGGTAGCCAATCCCGACAACGGTAATCAGCACCAGCACCAGCGCCAGGCCAAGGATCTCGCGCCCGTGGCGCAGAAACTCACTGGTCGGGGTTTTCCAGCCGTCAGCAAACAGCAGCGGTGGGATAAACAGCACTAAAAACAGCTCCGGATCAAAATCGACATGCAGACCAAACGTTGGCCAGGCGAGCAACGCGCCCATAGCGATTTGCACCAGAGGCAAAGGAATTTGAAAGGGAATAATACGCGCGGCGACGCCTGACAGCGACACAACCAGCGTCAAAATGAGAATGGTAAAGAAAATTTCCATGCGATCCTTTTTATACGTCTTCCGATAGGCTTTAAACACAGGCAGACATTGATAGCGAATACCCTGGTAGATAGTAAAGCAAATTAGGGAGACGATGAAAAACAGGATGTGCGTTAGGAAGGGAAAATCAGTGTCATCTTAAGGTGGGGCCAGCGATCCCGGCCCCGAAACAGAATTATATCGCCCAACCGCAGGCATAGAAAGCGACCAGCGCTACCGCAATAAGCACGGTGCCCACATTCAGCTTGCGCCATTCACCGGCAAAGATACGGCCAATCACCAGTGAACCGAAACCGAGCATAATACCGGTAACGATGTTACAGGTCAGAACGATAAAGACGGCTGCCAGCAGGCCAGACATTGCATCAACAAAATCACTGAAATCGATTTTGGACACGTTGCTTAACATCAGCAGGCCGACATACATCAGCGCAGGTGCGGTGGCATAACCCGGAACCAGGTACGCCAGCGGCGACAGGAACAGGATCATCAGGAACAGCACACCGACCACGATGGCTGTCAGACCCGTTTTACCGCCTGCTGCCGTTCCGGCTGCCGACTCAATGTAAACGGCTGCCGGGGCCGCACCGACCAGACCTGAGAAAATGCTGCTCAGTGAGTCCGTCGTCAGGGCCTTGCCGCCATTGATAATCTGGTTGTCTTTATCCAGCAGGTTCGCCTGCCCGGCGACTGCACGGATGGTGCCGGTGGCATCAAATACCGCCGTCATCACCAGCGCCAACACGCTTGGCAGCACCGCCGGTTTTAATGCCCCAAGGATATCCAGGCTAAACACCAGCGAGTTACCCTGCGCATCGCTCAGGCTTGGCATCGCGAACAACCCCTGATAGGTCACCGCCGGGTCGAAGATCAGGCCAAGCACCGAGATGGCAATAATCGTCAGCAGGATGCCACCAGGCACACGCAGCTTCTCCAGACCAAAAATCACCGCCAGCCCGACCAGCGTCATCACCACCGGGAAAGAGGGGAAGTGACCCAACGCAACCGGCAGGCCAGGCCCCGGGTTTTTCACCACCAGGCCCACACCGTCAGCGGCAATCAGCAGCAGGAACAGGCCGATGCCCACGCCCGTGCCGTGCGCCACGCCCATCGGCAGGTTACGCAATATCCAGGCTCGAATGCCGGTTGCAGAGATCAGGGTAAACAGGACGCCCATCAGGAACACCGCACCCAGCGCAACCGGTACGCTGATCTGCTGGCCCAGCACCAGGCTAAAGGCGGTGAATGCCGTCAGCGAGATCGCGCAGCCAATCGCCAGCGGCAGATTGGCCCACAACCCCATCAGCAGTGAACCAAAACCGGCCACCAGGCAGGTCGCCACAAAGACCGCCGTCGGCGGGAAACCTGCTTTGCCCAGCATCGAGGGCACCACAATCACGGAATAGACCATCGCCAGGAAGGTCGTAAGACCGGCCAGGATTTCCTGACGGACGCTACTACCGCGCGCAGAAATTTTGAACCAGGCGTCTAAAGAGCCGCTGGCCGGTTGAGAAGGAGCTGACATCGTAATCCCCTGAGATTTCTTATGAGTTATCGCTGCGTGGTACCCCTGTTTCCCAGCGGTAGTCGACGTTTGCATCCCTGGCGCAATATACGCGGTACAAAAACCTCAGGGCGAGGCGCAGACCGGATAAAGGCAAACGTTTACTATTCCACGCAAAAAACCGCCTAATTGCTGTGCTGATACTCGATATCATTCGCGTCGCAGGCGGGCAACGCCAACGCATCTGCGGCTTGAAGTATGACGAGTATTCCTGCGCAAACGATTATCCTGTGTTTAATGGTGCATTTTCAACACTTCTTCACGCATAAATTTGCATAATTATTGATTTGCACACACGTCTGCTATCAACGCTTATGAGGGTAACGGCAGTGCCGTGCGCACTCTAATAGCGCTTTCTTATGACGGCCTGCCGACGGTTGCGAGTTGAAACGTTTGTCACTCAAGAAAAGAAAAGCATTCAGTCGAGACGGACCTCACCGCCCTGTTGTAGCGCACGCTGCCAGGCAGCACGGCTTTGCACCTTCTGCAACCAGGCCTGAATCGCCGGGCTGTCGGCCGCGCCACCGCGCGCGGTGAGCGCCTGCAGCGGAAAACTCATCTGCACATCCGCAATACTGAAGCGGCTACCGGCGAACCATTCATTTTGGGCAAGATGCTGTTCGATGAACTGGCGATGGGTGGTGATCTGCGGGTCGAGGTAGCCCTTCTGAACCCCTTGACCAAAGGCGCTGCCGATGGGACGTAACAGCCAGGGCACCGGGGCTTTGCCCATCCGGCTAAAAATCAGTTTCATTACCAGCAGCGGCATCAGTGACCCTTCCGCATAGTGCAGCCAGTAGCGCGACTGAATCACCTCTTCTTCATCGAAAAGTTTCAGCAGACCTTCAGCGTCATACTGCGCTTCCAGATACTCCAGGATCGCGCCGGATTCGGCCACCACACGATTGCCATCGGTAATTACCGGAGATTTACCTAGCGGATGGACTTTTTTCAGGGCCTCAGGTGCCAGCATGCTCGCTTCACGCTGATAACGTTTGATCTGATAGGGCACGTTCAACTCTTCCAGCAACCACAGCACGCGCTGCGATCGCGAATTATTCAGATGGTGTACGGTGATCATATTCGCTCCTTAAAGCCTGAGTATAGTCAAACGCTCTTCACATCCAACAGTATCGCCCCAGTGCCCTGCTCGCTCAGGCGGTCGTTCGGGTTACGCAGCGGGCAGTCTTCCATCGACAAACAACCACAGCCGATGCAGCCGTCCAGATCGTCGCGCAGGTGCGTCAACGTTTCAATGCGTCTGTCCAGTTCGTCACGCCACTGTTGCGACAGCACCGCCCACTCTTTTGTCGTCATGCGCTTGCCCGGGGAATACTGCATCAGGCTGTCGCTGATAGTCGCAAGTGGGATGCCGATACGCTGGGCAATCTTGATCACCGCCACACGCCTCAGCACATCACGCGTGTAGCGCCGTTGATTTCCGGGGTTGCGGAAACTGCTAATTAATCCTTTGCTTTCATAAAAATGAAGCGTCGAAACCGCCACACCGCAACGCCGTGCCACATCGCCGGGGGTTAGTTCGCGCTTGCTGGCGTTACTCATACTTTTTTTCATTTAGCGCTTTACCTCAAGTTAACTTGAGGAATTATACTCAGCCTCCATTGAGTTCGCGACCTATTGACGCAGAGACCTGGGAGAAAAAGTGTATGCATGACGACATCATCAGCACCCTGACTGACTGGATCGACAACAATCTGGAAAAGACTCTGTCGATTGATGAAGTGGCGGCAAAATCAGGCTATTCGAAGTGGCATTTGCAGCGTATGTTCCGTTCCGTGACGAAACAGACGCTGGGTGGATACATTCGTGAACGCCGTCTGACGCTGGCCGCCGAAGCGCTGCGCCTGACGCAACGTCCGGTGTTCGATATTGCCATGCAGTACGGTTATGACTCCCAACAGACGTTTTCACGCGTGTTTCGCCGCCAGTTCTCGCAGACACCAACCGCCTATCGTCACACCATGCGCCATGCATCCCTGAAGCGCAGCAGCTGGACATTCGACTGTAGCGACTATGCCACCAGCAGCTTCAGCCAGCGGGTCAGTGAAAAATCCTGCCCGACCTGCGGCTAACGCGGCTAATGACGACCCGTTGCCACCGCCACCTGCGGTGGCAAGCCTTGTGTTTCCTGCCCCCAGTAAGACGGTGATAAGTACCAGCCGCCGCCCAGCTCTTTAATGTGATACATCGCCGCATCAGCCTGCGCAATCAGTGCTTCCGGGGAGCTGTGGTTTTTTGCCAGCGCCACACCCACGCTTAACGACTGCACCACCCGCGCGCCTTCCGGCAGCACGATGGGCGGCTGCATTGCTTCAATAATATCGCGCGCCACCTGAGCCACCTGCTCCTCCCGTTCGACCGTCGATAGCACCACAGCAAACTCATCGCCGCCCAGGCGTGCCACCAGATCGCCTTTACGCAGGCGCTCACGCAGACGCTGGGCTGTGACCATCAGCACATGATCGCCGGCGGCGTGACCGTAGCAGTCATTCACCTGCTTAAAACGGTCACCGTCGATAAACAGCACACTGGCCTGCTGGCGGGTTTCCGGGTCGTCCATCAGCGCCTGTAAATGTTGCTCAAAGGCTTTACGGTTAGGCAGCCCGGTCAACGTGTCATGCAGCGTCTGGTGTGTCAGCGAGTCATTCTCACTGGTCAGATGCCGCTGCCACTGGTCCAGCTCATCGAGCAGGCTGTTGAAATCACCGCTCAGTTTATCCAGCTCGGCAATCGAGGACGACGGTACGCGCAGGGAGAAAGCACGCCGTTTGCGCACATCATGTGCGACGGAGGCAATATTTTGCAGCCCCTGTAAAATGCCGGCATGCATCCGCCGCGCCAGGTAGATCGCCAGCATGGCGGTAATCAACAGACTGCCGCCCAGCCACAGCAGCGCCTGCCCCAGATAATGTAGAACGCGTGAGGCATCACCGCTGATCCACACCCGGCCGACTTCCTGATTATTATGCATCACGGGTGCGCTCACCGGCTGAGGGAACAGCCAGCGAGCCACAACGGCACCGGCGCCGCGGGGATCTTCGCCGCCCGGTGCCTGCCATTGGGCCAGCAGCTGCTGATCAGCACGATATACGCGCCCGACCGCAAACTCCGTACGCGTCCCCATGTCACGCAGAATACTCTCTGCGGTTGCTGAATCGTTCTGTAGCACCGCTGTCCGGGCGCTGTAACTAACGCTGGCCGCGACCAGCTGGATATTGTTTTCCGCATAGCTGCGCAGCACATACATCGACAGCGCAGAAAGCGACAACCCGCTGAACAGCAGCGACACCACGATAATCACCAGATGAATGCGTTGAAATGACTGGCGCATGGTCGGTAATTCACGCGCCACTGTCACCGCCTCGTTTTGCCTGATCTTCATGCTTACTCCCCCTCCGCCGTTCAGCGGACAACGTGCCCGGCATCCACACGGGTGATTTGCCCGTCACGATCATGTTTGATGTGAAAGACCCGAAAGCCAGGAGTGACCAATAGACGACACGCAGGCTCCTTTATTATTTTCTGCTGTTTGCAGATGTATTATTAGTTAATGTTTTTTGGGCATGATTTACGGGAATAGAAAACCCTCCCTGGATTAATTCCGGGAAATAATAAACAGGGAGAAATGTTTGGCAAAATCCTACAGATCATCGATAGTCTGTACAACTTCAAATAGCGTAAGATTCATCTTAAACCGTTTGATTTGACTTAGATTTAACGGAGAGGCCATAAAATAACATCATGATATAAAACAACTTTTACTTAAAAATACATTCAATAATTGCAGATAAAATGGGTTATCACAGCACGTAACAATACGCAATTAGAATTAATCTTACCCTAAGTTAAATTAGATATTCGATGGCACAAAAGGTCAGAAAAAAGATCGGTCACATGGCATAGAAATAATATTATGCATACGGATTAATCTGTATTTTTCGATATCAGCGATAATATATTTATCACCTGCCCTCCTGGCGAGTCAGTGTAAACCCACCTGGATTGACCGAAAAAAACTACCATACCAGGTATAAATTTTGTTCAGTTTTGAAAAACGGGTGATATAATGTGATCGCCGTCACACTTACATGACCAGAGCGTCAGACCGGAAAGGAGCAAGCCTGGCAGCTCCCGTTCCGTTCCGGGTGATGTTGCATCCCGTTTGTCAGGACCGATCACCCCGGAGTTTTCAATATGGCTACGATTACCACCAGCGTTATTCTCATGAGATGGGAGCTGCTCAGTGCAGTGATGATGTTCCTTGCCAGCACCTTTAATGTGCAGTGCCGCAAAGCCAGCCGCAACGTGATGGCGTTCGCGTTTACCGGTATTGGTATCGGTATGTCATGCTGGTTTGTCACCGGGCTGCTGGGCATTACGTTGAGCATGGATAATCTGCATAACTTCTGGACGATAACCAAGGATGTATTTGTCGAAGTGATGAGCCGCACACCTCCCGACTGGCCGATGCCGTAAGCGACATCTGCCCGGAGAGCTGACCTGACTCACCGGGCAGAAGGTTATTTGTCACTTTTTATATCTTTTTTAGCACCGCCGAGGTCGGCAAAGGGACATCGCTTGACGCTTTGACTTCCGGCAACGCTGCCGTTTTACGATCCTGCAACCACATATCCCCCATGATCTGATTCAGACCATTTTCCAGTCCGGTCACCATACCTGCGCCTGGCGTAAACGTCAGCTCACCGAAGTAGATATGTCCTTCATGGATGTACCAATCAACACGCACATAGTCGAAATCCGTTGCCAGCGTCTTACTCAGTTCCAGCGCACGTTCCAGCGTCTCGCTGTCTGCACTGATGTCAAAACCGGTATCCCGGATTTTATAAAAGCTCTGCTTCAGGTTGTTGACGTAGAAGCTCATCGACAACGCAGCACTGCCCACCCGGTTGTAAATCACCTGCAATACGTACTCGAAGTTGCCATCTTTCTTGTTGAACATATGAAACTTGTAGTCAACGGCGGCAAACTTGCCATCACCAACGTACTGTTCAACCAGAATGCAGGGCTTAATGTAGCGGTAGTGAATCTCACGCGCGTGGTGCGAGAAGTCCTTATGCAACCATTCATCGCAGCGCTTGATCAGCAGTTGTTTCTGGATGCAATCGGGTTCTTCCAGCACAATTTCCACCATGCCTGAGCCGTGATTCGGCTTGATCACCGTGTTTTTCAGGGACGGCAAACTCAGTAACGAAATCGGGTCATCGGTCTGATGAATCAGCGGAATCAGATAATCTTCCCCGATAGTGTCGGCAATATATTCTCTGACCAGTAATTTATCAGACAAATTGGCATAGCGCACATGGTCACCAGTGACATATTTACGATACAGAATCTTCTCATTGAACAACTTGGGTTCCCGGATATTGGGAATACGTTTGAATTTCTGAAAGTAATAAATTTTATCCTGGTAAGACCAAGGCATTTTCTTGAGCAGGTAAACAAAACCCTTTCTCAACTCTGCTTTGAGCTTCAACATGATTTACCTCATCTGTAGGTTTTGTAGTTGAGTGAGGAAAGCTGTATTTTAAGAATGACGCCATTCTTAAAGAAATAATTCATTATCGTCAGGGACAGGAGTTCGGTGATAAACACGCTCCAGGCTGCGCCTGTTAATCCCCAGGAATGGATAAAGAAGTAAGAAGTTGCCAGACCAATAACTACCAGCAGAATCACTTTCACCAGTAAGTAATTGAAACCACCCTCTTTCACCATGTAGCGATACGCTACGGTTCCCATTGCCGAAAAGCAGGTTGCTAACGACAACAACGTAATGAGGTTTCCCGATTGTGTGTAATCTTGCCCATACAGGCTGTTAATGATCCTGTCACCAAACAGCGTGACAACGGAGAGCATCAAAAGTGAAACTGCCATAACATAGCCATTAAGCCGTGAAGCCAGTTTTACTGCCACATCCGCACGCTCCCTGAAAATTTCAGAGAAGCAGGATGTAATGATCGCCACCGGAATAAAAATCCACGAGGCGGAAATGGTATTCGCTGCGGTAAACAGGCCAAGATCCTGGGCCGAACTCACCCCAACAAGAAAGAACTGTGCGGTCTTCACCTGAACGGCGATAAAGACGCTGGAAATCGCCAGCGGCAGCCCCGCATGCAGTAAATAACGCAGATAATTCTTACGCTTATGTCGCGGCGGTGGGCTGATAGTGTTGGTCTGATAAAAGCGACTGCGCTTGATCAGATAGGGCACCAGCGTGACGGCGACAATGGACAGGGACAACCACAGCGGGCTGAGCTTGCACCAGGCAACAGTAAAGCTGATGGCAAAGCTCAATATCATGCCGGTGGCATTTGCAACCGTATTCATTCGCGATTCCAGACGGGCGTTATTGTAAACGCTAAAAATATCCTGGGTCACAAACATAGCGGAGAGAAATGATGCCACGGCAAACACAATAAAGTTCTCGCGCATCGTCAGCCACACATAGAGCAATACGGGCAATGACAGCACCAGTAATAATGTCAGGCGCAATGATTTTGCCACCCCCATCAGGCGCATTCCTTTTGGCGTGCTTTTACTGATGCTTTTAAAAAGAATTGTTTCTGTGCCAAAAATGGCAATAGTCTGAATAATTGAAAACAGTGAGGCAGAAAATGCTATTTGCCCGAATATAACCGGGCCGAAAGATTTAGCCACATAAGAGGTGACAAAAATTACGCCAAAAACTGACACCACTTTTTCGGACATCATCCAGGCGGCATTAGACATCACACTGTATTTCATCGAAGCATCCTTTGTGTTTCCAACCAGCTAAAACCTCAAACCAACACATCCGTGTCCACAACTGATTCAATAACGCACAGTAGACCCCTGGCGAGAACGCAGAAAAAGAAAATAATATTTTTCAGGCATCGTTGTGCCTTTTATTTTTAAGAGACTGTTTTTTAACCTGAACAGACAATCCTGCCAGCATTTATGGTTAAATCTGGTCTTAATTTAAGTGTGATCTAATTCACATACCCTTTTGACCGGGATTAAAGTTAGCACACTTTTTTTACCTTTCCCGTTGGAGTTATCCTAATTACAACGTGGCCTTGAACTGGCATGAGACGAATCTATATCAAAAAAACCAATATCGAAAGCTATCAAAACCCTTTTGAAATAAAATAGGAGAAATCCCATGATGTTATTTCTTCATAATCCCTTAACTTAAAGCTTGCCATTCCAATCGCGTACTTTGAAACACTGCGCTAATATCTGTACAAAACAGATCCATTGATTAATGCAGTCATTCTCATCCCATTATTGTTAAGAAAGGTAATAGCATTCATGAGAAAGTCACGATATACCGAAGAGCAAATCACCAGCGCCATTAAAGCTTCTGAAAATGGTATCAAGGTGAAAGAAATCTGTGACGAACTGGGCATTTCTGAAGCAACTTTCTACAGTTGGAAAAAGAAATACGCCGGATTGTCCTCAGAAGAAGGAAGGAAAATCAAAGAATTAGAGGAGAAGGTCCACCATATGGAACGTGAGCTCCAGTCGCTATCATCAGACAAAGAGATGCTGCAAAGCGTGCTGAAAAACTTTTTCACCACGAATGACAAACGGCAAGCCGTTAATTTCTTACAGGATACGTTCGACATTGGAACGCGCCGTAGCTGCCGTCTGCTGGATATCAGCCGCAGTGTTTACCATTATCCTTACAATCTTGAAAATCAGTAATTGCTCATCGGCAGCCAATGTCAGGTGTAATAGTACCAAAATAAAATATTCTCAACGCTTATTGAAAAGTTCAGATCGATTTTTTGATGCGGAATTTGACTGATGAGTTAATTGTCATCCCGCTCTATTATTTGGCTGTAACTTATCCAGGCACCAGCTAAAATCTCAATAGCATCAAGGCTTTCAATGCGCGTTTATCTTTGCATACAAAGATAAACGCGCCTTAAGTTAACGTGTCCTTTGCAAAACCCCCCCTCAAGAATTTAGAAAAATCGTTAGCTTTGGTGATCATTCTCTTTTTTATAATGGCTTCTTATTCTCATCGATCACTAATGAATAGCCGGAGAGTGCTACATGGCGACACCCGCGCTCAGCGCGCCACAAAGCGCAATAAGTCAGCAGCAGCACAGATGTTCCCACGGTAAACAGATTAAACTCATTTATCATTTATCAGGATACCCCCCCACCTGTGACCGTTAAATGACGCTTCAACTTATCATTAGCGCCTCTTTCTCTTTCGTCTCCCTACCATAATCGATGATTTTTTATTCATATCATTCGAGTTAATACTGGTCTGATCTGGGAAAAGTCGTCTCAAAAATGAAGGTTTTTGCATTGAGTAGGGAGGGTTTACTGTACAAAAAAAGGCGATATGTGGATTAGCGATAATTCTCATAGCCGAACAATCCCTGCTTATGGCAGGCGATCCGCTGAGTTGATGATAAATAAAGCAGGGAGGATGTGAGTGAAAAGGTGATTTTGATCACATTATTGCGATGAAATCACGGACTGTCGGACCAGCCGGGGCCCTGAACGGCGCCTGACTGAACATCGCCGCGGTCAGTCAGGCTGCGCGCGTTTTTATCCGCGAATATTCAATGGCTTTACTACCGCTTCTGGCTTGATACGCATAGCACTGATTACCCCGATCATCAGGCACAAGATGCCGCATAGCGTCAGCAGTGGCGGCCATGACTGCCGTAACAGGAAGGTGTAAGCCAACCCGGCGAGTATCTCAAACACGATCAACGGACCCACTAAGACCGTGGGTAATCTCTGGCTGGCTTCATTCCAGCACAGCGTCCCCAACCAGGAACAGAACAGCGCAATCGCCAACATCAGCGCAATAAAGACCGCCGGCCGCGGGCCAAACGGGAGGGCAAACGAAACATCGCTAAAATGCAGTTGCCCCATGACCAGCAAATACCCGACCAGCGCCAGCGGCAACGTCACCAGCCCCTGCGCAGTGGCCCAGGTGGCAGGACGAATCGCATGCTGGCGTAACCAGCGGGCATTGCGCAGCGGATACCATGTCCAGCACACCACCGCAGTAAAGGCCAGCGCCATCCCACTCAGATAGCGCCACACGTCGACCGGATGCGTGGCGCCCGTCAGTTCCGCCACATTCACGCACACCAGCCCGACGACGATCAATAACAGGGCCGGAAATAACTTACCCCAGCGCAGATGCCCTTCATCGCGGCCGTAAAACAGATTGGCACTGACCGAGATCACCACTGGCAACGTACCGATAATCATGGTCGATATCGGTGCGCCAGTACGCTGGATCGCTGTTGCCAGGCAGGCGTAATAGAGCAGGTTACCGACAAACGTCAGTTTAAAAGCCTCCCGCCAGTCACGGCGGGTCAACGCCGCCAGACGATGGCGATCCTGCCAGGCCAGCGGCAGCGCAATCAGACCAAAGGCCAGATAGCGGCCCATCGACTGCAGCGTCCCAGGATACTCAGGCACCAGCAGCGGCCCGACAAAAATCAGCCCCCACATCAACCCGGCGCTCAGTGCAAATAAAATACCCGATAACATCGTCTACTCCAGACAGAGAAAACACCATTATGGGAAAAACGGAGGTCAGGAGATTGTAGCAAATTGCGATCAGCGCAACGCGGCACGTACCTGTTTCTGATAGCGCGACGGCGTGATGCCATAGCGCCCGGCAAAACTGCGCGTCAGATGCGCCTGGTCGGTCAGCCCCACAGCAGCGGCCACCTCTGCCGCTGGCAGCCCGGCCCTCAGCAGCTGGCTTGCCTGATACAGCCGGAACGCCATCAGCATCTGGTGCGGGGTAACATGATAGTGTGCTTTGAACTGCCGCTGGAAATGGTAAGGGCTGAGAGACACCAGCGCCGCCAGCGTGTCCAGGGTAATACGTTCGCTGAAATGGGCACGCAGATAGTCGCGCACCTGATCGAAACGATGGCGGGGTTCAGCCGCTAAGGGCCGCGCAATGCGGGCATGAGGACGTAACAGATCGCACAGCGTGAGCAGCAGGCCATCCGTCGTCAGCGGATCGTCGGCCTGCCACAGGTTTTCCAGCAACCTTGAGAGCTGTGCTGCGCGCTGCGGATCATGGCAGACCGCCTGCTCAAACCACCAGCCCGTTTCTCCGGTTAAGGCAGCAAGACGCTGAGGTTCAATATAGATCATGCGGTATTGCCAGCCGCCCTCCGTGGCGGATTCCCCCGTGTGTAACTCATCGGGATTCATCAATACCAGCGAGTCGACGGGCGCTACATGCTGTACCCCGCGATAACGGAAACGCTCGGCACCCCGATCGATAGTCCCGATGCCGAACGCTTCATGCGTGTGAGGTTCAAACGCGTAGCGGGTAATATGGGCGCGATACAGTTCAACGCCCTGCTGCCCGGAAAGATGACGGAAGCTGGCCCGATCCTGCTCATAGCTGAACTGCTCAGGAACCCCTTCCACAGCCGACTCCATTAAGAAAATGATGAGGGTGTCAGCTTACGATCTTTACCCGCAGCGATCCAGACGCCTTAGATCAAGCCTTCGGCTTTCAGCGCTCGCTGTACCGCAGGGCGTGCTGCCACGCGGCCTGCAAACGCCTGCAATTCAGGCCAGCTGTCGAGCGAGAAGCCAACCACTTTGCTCCAGCCCAGCACGGTAAACAGATAACCATCTGCCACGGTGAACTGCTCACCCTGGAGCCAGGTTTTCCCGGCCAGTGCGGAAGAGAGCCAATCGAGGCGTTTATTGAGTGTCGCCACGGTCGCCTGCTTCCAGTCAGGGGTCTGGGCCGGGTTAAACAACGCACCCATTGGCTTATGCAGTTCCGTTGAGATAAAGCTCAGCCACTCAAGCACTTTGTAACGTTCCGCGGTGCCCGCCGCCGGGATCAGGCCTGCTTCCGGTTTCAGGTCGGCCACATACTGCGCAATCACCGTACCTTCTGTCAGCAGGCTGCCATCATCCAGCAGCAGTGCAGGAATGTAGCCTTTGCTGTTAATGGTCGTGAAGTCAGCGCCGGTTTCGGTTTTTTTCGTTTTAAGATCAACCTTTTCCAGCGTGAACGTTGCCCCAACTTCTTCGAGCGCGATATGCGGGGAGAGCGAGCAGGCACCTGGGGTATAGAACAATTTCATCAGACTTATTCCTTGTTGATTAGAGAGCGTCAGAGTACGCGAGCCAGTCTACGCCGCCTTTAGCGGTTGATGCCACGCATGCTTACAAATCCTGAAGATTAAACGCCAGCCAAACGGCCGCATTATTACCAGAAGCTTCCCTCAGGCATTGACTCACCATTGATTATCACCGTGGTTGAATACGGTTTTCTTACACCAGGTCGGATCACACATCATGTCAGAAACGTTGACGCTTACGCGCCCGGAGAACGGGTTATCGCTGTTCCAGCACTTGCTTAACGGCAGAATGCTCCCAGGCCCGATCTGGCACAGTACCGCCTGGCGGACTAAGTTTTTACTGCGTTCACTGGCCTTTCCTCTGGCCACTCTCCAGCACATGCAGCAGATTGCCACCCTGCCCGTGATGCAGGATGCGCTGCATCTGCAGCCGACCTTGCCCAATAAGATCCACCGGCCTTATCTGCACCTCGGTCTGTCTGCGGGCCAGCGGGTGCAGGTACTGAGCCAGCACTACCGTTTTGTGCAACAGCTCCCTTCCCAGGCATTACGCCATGCCATGCTCTCATCACACCCCACCACACTGGCCAGCTTCAGTGGCAAAGAGGGCGAGCATTTTCAGCTCACGCTGACCTGTAATGGCCGCTGCGAGCGTGAGGGTGAAGTGAATATGATGCTGCATGGCGATGGGACGCTGCTGGCGATACTGACGTTCGTCATCGTTGAACGTGACAGCCTGCCGGTGCTGTTGATCGGGGGAATACAGGGCGCACACAGCGATACGCCCCATACGCTGATCCGCTCAGCAACCAAATCCTGTTATGGGCTATTCCCGAAACGTGTCCTGCTGGAAGGGGTATCACTGCTGGCACGGGGCATGGGTATCAGCGCCATTCAGGCCGTCAGCGATCGCGGCCATACGTATCGCAGCCTGCGTTATCGCTTTAAAAAGAAGGCCGTGTTTGTCGCCAGTTATGATGAGTTCTGGCAGTCACTGGATGGCACGCCGCTTTGCCGTCGCCTCTGGCAACTGCCGCTGGCATTCAGCCAGAAAACGATGGAAGAGATCCCCAGTAAAAAACGTGCGGAGTATCGTCGCCGCTATGGGCTAATGGAGAGCCTCAGCGAGCAGTTTATGCGCCTGCACTAAGTGGGATCAGGGGGCAGAAGGGGCTTCCTGTTCAACGTCATCAATCTTCCAACCATCGTGATCCTGCACCAGCGTGACCAGCAGATGCTGCTGGTCAGCAGGGTCACGCCCGAGGGTGACATCGCCGGAAGCCCGGTTACCGTTTAGCGTAAATCGGCTGACGCTGACATTGTTGACCCAGCTGTCGCTGTAGTCTTGATCCTGGAGGAAATAATCATCGTCCATACCGTCCGGGCTTTTGATCAGCAGATTGATTTTTTTCAGCAGCCGCTCAGTAACATACCCATTTAATAACGGGTCGTGTTCATCAATCGGGCTTTCTTCTTTGTTCAGCGCCGCCAGATACCAGCTGTAAAAGGCCAGGCTGGTGCTCTGGGGATCGTCGTTATGCGCTGCCGCCGCTGCCTGAAAAGCAACGAAAGACACCACCAGCATCAGCAACCACTTTTTCATGCAAACCATCCCGGATAACACCGCTATTCATTTCTGCCACCTGTACGCCGACAGGGCGCCAGTGATTGTATTGAATTTATCCGGCTAAGCCAGCGTCTTCCCCCACACTTTGCCTGCTTTTTTAGTAACTGTTTATCGCAGTGATACGTTTGCACTCAGCCTGCCATACTGGCAGGCCGCCAGCGGCATTATCATGCCCAGTGCTTCTTCTTACTTGTTTTGCCAATACCCGGGTTGCAGGTGTTGGTCGGGTCGAGCTGATGGAAGTGATGCTGATGCTCGTCGGAGGCGTGGTAGAGATGGCCAATATTGTGCTCGGCCGGGTATTTTGCCCCGCGCTGATCCAGATACGCCAGCACCGCCGCTTTAAACTGCGCGCCATCGACGCCAGGTTTCAAAATGTAGTCCTGGTGATTGACCAGACAGAAGAAGTGGCCACAGCAGGAGTCTTCCAGTACCTGAGCCTGCAACTCTGGCGGCAGGCGGATCAGCCACTGATCGTCATTACGGCGCAACGCCACATCAAAGGCAATCAGCCTGTCGTCGGTATTGATGCCAGCATAGTCACAGTAGAACACCGTGCAGGCCCCCACGCCAAAACGCACCAGGAAGGCATCCTTCTGTTCCTCTTCAGTACAGTGGAACCATTCCCCATTGCGCGTGGCGAAGAATGCGGTCAGCAGGCGACTCATCGACGCAACTTCATCATGGGCCAGTTTTATCATCAGATGATGTTCATAGCGGCGATGATACGAGAGCAGACGCGGTGCCACGGTAGAAGGCGTGATGCGGTTACCCCACTGGATCAGCCGATCGAGGGTGTTATGCGGCAGTAGCCGGAGTTTTCTCAACCGCGCATCCCAGCGTGCTTTTTTTGCCATCAGCCCCGGCAGCGCTGCGGGCCCGAGGCGCTTAATCGACAGGAACATATGACGCGCATAGCGCAGGGTCAGCCGGAAAGCGTTGCGGTGGATATACTCCGCCTGAATCGGCAGCGTCTCAAGATTTTCAATCAGATAGCGACGCAGGTCGAGCAGCACCTGCTCATCGTTGGTGCCAATATAGAAGGTGTCTTCCTGCGGGGTAGCGTCGAAGGTGGCAAGGCGCACGGCAAAGACGATCACTTTTCCGGCGCAGCCCGCGCTGTCATGCAGATAGTGCGGATTACCGTTAAAACGCGTCGGGGTGGTGGCATCCACATCTTTGATCACCGCCGCGTAGTCATCGGCCCAGATTTTTCCTTCCCAGTCCGGTGCGGTGCCGGTGGTGTACTCCCCGGCTTCCAGTCGGGTGATCATCTCTTCCGGGGTCTTCCCCAGCTCGATGCCCAGATGGTTGATCAGATGCAGCTGCCCGTCGTCGCTAATCTGCGCAAACAGGGATTTTTCGGTAAACGCCGGGCCGCGTTGTAACAGCGATCCCCCAGAGTTATTACAGATGCCACCGACCACCGATGCGCCGATACAGGAGGAACCGATCACGGAATGCGGTTCTTTGTTCCACGGTTTCAGGCTGGTTTCCAGCTCGGTCAGCGTGCTGCCGGGGAACGCGATAATCTGCTGTGCGTTATCAATTACCTGCACACCCTTGATTTTGCGGGTGCTGACAATCACCACCGGGCGGTCATAGTCATCACCGTGCGGCGTGGAGCCACCGGTCACCCCGGTGTTAGAGGCCTGCATCAGGATAATGATGTCATTTTGCTGGCACACCTTGAGCACCTGCCACAGTTGCAGCAGCGTTTCCGGCAGCACAACGGCCAGCGCATCACCCTGGCCCACGCGGAAGCCTTTGCAGTAATACGCTTTTTGATAACTGTCGGTGATCAGATTGTCCGGGCCGACCGGATCGCCCAGTTGTTGCAGGATCAGAGTGTGTTGCATGTTATAACTGCCTCTCCATAGCTCATTTTTTTAGCAGCGAGGATTGTACCTGAGGGGGCCGAGTCTGGGCCAGCATGAGAGGGTGAAATTCTGTCATGCTGGGATGTCCGCCCTTTATCTTTATAAAAAGCGCGCAAAACGATTTTGTCCACAACGAAGAATTTTTTACGCCCCTTCCTCACGCCCTTTGATGAATAAATAGTTAGTTTTTTTCTGGCTAATAGGAAAAATTATTTTATGCAATTAATATGCACTATTTATGCATATAGAAAACTTTTCCCCTGTTTTTCAAAAACTTGAATGTGATCAAAAAGTGAATAATTACGGACTTTGATGTGTTGACTTTGTTACAACGCAGCGCGAGCATGTGGACCACTTTCCGAATCCATCAGAACGTAACTCCCTGATAATACTATAGGGAAGGGGTGGTTTTGCCTGCGACTCATCAATGTTGAGAGGATGCGATGTCTGACCAAATGGATACACAGCAAAACCTGCATCGCGGCCTCAGTTCGCGCCATATCCAGCTGATCTCGCTGGGCGGCGCAATTGGCACCGGATTGTTTATGGGGGCAGGCAAAACCATCGCGGTCTCCGGCACCTCGATCCTGATCACCTATGTGGTGGTGGGCTTCTTTATGTATATGGTGATGCGTGCGATGGGTGAGCTGCTGCTCACCCGGCTGGATTACCGTTCATTTGCCGATTTTGTTTCCGACTACCTCGGCCCGAAGGCCAGCTTCTTTCTTGGCTGGTCTTACTGGCTCAGCTGGGTGGTGACCTGCATTGCCGACGTGGTGGTGTGCGGCGGGTATATGCAGTTCTGGCTGCCCGAGCTGTCGCCGTGGATCCCGGCGCTGCTGACCCTGGGGCTGCTGTGTCTGTTTAATTTGCTGTCGGTGAAAATGTTTGGCGAGGCCGAGTTCTGGTTTGCGATTATTAAGGTGATCGCCATTATCGCGCTGATTGTTACCGGCATCTGGATGATTGGCAGCGGCTGGACATCGCCGGATGGCGTCACCGCCTCACTGCATAATCTCAGCGACCCGGCGGTGTTTATGCCGCACGGAATCGTGGGCTTCTTTGCCGGTTTTCAGATCGCGATTTTCTCTTATACCGGCATTGAGCTGTTGGGCACCATGAGTGCCGAAACCAAATCGCCGGAAAAGGTGTTGCCGAAAGCCATCCGGGCAATCCCGCTGCGCATTATTATCTTCTATGTGCTGTCGATGGTGGTGATCATCGCCGTCACCTCCTGGCAGCATATCTCACCGGATACCAGCCCGTTCGTTACGCTGTTTGCCAAAGCCGGGCTGCCTGCGGCCGCGGCCGTGATTAACTTTGTGGCGCTGACGTCGGCGATGTCATCCGCCAACAGCGGCGTCTATTCCAGCACGCGTATGCTGTACGGCCTGTCGGTGGAGCAGCACGCCCACTGGCAGTTCCGCATTCTGTCGCGCACCACGCGCATTCCGGTTCGCAGCCTGATGTTTTCCTGCTTTTGTATGTTAAGCGGCACGCTGCTGCTGTTCCTGGTGCCCAACGTGATGACGCTGTTCACCGTGGTGTCCACGCTGGCAGCGATACTGGTGATTTATACCTGGGGGATGATTCTGGTGGCGTACCTGGTGTACCGCAAACGCTGCCCGGAACTGCACCAGCAGTCGACGTTTAAGATGCCTGCAGGCATTCTGATGAGCTGGATCACGCTGCTGTTCTTTCTGTTTTCACTGGTGGTCATGGTGTTTGACCGCGATACGCTGATGGCGCTGTGTGCGATGCCGCTGTGGTTTATTTTGCTGGCGTGGGTCTGGCGGGTGAAGCAACGGCGGGAACAGACGGTAATGGCATAAGGGTTATGCAGGTGCAGGATTCGGGGCGACCGAAAAATGGTCACCCCCTACCAGGGACGGGACGTTACAACACGCCCTGTGCCAGCATCGCATCGGCCACTTTTACAAACCCGGCGATATTCGCGCCGTGCACGTAGTGGGTCTGCTTCCCTTCCCCGCCGTGCTCGACGCAGGCGTGATGGATATCCAGCATGATATGTTGCAGACGAATGTCCACCTTCTCGGCTTTCCAGCTCAGACGCGCTGCGTTCTGTGCCATCTCCAGACCGGAAGTTGCCACACCGCCGGCATTCGCCGCTTTCCCTGGGGCAAACAACACACCCGCATCCAGGAACGCATCGGTCGCCTGGATCGTGGTCGGCATATTGGCGCCTTCGGCCACGGCTTTCACACCATTAGCAATCAGCTGACGCGCCGCAGGCAGATCCAGCTCGTTCTGTGTAGCACAAGGTAAGGCGATATCTACCGGTACGCTCCACGGCTGCTGCCCGGCGAGGTAAACCAGCTGACGTTCGCGCGCATAGTCTTCCACGCTGCCGTAACGCACGTTTTTGATTTCAGCCAGATGAGCCAGCTTCTCAGGGGTAAACCCGGCTTCATCCACTACCGTGCCGCGAGAGTCAGACGCCGTCAGCACGCGAGCGCCCAGCTCCATCGCTTTTTCAATGGCGTACTGCGCCACGTTGCCCGCACCGGATACCGAGACCGTGCTGCCTTCAAAGCCCAGACCATGACGTTTTAACATCGCATCGGTGAAGTACACCAGACCGTAGCCGGTGGCTTCCGGGCGGATCAGGCTGCCGCCAAACGACAGACCTTTACCGGTAAACACGCAGGCCGTGTTGTTCGACAGCTTCTTCATCATCCCGGACATAAAGGCCACTTCACGGCCACCCACGCCGATATCGCCCGCAGGCACATCGGTATCCGGACCAAGGTGACGATACAGTTCGGTCATCAGCGCCTGGCAGAAACGCATCACTTCCGCGTTGCTTTTCCCTTTCGGATTGAAGTCAGAGCCGCCTTTCCCGCCGCCCATCGGCAACGTGGTCAGCGCATTTTTAAACGTCTGCTCAAACCCGAGGAATTTCAGGATCGACAGGTTGACTGACGGATGGAAACGCATCCCGCCTTTATACGGGCCAATCGAAGAACTGAACTGCACGCGCCATGCGCGATTCACCTGTACCTGACCTTTGTCATCCGTCCAGGCCACGCGGAACTGGATCACACGTTCCGGTTCCACCAGGCGTTCCAGCAGGCTCTGTTCCTGATATTGCGGGTTACGCTCCAGGAATGGCCACAGTGAGGTGAATACTTCGCGCACGGCTTGCAGGTATTCAGGCTGGTGCGGATCGCGCTGCTGAACGGAGGTGAGAAACGACTCCAGAGAGTGAAAAGCTGTCATGACGAATTCCTTGTGCGTAATGGTCTGACCCTGATGTTGTTATTGTTAGGGTAATCAGAGAGATGATGTTGTGTCTCAGCGACTATATCATTGGCTTTGCGCTGTACAACAAAAAACTTATGACCTGCAAAACACAGGGTAATGAGGCCAATAAGGCGCCAGGCAGCGAAAACACTGAACGGAAGCGCAAAACCACGACGAACAGCCATAAGAAAAAGTTATTACAGGCCCGCATTTCATCAACGTTGATGATTAGAAGCGGTCAGAAGAGAGCAACGGAGAACAAAATAACCCGCTAAAACAGAAAATGAATATGACACTTTTATTACAGCCATCAATCTCCGGCTATTTCCCCCGCAGTTTTATGTTTTATTTCACGAGCGCCGTCATTATTTATGTATAAATGTAAACTTAAGAAATGTGAGTTGCCTCATCGTAATCAGCTGTGATTCCATCGACCCTCCAGAAATTGTGCTCTGACGACCTGAGAAATAATGATGAACCATGATAATGATAATATTCAGGGAAAGCCGATCGCATTGTTACTGATTAATGAACATTCCCGGAATGGCAAAGCCAATAAACAGCAGGTGTTATCCCTGCTCAGCGCAGAGGGAATTCAGGTGGTTGAACCTGAAGCCAGCGACCGTCGCGACAGCAGCGAGATCATCCTCGACTACGCTGACCGCATCGATTTGGTGATCGTTGGTGGGGGCGATGGTAGCCTGAACGCTGCCGCGAAAGGGCTGATGCGCAGCGGCCTGCCGCTGGGTGTGTTGCCACTCGGCACCGCCAATGATTTCGCCCGCACCATCGGCATCACCAACGATCTGGCTCAGGCCGTGAAGGTGATCGCCGCCGGGCACCAGCGCCCTATCGACCTGGGTGAAGTGAACGGACACCTGTTTTTTAACGTCTCCAGCATCGGGTTTTCCGCCACGCTGGCCCACCATTTGACCGCTGAATCGAAGAAGCGCTGGGGGACTTTTGGCTACGCGCTGGCGGCCTTTAAACTGCTTAAACAGAGCCGCCCGTTCAGCGCCACGCTGGAGCATGACGGCATCACTGAGAAGGTCAAAACCGTGCAGGTTTCCGTGGGTAACGGCCGCTTTTACGGCGGCGGCATGACGGTGGAACAGAGTGCGGCACCCGACGATGGTCGCCTGGATGTTTACAGCCTGGAAGTGGCGCACTGGTGGGAGATGATCGCCCTGCTGCCCGCGCTGCGGCGCGGCACACACGGGCGCTGGCGTAAAGTGCGTACGCTATCCACCACCGCCATGACGCTGAGTACGCGGCGTCCTCATGATATTAACGCCGACGGTGAACTGATTGGGCAGACACCTGCCCGGTTTGCCATCAAGGCACATGCCATTACTGTTTTTTCTCCGTCGCAAGCGACGTCGGTTTAATAAGGGTTATTTCTATGAACAAATTTGGCATTCTCGCATTAACCGCCATGATCACCTTAATTTCAGCCTGTGATGATGCAACCAAAGAAAATATTAAAGAAGAAGCCGACAAACGCACAAGCAGCCTGGTGGAATCGGCACAAACGCAGTGGGATGAAACCCGTAAACAGGCAACGGATCTGGCCGATGCAAAAGTGGCGGAACTAAACGCTGCGCAGCCATTAGAAGAGGCGAAGAAAAAAATGAATGAGCTGGGTGAGATGAAGCTGTCTGACTTTATTTCGGGCGGCGGGGAAGAGAAAGAAGGTGAGGAAGCGGAGTCGGAGAATAACTGATTTTTGTCCTTCTCTGAATTTCCTTCGCATGTTTACTTTGGCGATACAGCGGTTTTTCACTGCTGCTTTGGTGGGTTAACCCCCACCTTCTCGCCGCTCACCTGGGCACCGTGCAGCGTGGCGTCCCGCCCGCTGGTAATGCTCAGGTTGTTACCCGCGTTCACCGTGGTTTCGCTGTGCGTGGCCCCGTTGCCCGTCTCGCTGCCGCGCCCCTTGTTGACGCTGGCGTTGAGCGACAGCCCGTTGGCACCCTGACCAAAGTTTATCCCGCCGCCGACCGAGGCACCGTGGCTCTCGTTCTTCCCGTCCAGGCTCTGCGTGTTCTCCGCCGAGACCAGGTTAACGTCACGCGCTGCGTTCAGGCTTACGTCCTTTCCGGCCTGTAGCTGGCTGCCCGCGATGCTGATATCGCCGCTGTCCGGCCCTTTGCCGGTGACGGTGACGGTGACGGTGACGGTGACGGTGACGGTGACGGTCAGGTTGTCGCCCGCCGTCAGGCTGCTGCCCTGCGACTGGCTGCTTTTTGTGGTCGTCTCGCTTTTCGACGACTGGCTGCCGTAAGAGAGGTTAACCCCCACTACGCTGCCTTCGGAGCCACCCGCTTCGGCCAGGCTGTAGGCCTGCGCCCCCTGTACCCAGGACAGCACCACTTTCGTTCCCTGGAGTGCCTGCAGGCGTCCGTCGCCCTCTTTCCTTGCCTGCTGCGCGGTGCTGACCGCGGTATTCAGCGCGCTGCCCACCGCCCCGGAGAGGGCCAGGGTGAAGCCACTCTGCTTCGATTCGAAGGTTTCAGTACTGGTGCGTTTATCGTAGCCCGGATCTATCTGCACGCTGTCGCCGGTGATGGCAATATCTTTGCCCGCAACCACATCGGCACCGCCGATATGCGCCCGGTTGCCTGCGGTGATGCTGACATTGCCCTGGCTGCTGCCCACGGTGCTGACGCTCTGGCTCTGCGTGGTGCCGTTCTCGTCAATCTCATGGCGCGTTGACTGGCTTCCGACGGTAAAGCCGATGCCGCCGCTGTTCCCTATAAAAAATTTTCTTAAATAAACAGTAATTGTATTATGACTGTTGCAAATATTATTCCACTAGGTCTGTCAACATAACCATATCATTTCGATGAATAATTCTAAGATTATTGGCATCAGGTAAATTATCAATCAGCTTTTTAATCGTCCCGCGCGAATACCGACATTCTTGATAATTTTCACCCGCATCTTCAGTAAAAATAAGCCTTTCCTCCTCCCCATCAAAACCCAAATAAAACCAGTAACCACGACCACTTATTTCTGCAGCACCTGTATCCAACCAAATAAGACCTTCAGGCGCACCCTCTGAAAAATCCAATTCATTTAATTTAACATTACCAATATCTGGCATTCCTTTAATTAACTCATCACTCATACTATCTTTTAAAAAAGATATCGCAATGTAAAGATCAATAGCAATACCTTCCCCGGGAATAAATCTTTCATCAATAATAAAATTAAACATCCCGGATGGAGATGAATAATAAGGAATCATAAACTCCAGCTGAATTGCGATCTTAAAAAAATTATCACCAATTATCATTTTATTTTCCAACCTTGTTGTTTTTTTAACGCAGATTTAACATCGTTTGGTAATTTTAATGGATTCCTTTTATCTGCTGTGCTACCAGCCCAGTGCCAGTTCCCAGTGTTATCTGGCATAAACTGATGTATATTCCCGTCACTATCCATGGTGTAGCGTGCTTTTTGGTTTTTAGCATTAATTGAAACTGAATTTTCGAAAAGACTCAAAGAGTTTTTAGGTTCAATACCTGCATTAGGTGGCGGATTGATAGTATGTTTCGGATTAGATTGATAATTTAAATCATTACTTGCAGTAACAGGATCCTTTACTGGAATAGGACTGCCTTTCCCCCCCGATCCAGTAGCAAGATACGTATTCGACGGCAGTCCGCTACCCGCAGAAGAATTGTTAACATTCCCTGTTCCTGCCATTGCCAACGCATCGTTACTGCCCTTCGTGCTGTTGGCAATATTTTGCTTGAATTCATCGTACTTCGACAGTACCTGTTTCAAAGTTGAAGCTACTGAGGTACTGATGCCACCTGTTCCACCTGCACTACCTTTCAGCCCATATAATATCCCGGCAATATCTGCCGCCTGGTTGACATTGATAGCCAGGGCAAATTTATCCTTTGCTTCCTCATAGCTGATATTCTGTGATTTCGCGTAACCCTCTATTGCGTAATCCCATTTATCAGCTGTGGTATTGGCCACTATCTGGCTGACTTTGGCGTAATCTTCGCTATTCAGCTCTTTATACGTCAGCCTGCCCAGATAATCGCTGTAACTGTCCTGCAGCCCCTGCGACAAAGCATTCGCATCCTGACAGGCGGGTGATGCACGTCCCTGAGAACAGGCATCCTGTACATATTTATCAACTTCGACGTCAAGTTTAGTCAGCTGGTCGTGTCGTTCTTCCAGAGCAGCCACTTCTTCCGGCGTTCTCGGATGCAGGGCCTGTCCGGTTATGGACAATGCCAGTTCAATACTGTTTTTTTCCTGCGCATCCGGGCCTTTAAGCAGATTATTCTCCACCGCATTCTTACCCGCCAGCCCGCCCGTCACCGCTCCCGCCGTGCTGTCGCTGCTCACGCCTGACGCTATCCCTGACGCCAGCGTCGCCAGCGCGCTCAGGTTTTCCTTCTGCTGCGACGTCAGCTTACTGCTGTCCGCCGTACCGTACAGCGCCAGCGCTATCGCCGGCGCCGCAAGCTCTCCCGTGGCCGCCCCCGTCGCTCCCGCCGCCGCGTTGCCGCCGCTCAGCTCTGCAACCACTCCGCCCAGCAGCGCATGCGCCAGCGCATTATTCGCTTTCTCCGCCGCGCTCAGTTCGCTGTACTGCTTATCCTGCGTCGTCAGGGTCTTGACCACCCCCGCAAGATAAGGAGCCGCTCCCTGCGCCAGCGCGGCCCTGATGTCCCCTCCCGCCAGGCCCTGCAGCGCACTCACCACCGCATTCACGCCCGTGCTCACGCTGCCCCCCATCTGCGCGCCATTTGCCGCCAGCGCATCGTCATAGGCCAGCTGCCAGGCTTTTCCGGCTACCGCCTGCGGCCCGTCATCCACCTTCGGATTGACTCTTTTCTCCTCCGAAAGCGCCTTTTTCGCCCGCTCCTCAAGCCCGGCCTGACGCGATTTATCGCCCAGTGCCGCCGTGGCCTCACGCGTGGCTTTGGTCGCCTCGTGGGTGTTGTAGATATCCAGCGCCTGCGCGGCGATATCGCTCACCAGCTGCGCCTGCTGCAGCCGCTTCTGCTCTTTCTCTTTGTTAAAGATCGGGGTAATGCTGCCGTCGTTGGCGTGCTCCGTATCGCGGTTCAGGGTGCTGACGTCCTGCTGCTGCTTCGCCGTATCACGCACGGTGATGCTGCCTTCGCTGACCGCCGCTTTGGTGGTCCCCTCCGCGTGCCCTTCACTACCCGAACCGGATATCGGCAGGGCGCTGACGTTGCTTAAAAGGTTGGCCCCTATTGGCCCACCGCTGTTAAAGCCCACGCTCTGATGCTCGGTTTTGTAATCAGCCTGATTATGAATATCTGACCAACCCAGCGTCCCGGTATCAAGGCTGTTTTTATCCGCCGTGGCCGTTGAGGCGATCACCGCCCCGTCCAGCTGCGTGTGCTCACCTACTTTAATAGCATAGCCGCCGCTGCCTGCGAACAGCCCGGTCTGCTCCTTCACCGAGTCAAAATCACTGTTCATCTTGTCGCGGTTGGCGTTGATATTCACCGATCCGGTCATGGATCCAAAGGTGAAGCTCCCACCCGCGCTGACATTCTGCTGCTTTGCATCGTAGCTGTCACTGTCCTGCTGCGAGGCAAGCGTCAGGTTACGTCCGACATCAGCGGTCACGGTTTCACCGCTGACCTGTGCGCCTTTCAGCGTGGTGTCGCGCCCGCTGTTCAGGCTGACCACGCTGCCCGCGTCCAGGGTGGTTTCACTATGCGTCAGGCCCTTCCCTTTCTCATGGCCTTTACCGGCATTGACGCTCGCCGATACGCTGATGCCCCAACCGCCAGAGCCCACTCCGATCCCGATGCCAACGCTGCCGCCCTTACTGCTGTTTTTACCGTCGGTGCTTTCGGTATTCTGCGCCGACACCAGATGGATATCGCGACTGGCGTCCAGCGACAGATCTTTACCCGCCTTAAGCTGGCTACCTGCAATGTTGATATCGCCGCTGTCAGGCCCTTTACCTTTTCCAGTGGCGGTGATCGACAGGTTTTGCCCGGCGTTCAGGGTGCTACCCTGCGACTGGCTGCTTTTGATGGTCGTCTCACTCTTTGACGACTGGCTGCCATAAGAGAGATTCACCCCCACCGTATTGGTGGCGCCTTTTTCTGCCCCATCGGCGCCTTTCTCCACGCCATTTGCTGCATTTTTTGCATCGGCCGCTTCCGTTACAGCATTGTCATGATCCCAGGCCTGCGCCCCCTGCACCCCGGACAGCACCGCTTTCGTTCCCTGGAGTGCCTGCAGGCGTCCGTCGCCCTCTTTCCTTGCCTGCTGCGCGGTGCTGACGGCGGTATTCAGCGCGCTGCCCACCGCCCCGGAGAGGGCCAGGGTGAAGCCGCTCTGCTTCGATTCGAAGGTTTCGGTACTGGTGCGTTTATCGTAGCCCGGATCTATCTGCACGCTGTCGCCGGCGATGGCAATATCTTTGCCCGCCACCACATCGGCACCGCCGATATGCGCCCGGTTGCCTGCGGTGATGCTGACATTGCCCTGGCTGCTGCCCACGGTGCTGACGCTCTGGCTCTGCGTGGTGCCGTTCTCGTCAATCTCATGGCGCGTTGACTGGCTTCCGACGGTAAAGCCGATGCCGCCGCTGCTCATCAGGCCGCTCTTTTTCTTCTCTTCCAGCAGATAATGCGACTGTGTCTCGGTGGCCGCGACGATATCCACATTGTTGCCCGCGGCGAGGGTGACATCATTATCAGCAGCGATGGCCGATCCCACGACCGCCAGATCGCGTCCGGCAGTGATGCTGACGCTTTCCCCGCTGAGCAGCGAGCCCTGTTCAAGGGTGGAGCGATCGTCTTTTACCGTGTGGCTGCTGCTTTTTGACAGGAAGCCTTTTTTCTCGCTGCGATCTTCGGAGAACTGCGATTCGCGATCGGTGGCGCTGTTAATCACCACGTCCCGTTTCGCCTGCAGCGCAATCGCGCCATCCTCGCTGTGCAGGGTACTGCCCGCCAGCGTAATATCATTTTCACGGGCGATCACCGTTACGCCTTTCTCGCCGCTGAAGGTGCTGCCGATGCCGCTGTCGCGCACCGTCTCCATCTCACGCTGGCTTTTGGTTTTACCCTCGCGTTTCTTTTCGCTGTCCTGGTCGATGACAACCTGGCGCGCTTCTTTGATGATCACGTCCTGCGCGCTCACGCCGATGCTGCCTTTCTCGCTGTCCACCTGCGCGCCTTCCACCCGCAGGTTTTTACCGGCCACCAGCGTGACGCCCTGATCACCGCTCAGGGTACTGAGCAACAGACGATCTTCCTGACGGGTGTTACTGACTGACGAAGTTCTGCTGTCGGCAGTCAGATGTGTGGTGTTGGTGGTCGTTTCTGCCAGCAGTTTTATCTCACCGCCCGCCTGCAGCTGGGTGGTGCCGCCCGCTTTCACCTGGCTGCCCTGCAGGGTAATGTCCTGCCCGGTATTCAGGCTGAGGTTGCCCCCGGCATTCAGCGAACTGCCCAGCGCCTGCTGCCATTCACCGCTCACCTGTGCCTTACGTGAGCCGGCGTCTTCCATACCGGCGCGTGTCCGGTTACCCATCGCCCCGGAAATCACCTCAAGGCTGGCGGTGTGGCTGCTGCGGGCCGCGCCAATCTCCAGGCTGTTTTGCGCACTCAGGCTGAGGTTCTGTGTGGCATCCAGCTTCGCCCCCTGCAGTTTCACATCGGTGCCGCTCAGGCTGATGTCACTGGCGCTCATCGAGGCCTGGCGCAGGGCATCCTGAAGGTTGGTGCTTAAGGTCAGGTGAGTGGCCTGTACGTTAATACTGTCAGCACGAATATCGCCGCCCTGGTGCAGGAACTGGTCGGCATCAATCTTCAGCGCCTGGTCAGCCACCAGGTTCCCGGCATTGCTGAGGCTGTTGGCCGAGAGTTGCAGGTTGCCACCGGCGATCAGCGCCCCGTCACCGGACAGGCGCACGGTATTGTTGGCCAGATAGACTTTAGGCACCCAGACCGTCTGCGGGCCTTCTGCGCTATCGACCGTTTCACTCACCAGCCAGACGATGTCCTGTTGTAACGCGGCTATCTGTGCTGGCGTCAGCGCCACGCCAGGCACCAGGTGGAAGTCCTGTGCCACTTTGCTGCCGTTGTTCATCAGGTTCTGATACTGCGCCATGGCATCGTCTCCCTTCTCCGACGGCCGTCCGGTCAGCGCCAGCATCTGCTCACGGACCAGACGCTGCTCGTAGAAGCCATCGCCCAGGCGCTTGATCACCAGCGCCGGATCGTATCCCACCCGGTCGAGCAGGTAATCACTGCTGATAAACTTGCTGCGGCTGGTAAAGCGCTCGTCGGTCACCACCAGGAAAGGGCTGCCTTTGGCCGTATCCTGGCGGAACAGGCCGTTATTGGGAATGGAGGTCGCCACACGATCGAGCTGCTGTTTATTCGCCAGCGCCAGTTCACCCGGCGTCAGCGGCTGGGTGCCGTCCTCGTTGGCCGTCAGCGGGTTACGTTCCCACTCTTCGCGCCCGGCTTGCGCTGCTTTCTCCGCCGCTGCCACGCTGCTGATTTGCGCCTGATTGACTGTGACGTTCTCAATGCTGGCGCCCTGGATCGTCACCGAGCCATTGCCCGTCATAATGGCATCAATGGTGGTCAGCGCGGTGGTCTCATCGCGATTGAAGGTGGGATACCAGTGGTTAGTGTCACGATCGTAGTGGTCGACGATATGTTCCTGGCGGCGCTCGTTAACCGAATAGCCTTTATTGACGATATTTTTCGCGCCTGCAACATTCAGATCCCCGTTCGCGCTGAGGGTGCTGGCATCATTAAGCAGCTGCCCGGCCACACGCAGCACCATATTGCCGCCCGCCAGAATATGCGCACCGACACCCGCAGACACCAGTTTGTCACGGGTTACCGTGCCAGTGACCGTACGCTCACGCAGGTTGTTGTAATCGCTGACGTACGGTGCATCGGCAATATCAAGATGTTTGTTCGGATCCCACTGTTCCAGCCGTCCCTGGTCGTGTTCTCGCCAGACGGTGTTTTGATACGGTGTTGGCACCGTATTCTGGCGATAGCCACGCGTTTCATAGAACGTCATGGCATAGCTGCCATCCGCATTCGGCTTCAGGGCCAGGTAGTTGACCCACAGATTCGTCATCACCCCTTGACTGTTTTTCACCCGCACCTGGGCGCGTTTGGACCCGGCATCGATAGCCAGCAAGGTGCCGTAGCGATTGCTGGCAGCAGCCGCGTCATCCTTAAAGGTGAGCCGCTGGGTGGTTGGCGTCATGGTGTTTTTGTTGCGACCCACATCTGAACCATATGAGCGCCAGTAGTAGTTGTAGCGATGCCAGCTGTAGTCACTGCTGGCCGCATTACGGGCGATATTCAACCCTTCGCGCAGGTTGTTCAGGCGTTTGGCCTCCACCGTCACATCACCGTCCGCTTCGATGCTGCTGGCGCGATTTTCAATCAGATCATCACTGCCCAGCAAGAGGCTGCCGCTGCTGTAGAGCAGGCCGCCATCGCGGTTCGTCAGGCGTTCCCCGCTATGCAGATCCAGACGGTCGGTCGCCGCGATTACCGCAGCATTACCGTGGTTGTCGATCACCCGGCCACGCACGGTGATGTTATCGCCGATCAGGGTCGCCGGGTTGTCCAGCGTATCCACGTTCAGCGTCATGCTGTCGGCTTCCAGTCGCCCACGGTTAAGCAGCAGGCCGGTCGTCAGGTGCAGCGTTTTACCGACCAGCGATCCCTGATTCGTGAAATCCTGGCTGTTAACGATCAGGCCGCCAGGCAGTAGCCAATCCGTCAGGTTGGTCAGCACGCCCGCCACGGAAAGCGTAACAGTGCCGTTGCTGCTGAGGGTGTCGCCCGCACGGTGAGTGTAATCCTGGCGGACCGCGAGATTCAGATCCTGCTGGCTGAGCAGCGTACCGCCCTGGTTGTTGAGAGTGTGGGTCTGAACGCTTAATGTTGCGCCGCTTTGCACCACGCCGCCCTGATTGATCAGATCGAGCGCGGGAACTCCGGAACTGCGTGCGCCCGGATTGCCGCCCTGGATCGTCAGCGCCTGATTCGCCACAACACGTCCCTGGCGGTTATCCAGCGTCTCCAGCAGTGAAAGGGTGAGCGTTCCTGCACTCTGTACGCTCCCGGCGCGGTTATCCAGCGTACGGGCCGTCACATCGGTGTCCGTGGTGCCCAGCAGCAGCCCGCCGTCACGGTTATTCAACCGATCCGCCTGTACGGTCAGCGCCTGCTGGCTGCTGATTTTTCCCTGATCCTGATTATTCAACTGCGTCGTATGCACGTCCAGCGCCCGCGTTGCAACCAGCTGGCCGCCCTGGTTGTTGACCTCATTGGCCTCAATCGCCAGTGCATCGCCGCTATGAAGCTTGCCCTGCTGATTATTCAACGTGGCAACATGGTACACACCCTTGCTATAGCTGATCAGCGTGCCGTCCGGGTTATCCAGCTGCTGCGCGGTCAGTTCCAGCCCTGCGCCGCTGCTGAACAGCCCCTGGCGGTTATTAATGTGGTTGGCCACAATGCGCTGATCGTCGCTGCTCCTCACCGTGCCGCCCTGATTGTCCAGCGCGTTATTCACCGTCAGATCAAGCTGCTGGTCGCTGAAGATCAGGCCACCGCGGTTGCCCAGGCCGCCCTCGACCACCAGCGTCAGATTACCGTTGCTACCCAGAGCGCCATGGGTGTTATCCAGCAAACCGCTGACCTGCCAGTGCTGCGCCGTGTCGTTGAGTGCCACCAGCCGTCCATTCTGGTTGGTCAGCGTAGCGCTGGTCAGGCTCAACTGCCGGGCTTCAATGCTGCCATCGGTATTATCCAGCTGGCCAGAAAGGGCAAAACGGCTTTCCCCTTCTCCGGTCTGCGACCAGATGCCACGCTGTACGAAGAGACTATCCGCGTTAATGTCCCAGCGGCCCGCGCTCACCTGCGCCTGCTGCGCCGCAACGCTCCCTGCGGTGTTAACGATCAGCTCGGCGCTGTCCACTTTGGCATTTTTTAATGCTACGCCTGCCGCCTGCGCACGGATGTCGGCACGGCGGGCAGCCAGCGTACTCTGGCTGAGATCAACCCGTTGCCCGCTGACCTTCACGTCCTTTTTGCTCAACAGCTTGCCGCTGGCCTGGATATCGCCCTGGCTGGTCAGCGTAAGATCCGCATCCTGCGTCAGGACACTGTTCGCATCACTGCCTGCCAGCAGGTTGCCGCTGCTGGTTATACCGCGTTTTGCTTTCAGTGTGACGTCGCCCGCCGCTGCCAGAGTGCCGGACTGTTTCACATCACCTTCGCGGCTGTCGACGGACAGCGTGCCACCGCTGTGCAGTTTGCCGTGGTGTTCAATGCTGTCCCGGGCCGCCAGCTGAATATCCCCGCCCGCTTCGGTTACCGCCTCCTGTTTGCCAGGCTGCCAGGTG
This sequence comes from Erwinia sp. JH02, assembly GCF_013074405.1. Taxonomy (NCBI): domain Bacteria; kingdom Pseudomonadati; phylum Pseudomonadota; class Gammaproteobacteria; order Enterobacterales; family Erwiniaceae; genus Erwinia; species Erwinia sp. JH02. Next base: position 581,948 of record NZ_JABANZ010000005.1, read on the forward strand.
AGTTTACCTTCGCTGCTCACTGTCAGCGTTTTCTCAGCCTGAATGTGCCCGCCCTGGTTGCGCACGCCGACGCCCGCTTCCGTCCCGATCATGCGAATATGACCGCTGTACATGCCGCCCATCTGTCCCATGTCGATCGCCAGTTCAGGCGCCTTGCCGTCGGTGGCCAGCGCACTCACCGTTTTCGCGTCTGCGCTGATGCGGTTCCGGCCTGCGACCACGTTGAGCCCCTGTTTCGCCCACACGCCCGCATTCACGTCGACTGCACGCGCCAGCACGTCAACGTATTCCGTATCATGCCGGGCATCGCCATTCAGCCCGCCGCCTTCAATACGCACGGTGCCGCGCTCCACCTGATAACCCGCCAGGCTGCCATCGGCGTTCAACTGAGTTTTACCGGTCGTCAGCGTCATGCGCCCGGCGTTGATGGTGCCGCAGCCATTGCAGACGATCCCCGCCGGGTTGGCGACGATGACCTGTGCACGCCCGCCTGCGACTTCAAGGAAGCCGCGCAGTTCGCTGGGGTTGCTGCTGTTCACTTCGTTAAGAATCACCCGCGCCGGGGCTGAATTCAGCTTAAGATTCGGGTTACCCTGGATCATCCCCGCCAGTTGGGTCGAGGTCATCGACGCGGAGTTATTGAGGATCGCCCCGCGTTTATCAACGTCAAACTGGCGGTACTGGTTATGCGATACCCCGGAGCGGTTCGGCGCGGCGATGTTCACCTGTGGCAGTCCGTTCTGCGTGGCGATCACCTGCGGGCGCTGGCCCGCAGGTGCCGAGCCGTCGGCAACAATCCCGGCGGCGATCGTCGGCGCGGCAAACAGCGACAGGCCGAGCATCCAGACCACCCGACGTACCGTCACCCACAGACGCGGCGCGCCGATGCCACGGCTCTGGCCGGGCTCACTGCTGCAACTGCGGGCCAGTTCGGACACCACGCGCAGCTCCCCGTGAGTGCGGCTGAAGATAAGGCGATAGCAATGTTTGTTCATAGAAGTCGTCCCTGAAAGAGCACTGTCCGTTCACGTCATAGTGCAGCCGCCGCGAGGGCGGCAGGCCGCGTTAAATGTCCAGGTTGAGGCTGAAACCTGCCGTCGCACCTGAAGTATGGAATTGTTCGGGTTTTTGCAGCGGTACCCCGGCAAACAGGTCGTAGCTGAGGTGGCTCAATACAGCACCGCGCACGCCGATGGCGCTCCCTGCCAGCTGGTGCCCGGCCAGATAACGGGTACCGGGGCCGTCAACTCGACCGTAGTCCAGCGCGGCATACAGCTCATGGCCGCGTGACAGCACATTCCACGCCAGCTCATTACGCCATATCACCCCTTTCTCACCCGACAGGATCTGCTCACCGTCAAAACCGCGTACCGAGTAACGCCCCGCAATTGCTATGCGATCCTGTGGCGTCAGCGGGTTGGCGCTCCACTGGCCGCGTACGCTGGTGACATAACGCCAGGGTTCGCTGCCCAGGGTAAAGGGTTGGTTCAGGCTGATATCGGCCATGGCAATGCCGGTACGGGCGCTGCCGCTCTGGGTATCCTCTTCGGGTGCCCGCAGCGCATTGAAAGCGCCGGTGCCACGCCGCCAGTTGAGGTTGGCATCCAGCGTGGCGTTGCCAAGATAACTGCGCTGATTCAGCCCCAACTCCCAACCCGCCGTACGGCGGCGCTGCTGTTCGATCTCGACGTCCTCCACTGCGTTAGAGGAGTTTCTGCGCCAGAGGCGCATATTGAGGGTGGTTTTATGCAACTGATTGCGGAACAGCAGGCGCGAGAGCGTCAACTGTACGTTGTCGCTCTTGCCGCTGTAGCTCAACACCTCGTTGGCGTTGGCGATATTCTGGTGGTAGGTGTAATTGTTGTAGTTGGCGGCCAGCCCCCAGTAGCCCACAGGCACCGAGTAGTTCAGCGTATGCGAGCGGTTGCCAAAGGGGCCGTGCTGAAACAGATCTTTGCCGATGTTGGCATAGAACAGATCGTTTTGTGCAAAAGGTGCATCCACCGCCAGCGTGGCGGAACCGAGGTAGCGCCCGGTGCTTTTTGAACCGCTGTCGTCCAGCCCCAGGCTGAGGCGAACCGGGCGGCCCTCTTTCCAGTTCACCCGCAGGTCGCTGGTGCCATCCTGCTCACCGGGCAGGATGCTGATATCGGCCGTGGCGCTGGGCACCCGCCGGAAGTTTTCCAACCCCTGCTCAATATCGCGCAGATTCAGCACATCTCCTGAGGATGCCGGTACAGCATTCCACATACGTGCACGCCATGAGACCGGCTCTTCAAACTGCACGCGACCGATGCGTCCGGGCTGGAGCGTCAATGTCAGCACACCTTGGGTCAAATCCTGTTCCTGGGCCATCACCCGGGTGGTGACAAAGCCTTTTGCCAGGATGGCATTCTGCACCTTGTTGATCACCAGCATAATGCCCTGCCCGCCCAGACAACGGCCTTTGGCCCCCTCAGCCGCGTCCAGCGCCCACTGAAAACGGGGTGCGAGATCGCCCTGCAGACGCAGGGAGTGGATCATGAAGCAGGGTTTTTCGTCGACAGGATAGTCAGGGGTCACCGCATCGGGGCGAGCCAGACGGACATCACTGTCCGGCGCATTTTGCTGCTGGAGTGCACGCTCTCGCGCCTGCTGGCGCAGTTGCTCCTGGGCATCCAGCGTTGCGCCCGTACGGGTATCGTTATCAGGGAGTGCTGCCGCGAAGGCGATGGGTGTAGCGGTAATTGCCGCACTCATAAGTAAAGATGTAGCAAATCCCTGCTGAAAGAAACGCAAAAATAAAGTCATGCTAATGTAAGTCCATTTTAAAGGCATGTAACACAATGTAATTTTCGTGCATTATCCATTCAATAAAATGAAAATCAAGCAGGAATGTATCCGTTTTTTATTATTCACACGAAAACGCTTCTGTCTGGATAAGTTAAAATGACTTACCGTTAAAGGTTCAGCTAATTAATAATACAAATGGGTTACTTATCTATTTTAGAATTTGGGATAAGTCATTTGAATTAACGGAAAAACCGCGTTCTTAGAAGAGTTATTCAGTAAGAATGCGCAGAGCGACACATCACCCTGCACCTTTATGGTTCACATCCGTCATTAAAGACGCACTCCCTGCTCAATTCGTGCACAAAAACACCCTAAAGAGCACAACATAGGTGCATAAGACGTGTTGCATGCATAGCCTGTGAGTCGAGCGTAAAAATAATTAGTCTTATTTTTCATTGTGTTGAGCATATCGCTCCTTAATAAGCGCTGCCGCTGGCCCGGGAATTGCTAATTACCCTGCAACAAATATCAATACGCTGGGGAGCATACATGGATCACAATCAGTCAGAAGGTCAGCTGCACAGGGGATTGAAAAATCGCCATATTCAGCTGATTGCTTTGGGTGGCGCAATCGGTACCGGGCTGTTTCTCGGTATTGCGCAAACCATCAAAATGGCAGGCCCGTCGGTTCTGCTGGGCTATGCGATTGCCGGCATGATTGCCTTCTTTATTATGCGCCAGCTCGGCGAGATGGTGGTTCACGAACCGGTTGCAGGCTCGTTCAGTCATTTTGCCAACACCTACTGGGGCAGCTTTGCCGGTTTCGTCTCCGGCTGGAATTACTGGGTGCTTTACGTGCTGGTCAGTATGGCTGAGCTCACCGCTGTCGGGATTTACGTTCAGTACTGGTGGCCGGACATTCCGACCTGGGTTTCTGCCGGGGTGTTCTTTGTTGCGATCAACCTCATCAACATGACCAGCGTGAAAATCTACGGTGAGGTGGAGTTCTGGTTTTCCATCATCAAAGTCGTGGCGATTGTCGGCATGATAGGCTTTGGCGCCTGGCTGCTTGCCAGCGGCCATGGCGGCCCTGAGGCCAGCGTCGCTAACCTGTGGCAGTACGGCGGTTTTTTCCCTAACGGAATCAGTGGGCTGGTGATGGCGATGGCCGTGATCATGTTCTCTTTCGGTGGGCTTGAGCTGATAGGCATTACCGCCGCCGAAGCCGATGATCCTCAGAAAAGTATTCCGAAGGCTACCAATCAGGTGATTTATCGCATCCTGCTGTTCTATGTGGGGGCGCTGGCGGTGCTGCTGTCACTCTATCCGTGGCAGAAAGTGGTCGAAGGCGGGAGTCCGTTCGTTCTTATTTTCCACGCACTCGACAGCAATCTGGTCGCGACGCTGCTGAATGCCGTGGTGCTGTCTGCTGCGCTGTCCGTTTATAACAGCTGCGTGTTCAGCAACAGCCGTATGCTGTTTGGTTTGGCGAAACAGGGTAACGCTCCGGCGTCATTATTAAAGATTAATCGTCGCGGTATTCCTTTCAACGCCCTTAGCGTTTCGGCGCTGGTGACCGCCCTTTGCGTACTGCTTAATTACCTGATGCCGGGCAAAGCCTTCGAGCTGCTGATGTCACTGGTGGTTTCTGCGCTGGTGATCAACTGGGCGATGATCAGTATCACCCATCTGAAATTCCGCAGCGCCATGCGCGTTGCCGGGCAGAAAACCCGCTTCGCCAGCCTGGGCTATCCCCTGACCAATATTCTGTGCCTGCTGTTCCTGGCCGGTATTCTGGTGATTATGTTTATGACGCCGGGCATCGCGATTTCCGTCTGGCTGATCCCCGTCTGGCTGCTGGTGCTGACCGTGAGCTATCAGTTAAGAAAAAAGAAAAACACCGCGCATGTGGGCACGATTGTTGAAACCAATAACCTCTGAGACAGGGAAAAAATGAAAACATTATTACCTTTGGTATTGCTGGTTGCCGCCGGGAGCGCCAGCGCAGAATCACATCTGCAAACAGTGGTAAAGCAGGGCACGTTAACTGTCTGTACTACGGGTGATTACAAGCCTTACACCTTCCTGAAACCCGATGGCAGCTATGAAGGGATTGATATCTCGATGGCTGAATCGCTGGCGAAAAGCCTGGGGGTAAAGGTGAACATCGTGAAATCGACCTGGAAGACTCTGACGCCCGATCTGGTGGCAGGCAAATGCGATATTGCGATGGGCGGAATTTCGGTCACGCTGGCGCGTCAGCAGCAGGCTTTCTTTGCCGAGAAGATCGACGTTGACGGTAAAATCCCGCTGGTACGCTGCGTGGATGTGAAAAGGTATCAAACGATTGAGCAAATCAACAAACCCTCAGTACGCCTGATCGAGCCGGCAGGCGGCACTAACGAGGCTTTTGCCCACGCTTTCTTACCGAAAAGCACGCTGACGCTCTCTCACGATAATGCCGGCATCTTCCAGCAACTGGTCGACAAAAAGGCCGATGTGATGATAACCGAGGCATCTGAAGCGCTGTATCAGAAGAAGTCGCACCCGTCGCTTTGCGCGGTGAACCCTGATAAACCGATGCAGTATGGCGAGAAGTCTTACATGCTACCGACCGACGATATCAGCTGGAAGCTTTACGTCGACCAGTGGCTGCATCTGTCCCGCGCCACCGGTGAGTATCCCGCCATCGTCGCCCACTGGATGTGACGAATGCGCTGATTGCGTGCATAAAAAAAGAGGCCATCAGGCCTCTTTTTTTATGCTTTAAGCAACATACATTCCGTATTTAGAAAGGAATGTCGTCGTCAAAGTCCATTGGGGGTTCATTGTTGGCAGGCGCACTGTTCTGCTGTGGTGCCTGCTGCGGGCGAGACTGCTGCGCGCCGCCGCTGAACTGGTTGCCGCCCGGTGCGCCGCCCTGTGGCTGCTGTGGCTGGCCCCAACCGTTGTTGCTGCCGCCGCCCTGACCGCCACCTGCTGGTGCGCCGCCGCCCTGAGCACGACCGCCCAGCATCTGCATGGTGCCGCCAACGTTAACCACGACTTCGGTGGTGTACTTCTCAACGCCAGCCTGGTCAGTCCATTTACGGGTCTGCAGTGCGCCTTCGATATAAACCTGAGAACCCTTACGCAGGTATTCACCCGCCACTTCGGCCAGTTTGCCGAACAGCACAACACGGTGCCACTCAGTCTTCTCTTTGGTTTCACCGGTTTGCTTGTCACGCCAGCTTTCGGAGGTGGCCAGAGTAATGTTGGCAACGGCACCGCCATTTGGCATGTAGCGAACTTCCGGGTCCTGACCCAGATTTCCGACTAAAATTACTTTGTTTACGCCTCTGCTGGCCATGTTGCTGTCTCCGGTTAAATGTTCTGACTTAAGTCTAAGCGCAAAATTCTATCATGGCATACCCCCAGATCCTACATTTAGGAGATGCCTCGAAAAACACCGCTGTTCGTTGCAGTATTACATCGCTCTGTATGGCATTCTACGCCAAAACACTGGTTATCCATTCAGGTTTTTTTGTGCCATACTAACGCGTTTCTTTCTGGCCGTGCCGGGCAGGCATGGTGAGGTTTGTGCTAATCCGGGAATTGTGAATGGATAAGATCGAAGTACGGGGTGCCCGCACCCACAATTTGAAAAACATTAACCTGACCATCCCGCGCGACAAACTGATCGTCGTTACGGGCCTGTCAGGCTCTGGCAAGTCCTCGCTGGCGTTTGATACGCTGTACGCAGAAGGGCAACGCCGCTATGTCGAGTCGCTATCGGCCTATGCGCGCCAGTTCCTTTCCTTGATGGAAAAACCAGACGTCGACCATATCGAAGGGCTGTCACCGGCGATTTCGATTGAACAAAAATCGACCTCGCACAACCCGCGTTCCACCGTCGGCACCATCACCGAAATTCATGACTATCTGCGCCTGCTGTTTGCTCGCGTGGGTGAGCCTCGCTGCCCGGACCACGATGTCACGCTGGCAGCACAAACCGTCAGTCAGATGGTGGATAATGTGCTGGCGCAGCCTGAAGGCCGCCGTCTGATGCTGCTGGCACCGATCGTGAAAGATCGTAAGGGTGAACACACCAAAACGCTGGAAAACCTGGCAAGCCAGGGCTACATCCGTGCGCGTATCGACGGTGAAGTCTGCGATCTGTCCGATCCGCCGAAGCTGGAACTGCAGAAGAAACACACCATTGAAGTGGTGGTTGACCGCTTTAAGGTGCGTGACGATCTGGCCCAGCGCCTGGCAGAGTCGTTTGAAACTGCGCTCGAACTGTCCGGTGGTAGTGCGGTCGTCGCGGATATGGATGACACCAGCGCCGAAGAACTGCTGTTCTCAGCCAACTTTGCCTGCCCGATTTGTGGCTACAGTATGAATGAGCTGGAACCGCGCCTGTTCTCCTTCAACAACCCGGCCGGGGCTTGCCCGACCTGTGACGGGCTGGGCGTTCAGCAGTATTTTGATCCTGACCGCGTGGTGCAGAACCCTGAGCTGTCACTGGCGGGTGGTGCCATTCGCGGCTGGGATCGCCGTAACTTCTACTATTTCCAGATGCTGCGCTCGCTGGCTGAGCATCTGGAATTTGATATCGAAGCGCCGTTCAGCTCGCTCAGCGACTACAACCGCAAAGTGATCCTGTACGGCTCAGGCAAAGAGAACATCGAATTTAAGTACGTCAACGACCGGGGCGATACCTCGGTGCGCCGCCATCCGTTCGAAGGCGTACTGCACAATATGGAACGCCGCTATAAAGAGACGGAATCGTCCGCGGTGCGCGAAGAACTGGCGAAATATATCAGCAACCGCTCCTGTACCAGCTGCGGCGGTACACGTCTGCGTCGTGAAGCACGCCACGTCTTCCTGGAGAACACCACGCTACCGACCATCTCAGATATGAGCATCGGCCATGCGATGGAGTTTTTCCAGAATATGAAACTCAGCGGCCAGCGCGCGCAAATCGCTGAGAAAGTGCTGAAAGAGATTGGCGACCGCCTGAAGTTCCTGGTGAACGTTGGCCTGAACTATCTGTCGATGTCGCGTTCGGCGGAAACCCTCTCCGGCGGTGAAGCGCAGCGTATCCGTCTTGCCAGCCAGATCGGTGCGGGCCTGGTGGGCGTGATGTACGTGCTGGATGAGCCCTCTATCGGCCTGCATCAGCGTGACAACGAGCGTCTGCTGGAAACCCTGGTGCATCTGCGCAATCTGGGCAATACCGTGATTGTGGTTGAGCACGATGAAGATGCCATCCGCGCGGCCGACCATGTGATTGATATCGGCCCCGGTGCCGGGGTGCATGGCGGACAGATCGTCGCAGAAGGGACGGTGGATGACATCATGGCGGTGGAGTCGTCCCTGACCGGGCAGTACCTCAGCGGCAAGCGTGGCATCGCCATCCCGAAACAGCGCGTTAAGGGCGATCCGGCGAAGGTGCTGAAGCTGACCGGCGCCAGCGGTAACAACCTGAAGGACGTCACACTGACACTGCCTGTCGGGCTGTTTACCTGCGTGACCGGCGTGTCCGGCTCCGGGAAATCGACGCTGATCAACGATACTCTGTTCCCGATTGCTCAGCGCCAGCTGAACGGCGCCACTATTGCCGAAGCCGCACCGTACCGTGATATCTCTGGGATGGAGCATTTCGATAAGGTGATCGACATCGATCAAAGCCCTATCGGGCGTACGCCGCGTTCAAACCCGGCCACCTATACCGGGATCTTCACCCCAGTGCGTGAACTGTTTGCCGGGGTGCCGGAGTCGCGTACACGCGGCTATACGCCGGGGCGCTTCAGCTTTAACGTGCGCGGTGGGCGCTGTGAAGCCTGTCAGGGTGATGGCGTGATCAAGGTGGAGATGCACTTCCTGCCGGATATCTACGTGCCCTGTGACCAATGCAAAGGCAAACGCTATAACCGTGAAACACTGGAAGTGAAATACAAGGGTAAGAGCATTCACGAAGTGCTGGAGATGACCATTGAAGAAGCCCGTGAGTTCTTCGATGCCGTTCCTGCGCTGGCGCGTAAGCTGCAAACCCTGATGGATGTCGGCCTGTCCTATATTCGTCTCGGGCAGTCGGCCACCACGCTCTCCGGTGGTGAAGCGCAGCGCGTGAAGCTGGCGCGTGAGCTGTCGAAACGCGGCACAGGTCAGACGCTGTACATCCTTGATGAACCCACCACCGGCCTGCACTTTGCCGATATCGAGCAACTGCTGGAAGTGCTGCACCAGCTGCGCGACCAGGGCAACACCATCGTGGTGATTGAGCACAACCTTGATGTGATCAAAACCGCTGACTGGATTGTTGACCTCGGGCCGGAAGGCGGCAGCGGTGGCGGCGAGATCCTCGTGTCCGGTACGCCGGAAACAGTGGCAGAGTGCGAACGTTCGCACACCGCGCGCTTCCTGAAGCCGCTGTTACAGCGTTAATTATTTGGGCGAGGCATCGGGCGAGGCGTGCCTCGCCCCTACGATTACGATTACGATTACGGTTGTACGGTTGTACGGTTGTACGGTTGTACGGTTTTCGTAGGGGTCGGGCATGCCCGACCCGCTATCACGAACGGTATTTTTCTCCGTGGTTTGCTGCATTTTTCTTACAATCGCCACAAAATCTTGCAGAAACAGGCAAGACTTAGCGAGTTTTGGATATACCCCCTTCACCATTATCTGACTATGCTTAACCTTCATCATTTTGCGGAGAAGGTGACGCTATTCCACTGCCTGCTCCCACCCTCACGGCCACTGCGCCACATCATCAATAACTGGAGAGACCAATGAATATTACGCATGCTTATGCCGCCCAGGACGCGAAATCGAAGCTGGCTCCGTTTGAGTTTCAGCCACGCGAACTGCGTGAACATGATGTGCAGATCGAGGTGTTGTTCTGCGGCGTTTGCCACTCTGACCTACACCAGGCACGCAATGAATGGCGCAACACCATTTTCCCGGTCGTGCCAGGCCATGAGATTGTGGGTCGCGTGACGGCAGTCGGCGCACACGGCCATAAATACAAGGTGGGCGATCTGGTTGGCGTGGGCTGTATGGTCGACAGTTGTCGTACCTGTGACAGCTGTAAAGAGGACCTGGAGCAGTACTGCGAAGAGGGCTTTGTTGGCACCTATAACGGCGAAGACCGCATAAACGGCGATATCACCTTTGGGGGTTACTCCACCCAAGTAGTAGTGCATGAAGACTTCGTACTGCGCGTGCCTGAAAATCTCGATCCGGCCGGTGCCGCGCCACTGCTGTGTGCCGGGATCACCACCTTCTCGCCACTGCACCACTGGGGCGTGGGCCCGGGTAAAAAAGTCGGTATCGTAGGCCTGGGCGGCCTCGGCCATATGGGCGTAAAAATTGCGCATGCCATGGGCGCGCACGTCGTACTGTTCACCACCTCGCCATCTAAAATTGAAGACGGTAAGCGCCTGGGCGCAGATGAAGTCGTGATCTCGAAAGATGCCGACCAGATGGCGCAACATGCCAACAGTTTTGACTTCATTCTTAACACGGTTGCTGCACAGCACGATCTGAACCCGTTTATCACCCTGCTGCGCCGCGATGGCACCATGACGCTGGTCGGTGCGCCGGAACATGATCATCCGTCACCGCAGGTGTTTAATCTGATCTTTAAACGCCGCAGCATTGCGGGTTCACTGATTGGCGGGATTAAAGAGACTCAGGAGATGCTGGATTTCTGCGGTAAGCACAACATCACCTCCGATATTGAGATGATCAATATTAATCAGATCAACGAAGCCTATGAGCGTATGCTGAAAAGCGATGTGAAGTACCGTTTCGTGATTGATATCGATACATTGCGCGCGTAACCAGAAGACAAAGCGGGCGGCCCTGTTCAGGGCCGCCCGCTTAATGTTGACGATTAGAAATTGTATTTCACGCCAACCATTGCGGCATTATCGTTGTAACCCGCATCGCCCATCTGCACGCCAATGTTCCCCCACAGATTCAGACGTGGGTTCACTTTCCCTTCCAGCCCGACTTTCACTTCCGCCAGGTTGGTTGCGCCGTTCTGGCTGACACGAACGTCATCCATTTTGGTCGCAAAGTTGCGTGTGTTATGCAGCCAGTTCACCTGAAGGAAAGGCTGGAACTCGCGCTGCTTATTGTTATCAATAGCACTGTGACCTTTCAAGTAGGTTTTCACCCCCAGACGCGTCAACAGGTTGCCGTCGCCCTCACCTTTCACCTTCGTACCATTCGCTTCCTGAACGTTATTTGCCTTTACACCCATCCAGACAACCTGAGCCTGAGGTTGAATAAACCATTCATTGAGCGATCCCTGGCTCCCCGAGAACTGGCCGAGTTTCCAGGTGTAGCCGCCTTCCAGTGAAGCTGAAACCCCATGGGATTTATAGCTTTCGGTCGCCAGTTCTTCACCTTTAACGTCGTTATCAAACCAGCCATACTGCAGCCAGGTATCCAGGTGCGCACCGGTATGGTTTTCAGTATTGCCATACCAGGTCGCATAACCGCCCACGCTGTAACCATTAACGGAACCTTTTGAACGGTAACCGCTGTGCTGGTTTCGGGTGGTGCTGTGGCTGTCACCATAGCCAGCCATAACGCCAACATGCCAGCGGTCTAGCCCATCCGTACTCCAGCGGGCAACATCACCACCGATCTGCGCCACATAGCGATTGCTCTGGGTTTTCAACTGTCCACTGTCGTCGTGCCATGAATTATGTCCGCCAACCTGGCGTAACCACATGCTGGTGACTTCCTTCTGGCCCGTTAACGCATCAATGAACTGTGTTTCACCCAACCTGTCATGCAGGGTCAGAAGGAACAGGGTGTTTGCTGTTGCCAAGTTAGCCGTGTAGCTTCCACCTTCAGGGCGAATGACTGAGGGGTGCAGAGTATGACCTGGGTTTGGATCTGTTGGATCTGTTGGATCTGTTGGATCTGTTGGATTTGTAGGGTCTGTTGGATCGGGAACCACTGGAGTGAGCAGACTGGTCAGATACCAGTTTTCGCCTTTCTGAACGAGGTCGTAATCATAGGCTCCTGCAACCATACGCCCCGATTTCTCGAAAGTCCCTGTCGAGGTTCCACCCACCTCAACAATTTCAATACCTTCCACGGTCTGTGCGCCCTGGCCGCCAAGGTTATTGATCGTGACGCTGGTTGTTCCTGCCAGTACATCTCCGCCGACAATCAGCTTATTGGTTTGTGAGCTGTCATCACCCAGTACGCTGTTCATCACCAGCGATCCACCGTCACCGGCGTAATCGCCCGTTATCGTCAAGGTGTCAAACTTGCTTTGATCGGAGAAAGTAATCGTACCGTTATTGGTCAACTGGCCGACATCGGAATTGTTGTTCATGTTCCATTCGCTGCTGGCATCGAGCGACAGCGAGGTGGCTTTCGTGACGGCACCGTTGAGCACAGACGCGGAGGACAGATCGACCGCCACGGTATTGCCAATATGACTCACTACAATATCGCCATTTAAGGTGCTGCCTGTGGCATTGAAAGTGAGATTACTGTAAACGTTTTTGCTCGGATCCAAGGTATTTACAAAATGACTTACCGTTAACAGCTCTCCATTGCCTCCACTCAGTTCAGAGTTTTTCACAGTCATAACCGTTTGGGTGGCATTTAACTCAATCGCCTGAGCAAGCTGGGTATCAATTTTCACATTGTCCAGTAAAACATCACTTGAACCTCTGGCTACGAAAATCCCGGTTGCCTTATCGCCTGTAGTGGAAATCTCACTGTTACGAATATCAAGCGTACTGTCGCGGCTCCATGCACCGTAACTCTGAATGCCCGCCGTTTTGATATGCACATCATCTGCAGTTATTTTTGTCCCGGCGTAAGACATAAGAGCTGAAGCACTATCACCAAACGTATCGATGGCGCTGCTGAACAACTCTCCTTCCCCCTTACGGACATCCATGCCCATAGCGCCAGAATCTTTGGTGGTGATTGTCAGATTTTCTCCCCGAATCTTACTTTCAGTGTAAAGAGCGGTGCTGCCCTTGCCTGTGGTGTCAATCGTGCTGTTCGTCAGGGTCGCCGTTCCTTTTCTCACTTCAACGCCCATAGATGCATTCCCTTTCGTGGAAATAAGGACCTCATTCATGGTGACGATGGAATCTGAGCCAATGAGTAGCAGTCCAGAACTTTCATCTCCTATAGTTGAATAACTCCCCTTCTCAACAGTAACGTTATTGATGCCAGCATTTGCTTCCGATGAACCCACCGACAGTGCATAGTTCTTGCTGCTTGAAGTACTGACTGCTACGTTATTCAGGGTTAACTCTCCCCCTTTTATGACTTCAATAGCAGTGCCTGCCGCAGTATTAATTTCGCCGCCGTTGATCTCTGCCTTGATCCCAGGATCCCCCTCCAGCACCAAGCCCTTCGCATTGTTAGTGCCTTTAATCTGTAGGTTTTCTAGCACGACATCCGCCCCCGTCTCCAGTCGGATCCCCGTACTGTTATCACCAGATACGTTAACAGTTAAGTACTGTGCATTGAATTTACTACCTTGAACAGAAGCGCCAATACCACCCGCTCCGCCGCTGGTAAGCGTCATCGTCTTTGACGTCAACGTTGAACCATTAATAACACTAAGAATCGTTGCATTTTGTTCGGTCATATTCGAATAGGTTTTATCATCAAGGGCGATCACCATGCCATCAACCTCGATAGTACCTTCTTCCGCCCAAACAGGCATGCAAGGAGCAAAAATTAAAGGCACGACACACATTGGAGTTTTCAGTAACTTCCCAATATTCCATTTCTTATTCAAATCAACATCCATTATCAATTCCTTTTAAGCCAACCATTACAAATATAAAGTCGTATTGCGATGCACCACACCCCGCATAAAAATCATCATTATCAAGACCTTTGCGATTTAACACTGCAGCCAGCCCTTCGCGCCACAATAATATTTATTAATATATTGTGGTGAAAAATTGAGAGTTTTTAATGGGTTCGCTACCTTTGCCTTCAGTTTTAACCGCGATGTTTTAGCATATTCATCGTAAAAATGATGTTAGTGTTTTTCTTATTTTTTCCTGGAAATGAAAAAAAACAATGTGTGCTCGTAGCAGAAAAATATTTTTTACAATCAATAAATGAATGAAATTAAATAGATAACAAGCCATAAAAAACAATCGTCACCGCCCTTGTTAACATAATTTAACAAGGGTGAGATACGTTTTAATTTAGATATGCATTAGAAAAATAAAATAGCAATGCATTAAATTACGATATTTTTATTCCTCTGTCCTTTAATATAACGTTGATGTGTCGCTAATGAGCATCTCGTTTAGTGGAAATATTCGGTAAAGCAGGATAACGACCAGCCCGCACCAGGCATTCTGGCCGTTTCATCTTTATTTCTGCACCTGTTGATAAGACGCATCCACCAGGTAGTAAATTTGTGAATCTTTCAGTGATCCGTCCAGCAACACGGCGTTCCAGTGTGAGGGATTCAGATGCTCGCAGGGCTGCACATCACTGTGCTGCTCTCGAATAAGATCGGCCAAGGCAGGGGTGCTTTTCAGCGCCACGGCAGGACGTCCACCCACATCGTAGAGCATGGCAAACAGCACTCCTTTGGCTTTGATCTGTGTAGCCTGCCACTCATCGTGTTCACTTTGCTCTGCACCGTTTTTCGCCATGCAGTATGACAACAGCTCAGATATCTTCATGCTTAATCATCCCCCTGTAGGGTTGCCACGATACGTCGGGCACCACCGCGAATCCGGTGTTCACCCAGGTAAATTCCCTGCCATGTCCCCAGCATCAGCCGACCACGGCTGATCGGCAGCAACAGTGAGGTGCCCAGCAGCGAGGACTTAATATGGGCAGGCATATCATCCGCACCTTCATAGTCGTGCTGGTAGGGCGCATTGTCCGGCACCGAACGCAGAAAATGTTGCTCCATATCGGTTCTCACCGTGGGATCGCAGTTTTCGTTCAGCGTCAGGGAAGCAGATGTATGCTGCAACAGCAGATGCAGCAGCCCGGTCTGCACATCACTTAATCGACGTAGTTCACCGAGGATCTCATCCGTTATCAGATGAAAGCCACGCGGTTTTTCGTTCAGAGTGAGCGTTTGCTGATACCACATAGTAGGACTCCTTAACGCAATAGATGCGTTAAGTGTGCAGCAAGTGGCGAAAAGGTAAACCTGAAAAGTGAAAAAGCAGGAATAGCTGGCCGGGAGAGTCCCGGCCAGAAATGATTACATAACAGCAGCCATCGCTTCCGCAACCTGACGCACATTGTTGTGGTTCAGGCCAGCGATGCAGATACGTCCGCTGGCAATCAGGTACACGCCAAACTCATTACGCAGGCGGTCGACCTGTGCTGCGCTCAGGCCGGTGTAGCTGAACATGCCGCGCTGCTTCAGCAAGTAGTCAAAGTTTTTACCCGGGACGGCGAGGGTAAGCCCTTCCACCAGCGCCTGACGCATTTCCAGAATACGCACGCGCATCGCTTCTACTTCTGCCAGCCAGCTGGCTTTCAGCTCAGGGTTATTGAGCACGCAGGAGACGACCTGCGCACCAAAGTTTGGTGGGCTGGAGTAGTTACGGCGCACAGTCGCTTTGAGCTGGCCAAGCACACGAGCGGCTTCATCCGCATCATCACAGACGATGGACAGGCCGCCAACGCGTTCGCCATACAGGGAGAAGATTTTAGAGAATGAGTTACTGACCAGCGCAGGCAGGCCCGCCGCGGCGATAGCGCGGATAGCATAGGCATCGTCTTCCATGCCAGCACCGAAGCCCTGATAGGCGATATCCAGGAACGGGATCAGCTCGCGTGCTTTCAGCACAGCGGTCACTTCATCCCACTGTGCGTTGGTCAGATCAGCCCCGGTTGGGTTATGGCAGCACGGATGCAGCAGCACAATGCTCTGGGCAGGCAAGGTGTTCAGTTTTTCCAGCAACGCGGCGAACTTCACACCATTGCTTTCATCGTCATACCACGGGTACGTATTGACCGTGAAGCCGGCACCCGCAAAGATAGCAATGTGGTTTTCCCAGGTCGGATCGCTGACCCAGACCTGTGAATTCGGGAAGTAGTATTTCAGGAAGTCAGCACCGACTTTCAGCGCACCCGATCCCCCCAGGGTCTGAATTGTGGCGATACGCCCCGCTTTCAGTACCGGATGTTCTGCGCCAAACAGCAGTGGCGCAACCGCGCTGCGGTAAGGTGGCAGGCCTTCCATCGGCAGATAGAGAGAGGCACTCTGTGGCTGTGCATTCAGCAGAGCTTCCGCTGCGGCAACCGCCCTCATCTGTGGGATCACACCCTGTGCGTCGTAATACAGGCCGATGCTCAGGTTCACCTTGTGCGCGCGGTTGTCCTGCTTGAAAGTTTCCATCAGGGAGAGAATCGGATCGCCAGCGTAGGCATCAACGTTTTGAAACACGGTGCAAGTCTCCATTAAATAATCAGTCATGTCCTGCAACGCCACGGCGGGCGTTGCGGTAAATTCAGGCAAGGTTAAACGTAATAGCGGCCAGGGCGGTGGTTCATGGCAATAATCAGATTCAGCACTACCGCACCGGCAATAGAGGCCGCCAGCATCTCGCGCGAAACCACAAACAGCGAGGCCAACACCACGCAGGTATCCACCCCCATTTGCAGTTTTCCGGCGCGAATACCGTAACGGTCCTGCAACCACAACGCCAGGATATTGATCCCACCCAGGCTGGCCTTATGGCGAAATAACACTATAAACCCAATCCCCATGACCACGTTACCGAACAGTGTCGCATAAAAGGGATCCAGCGCGGAAAAATGGATGAATAATGGGTGCAGGTGGCTAAATGCAGAGACCAGTGCCACAGCAGAGAAGGTTTTCACAGTGAAAGCCCAACCCATGCGCTTCACGGCCAGCCAGTAAAATGGGATGTTGATCAGGAAAAATGCCAGCCCAAAGGAGGTTTTACTCAAGTAGCTGATCAGAAAGGCGATACCGGCAGTACTTCCGGTCAGCGCCCCGGCCTGTTTCAGCAGCGTGACACCAAAAGAGACCATCAACGTACCCAGCAGAATAGCCAGCACATCTTCCAGCAGGGTATGGGGGATTTTTACAGGTTGTTGCACGACGTTATCCATCGGATTGATTCTCGGGTGATTATTGCTTTATTGATTGCCCAATATATAGCAAAAATCGCACCAATCCGGCGGCCCCTGGAGCCACCGGATGGTGCCAGCGAATTAACCCATTGAATACAAGGCGCTTTGTTGCTCGTTTTTGTGCATGAAATTGCCATTTAAGCATCACATCACGCACTTAAGTTGATTTTATCGCACACATTCCGCATGAAAGATCGCTTTGATGCACAAGCATGGTGCGCGACATGCACTGTTTTAGCGCAGCAGCGTCTCACTCACCGACATCAGGCCATTCTCTTTCAGGCGGTTCAGGACCACTGACGTCTTCACATGCGAAACGCTTTGATGCCCTGCCACCAACTGGCTAATCAGCGCGCTCAGCCCGGCGAGATCGGCCACCGCCACTTTCAACAGGTAATCAGCGTCACCCGTGGTTTTATAGGCATCCACGATAGCCGACTGCTCGGACACCATGCGGTGAAAACTCTCAACGTATTCTGTCGTGTGGCTGATCAGCCGCACTTCAATCAGGCCGATCATCCCCAGGCCGACGGCATCCGGGGACAACCGCGCGTGATAGCCAAGGATCAATCCAGCCTGTTCCAGGTTAATACGGCGGCGTGAGCACTGTGAGGCGGACAGCTTCACAATATCGCTCAATTCCTGGTTAGTCAGGCGACCATTCGCTTCCAGTAAAGTCAGTATCTTAAGGTCAAAATCATCAATCTGGGTCATCGTTCATCCGTGCTGGTGTCTGGATACAGCTGACAGACAGATAACCGCATTCATTGCAGTGTTGTCCAACACTATTTTGTGATGACAGGCGTTGAAAGCGGGTCGGGCATGCCCGCCCCCTACAAGCGTCGGAAGCGAGGGATAAATCGTAGGGGGGTTGGGCAGGCTGGCCCACCAAGATTGTGGAGGTATGTTGTATCGCGTCGGAAGCGAGGGATAAATCGTAGGGGTCGTGCATGCCCGACCCGAAAAGATTACTCGTCGTCGTACTGCGGACCCGCATAGTTGTCGAAGCGCGACCACTGACCATTAAAGGTCAGGCGTACAGTCCCGATGGGGCCGTTACGCTGCTTACCGATGATGATCTCAGCGATGCCTTTATGCTCGCTGTTTTCTTCATAAACCTCATCACGGTAGATAAACATGATCAAGTCGGCATCCTGCTCGATGGAGCCGGATTCACGCAGGTCGGAGTTAATCGGGCGTTTATTACTGCGTTGCTCCAGAGAGCGGTTAAGCTGCGACAGCGCCACAACCGGCACCTGAAGCTCTTTCGCGAGCGCCTTAAGCGAACGTGATATCTCAGCAATTTCCAGGGTACGGTTATCGGACAGTGCCGGTACGCGCATCAATTGCAGGTAGTCGATCATGATCAGACTTAAGCCGCCGTGCTCACGGAAAATACGGCGCGCACGCGAACGAACATCGGTCGGGGTGAGGCCGGAAGAATCATCAATGTACATGTTCTTCTTCTCCATCATGATCCCCATAGTGCTGGAGATGCGCGCCCAATCCTCATCATCAAGCTGACCGGTACGAATACGGGTCTGGTCAACGCGGGACATCGATGCCAGCATACGCATCATGATCTGCTCGCCGGGCATCTCCAGGCTGAAGATCAGCACCGGTTTATCCTGTTCCATCGCTGCGTTTTCACACAGGTTCATGGCAAAGGTGGTTTTACCCATCGACGGACGGGCCGCGACGATAATCAGGTCAGAACGCTGAAGCCCGGCAGTTTTCTTATTCAGATCGCCGTAGCCCGTATCCACCCCGGTGACACCATTCTGCGGCGTCTGATAGAGGGCCTCGATACGCTCGATTGTTGATTCGAGGATCTGATCAACACTCTTCGGCCCTTCATCTTTATTGGCACGGCTTTCGGCGATCTGGAACACGCGGGTTTCCGCCAGATCGAGCAGATCTTCACTGGTGCGCCCCTGAGGATCATAACCGGCATCCGCAATTTCGTTAGCAACGGAAATCATCTCACGCACAACGGCACGTTCACGGACGATATCCGCATAGGCGCCGATGTTTGCCGCACTTGGCGTATTTTTAGACAACTCAGCCAGATAGGCAAAACCGCCGACCATGCTCAGTTCGCCTTTGGTTTCCATCGATTCGGAAAGGGTAATCAGATCGATCGGTTTACCCAGTTCCAGCAGGCGCTGCATCTCCGCGAAGATCATCCGGTGCGGGCGGCTAAAGAAATCCTTTGCCACCACGCGCTCGGCAACGTTATCCCAGCGTTCGTTATCCAGCATTAAACCGCCCAACACCGACTGTTCAGCTTCCAGCGAGTGCGGGGGCAGCTTAAGATCTTCCATCTGGCGGTCACGCGGCTCGCGGTTTTCGAAGGATTTGTTGGTGGGTTTATTTCCTGCCATAGTGATGCGATACCAAAAATCTTGTGGGGGGACGCGCAAGTATACCCGTTTGCATGACTGACGTCCTCCCCCACATTACCGCGAAATCCACAGGAGTGAACATGGCGAAACGTATACAAATCAGCCAGCACGGTGCACCCGAAGTGATGCAGCTGGTGAGTTTTGAACCGACCGATCCGGCCCCCGGTGAGGTGCAGGTTGAGAACAAAGCCATCGGCATCAATTACATCGATACCTATGTGCGCAGCGGCCTGTACCCTGCTCCGCTTCCTGCCGGGCTGGGAACAGAAGCCGCCGGGATCGTCACTCGCGTTGGCGCTGGCGTCAGCGCCCTGAAACCAGGTGACCGTGTGGTTTACGCACAGTCGTCTCTGGGTGCCTACAGCGAAGTGCACAACGTTCCGGTCGATAAGGTGGCGCTGCTGCCGGATGCCATCTCCTATGAACAGGGCGCGGCATCCTTTCTTAAAGGTCTGACGGTGCATTATTTGCTGCGCCAGACCTATGTGGTGCAGCCCGATGAGGTGTTTCTGTTCCATGCCGCTGCAGGCGGCGTCGGGCTGATTGCCTGCCAGTGGGCAAAGGCGCTCGGGGCACATCTGATCGGCACGGTAGGCTCGGCGGAGAAAGCCGCGCTGGCAAAACGTGCGGGCGCCTGGGAAACCATTAACTATCGGGAAGAGGACATTGCCGCGCGCGTCAGCGAGCTGACCCATGGCAAAAAGCTGCGTGTGGTGTATGACTCGGTAGGGAAAGATACCTGGGAAGCATCGCTGGACTGCCTGCAGCGTCGTGGCCTGATGGTCAGCTTTGGCAACTCATCCGGCCCGGTGACGGGTGTGAATCTCAGCATCCTCAATCAAAAAGGATCACTGTATGTGACCCGCCCATCCCTCAATGGTTATATCACCACGCGTGAAGCGCTGCTTCAGGCCAGCAATGAGCTGTTCTCGCTGATGGCAAGTAATGCGATTAAGGTGGATGTGCCAGACACGCAGAAGTTTGCGCTGGCCGATGCAGCGCGGGCGCACCAGGTACTCGAAGGACGTGGTACACAGGGATCGAGTTTATTAATACCGTGATTTCTGGCGTACTGCACAAATAATCAGGGCCTCCCGAAGGAGGCCCTTTTTTCTTTCTTTTTTATAGTTCGCACTGAGTGTAGGGTCAGCGGCGATGAATACGTTTTGATTCAGTGAAACCATCTTGGCAGAATTCATAAGTAAAAAATATGTTTAATTGCGAAATGGTGCTTAGCAATTTGCCATGATGTGATCCAACCCGCATTAACACGCCAAAGACCTCAGGCAACTCATTGATATTATCGAGATAACCAGGGTTTATCCTTCGCAGAGGGTTTCCGAAAAGCCCGATATAACCAGACGCCAATCACCGCCAGCAGCAACCACGGTAACAATTTAATAACAACAGCGAACAATCCGCCAACGACCATCACTACGGTAGCCACCAGCAGCGCCGCAATGATGCCCAATAACGAAATACCGGTCAGCAACAGCATCATAAAAAAGCCGATGACAAACAGGATCTCTAACATGTCGATACGCTCCAGAATAAGGGACTCTGAAGGGACTATTACAAGAAGCGTGCCAGTACGGCGAGGATTTTAAGGTATTGATCTATAAGGAAGGCGCTCACCAGGGCCGTAACAACCCTGGTGAATTTCATCAAAGCTTAGTGAATATTTGACGATGTTATACGTTGGCAGGCACTTTATCCGCAACCAGTAGCAAGGCTTTTTCTACCACATCAACACCGGCACCCGCTTTATGGGCATTCTCACTCAGGTAACGACGCCACTGACGCGCGCCAGGAATGCCCTGGAACAGTCCCAGCATATGGCGGGTCACGTGGCCAAGGTAAGTACCGTTCGCCAGCTCGCGCTCAATATACGGGTACATCGCACGCACCACCGCAACAGGATCAACCATCGGCACGGTGCTGCCGAAGATCGTCTGGTCTACCTGCGCCAACAGTCCCGGGTTCTGATAGGCTTCGCGCCCCATCATCACCCCGTCCAGATGCTGTAAATGAGTGCGGGCTTCTTCCAGCGACTTGACGCCGCCGTTAAGCGACAGCGTAAGCTGCGGGAAATCACGCTTCAGCTGGTAAACGCGTTCATAGTCGAGCGGTGGAATTTCACGGTTCTCTTTCGGGCTGAGGCCAGAGAGCCAGGCTTTGCGGGCGTGAATAATAAATGTCTCGCATCCCCCCTGCTCTGCGACGCGCTGAATGAAATCACAGAGGAATTCGTAGCTGTCCTGATCGTCGATGCCAATTCGGGTTTTCACGGTAACCGGAATAGAGACCACATCGCGCATCGCTTTGATGCAATCCGCCACCAGTTGGGCTTCACCCATCAGGCAGGCACCGAAGCGGCCATTCTGCACACGGTCAGACGGGCAGCCCACATTGAGGTTGACCTCATTGTAGCCACGCTCTTCTGCCAGTTTTGCACACTGTGCCAGTGCTGCCGGATCGCTGCCGCCCAGTTGCAGCGCCACGGGCTGCTCTTCAGAACTCCAGGCCAGGTAATCGCCTTTGCCGTGGATAATCGCCCCGGTAGTCACCATTTCGGTGTACAGCAACGTCTGACGCGTCAACTGACGATGAAAGTAACGACAGTGGCGATCGGTCCAGTCGAGCATCGGGGCAATGGAAAAGCGATGTGCAGGGAAATTATCGGTCATGAAAAGCGTTAACTCTGTATCAGAAAGGGAGTGTCGATATTGTGCGCAATCATAGCACGGCGGGCCGCGAGGATACAGGATCAGGGAAAGGTGATTGCCAGCAGCCGTGAGGTGACTGCTGGGAAAAATCAGAAAATAACGTTCCGC
Source organism: Erwinia sp. JH02 (assembly GCF_013074405.1). Lineage (NCBI taxonomy): Bacteria > Pseudomonadati > Pseudomonadota > Gammaproteobacteria > Enterobacterales > Erwiniaceae > Erwinia > Erwinia sp. JH02. The sequence goes on from NZ_JABANZ010000005.1 coordinate 604,092, forward strand.
TTCAAAGCGCAGTGACTTGAATGAATTATTAAGTTATTCAATATCAGCTAAAGTCATAACGGTTTAAAATATTTTCAACTGCAGGGTCATTTTCATATTTTATTTTCAGTTTTTCTTTCTGCTCTTTCGCTTTACCGCAATAATTATCAACAGATTTTTCAATTTCCACCTGCCGTTCTTTAGGGAGGTTACTATCCCATTCTCCCGACATATGGATGCAGTTATCAGCATTATCGGTAAATGCTTTGATATCCCTGGATGGCGCAGTCGTGATGTTAGACGCACACCCACTGATTACCAGACACAACAAAACCATTCCATTCATTACCCGCATTGTTATCTTCCCTGTATTTTCCCCTATGAGTTTACTCAGTCTGCCAGTATTGGAGAAAACCATCCAGGGTATGTCTGTTCGATTGAGTGAGCAAAGATGAATATCAGGAAAAGTGCGAGGAAAAACCTGTAAGGGTGAGGACAACCCCTTAGGGTTGCCCTCCTAAAGACCATCCGGACTATCAGAAAGTGAAGTTCAACTGGGCAACGGCGCCCCAGGTATTGTCTTTCCCCACCATCCCGGCAAGGTCCAGATGCACTTTGTTAAACGGTGACAGGCCAAAACCGCCCGTGAAGACATCAGTGTCATTGGACTTCACATCAGCACGGTAACCGGCGCGCAGTTGCAGCCAGTCCAGTAAACGATACTCCGCACCCACGGCAGCATACTGGCTGTCCTGTTGCGTTTTAAAGCGCTTAGTCGGGGTCAGGTCCACATCCAGTGCCGTTGTCAGGCGCTCGGTATGGTATGCCACGCCGGAGGTGACCAGCGGACGGATTTGATAGGTATCCTTGTAGCCGCTGACCTCTTTGGTATCAATATCACGTGAGATCAGGTTCTGCGCGCTCAGGCCCAGCGTCCAGTTTTCACCGAGGTCGGTTGAGGCGCCCGCATCCAGGTTAAACCCGGTGTTGGTATTTTTATAATTGCCGTTGGTGAAGTCTGACTTGTCATAGCTGTATACCGAGGCGCTGTAGTTATACAGCGTGGTTTTTTGCAGCTTTGGCGTGATGCCCAGCGACACCGGCTGACCACCGAAATCGAACTCATGCGCGACGGCGATCCCCATATCGTAAACCACCGCTGCACGTCCCAGTCCGGCAGAAGTCAGGCTGTTCAGTCCCGCCGTCGTCGGAATGTTAGTGCCATCGGCAATACCTTGCAGATAATCGATGTCGCTTTGCGTGACATCGGTTACCACGGAAGCCGTACCGTAAGCTTTGGTGACAAACGCGAAAGGCAGAACCTCATTCGGAACCGTCACTGCAAATGCAGCACCGGCATTTGCCCATGCCTTCTGCCCTTTGATCTCGCGCAGACGATCGGCTAGATCACCGGCAGCCGACTGGGCGCGGGGGATATCCGTGGGGAAGACGAAGTTATTCGCCAGGTCTTTGTAACTGTCGACAGCATTGGTCAGGTCATCCACCTTATCGACCAGTTTTCCTTTGTCGCTGATCTGCGCACCGACGGCTGGCAGGATAATACTGACGCTGTCTTCCGGTTTTGCTTTGGTCATCAGCGCCGGGTTCGCCAGCACCGCCGAACCGTAGCTGGAAGAGGCAACCCCCACCCCACCCATCGCATCATTGCGGGCATCGAAATAGTTACCGGCGGCAAGCGCACTCAGCGGAGTAAACAACAGAGCATGTAATACCACTGGTGCGGAAAAACCGATTAATTTATTGAATTTATTTGCCATTGACCCCAAACCCACCATAAAAAAAATGAAAAAGCGAATGCGCAAAGACACGCATAACCGAATGCCTGAATAATGAACATAAAGGCACCATTTCATTGCTGTGAATTGAGAGAAGATGAGTGGGCTTATCAGGTCATTGCCATTTTATTAATCTGTTATCACGCTAACAGTTGAACGTTTTGCATCTGTTTATTTCAGTACCAAACGCACACAGCCCTTTGCAAAAGGTAGTCATGAACCTTAAGCCCTGCAAATCAGATTAACGATACTGCATTAAAAAATAATGGCCCTGGTGCACTCAAAACAATGATTAAATTTTTTTTACCTTCTGCACTTATCAGCAATACCAGTAAAGGGTTGAGTCTGTGCACGTGACAGAGGGCCGCCTGAAGGTGAACTCGGCGTTTTGTTGCAGACGTGATAAAATAACATCCTGATATGGCCTGAGGGGGAACAATGAATATGACCAGTGCTGAAAAAATCCTGTCGCAGGCGGAAGTCATCTGTCAGCAACGCAGCGTGCGACTCACGCCGCAGCGTCTTGAAGTTCTGCGTTTGATGAGTGAGCAGAATGGGGCCATCAGCGCCTACGATCTGCTGGACTTACTGCGTGCCTCTGAACCTCAGGCAAAGCCTCCTACCATCTACCGTGCGCTGGACTTCCTGCTGGAGCAGGGCTTTATCCATCGCGTGGAGTCCACCAACAGCTATGTGGTTTGTCATCACTTTGAAGAACCGTCACACACCTCAGCCATGCTGATTTGTGACCGCTGCGGTTCAGTGGCCGAGCAGCATGCTAATGGCGTGGAAGATATTTTGAAATCGCTGGCCCTGAAGTCCGGTTTTACCCTGGGACATAGCGTGATTGAGGCGCATGGTTTCTGTGAAAAATGCGGGGAGATTGAAGCCTGCACACATCAGGATGCGTGCCAGCACGATCATAGTGTGCAGAGTAAAAAACGCGGGCGTTAGTCAAATTTTGTGAGGGAGGAGAAAGAGGTGAGTGGCACTGTCCTTGTGCCTGGGTAGGAGCATCGTCCTGAAAGGGTCCGCTGTTTTTACCAGCGGTGGTTGTTACGGGTTTCCCAATCACTCAGCTCTTTTTCGGCCTGATCTTTCTGATAGCCGTAGCGTTCCTGAATTTTACCCACCAACTGATCGCGTTTACCTTCAACGACCGTCAAGTCATCATCGGTCAGCTTACCCCATTGTTCTTTCACTTTACCTTTAAACTGTTTCCAGTTACCGCCGGCTTCGTCTTTATTCATAATGTGATTCCTCTACCTTGGGTTAAAACAGCTTTAATGCCTCAAAAACCAACTGTTAAACCAGACAATCATCTGGTTATTTGCCTGAGACAAAGATAATTGTAGTAGAGAAACCACGCACTGGCCGTTAACCCGCTGGCAAAAGCGGTAGAAATCACTAAAAACACCTAGAATTCAGTGAACTAGCGAAGCGGCGCGTTACGTAACCAAATGTGTCACTGCGCGAACCAGGTTCCCTTACGCCAGTGACGACGCCAGATGACCCACAGGGAGACACCGCGCAGCAGCAGGAACAACGTGACTGCCAGCCACAGACCATGATTACCCAGCCACGGCACGCTAAACAGCGCCAAACCAAAGCCCAGTGCTGCGACGGCCATACTGTTGCGCATCTCACTGGCGCGGGTGGCACCGATAAACATCCCATCCAGCAAATAACAGCCCACACCCGCTAATGGCATCAGCACCTGCCACCATAAATACCGATCGGCAAGCTGGCGAAGCGGTTCCAGAGACGTCAGCAGCGCGATAATTTGCTCACCAAACAGGGCATAAAATAGAGAAAACCCTGCTGCGACTAGTAACGACTGCCGACAGGCAGCATGCCAGACGCTGAGTAACTGCTTACTGTCGCGCGCGCCATAGGCTTCTCCAGAACAGGCCTCAACCGCATAGGCGAAGCCATCCAGTGCATAGGCGGTAAAGGTGAGGAACATCAGCAATACCGCGTTGACCGCCACCACATCATTCCCCAGACGGGCACCAAAGATAGTCAGCGACGCAAAGCAGATTTGCAACAACAGAGAACGCAGCATGATGTCGCGATTTAAGCGCAGCAGGCGCCCCACATCACCGCGCCAGGCACTCAGCATCAACCTTACTGACAGACCACGCAGTTTCATCACCCGCCATACCAGCAGCAGACCAACAATAAAACTGACATATTCAGCTATTGCGGTAGCCGCTGCCGCGCCCTGTACACCCCACTTCAGGCCAATAACAAACCACAGATCCAGCAGGATATTGACCAGATTACCCACCACCAGCAGGATCACAGGGGCACGCGCATACTGCACCCCAAGGAGCCAGCCAAGCAGCACGAGATTGGCCAACGTTGCGGGAGCACTGAGCCAGCGCACCTGCATAAACAGTGCCGCCTGGTGCAGAACGTCTTCGCTGCCACCGGTCAGGCCCAGAGCAAAGTGAGTGATGGGTGTTTTTAGCAGGATAAACAGCAGGCCGGCCAGCAGAGCGAGCAGCAGCGGCTGCATCAATGCACGTGCCAGTGCGGATTTATCACTGGCTCCAAATGCCTGGGCAGTCAGCCCGGTGGTGCTCATGCGTAGAAACAGTAGCAGCATAAACAGGAAGCTGGTTACGGTCGTGCCGATCGCCACCCCACCAAGATACGTCGGGCTATCAAGATGGCCGATCACGGCGGTATCGACCAGACCAAGCAGTGGCACGGTAATATTAGAAAGGATCATCGGCAGCGCCAGCCGCCAGAGGCTTTTATCCGCAGAGGTGAGCAGTTTCATCAGAACCCATCAGAGCTAAAGCGATTACAGATGATAATACGCGCCACAGAAGCAGCGCGCAGGATTTAGCGGGGAGTAACGATTACAGCCAGTTGCCGTTGCGAATAACGCCGACAGCAAGACCTTCAATAGTCAGCGTTTGCTGACGCAGGTCGACAATGATAGGTTTGAAGTCCGGGTTTTCTGGTAAAAGTTGCACCGTATTACCCTGCCTTTTCAGGCGTTTCACTGTCACTTCGTCATCAATGCGCGCAACCACAACCTGCCCATTACGCACATCTTCAGTTTTATGTACCGCTAACAGATCGCCGTCCATAATACCGATGTCTTTCATCGACATCCCACTGACGCGCAACAGAAAATCAGCGCCAGGCTTGAACAGGTCAGGGTCAACTTTGTAGTGCCCTTCAATGTGCTGCTCTGCCAACAGTGGCTCACCGGCGGCAACCCGGCCAATCAGTGGAAGACCGTCTTCTTCTTCCATCATCAGGCGAATACCGCGGGAAGCACCAGAAACGATCTCAATCACGCCTTTACGGGCTAAGGCCTTCAGGTGTTCTTCAGCCGCATTCGGGGAACGGAAACCAAGTTGCGCAGCGATCTCTGCGCGCGTCGGCGGCATACCAGTTTGATTAATGTGGTCGCGAATCAGGTCATAAACCTGCTGCTGCCTCGCCGTTAGTGCTTTCATTCCGCCCCCTGGTTGTTTATACAGTCGACTGTGAGTATATACAGGTATTTAGACATTGAAAACCTAAAGTTGGGCGAAATGCAGTTTGTGGCGATTTTTGGAAAACTCATCGCAAATGTGGCACTAACAGCATGATCCAAACAAAAATTGCCAGCAAGATAGTCAACAGCACGGCCGCAGAACCCATATCTTTGGCCCGGCCTGCAAGGGGGTGTATTTCACTGCCGATACGGTCGACGACCGCTTCGATGGCACTGTTGAGTATTTCGACAATGATGACCAGCATGACCGAGCCAATCAGCAGCACACGGGTAATGGCATCTACGTCCAGCCAGCAGGCAATGATAATCGCAATGATCACCGCGACGGCTTCCTGACGAAAAGCGGCTTCATGCTGCCACGCGCTGCGGATGCCTTTCCACGAATACCCGGCTGCTTTTATGATTCGCGTCAGTCCGGTGACATTATTTGCCATAATCAGGGAACCCTTTGAGAAGTTTAACGTCAATGAGTGGAACTACAGGTTTTTTAACACCACAGATTCTGTTGGCGCTTTCTGGTATGCTTGCGGCGCTTTGCTAACAAGAGGCTTCATGTTGTCTATGTCAGGTTGGCGTAAATTATATTATAACTTATTGAATCTTCCAGTAAAACTACTGGTAAAAAGTAAAGCAATTCCGGCTGAGCCGGTTGCCGAACTCGGGCTTGATACGTCGCGCCCTATTATGTATGTGCTGCCTTATGATTCAAAGGCCGATCTCCTTGCACTGCGTGAGCAGTGTCGCAAACAAGACCTGCCCGATCCTCTGGAACCTCTGGAGATCGACGGTACGGTATTGCCACGCCATGTGTTTATTCATGATGGCCCGCGCTTGTTCCCGTACTTTGTTCCGAATCTTGAGTCGGTCAAGCTGTTCCACGATTATCTCGATCTGCACCGCAATCATCCCGATCTGGATGTGCAAATGGTGCCGGTATCAGTGATGTTTGGTCGTGCGCCGGGCCGTGAGGTACAGGGTGACGAACAGCCGCATCTGCGCATGTTGAATGGTATCCAGAAATTCTTTGCCGTCATCTGGCTGGGACGTGACAGTTTTGTGCGCTTCTCACCGATGGTATCGCTGCGCCATATGGCCACCGAACACGGTACAGATAAAATCATCGCGCAGAAGCTGGCCCGTGTGGCGCGTATGCACTTTGCCCGCCAGCGTTTAGCGGCCGTGGGGCCGCGTCTGCCTGTGCGCCAGGACTTGTTCAACAAGCTGTTGCAGTCTAAAGCGATCGCCAAAGCGGTTGAAGACGAAGCACGCAGCAAAAAAATCTCCCATGAAAAAGCCCAGCAGAATGCCGTTGAGCTGATGGAAGAGATCGCCGCTGACTTCTCTTACGAAGCGATTCGTCTGACCGACCGTATCATGGGTTGGACCTGGAGCAAGCTGTATCAGGGGATTAACGTTAACGGCGGTGAGCGCGTGCGCCAGCTGGCACAGGACGGACATGAGATTGTCTACGTGCCCTGCCATCGCAGCCATATGGACTACCTGCTGCTCTCCTATGTGCTGTATCACCAGGGTCTGGTGCCGCCGCATATTGCAGCCGGGATCAACCTGAACTTCTGGCCAGCGGGCCCGATTTTCCGTCGCCTGGGCGCTTTCTTTATTCGTCGTACCTTCAAGGGCAATAAGCTCTACTCCACGGTGTTCCGTGAATACCTTGGTGAGCTGTTCACCCGTGGCTATTCCGTCGAATACTTCGTGGAAGGCGGCCGTTCACGTACAGGCCGCCTGCTGGATCCGAAAACCGGCACCCTGTCGATGACGATTCAGGCGATGCTGCGTGGAGGTAACCGCCCTATTACGCTGGTACCGATTTACATCGGTTACGAACACGTGATGGAAGTGGGAACTTACGCCAAAGAGCTGCGCGGTGCGACCAAAGAGAAAGAAGGCTTTATGTCGATGGTGCGCGGGCTGCGTAAGCTGCGTAATCTCGGTCAGGGCTATGTGAACTTTGGTGAGCCGCTGCCGCTGGTCGCGTATCTGAATCAGCAGGTACCAGAGTGGCGTGAGGCTATCGATCCTATTGAAGCCCAGCGTCCAGCCTGGTTAACCCCGGCCGTGAACGACATCGCGCAGAAAGTCATGGTGCGGATTAACAATGCAGGGGCAGCCAATGCCATGAACCTGTGTGTGACTGCGCTGCTGGCATCACGCCAGCGTTCGATGACCCGCGAGCAGCTGACCGAACAGCTCGACTGTTATGTGCAACTGCTGCGCAATGTGCCGTACTCGCCTGATTCCACCGTGCCGGATATGACGCCAGAGGCACTGCTGGAACATGCGCTGAGCATGAACAAATTCGAGCTGGAGCAGGATAGCATCGGCGAGATCGTGGTACTGCCGCGTGAGCAGGCCGTGCTGATGACCTACTATCGCAACAACATTCATCACATGCTGGTGATGCCGTCGCTGATTGCCGCCATTCTGATGCAGCACCGTGAAATCACCCGCGCCGAGCTTCTGCGCCAGGTCACGGTGATCTACCCAATGCTGAAGAGTGAGCTTTTCCTGCGCTGGAGCACCGATGAACTGGGCCAGGTACTCGACTCACTGGTGGCTGAAATGGCCCGTCAGGGGCTGTTGATTGCTGAAGAGAGTAGTCTGCGTCTGAGTGCCGGTCGTTTCCGTACCCTGCAACTGCTGGCTGCCGGCGTGCGCGAAACCCTGCAACGTTACTCGATTACCTTCTCTATCCTCAGCGCGAAACCCGCAATTAACCGTGGCACGCTGGAAAAAGAGAGCCGTACCATGGCACAGCGTCTGTCCGTGCTGCATGGTATTAACGCGCCGGAGTTCTTCGACAAAGCGGTGTTTACATCGCTGGTGTTAACGCTGCGTGATGAAGGCTATATCAGCGATTCCGGTGATGCTCAGGTTGAGCAGACACAGCAGGTTTATCAACTGCTGGCAGAGCTGATAACTCAGGATGTGAGAATGACCATTGAGAGTGCCGTAGAGCACGATTGATGTCAGTGTGGTGGGCCGATGATCGAAACAGATGATCGGCCCCTACGCGTTTTATCCGATCCCCAGTACCACGCCAACGAACAGCACCAACCCTACCCAGTTATTATTCAGGAAGGCCTGGAAACAGCGATCGCGCTGACGTCCGGCAATCAGCTTCTGCTGATGGACAAAAAACACACCCGCCACCAGCACCGCCCAATAGAATACGCCGCTGAGATGCAGTTGCCAGCCCACCAGCGTCATCAGGCCAAGCGTTGCCAGCTGTAACAGCCCCACAATCAGCTTATCGAAACGTCCAAACAGAATGGCGGTGGATTTCACGCCGATTTTCAAATCATCATCACGATCAACCATCGCATAAAGCGTGTCGTACGCCACCGTCCAGCAAATATTCGCCAGGAACAGCAGCCAGCAGGTTAATGGGACCGTTTCACTCACCGCCGCCCAGCCCATCGGAATAGCCCAGCCAAACGCCGCCCCGAGCACCACCTGCGGCAGATGCGTGTAACGTTTCATAAACGGATAGAGCCAGGCCAGCCCCAACCCACCAAGCGACAGCCAGATGGTCATGTTATTCATGGTCAGCACCAGCCCAAAGGAAACCAGTACCAGCCCGGCGAACAGCAGTTTTGCCTCTAGCGTGGTCACCGCACCGCTGGGGAGCGGGCGCTCCCGGGTACGCTTCACAAAACCATCGATTTTGCGGTCAGCAAAATCATTGACCACACAACCTGCTGCACGCATAAAAAATACGCCCAGCACAAAGACCAGCAGCACGTTGAGCGGCGGGATGCTCATGCCAGCCAGCCAGAGCGCCCAAAGCGTTGGCCACAGCAGCAGCAACGAACCAATCGGTTTATCAATACGCATCAGACGGCTATAGGCCGAAAGCTTACTCATTTGCAGACTTCTCTCCACGCTACTGTCCCCCTTCTGCCGCCACGCTGGCATAGAGCGGGGAAGCGGGTAAAAACAGTTCGGTCAATAATAGCGGCTTGCCAGATAAACGCAGGCGTGAACGCCGCCCCCACAGTTCAGCACTGTGGCCGACATCAATAAAATCACGCGTTAAGGTAGAGGTGGCAAACAGGTAACGACCCAGAGGGATGGTGCCCAGCTGTTGCAGCTTCTGCTCCGGGCCGTTCAGGGTCGACTCTGGGACCAGCGTGCGCGCCACCAGCCAGGGAACCCCGTCACCGCACAGTTCGATTTCCCGCAACCAGTAACGTGGTTCTGTTGGCAGCAGGGCGGTATCCTCTGCTGCGTCCTGGGCACTGACAAATCCTTCACGCAGCAGGTTAACCGTCACCTGTTGGCAGTGACGCTCAAAACGACGGGTCATGGAATCGACTTCCAGCAGCCAGTCCAGCAGGGGGGCGGTTAACAGGGGTGATGAATCTGGTAGCCAGTTGATCGCGCGCAATAGCGACAGCGCGTTCTCAGCCATAACACTTCTCCGCAAAATCTTCGATGCGTCAGTGTAACGCAGACCCTGGCGGCAAACCTATCAAAGCTCGGCAAAAAGCCACGATTTTGTGGCTGGTTTGGCGAGTTATTCCCGCTTCAGGCGGTTGCTGTTCGCCAGCCAAAGGGTGATAACCAGGATGAGAATGGCAATGGCGTAGGCCAGGGTATCGAACGGGTTTTTATGGTCGACGATAATCAGACGAATGATCGCCGTGATCCCGATGTAGACAAAGTAGCGCAGCGGGAAGTGATAGCCTGACTGAAAATACTTAATGATCAGTGCGATAAACTCAAAATAGAGGAAGTAGATCACGATACCTTCGATCAGCAGATAAGACGATGTCTGCTCTCCGGTATTCAGCAGCACGTTACCAAGATGGATGGTCTCTTTACCAAGAAAGATGATCAGAATACAGGCCAGCACGATCAGGCCTGTGTTTAATACCATTTGCAGGGCAAAGGCCAGCCGGGTGGCGGGCGTGTTACGTTCCTGGGACGTCATGGTGTGCCTCAAAGTCATTGTTATCCGTCGTGAATGCCGACGGATAACAATATGCTTGAGCGTGATGCAGATCACAACATTTCGATGATGGATAACGCATGCATTGTACTGGCTGCGGGCCGGGCGTGCCCGACCCGTACATTTCGTAGGGGCCAGGCATGCCTGGCCCGGCGGTTAACGGTAATTGCGGTCGCGATCGATTGTCATATCGTACAGCTGGTATTTACGGCCCAGCATCTGGCCGCCATCACGCGTCAGCGGCGTCCAGTTGACCTGCGCACGACCACGGGTTGGTGAAACGCTAAAGACATCCATCGGTACGGAGATGTAGAAGCCTTTGGTGAAATCGCCTTCGCCATACTCTTCTGCTGAGACGTTGGTTTTCGTGGCGTAAGCGCCCACGATAATCCCGCTGTCAAAGCGTTTCGAAACGTCAACGGTAACCCCTTTGTCTTCAGCCAGATATTGCCCGACGCTGGCTTTCACCAGAACATTACGCATGAACCACGGCTGCCAGTATCCGGTAATATTGCCCACCTTCGCCGAATAGTCGTTGAACTTCATCATATTGTCCCAGTCACGCTGTTTGACGTAGTTCGCATCCACGCCAATCGCCCAGCTGGAATCCAGTGGGCGGTACAATACTTCGCCCCCCGCTCCGCCGTACATGGTTTCCAGATACCCGCCATACACCTGACCATAGAAGCCGTTGCCGAGTTCACGCATGTAGTTGGCCTGCAGGTTATTCACGTAAACGTTATTTTCAACGTAGTCGCGAATATGGGTACGTACGCGGGGAAGCGTGGAGTCTGCCGGTGCGCCGTTGTAGTTGAACTTGTCATAATTATTGGCAAGGTTGCCGAACAGGCTGCCATCGACCAGCAAATGATCCGTCAGCCAGAAGCTGGCATTCGCCATCACGCCCAGCTGATACAGGTAGAAGCTTTCCGGGCCACCGACTGACTGATTGAGCACTGGCGACAAACTGTAGTTCAGGCGATCGCCATCGATAAAGAAGCCCTGTTCGGTGCGCCCCGGGTCAACCGGATTGACACGTTGCTGCTGTAGCGTCTCTTCACGCCCCAGCGGGTATCCCGCCAGCTGACGTTGCAGACTTGCCACATTAGTCTCCGTCGTCACCTGCGGCATATGGCTGCGCGTCTGCGTCACCTTCAGGGTATCAATCCCCTCTGGCAGGTGGTTCACCATGATGATGTTGGCGCGATCAACGCCGCGGGTGGTATCGCGATATTTCGCCTGCTCACCGCTCACGTATAGCGTGCTGCCTTCTACCTGAATACTTGGTGCATTCAGCCCGGCGTTGTATTTCAGATCGGTCAACTGATTGGCCGTCACCGTTGGATCGAGGAAGCGCTCCTGCGGCTGCGGGTTATATTCCGGTTTCGGCGTATCACGCTGGGTCTGATGCAGATCGTTGAAGTTAGTGCGCAGGGTGAAGCCTGCCATAAAGGTGTTGCCACGCTCGTAGCTGACGTTCACATCTGCCCAGTCTGTAATGCGATAAATCGCCCCGACGTTAAACTTGCTCTTCTGCTCGAGACGACCGGCGAAATCATCCTGATAGTCGTTACCTTCGTACTCCATTTTCAGGCGCAGCGGCTGCCACGGCGTCTGATATTCAATCCCGCCGAAGATAGCGGTCGGCCCTTTGAACATATCGCTACCGCTGACGGAACCGGCGGTGCCGCTACCCTCGGTACGGTAGCAATATTTTTCACTGGCGGAGCAGAACGGATTTTTCACCGTGCCGCTGTTACCGATATAGCCCCAGCCCATACCGAGGGTGAAATCAAATGGCCCCCAGGCTTTGGTGGCAACCAGATATTCACTGTCAAACAGGCCCGTACCGCCGAGATCACGTGTCCCCACGGAGACTTCCGGTAGCCAGAAGCCCTCTTCCCACAGGCGCAGTTTGAGGTCGAAGGCTTTGTCTTTGTAGGTTTGATCTCCCGAGAAGCTCGACACCGCACTGTACTCACGCGTTTTCACATCGGTGTAGCGGATGGTCGCTTCCAGCCACGGGAACAGCTGCACCGAGGAGGAGTAGAAGTGATACTGATCGTTATAACGATAGTTAAGGCTGAACTCGCCCTCTTTGGCCATACGCGCAGTCGGTACCTGCATCAGGCCGACGCCACCGAAGTCAGACTGTGACGGGCCAATCGGGTCCGGATAACCGGCAGCCTGAACCTGACAGGCACAGGCGACAGAGAGTGACAGCAGGCTGAGAAGATAACGTTTTTTCATCAGTCAGGGATCCGGTGCGTCAGAACAGAAACGATCTGCTGGTTAAGATCGGCATAGGCGCTCGGCAGCGTCCAGGAAGAGAAGCCCACAAACAGGATGCTGCCCGGCTGCGGCTCATAGTGACGACGGTTCCAGTACGCCACCGGCACTTCTGTCACCTCGCCTGCCGGAGAGATCACCTGCGCGTTGTTGCGTTCACCGCCTTCCCTTCGCGGGTGCGCATCAAGATACTCAACCACAGATCGTCCTGCTGCCCACGGTGTTTTTCCAGCATTTTCCACCACGCCAGCCAGCGTAATGGAAGTGGGTTCTGCCAGGGTATAGAGGCTGTATTCCCCTTCCAGCGTGCGGTTAGCCTGCGGTCGTAAACGCACCCAGTCCGGGTCCAGATTCACGATCTGACGCCCTGTGACTTTCATTCCGGCAATCTGCTGACGGACGTTTTCCACCACGGCGGCCTGTTCACCGTCACCGTCACTTTTGAGTTCATCGCGCCATGCCTGCAAGCGTGTCAGCAGCTGCTGTTGCTGCTGTACCGCCACGGCCGTCGCCAGTTTTTCGCCGATCACCGTTCCCGGCCACCAGGTTTTCTGCGTCAGTGCCGGGTTGGTCACCAGTTGCGCCAGATTGGCCGCTCCGCTGATCACTACCGGTTGTGTCTGTCCAGGGTAAAAGACATTGACCCGACCATCGGCCTGGGCGTGCAGCGACAGTGATGCCACTATCCCTGCGAGAATAAGGGTTATTTTTTTCATGATTTCGCAGGCTTCAGGATGGTGGATTCAACAGGGATATAGTCTGCCCCCAGCATTTGCAGTGACTGGCGCACCTGCCCGGTGGAGATATCCACCCAGAAGGTATTACGCCAGGATTCGCCACTTTCCGCTATCGACACCTCTTCCTGCCAGACGCGGCATGCCACCGACTGACCCGCCAGTTGCAGTACTTCATCCTTCTGGCGCGAGAAGTGGGAAACCGCCGTGCCCGCCTCCGGCTTGCCGCCCTCGGTCCAGCGCAGGGTGCGGGTCCAGCTCGCGCCATCGGTCAGATGCAGGGCATCTCGCAGCGGATCGTTATCCAGGTTACTGACACCGTTGAGGTTATCTGCCAGGCCGAGCGTTTTCACCAGACGACCATGCTGAGTGACCACCATGGCTTTATCGCGGGTGATCCACTTTTGCTGACCATTTTCGTTGAAGCCCAGCACCACAAAGATTTGCTGGCCGCCGTTGACGCGCAGATACATGCTGGCGTAAGGCATCGTGTCGATTTGTTCGTTAGTCATCTGGATGTCGTCGACGCCAAGAAAAGCCAGCTTGACGGTTTCACCCAATCCTTTTTGCGTTTGTGTACAGGCCTGAAGCAGCAGGCAGAGCAGCAGAAGTGGTAGGTTTCGCAACTGTGTGTGTCCCTGAGCAAAGTAGAACAAGGCTGAAAATAACCACACAAATGTGTGGTTATGATTAATTTTTGAACTTAGCGGGTTGTACTTGTGGTGGTGGTGGTCGTTGTTCCGGTATTAGAACCATTTCCACCGCTGCTTGCTGCCAGCACCACGCCAGCCAGTGCGCCAACAGCGCCAATACCAACAGCGGTGGTGACACCGGTTGACATCGCACCTGCTTCCGCACCAGCAGCCGCACCCGTTTCAACCTCTGGCGCACCAGTGGCTTCAACGGCGGCAAACGCGCCTGTTGCACTCGCTAAGTACACTATGGCTGCAGTAGCCCATATGACTTTTTTCATCACACTTTCCCTTCATTAAATGAATGGATGCCCGGGCCTGGATGGCACCTGGCGACTCCAGTATGGGGAATTAATTTCCAGAAAGCAGCGCATCGGGCGAGGTGTCGAAGCAAGAGACACAGCTATGATAAAAGACTGAAAATGTGGCGCATTAAGATATTTTTACCTGCCATACACATTTAAACAGCGGTTAATACCAACACTCACTTTATTATCGATATGAAAAGTTGAAAAAGGCATACAGCGAGGAGAATAATGACGTAGCGGTAGTAATTGACGAAATATCGACAGAAAAACGATAAAAATCAATTAAATAACAAATTAGTTCTTAACATTTATTAGGTTTTAACGAGCGTTTATTTAAGAATTATCTGTCTCAAATTGGTACGGTTTACGTGATTTTTAGGATTATGCCCACCCTCCTTACGGCCACTTTATTCATCTTTGGGGTGAAAAATAGCCGTGTAATCAGAGTGCCTACAGGCTGCCAACGCCTGTACGCGGCTGTTAAGAGAAAGGGCGCGCTGTCAACCAGGTCCAGTTATTTCCAGAAAATAAAAAACCCCCAGAAACTGGGGGCCGCATAGAGCATCGCAGGGGTCAGAAACGCCTGCCCTGGGCGAGGCGTGCCTCGCCCAGGCGGGTAGATTAACGCCAGGATTTATAGCGATTAATCAGACCATTCGTCGAGCTGTCATGACTGCTGACCGGTTCGCCACTCGCCAGTTCTGGCAGGATGCGGTTAGCCAGCTGTTTGCCCAGCTCCACGCCCCACTGATCGAAGGTGAAGATGTTGAGGATCACGCCCTGGGTGAAGATTTTGTGCTCATACAGTGCAATCAGCGCACCGAGGCTGTACGGGGTGATATCACGCAGCAGGATGGAGTTGGTTGGACGGTTGCCTTCAAACACTTTGTACGGCACCACGTGCTCAACGGCTTTCGCGTCCAGGCCGGCATCCGCGAACTCTTTTTCCACAACATCACGTGCTTTACCAAACGCCAGAGCTTCCGTCTGAGCAAAGAAGTTAGACAGCAGCTTACTGTGGTGATCGCCCAGTTTGTTATGCGATACCGCTGGCGCGATAAAGTCGCATGGCACCAGCTTGGTACCCTGGTGGATCAACTGGTAGAACGCGTGCTGACCATTGGTGCCTGGCTCGCCCCAGATAATCGGGCCAGTCTGGTAAGAGACCGGGTTACCGGCACGGTCCACATATTTGCCGTTAGACTCCATGTTGCCCTGCTGGAAGTAAGCAGCAAAGCGATGCATATACTGATCGTAAGGCAGGATCGCTTCGGTTTCTGCGCCGAAGAAGTTGTTGTACCAGATGCCGATCAGCGCCAGCAGAACCGGCAGGTTTTTCTCTTCCGGGGTATCCGCAAAATGGCGATCCATGGCGTGGGCACCGTCCAGCAGCTTCTCGAAGTTGTCGAAACCGATAGAGAGGATGATCGACAGACCAATCGCTGACCACAGAGAATAACGCCCCCCCACCCAATCCCAGAACTCGAACATGTTAGCGGTGTCGATACCGAACTCTGCCACCGCTTTACCGTTGGTCGACAGCGCGGCAAAGTGCTTCGCCACATCCTCCTGATGACCTGAGGTCAGGAACCAGTCACGCGCGCTGTGGGCGTTGGTCATGGTTTCCTGCGTGGTGAAGGTTTTTGACGCCACCAGGAACAGGGTGGTTTCCGGGCTCAGTGTTTTCAGCGTTTCAGCAATATGGGTGCCGTCAACGTTAGAAACGAAGTGCATATTCAGATGATTTTTATACGGACGCAACGCTTCGGTGACCATAAACGGCCCCAGGTCCGAACCGCCGATACCGATGTTCACCACGTCAGTGATCGGTTTCCCGGTAAAGCCTTTCCACTCACCGCCGATGATGCGCTCAGAGAAACCTTTCATCTTCTCCAGCACCGCGTTCACTTCCGGCATCACATCTTTACCGTCGACGACGATTGGCGTGTTGCTACGGTTACGCAGCGCCACGTGCAGTACGGCACGATCTTCAGTACGGTTGATTTTCTCACCGGAGAACATGGATTTGATCGCGCCCTGCAGATCGGTCTCTTTAGCCAGCGCCTGCAGTTTTTCCAGGGTTTCGCTGGTGATGCGGTTTTTGGAGAAATCCACCAGCATCTGATCGTCGAACGTGGCAGAGAAGGCAGCAAACCGGTTGGCATCTTTGGCGAACAGGTCAGCAATTTGCACATCTTTCATTTGTTCAAAATGCTGAAGCAGCGCCTGCCAGGCAGCGGTTTGTGTCGGATTGATATTTTTCATAGCAACACACTCTTTTTATTTAAGAACTGTCATTCAGACCGGACGATATATTACCTGTTACGGGCGTTCGGCTCCCCTCTTCCTGCAACAGGTTACAGCTATCATCCCGCCACGATTTTGTCTCCGCCAGTGCGAATGATTCGCATGGAGGGTTTCAGTATGACTATTCATACCCTTTTACGAGAAAAAATTATAGCCCGGACCGTGCTTATAAGAATTGACGCTTATGGTCTAAACGATGATTTTTGATCCAAAAGTGATTAGCACGAGTGATACCTTCCCGGGTATAACGAAAATGAATAATCATTAGCCGACAAGCGTTGACAGCCGCGCCATAACCCGATATTTCTATGCGCAACTTACGCAATGTGTAAGCCAGAAGAGGCGCGTCGCCCAGGCAGTGTATTGGAGGAACCGAATCCTTTGATAATGCATGATGGGGAGCGACGCCGAGGTATCAACCACGCGGAGTGGGGCGTATCGACCGCAGGGGCTGAATCCTCTGGGTTGTCACCAGCAACGTCCGGTAGTCGGGCGGCGAGGTGGGGCGCTTCTGGGTGACTCGTAGCCTTCATTCTACGTCCTCCCCTGTTGTGCTCCTTCCCTTGTGCCAAGCTGATGGAATAAATCCTGACACGAAGGTAGTCATCGTAATGTCTCAAAATCTGATCGTGGCGAAATTTGGCGGCACCAGTGTGGCCGACTTTACCGCTATGAACCGCAGCGCTGATGTGGTGCTGTCCAATCCCGATGTGCGTCTGGTTGTCTTATCCGCCTCTGCGGGTGTGACCAATCTGCTGGTTGCACTGGCTGAAGGCCAGCAGCCAAAACAGCGTGCTTCCCTGCTCGACGACATTCGCCGTATTCAGTACGCGATCATTGACGCACTGGATCAACCGACGGTCATCCGTGACGAAATCGACCGCATGCTGGACAACATCAGTATGCTGTCTGAAGCGGCAGCACTGTCGCCCTCTACCGCCCTGACCGATGAACTGGTCAGCCACGGTGAACTGATGTCCACCCTGCTGTTTGTTGAGATCCTGCGCCAGCGTCAGGTCGCCGCAGAGTGGTTCGATGTGCGTAAAGTGATGCGCACTAACGACCGCTTTGGCCGCGCAGAACCAAACGTCACGCTGCTGAACGAACTGGTTAACACCCAGCTGAAATCCCGCACTGACGAAGCGCTGGTGGTGACACAGGGCTTTATCGGGAGTGAAGCACAGGGCCGCACCACCACGCTAGGCCGTGGCGGCAGTGACTATACGGCTGCCCTGCTGGGTGAAGCGCTGCATGCCAGCCGCATTGATATCTGGACTGACGTGCCGGGTATCTACACCACCGATCCGCGCGTGGTGCATACTGCCCATCGTATCGATGAGATCACCTTCGAAGAAGCTGCTGAAATGGCGACATTTGGCGCGAAAGTGCTGCATCCGGCGACGCTGTTGCCTGCGGTCCGCAGTGATATTCCGGTGTTTGTCGGTTCCAGCAAAGATCCGTCAGCCGGTGGCACCATGGTGTGCAATAAAACCGAGAACCCGCCGCTGTTCCGCGCCCTTGCGTTGCGCCGTAAACAGACGCTGCTGACGCTGCACAGCCTGAATATGCTGCATGCACGCGGGTTCCTTGCCGAAGTCTTCAACATTCTGGCGCGTCACAATATCTCCGTTGACCTGATCACCACCTCTGAAGTGAGCGTGGCGCTGACGCTGGATACCACCGGTTCAACCTCGACCGGAGAAAGCCTGCTGACACAGGCGTTGCTGACGGAACTCTCCTCCCTGTGCCGGGTAGAAGTGGAAGAGAATCTCGCGCTGGTTGCGATTATCGGCAACAAACTTTCTCAGGCCTGTGGCGTGGGCAAAGAAGTGTTTGGCGTGCTGGAGCCGTTCAATCTGCGCATGATCTGTTACGGTGCCAGCAGCTACAATCTCTGCTTCCTTGTCCCTGGACAGGATGCAGAGAAAATTGTCCAAACGCTGCACCGCAACCTGTTTGAATGATGATGAAACCGGGCCTTGCCCGGTTTTTTCGTCGGCGGCAGAAGAAGTATGCTGTGCTGCCTGAACCCCACTCCGGTGGGGTTTTCTGCTTTATATCCGCCGGAACTCGCTGACTTTTCACCCCATTTTTAATGCTATGATCTTCGACGTCTTATCCTTCGGGATGAGCGTTGTTTTGCTATGGCAATTTGGCATCATCTGCATACTCGCTGAAAGAAAAAATGCGATTCTAAAAAGGAAGTCTCTCTATGCTCGCCACTGTTACCCGACTGTTTCCTCTCTGGGCAGTCCTGCTCTCTGTTGCCGCGTATTACACGCCCACGACCTTCACCGGCATGGGACCTTATGTGCCTTACCTGCTGATGCTGATTATGTTCGGTATGGGTGTGACGCTAAACGTCGGCGATTTCAAACGGGTACTGACCCGCCCGGCACCGGTGATTGCCGGTACCTTCCTGCACTATCTGGTGATGCCACTGGCAGCCTGGGGCCTGGCAAAGCTGTTCCATATGCCGCCTGACCTGGCAGCAGGTATGATTCTGGTGGGCAGCGTGGCCAGCGGGACCGCCTCTAACGTGATGATCTATCTGGCCAAGGGCGATGTTGCCCTGTCCGTAACCATCTCCTCCGTGTCGGCGCTGGTGGGGGTCTTCGCTACGCCGCTGCTGACTAAATTCTATGTCGATACCCATATTCAGGTGGATGTGGTGGGCATGCTGCTGAGTATTGTGAAAATTGTCGTCGTGCCGATCAGCCTCGGCCTGGTGATCCACCACACCATGAACGGCCTGGTGAAACGCGTAGAGCCTTACCTGCCTGCATTTTCCATGGTCTGCATTCTGTTGATCATCAGTGCGGTGGTGGCAGGCAGCCAGGGCTTTATCGGTTCAGTGGGGCTGATGGTGATTGTCGCTGTGATCCTGCATAACGCCATTGGTCTGCTGGGCGGCTACTGGGGCGGCAAGCTGTTTGGCTTCGACGAATCCACCTGCCGCACGCTGGCGCTGGAAGTGGGCATGCAGAACTCAGGTCTGGCCGCGGCGCTGGGGAAAATGTACTTTTCCCCACTGGCAGCATTGCCAGGCGCGCTGTTCTCCGTGTGGCATAACCTGTCCGGGTCACTGCTGGCGGGTTACTGGTCTGGCAAAGCGATTAAGAAAAAATAACCTGCTGTTGGGGTTTGTTTTAACATTCGTAGCGGGTCAGGCGTGCCTGGCCCCTACACCTTCCTGACTCTGCTACTTTCCTCATCATCTCTGTCATCATCCGCCTGCTCCAGCACGCTGTATGCCACCGCGCAGAACAGAGAGTTAAGGCGCTTCATATCCCCCAGTAACCCCAGATGCAGCGAACTGGTTTCGATGCTCTGAACATTATGCTGATGCAGACGATCAACATGAGCATGCGAGTAGCGACGGTTGGTGATGCGAAAACGGTGCTTGGAACGACGCAGGCGTTTCGCACTGGTCATGTCGCGGGATAAAAATACCGACAGGCTCAGGCGCAGGTTGTTGGTCAGCAGCTCTAACTGAGCATCCAGCTCCTGTAAACCTTCCACCGAGAATGCGCGCCGCGCGGCCAGTGATTTATCGGCCACATCGCCACTCATCCGTTCAAGAATATCTCCGGCCTGCTCCAGGTTCAGGGCCATCTCAATAATTTCTGCCCAGCGCCGTGAATCCTCTTCCGGCAGGTCTTCTTTTGGCATCTGTGCCAGATAGAGTTTGATGGCGGTGTACAACACATCGACATCATCATCCAACTTGCGAATTTCGCGATCTTCCCGCAGTTCACCGTGCACAACTTTGCTAAAGGTCGCCAGCATTTGTTCCATCACATCCCCCATTCGCAGGGTTTCACGTGAGGCATTAGCCAGCGCCAGCGCAGGCGTATCCAGTGAGCCGGGATCAAGATGGCGTGGCTTCAGACGCAGGTCGGTTTCCGGCTCCTCACGGATCAGCCGACGACACAGCGCAGCCATCGGTTCGGCAAAGGGCACCATGACAACGCAGCGGATCAGGTTGTAAAACACATGGAAGAAAATCACTAACTCTTCGTCGTTGACCGGCAATTTCTCCAGCCATCCCGCCAGCGGCTCAATAAACGGCAGCACCAGCAGCGAGCCGATAAATTTAAACAGCAGGCTGCCGAGCGCCACCCGTTTGCCGGAAGCGTTCGACGCGCTGTTATTCAGCATCGCCAGCAGCCCACTGCCGAGGTTAGCCCCAACCACCAGACAGAGGGCGACTTTGAAGGAGATCACCCCGGTGGCCGTCAGCGTGGCGGTCAGCAGAACGGCCGCGAGGCTGGAATAGCTGATAATCGCGAACAGCGCACCGATCAGTGAATCAAGCATCACATCACCGGTCAGTGATGAGAACAGCACTTTTACCCCGGCGGCCTGGGTGATCGGCGTGGCAGCAGCAACAATCAGCTGTAAGGCCAGAAGAATTAACCCCAGCCCGATGCTGGCACGCCCTATCTGCCCCGCACGGGTCTGTTTGCGGCCAAGGAAAAACACCACGCCAAAGAAGATAAACAACGGCGACAGCCAGGAGAGATCAAACGTGAGGATACGCGCCATCAGCGCCGTACCGACATCCGCACCGAGGATGATCACCAGCGCAGGTGTCAGCCCCACCAGCTCCTGGGCGACAAATGACGTCACCAGCATGGTGGTGGCATTGCTGCTCTGCACCAGGGCGGTAACACCAATGCCCGCCAGAAACGCCATCGGTTTTTTTGCCACGCTGCGGCTGAGTACCCGCCGCAGATCGGCACCGTAGACGCGCATAATGCCGGTACGCACGATGTGCGTCCCCCACACCAGCAACGCCACGGCAGAAAGAAGATTAAGCAGGGTTAACACAGATATCGACCTCATCACTCAGAAAGACTGACTATGCACAGCAGTAACAACATCCGCTGTGCTGATAGTGTTAGTTTAGCCGATGATTACCTTATCAATTCTCAATGAAGAGCAATGAACACGTTTTTAATCAGCGTCATATCCCAGATTAGGCGCTAACCAGCGTTCAACGTCGGTGACCGACATCCCTTTACGCCGGGCGTAGTCTTCAATCTGGTCACGCTGTAGCTGGGCCACGGCAAAGTATTTACTCTCCGGATGGCTGAAGTACCAGCCGGACACCGCCGCCCCCGGCCACATGGCGAAGGACTCCGTCAGTTTCATTCCGGTGTGGGATTCCACATCGAGCAGTTCCCAGATGGTGGCTTTCTCCGTGTGCTCCGGGCAGGCAGGGTAGCCAGGCGCAGGACGGATCCCCTGGTAGTTTTCCCGAATCAACTCGTCGTTGCTGAGGTTTTCCGTGGCGGCAAAGCCCCATATCACTTTACGCACCCGCTCATGCAGATATTCGGCAAAACCTTCCGCCAGGCGATCTGACAATGCTTTGACCATGATTTTGTTGTAGTCGTCGTGCTGTGCATCCCAGGCGTCTGCCAGGGCATCTTCTTCGAGGCCTGCGGTGACGGCAAATGCGCCCAGATAGTCGGCTTTACCGCTCGACTTCGGCGCGACAAAATCGGCGAGACAATAGTTAGCAAAGCCCTTTTTTTCGGTCTGCTGGCGTAAGTGATGACTCACTTGCAAAATTTCAGTACGCGATTCGTCGCTGTAAATTTCGATATCATCCCCGACGCGGTTCGCCGGGAAAATGCCCACTACACCGCGCGGATTGAGTGAACCGTCGCGGCTTAGCTGATCCAGCATCGCGTTGGCATCGGCGAACAGCCGTTTGGCTTCTTCACCGACCACCTCATCTTCCAGAATGCGCGGATATTTGCCGGCCAGCGACCAGGTCATAAAGAATGGCGTCCAGTCGATATAGTTGCGCAGCGTTTCGATGTTAGCACTCACTTCGCTCACACCCAGCCTGTGTGCTCTCGGTGGTGTGTAATTCTCCCAGTCGAAGGAAAAATCGTTGTCACGTGCCACCTGTAAAGTCACCGGCGGCGTACGCGGTTTTTTACGGGCATGCTGAATACGTACGGTGTCGTACTCTTTGCGGGTGCGGGTGACAAAGTCATCGTACTGGGTCGCAGACAGCAGCGCAGAGACCACGCCCACGGTGCGCGAGGCGTTCTGCACATATACCGTCGGGCCGCTGTAATTCTGTTCGATTTTTACCGCAGTGTGCGCTTTAGACGTGGTAGCCCCACCAATCAACAGCGGTATTGTAAAGCCCTGGCGCTCCATCTCTTTCGCCACGTTGACCATCTCGTCCAGTGACGGGGTGATCAGGCCAGACAGGCCGATAATATCGGCGTTGTGTTCGCGGGCGGTTTTCAGGATCTTATCGCTGGGCACCATCACGCCCAGGTCAATGATTTCGTAATTATTACACTGCAACACCACGCCAACGATATTTTTGCCGATATCGTGCACATCGCCTTTTACCGTCGCCAGAACGATTTTACCGTTGGTGCTGCCCTTCTCTTTGCTGGCTTCAATATAGGGTTCCAGCCAGGCCACCGCCTGTTTCATCACACGCGCTGATTTCACCACCTGTGGCAGAAACATTTTACCCTCGCCAAACAGGTCACCGACCACGTTCATACCGGCCATCAGTGGCCCTTCAATCACTTCGATCGGACGGGCGGCCAACAGGCGTGCGGCTTCCGTATCGACTTCAATAAATTCGGTAATCCCTTTAACCAGCGAGTATTCCAGGCGTTTTGCCACGTCCCAGCTGCGCCATTCGGCCTGCGGCTTGGTGCTGTCATCATCGGCTTTGCTGCCACGATATTTCTCTGCCAGCTCCAGCAGACGTTCGGTGCCGTCGTCGCGACGGTTTTGCACCACGTCCTCTACCGCATCACGCAGGTCGGCAGGCAGGTCGTCATAGATTGCCAGCTGCCCGGCATTCACGATCCCCATATCCATGCCGTTACGGATAGCGTGGTAGAGGAAGACCGCGTGAATCGCTTCACGCACCGGGTCGTTACCCCGGAAGGAAAACGACACGTTGGACACCCCGCCCGAAATCATCGCATGCGGCAGTTCGCGTTTGATGTCTTCACAGGCGCCGATAAAGTCCATCGCGTAGTTGTTGTGCTCTTCAATGCCGGTGGCGACCGCGAAGATATTCGGGTCAAAAATAATATCTTCCGGCGGGAAGCCGACCTCTTCCGTCAGCAGCTTGTAGGCGCGGCGGCAGATCTCGATTTTACGCGCACGGGTATCCGCCTGGCCCACTTCATCAAAGGCCATCACCACCATTGCCGCACCGTAACGCCGCACCAGGCGGGCATGACGCAGGAACTGAGCGACGCCCTCTTTCATGGAGATCGAGTTAACGATGCCCTTGCCCTGGATACATTGCAGACCTTTCTCGATCACCTCCCATTTCGAGGAGTCGATCATAATGGGCACACGCGCAATATCCGGTTCCCCGGCAATCAGGTTGAGAAAACGCACCATCGCTGCTTCAGCGTCGAGCATCCCCTCATCCATATTAATATCAATAATCTGTGCGCCGCTTTGCACCTGTTGCAAAGCCACTTCCAGCGCTTCGTTATACTTTTCTTCTTTGATCAGTCGTTTAAATTTCGCCGAGCCGGTGACGTTAGTCCGTTCCCCCACGTTGACAAACAGGCTTTCTGCGCTGATGTTCAGCGGCTCCAGCCCGGCAAGGCGGCAGGCAACGGGCAGCGTTGGTAGCGGACGCGGGGCAACGCCCTCAACCGCTTTCGCCATCGCCGCGATATGCTCTGGCGTGGTACCGCAGCAGCCGCCGACAATGTTCAGGAAGCCGGCCTGCGCCCATTCACCAATCTGTTCGGCCATGATCTGCGCATCCAGATCGTATTCACCAAAAGCGTTGGGTAACCCGGCATTCGGGTGTGCGGTGACATACCCTTCGGCAATACGCGCCAGCTCCGCTACGTACTGACGTAACTCGTCTGGACCAAGAGCACAGTTCAGGCCAAAGGAGAGCGGTTCCGCGTGGCGCAGTGAGTTATAGAAGGCTTCCGTCGTCTGGCCAGAGAGCGTTCGGCCTGAAGCATCGGTGATGGTACCGGAGATCATCAGCGGCAGCTCAACCCCCAGCGCTTCAAATTCCTCTTTAACGGCAAAGATCGCCGCTTTGGCATTCAGGGTATCGAACACCGTTTCAATCATGATGATGTCAGCGCCCCCCTCCACCAGCGCGCGGGTGGATTCGCGGTAAGCTTCCACCAGCTGGTTAAAGGTGACATTACGAAATGCGGGATCGTTGACATCAGGAGAAATGGAGCAGGTGCGGTTAGTGGGCCCTAACACACCTGCGACATAGCGTGGACGATCCGGGGTGCGTGCCGTCCACTCGTCGGCACAGGCCCGCGCCAGTTTCGCGGCGACGTAGTTGATCTCGGCCGACAGGGATTCCATCTGGTAATCGGCCATCGCGATGGTGGTGGAGTTGAAGGTGTTAGTTTCGAGGATATCTGCACCTGCGGCGAGGTAGCCGTTGTGGATTTCGCTAATCATCTCGGGTTTCGTCAGCACCAGCAGATCGTTGTTGCCTTTTAGATCGCTCGGCCAGTCGGCAAAACGCGCACCGCGAAAATCCTCTTCTTCCAGTCTGTAGCTCTGGATCATGGTTCCCATGCCGCCATCCAGCAGCATAATGCGTTTTTTCAACTGCTGATGCAGCGCTTCAATCCGGTTACTCACCACTCTTCCCCTTCAGCATCTCACCCAGGCACCACTGCCAGCACGTCATACTGGCACAACTTTTGTGCGGGTAACAGTGATGCCAGGTGAGACATTTTCAGTCTGATGACAAATGCAGAAGCAGCTTGAAGTATGACGGGTATAGAACGAAAATGATTTCCATAATGCGCAAAAAGGAGTCAGGTATGGTCACCCCCGTCGTCGTGAAACGCGGCAAGAAGCCGCGTGCCGCCGCTGCATCTACTGCTGCGCCTGCCGGGCAGGTTCAGTCGTTAACCCGTGGTCTGAAGCTGCTGGAATTTATTGCTGAGTCCCACGGTAATGTGGCGCTCACTGAACTGGCACAGCAGGCCGGGTTACCTAACTCCACCACACATCGCTTGTTGACCACTATGCAGCAACAGGGATTTGTGCGGCAGGTCGGGGATTTAGGGCTGTGGACTATTGGGGCGCACGCGTTTGTGGTCGGCAGTAGCTTTTTGCAAAGCCGTAACCTGCTGGCACTGGTCCATCCGATGCTACGCACACTGATGGAGGCCTCCGGCGAAACGGTGAATCTGGCGGTGTTAGACATCAGCGATCACCAGGCGGTGATTATCGATCAGGTGCAATGCACTCAGCTAATGCGCATGTCAGCGCCGATTGGCGGCAAACTGCCGATGCACGCCTCCGGTGCAGGTAAGGCATTTCTCGCCAACCTTGATGATAAGCAGGTGAGCGAACTACTGCATCGTCAGGGGCTACATCACTACACGCCGAAAACGTTGATGTCACCACACAGCCTGAAAGAGAATCTTGCGCAGGTACGCAAGGCCGGTTATTCGTTTGATGATGAAGAACACGCGCTGGGTCTGCGCTGCATTGCCGCCTGCATCTACGACGAACACCGCGAACCTTTCGCAGCGATTTCCATCTCCGGCCCGATCTCACGCATTACCGACGACCGTGTTACCGAAATCGGTGCACTGGTGATCAAAGCGGCGAAAGAGATCACCCGTGAATACGGCGGATCGCGCTAACCTGCCGTTTGCAGTGAACGATAACGCTGACTGAAGCGCTGGCGGCGGCGGTAGGCGAACACATCTTCAATGTGACCCGCGCGGATACGCTGCTGTAGCCCGCGCCAGAAGTCGGCGTGAAACAGCTCCGCGTGCATTTCATCAAACAGTGTGGCGATGGCCGGATCGGCGCACAGGTAGTGACGAAACTCTTCCGGAAACACGTCTTCTGGCGACACGCTGTACCAGGGCTCGTGGCTTAATTCATCTTCCGGGTAGCGTGCGGCGGGGATATCGCGGAAGTTCACTTCAGTCATATAGCTGATTTCATCGTAGTCATAGAACACCACCCGCCCGTGACGGGTGACGCCAAAATTTTTATACAGCATATCGCCAGGGAAGATATTGGCCGCCGCCAGCTGCTTCACCGCATTTCCGTACTCTTCTATCGCCTCTCGTCGTTGCTGCGCACTGGCCTGCTCCAGCCACAGGTTAAGCGGGGTCATACGCCGTTCCATATACAGATGGCTGATGGTCAGCATCTCCCCGTTCCGTTGCAATTTCTCCGGCACCTCTTGCTCCAGCAGCGCCAGCAGCGCCGGGCTGATGCGCTTCTCTTCGATAGCAAAATTTTCGAATTCCTGGGTATCCGCCATTCTGCCCACGCGGTCATGCTCTTTGACCAGCTGATAGCACTGACGCACCCGCTCTGGCGTCACCTCTTTCTGCGGCGCAAAGCGATCTTTAATCACTTTAAATACCCGATCAAAGCCCGGCAGGGTAAACACCAGCATCACCAGCCCTGGTACGCCGGGCGCCACGACAAACTGCTCGTTTGTTGCGCTCATATAGTGGAGATATTCGCGATACGTTTCGGTTTTGCCATGCTTCTGGCAGCCAATCGCCATATAGAGTTCAGCCGTAGTTTTGCCCGGCAGGATCTCACGCAGCCATTCAACCAGCGCCGCAGGCAACGGGGCATACACCATAAAGTAGGAGCGGGCGAAGCCAAAGACGATGCTGGCCTCACGGTTGCGCGTCAGGCAGGTATCAATAAACAATGTGCCTTCGTCACTGCGGTGAATCGGCAGCAGGAAGGCGCAGACTCCTGAAGGCGTGCGCAGTTTGGCAACCAGCCAGGCAGCCTTATTCCGGTAAAACAGTTCATTGGCGACCTGTAAATTCGCCTGTTGCAGCTCACTGGCGCTAAAGTTTTCCCGCAGATGCGCAATGATATACTGGATATCTCGCGCCATATCCTGCCAAGGCAGGCGCAACGGCAGATCGTGCAGTAAACGGCTCAGCAAAGGCTGCCAGCCATCGGCCGCACTGAAGTTTTTTGCCAGTGGGCGTGGAATGGTGCGAAATCGCTGCTCTGGTTGTGAACTGAAGATAAACAGTCGTTCCGGCGTCAGAGCCTGGTGGCTGAACAGACGGCAGTAGACGGAATTAAAGAAGCTTTCGGCTATTTCAAAACGCGGGTAGTCCGGCAGCAAATCGGTGTAGATGGCCTTTACCCGTTGCAAAAAATCACGGTCTTCCGACTGCGAGGCGGTAATACAGCGCAGCTGTTCTACCACCAGACCCACATGGTGATCGTAGAGATGGATACGCGCTTTCATCGCCAGTTGCACCGCCTGCCAGTCGGCCTGTTCAAAACGCTGTTGCGCCCCGCCAGTGACTTCCAGAAAACGTCCATACTGCGCGTCAAATCCCTGCAGGATGGTGCGGGCAATCAGGGTTTCCAGTATCGGCATGATTCACCTCAGGCGTCAGCATGAAGAAGGGACGGGCATGCCCGTCCCCTACAGAAGTCTGTGGAGGTCGGACAGGCCCAGAATAGGTGTCGGGTCGGACATATCCGGGATACGTGTCGGGTCGGACATGCCCCGGATACGTGTAGGGGTCGGGCATGCTCGACCCAGGATCAGAACTGTTCTTCTTCCGTCGATCCCGTCAGTGCCGTCACCGATGACACCCCGCCCTGGATGATGGTGGTGACATGATCAAAGTATCCCGTTCCGACCTCCTGCTGATGCGAGGAGAAGGTGTAGCCCTGTTTAATCGCGGCAAACTCCGGCTGCTGTACTTTCTCTACATAGTGGCGCATGCCTTCCCCCTGTGCGTAAGCCTGTGCGAGGTCGAACATGTTGAACCACATGCTGTGGATGCCCGCCAGGGTAATGAACTGGTATTTGTAGCCCATCTCTGACAGCGCCTGCTGGAAGCGGGCAATGGTGTTGTCGTCGAGGTTCTTCTTCCAGTTAAATGACGGCGAGCAGTTATAGGCCAGCAGTTTACCCGGGAAGCGCGCGTGAATGGCTTCGGCAAAGCGCCGCGCCTGCTCAAGATCCGGCTTTGAGGTTTCACACCAGATCACATCAGCATAAGGTGCGTACGCCAGACCCCGGCTGATCGCCTGCTCAATACCGGCATGGGTGCGGAAGAAACCTTCCGGTGTGCGTTCTCCGCTAATAAATTCACGGTCATAATCATCGCAGTCGGAGGTGATCAGGTCTGCTGCATCCGCATCCGTGCGGGCAATCAACACCGTAGGCACGCCCATCACATCAGCCGCCAGACGTGCAGCCACCAGTTTCTGAATCGCTTCCTGAGTCGGCACCAGCACTTTGCCGCCCATATGGCCGCACTTCTTCACTGATGCCAGCTGGTCTTCAAAGTGCACGCCCGCTGCGCCGGCCTGAATCATCGACTTCATCAGTTCAAAGGCATTGAGTACGCCGCCAAATCCGGCTTCCGCATCGGCCACGATCGGCAGGAAATAGTCCACATAGCGCGGATCGCCAGGCTCAATATTCGATGACCACTGAATCTGATCGGCACGCTGGAAGGTGTTATTGATGCGTTCCACCACCGACGGGACGGAGTTAGCCGGATACAGCGACTGGTCCGGGTACATGCTGGCGGCGAGGTTAGCATCGGCCGCCACCTGCCAGCCGGAGAGGTAGATCGCCTCAATCCCCGCTTTCGCCTGTTGCAGTGCCTGCCCGCCCGTCAGTGCGCCCAGGCTATTGATATAACCTTTCTTTGCGCCGCCATTAAGCAGCGCCCAGAGTTTTTCTGCTCCATTTTGGGCCAGCGTACAGACCGGGTTAACCGAGCCACGCAGTTTGACCACCTCTTCAGCGCTGTACGGACGGGTGATGCCATCCCAGCGTGCATCGCGCCAGGATTGTTCTGTCTGCTGAATCTGTTGGGTACGAGAAGTCATGATGGAGCTCCTTGTCAGGGTTCAGGGAAGTAAGCGGTAGCCCGGCAGAGTCAGAAACTCAACCAGTTCGGATTCAGTGGTAATGCGTTCCATCAGTGAAGCGGCCTCATCGAAGCGCCCTTCGTGATAGCGTAAGTCACCCAGCTCTTGCCGGATCACCTGCAACTCTTCTGTCAGCATCTTGCGGAACAGGGCTTCAGTGACCACTTCACCGCTTTGCAGCGTTTTGCGGTGATGAATCCATTGCCAGATTGAGGTACGTGAGATTTCAGCGGTGGCGGCATCTTCCATCAGTCCATAGATAGGCACGCAGCCGTTGCCGTTGATCCAGGCTTCGATGTACTGCACAGCCACCCGAATATTGGCGCGCATACCCTCTTCAGTACGCTCACCCGCACAGGGGGCCAGCAACTGTTCTGCGGTGATGTCTGCATCCTGTTCACGCATCACCTGGAGTTGGTTTGGACGTTCACCCAGCACCTGGTCAAAAATGGTCATCACCGTATCGGCCAGACCGGGGTGAGCAATCCAGGTGCCATCGTGACCGTTAGCCGCTTCACGCTGTTTGTCGGCCTGTACTTTGTCCAGCACCCACCGATTGCGCTCTGCGTCTTTGCTGGGAATAAACGCTGCCATTCCCCCCATCGCGAACGCGCCGCGCCGGTGACAGGTTTTGATCAGCAGGCGTGAATACGCATCCAGGAAACCCTGATCCATCGTCACGGACTGGCGATCGGGTAAAACACGATCGGGATGATTTTTCAGGGTTTTGATGTAGCTGAAGATGTAATCCCAGCGGCCGCAGTTCAGGCCAACAATATGATCGCGCAGGTGCCAGAGGATCTCGTCCATCTGGAAAACGGCCGGTAAGGTTTCGATCAGCAAGGTCGCTTTGATCGTCCCACGCGGGAGATCGAAACGATCTTCGGTGTAGCTGAACACATCACTCCACCAGGCCGCTTCCTGATACGACTGGGTTTTCGGCAGATAGAAGTAAGGCCCGCTTCCCTTTGCCAGCAGCGCATTCACGTTGTGGAAAAAGTAGAGCGCAAAATCAAACAGGCTGCCCGGGATCGGCTCATCGCGCCATGTGACATGCTTTTCAGGCAGGTGCAGGCCGCGAACACGGCAGATCAGTACTGCCGGATCGGGCTTCAGCTGATAGATCTTCCCGGCCTCATTGGTGTAGCTGATGGTGCCGTTGATCGCATCGCGCAGATTGATCTGTCCGGCGATCACTTTGTCCCATGCAGGGGCCAACGAGTCTTCAAAGTCAGCCATAAACACATTCACGTTAGCATTGAGCGCATTGATGACCATCTTGCGCTCTACCGGGCCGGTGATCTCGACTCTGCGGTTCTGCAAATCTGCTGGAATACCGCGGATTGTCCACTCGCCATTTTTAATGGAATCCATTTCCGAAATAAAACATGGGAGTTCTCCCCCATCAATCCGGCACTGTATCCGTGCACGTTCTGATAGCAGTGCCTGGCGGCGCGGCGTGAACTTCACCACCAGATCGCTAAGAAAATCGACGGCTTCATCGGTGAGAATCTGCTGTTCATCCTCACCAAATGCGCGCTGGAAGGCCAGTTCCCTGCTAATTACCTGCTGTGTCATCTGTTTGCTCCTGTCATCGATGCTACCGGGTATGCAATGTGTTACCCGGCGATCTTCTTTGAACAATCTTTGAACTGCAGGATCAAAATAGCATCAGTTAAATTTCAAAATCAAAAACTATTTCCATTTTAAACTCAATATGAACTCAATGAATTGATTTATATATAATTAAAATTACAAATCAACAGGAAGTTGTTTTCACAGAATAATGAGATCGCGATCGGGTGACTGGATTCAGCAAAATGAGAGAGGGGGGAGTGGGCGGTGTTTAAGGTGGATCGATGATCCACCTGGTAACAGAACAGGGGGAGTGTTTACTCGAGTGTTGGGTTCATATGACGCAGATCGAACGGTGTGATCTGGTATACGTAGTAGTTCAGCCAGTTGGAGAACAGCAGGTTACCGTGACTACGCCAGCTGGCACGCGGTGGCAATGCCGGGTTGTCATTCGGGAAGTAGTTAAAGGGCACTTCCGGATTCAGGCCCGCATCAAAATCACGGTGGAATTCACCGGACAGCGTCAGTGCATCATATTCAGGATGGCCGGTGACAAAGGCCAGGCGTTTGTCTTTGCTGGCAAACAGATATGCACCGGTCTGGTCCGACTCAGCAAAAATTTCCAGGTCAGTATAGTCACGCAGTAGCTGAGTGGGGAAGTCAGCATAACGTGAATGTGGCGCCAGGAAGGTATCGTCAAAGCCGCGCGTTAACAGTGCGTGAGGATGTAAGATTTGATGCTCAAACACACCTGATAATTTGTTTTCGCGGGTCTGTTTTGGAATGCCATACAGAATATTCAGTGCCGCCTGTACAGCCCAACAGACAAATAACGTGGAAGTCACGTGCTCTTTTGCCCAGTGCAAAACCTTCTGGATTTGCGGCCAGTACGCGACATCGCAGAAGTCGACCAGCCCGAGCGGGGCACCTGTCACGATCAGTCCATCGTAGTTATCATTCTGAATGTCTTCGAAATTACAGTAGAAGTTATTCAGATGTTCCGATGGCGTATTGCGTGACTCGCGGCTGTCGATGCGCAGTAGCTGGATGTCGATCTGCAGCGGGGAGTTAGAAAGCAGACGCAAAAATTGGTTTTCAGTTTCGATCTTCTTTGGCATCAAATTCAGTACCAGCACTTTCAGCGGGCGAATATTCTGCGTGCTGGCACGCGTGGACGTCATAACAAAGACGTTCTCGTCGCGCAAAAAACTTACGGCTGGTAATTCATCGGGTACCCTGATCGGCATGACCTGCTTCCTCACTACATACGCTTATACGTTTAGACATCCAGACAGCCAAAGATAACGTGCCTCTGCCCGAATGTCGAGTACTCATCCGATTATTGAAAATGTTTCATCTCATTGCTCAGTATAGAGTAACGATCGACTCATTAGTGGTGAGGAAACAGGCAATGCAGAGGAGGATTGCTTCGATTCAGCAACTATTAACGTTCTGATTTTGTTCTAAATAGGGGACATACATGGCAATGATTAAATCGCAGACGAAAAAAAACCCCGGCCTTTCGGTCGGGGTTCTTTCTTCGTTTGATGCCTGGCAGTTCCCTACTCTCGCATGGGGAGACCCCACACTAC